>NZ_DATMFA010000148.1:0-9485 GCF_035556475.1 Paracoccus sp. (in: a-proteobacteria) | reverse complement strand
TGTCTCTGGCCAGCGCAGCTGGCAGAACCGGCGATAGGCGGCCTCCTCGCCATCGGAGAAAATCACCTTGAGCGAAAGTGTTCGTGCCGCCGCGGAGAGAAGAAAGTGCTGCGCCATGGAGGCCTCCAGAGCCATCATGTTCACATAATGTTCTCAAAACCCACTGCGTCAACGCTATGGTGGGTTTGCTACCTAAGACCGAGTGCCTGAACGCCCATTGGTTCATGAGCCTTGCGGACGCGGCCGAAAAGCTGGAGGATTGGCGTAGACACTACAACGACGATCGCCCCCACAGCGCCATCGGCTACAACGTCCCGAGCGCGCTGCACTTTCCCGACGGCGCCACCAGCCCGCCGCCGTGAACAGGGCCTGAAACTCCGACTTCAGGCGGTCCAAAGTTGGTAGGCAGGGCAAATCAACTACCGGCTCCGGTCGCGCCTGGATGAAAGACCAGTGGCAGGTCACTGGGCAATGCGGTCCCGGATCTCGGCAACGCCGTCCCGGCCCAGATCGCGGTTCTTGCCAGCCCGGGACACAGCTTCGGGGCTGATCCGGCTGGCATGCACCGGATCGCGGGCAGGTTGCCTGATGAGTTCAGCGCCACGTATGTCCCCAACTGGGAGATTGGCCGCGACATGCGCGAGAACATCAGGAAGTGGCTCTTGATTGTGCGTTATATTGCCTATATGAAGGTGCATCATAATGCACATTTTCGGAGCTGCGCCCGGATTGACGGCGCGGTTACCTACTTACCTTCACGGAGTCACTATGTTCCGCTATCTTCCTGCGGCCGTCGCGCTGTTGTCCATCCCCGCTCTTGCTGATGATTTCCGGGCTGGAAACCTGCTTGTCACCTATCCGTACAGCCTTGAGACCCCCAGCTCAGCCCCCACAGCGGCCGGCTATTTCTCGGTAACCAATGAAGGGCAGCAGCCCGACCACCTGGATGCAGTCCTGCACGCGAATGGTAACGCCCAGCTTTTCCATGCAACGCATTTCCGGGGTCAAACGATATGGGAGCCTATCGACCGCGTTGAAATTGCGCCGGGCGAAACGGTGAAGTTTAACCCCAAGGAATATCAGGTGGTGTTCTCCGGCCTCGCCGGCATCACCTGGGCCGCGGGGGATTCCGCTCCGGCTGTGCTGGTGTTCGAGAAGGCTGGGAAAGTCCCGGTCACCTTCCAGATTGAGACGTTGCGGGAAGAGGATGGCGGCGGCCACACGGCCCACTGAAGCACATTCGCATCCTCGGGGACATCCATGTCTGGATGGCCCCTTCATGGACTTTTCTGCCGAAGGCAGACAGGTAACGGGTATTTTTGCCGGCGATTACGCTCTATTCTCCGACGCATCTGACCGCACCACAGGTCGCGCCGGGCGTAATTCACTTACCAGCACTCCCACGACGATCAGCGCGCCACCCACCAAGGCTAGTGGGCCGAGGCGTTCTCCTGCAATACGCCCCAGAATCCCGGCCCATACCGGTTCACCGGCATAGATTACCGTGGCACGTGTCGGCGACACGGTTTTCTGCGCCCAGTTCATCGCCAATTGGATGATGGCGCTGGCTGCCCCGAGCCCTCCGATGGCCGCGATCCAGACCCAGGAAAATGACGGCAACCCAGCACCGGCCAGTGGCATACACGCAAAAGCGAAGGCCGCTACGGCTAAAAGCTGGATCACCGTCACCCTGCGACTGTCAACAAACGGGGCGAAGTAGCCGATAAGCATGATTTCAACAGCAATACCAAGTGTTCCGATCAGGGTGGCTATTTCGCCCTCTGAGAGGGTTAGCGCGCCGGCACCGCCCCCGGAGACCAATAGTAGTCCCACGAACGCCAAAGCGATCCCAAGCCAGCTGAACAATGCGGGCGGCTTACGAAATACGATCCACTGGAGAAGCGGCACCAGCGGGACATAGAGTGCAGTTAGGAAGGCAGAGGTACTGCTTTCAGTTGTTTGAAGGCCGTAAGTTTGCAAGCCATAGCCCGTGAAGATCGAGCAGCCGATGGCGGTTCCTGCGAAGAGTTCGGTCCGTGTCAGCTGTCGAAGGTTACCCCAGCAAAAGAGCAGAGCAAGGAGGCCTGCGATGAGGAACCGGAGGCCGACCAGGAACAGCGCGCCGGTCATTTCCACGGCGATGTGGACGACGAGGAACGTCCCTCCCCAGAGGATGGTAACACCGATCAAAGACAGTTCGGCCATGGGGAGGTTGCGAAAACGAGGAATGTGCATCATGATGCTCATTCCATATAGGCAATATAATGCACAATCAAGAACCCATTCCTGATGTTCTCGCGCATGTCGCGGCCAATCTCCGACGCCTGCGCCGAGAGCGCGGACTTAGCCAGATCGCCTTGGCAGAAGCCTCAGGCATCAGCCGTCGACTTATCATTGGTGTTGAGTCCGGCGAAGCGAATGTCAGTCTTGCGAGCTTGGATAAGTTGGCAAACGCCCTCGAAGTGGGGTTCGTTGATCTGGTTACCGAGCCGGGCAGGACAGGTCCCCACATCGACACAGTTGCCTGGTGCGGAGCGCCGGGGAGCGCTGCGCGGCTATTAAGTGCCGTTCCGGCACGGGCGGAAGCACAACTCTGGATTTGGGAGCTGGCCCCCGGCGACCGCTATCTTGCCGAGCCTGATCCACCAGGTTGGCACGAAATGATTTTCGTAATTAAAGGCACGCTCACAGTTAAGACGGAATCCGCAACAACTATCCTGGGGGCCAACGATTTCACAGTTTTCTCAACATCACAAAGCTATAGTTACCACAATGATGGCCCTGACCCTGTTCGGTTTGTGAAAAACGTCGTAAATTGAGCCCTGACCCTTCTGTATCTGGGCTTTGCTAAACTGACCCCGTCACCGGTCCCGGCCAGGGCCGATGGCGGGGTGGTGCGCGACGTCTGACCCTTGTGGGATGACCACGTTCTCTAGCCTGTCGGTACCGCCTCTCTTCATCGTCTCGGACAGTTGATTGCGGCCGTTCAGTCTCACGATTCCTCTTCCTGGAAGGCCTCTTCGCGAGTCTTGCGGAACGAGGGAAGGATCATCAGCGCCAGCAGCACTACCGTCGCCGACAGCATCACCAGGCTGATGGGACGCTCGACGAAGATACCAGGGTCCCCCTGTTCGATCAGCAGTGTGCGCCGGATGTTGGCCTCGAGCAGAGGGCCGAGGACGAATCCGAGGAGCAAAGGCCCCGGCTCGCATTTGGCCTTGCGGAAGGCATAGCCGAGAAGCCCGAACCCTGCGGCCAGCATTACGTCGAAGATCCGGTTGTTCATCGAATATACACCAATGCAGCAAAACAGCAGGATCGCCGGATAGAGCAAGCGATAGGGTATCGTCAGCAGCTTCACCCATAACCCGACCATCGGCAGGTTGATCAGCACCAGCAACGCGTTGCCGATCCACATCGAGGCAACAAGGCCCCAGAAGATCTCGGGCTGGTTGGTCAGCACGGTCGGTCCCGGGGTAATGCCGTGGATCATGAAGGCCGACAGCATCATTGCCATCATGTTGTTCGACGGAATCCCAAGCGTCAGCAATGGGATGAACGACGACTGCGCGGCTGCGTTATTCGCAGCTTCTGGCGCGGCCACGCCCTCGACAACGCCGGTTCCGAACTTCTGGGGGTGTTTTGAAACCTTCTTTTCCAGCGAATAGGCGCTGAACGAAGCAAGCGTTGCACCGCCTCCGGGCAGCAGGCCCAGGAGAGTGCCGATGCCCGTGCCGCGCAGGACCGCACCCCAAGAGCGGCGAAAATCGTCCTTGGTCGGCCACAGCCGCGTCACCGGGGCCAGCTTCACATTGTCCGAGCCGGAGCGTTCGAGATTCGCGATGATCTCGGAAAAACCGAAAAGCCCGATGGCGATCACCACGAAATCGATGCCGTCGAAAAGTTCGAGCGCGCCGAAGGTCAGACGCTCTGCCCCGGTTTCCTGATCGGTGCCGACCATGCCGAGCAGAAGGCCGATCAGGATCATCCCCACCGCCTTCAGCACCGGGCCAGACGCAAGGATCGTAGCAGCGAGGAGGCCGAAGACCATCAGCGAGACATATTCGGCCGGCCCGAAATTCAGCGCGAATTGCGACAGCATCGGCCCCGCGATGGCGATGGCAAAGGTGGCGACCGTGCCCGCAAAGAACGATCCCAGCGCCGCCACTGCCAACGCGGCCCCCGCGCGGCCCTGTTGCGCCATCTGATATCCGTCCAGCGCGGTGACGACGGCGGAAGCCTCGCCCGGCAGGTTCACGAGGATGGCGGTGGTCGAGCCGCCGTATTGCGCGCCGTAATAGATCCCGGCCAGCATGATGATGCCGGCAAGCGGTGGCAGGTAGAAGGTGATCGGCAACAACACCGCGATGGTCGCGGTCGGCCCGATCCCCGGCAGCACGCCGATCAGCGTTCCAAGAAGCGCGCCGAGCAGGCAGAAGGACAGGTTCTGCCAGGTCATCGCCTCGCTGAACCCCATCAGAAGCAGATCAAAGAAAGACATCCGGCCCTCCCCAAGGCGTAGGATTGGTGGGTTGGGACCGCGCCGCGGCGCCGGTCCCGGCCATCAGGTTCAGAACGGCCAGAGCGGCACCTGGACCCCAAGCCCGTAGACAAAGACCAATGCGCCGAAGATCGTCAGACCCGCGGCGAGCGCCAGCGTGTGCCACCAGCGTCCGCCGGGATCGGCC
Organism: Paracoccus sp. (in: a-proteobacteria); assembly: GCF_035556475.1. Lineage (GTDB taxonomy): Bacteria > Pseudomonadota > Alphaproteobacteria > Rhodobacterales > Rhodobacteraceae > Paracoccus. The sequence goes on along the minus strand of NZ_DATMFA010000148.1, from coordinate 4,797 downwards.
AGAGAGCCCGCAATGATTAGCCAGAACGATGCGATCACGAAGCCCAGATGGGTCGCGGCATAGGCAAAGACCACGATGGACAGGGTGATGACGATCACCGGCCGCAGCCTGACCGCTTCGATCGCCACCGCAGGGCGGCCGAGGGCCGAAAGGCCAACGACCGCGCCGATGGCAATCAGCAGCACACTGACGATCCGCGGCAAGAAAGCCGGACCCATCATCGATGGGGTGCCAAAGTCAAGGCCGCGTGCGAGGAAAAGCCCGAGCGCGCCCAGACCGATGAATATTGCCGCGGTCAGCAGGTCGGGCCGGTCGCCCTTGGCGGTCGCGCTCGGACCAGCCATCACTGGGTCGCCTTAAGAAGCGCGAAGATCTCGCGGAAGCGTTCCAACCGCGCGGGCATCGCCGCCGTCCAGTCGGCACCCGATTCATAGGCAAGCGGCAAGGCCTGCTGCTTGGCCATCGCCTGGAACTCGGGGTCGGCCAGCGCCTTGTCAACGGCGGCGGAAAGTTTCGTGCGGATTTCTTCGGGCACGTCGCAGCGGGCCGCCATGCCACGCTCCGACGACATGATCACGTCGAAGCCCTGTTCCTTGGCGGTCGGCAGATCCTCGGCCAAGACCGACCGTTTCTCAGAGAATTGCGCGAGCGCGCGGAAGGAATTCTTGTCCGCCGTGGCATATTCACCGACATTGAGGCCGATCATGGTGACATGGCCGCCAAGCAGCGCGGTCTTGGCCTCGTTGGCGCCCGCGAACGGCACGGCGGTCAGCTTGATCCCCACCGCTTGCTGAAGTTGCAGCAGCGCCAGATGTTCGTCCGTCCCCATCCCGGTCGTCGCAACCGAGACCTTGCCCGGGTTCGCCTTGGCGTAGGCGACGAGATCGGCAAGGGTCTTGAACTCGCTGTCGGGCTTCACGACGAAGGTGCCCGGATCCTCGACGATGCGGGCAATCGGGCAGATATCCGCCGGGTCGTAGCGCAGCTTGCGATCGATCTGCATGGTCAGGAAACCGGGCGTATTCAGCGACGAGATCGTGTAACCGTCGGGCTTGGCCTGCGACAGCGCGGTATAGGTGATCTCGCCCGAGGCGCCAGGACGGTTCATCACCGGAATCTGGGTGCCAAGCTCGGCCTCGATAAAGGGCGCCAGCGCGCGCAGCATGATGTCGGTGCCGCCGCCCGGCGCGAAGGCCACGATCAGGTCGATCGGGCGATCCGTGGGCCAGTCGGCGAAAGCCGCACCCGCGGAAGCCGTTGCAAGTGCCGCGGCAAGTGCCGCTGATCTGACGAGTTTCATTGTTGGGTCTCCTCCCTGATATTCCGGCGCTTCCAGCGCCGTCTTCCTTACACCCCTTCGGGGATTTCGCAGCCAAGCTTGCGCAGCGCCAGATCGACCCAGGAGCGGTCATTGGTCCCGGCCTCGATCGCGGCCATCTGCTTTGTCTCGGCATCCTGTTTGGCGGCGGTTCCCGCATAGACGGTTTCCGCCACGTCGAACGGCACCGCCAGCACCCCGTCGCTGTCGCCAAGGATCAGGTCGCCCGGTTCGATCACCATGCCGTCGATGGCGATGGGCACGTTGATCTCTCCGGGGCCGTCCTTGTAGGGGCCGCGATGGGTCACGCCCGCTGCAAAGACTGGCAGGTTCACCTGTAGGAACGCATCCGCATCCCGGATCGCGCCATTCAGCACGAAACCCGCGACGCCGCGCTTGACGGCATAGGCCAACATTAACTCGCCCATCAGCGAGTTGGTCAGATCGCCCCCCGCATCGACGACGATCACATCGCCTGGCTGGGCCATGTCGATGGCCTTGTGCAGCATCAAATTGTCGCCCGGGCGCGCCTTGACGGTGATCGCCGGACCGGCCAGCACGCCGTCGCGGTGCATCTTCATCAGACGCGGCCCGGCAGCGGTCATGCGGTGCATGCTGTCGCTGACATTGGCGACGGGAAGCTTGGCGAAACGCGCGACAAGCTCAGCCGGGACGGCGCGGCTGCGGGGCAGGATGCGGAAGCCTATGGTCATTCTTTCCTCCGGAATTATCAGGCTATGGCCGCAAGGGCGGCACGGTTCACGATCCTCGCAGGTTCGACGGGACGTCCTGCAAGCATGTCGACGATGCCTTGCGCGGCCTCGACGCCGACGCGGGTATTCGCGGCCGTGGTGACGCCGCCGATATGGGGCGACATCACGAGGCGTGGCTCGCTGAAGAACGGGTGATCGGCAGGCGGAGGCTCGACCGCGAATGTATCAAGACCAGCACCGGCGATCCGGCCCACAGCAAGAGCGGAACCTAGCGCCGGTTCGTCAATCAGCGCGCCGCGCGCGGTGTTGACGATGATCACCTCGGGTTTCATCAGCGCGATCCGCTGGGCATTGATGATGCCGCGGGTCTGTGCGGTCAGTGGCGAATGCAGGCTGATGACGTCGCAGCGGGCGCAGAGCTCTTCGAGGGTCGCGAGCCGGGTCACGCCATTGGCCGCGAAAATCTCATCCGGTGCGAAGGGGTCATAGGCAAAGACTTCCATGCCGAATGCCTTGGCAAAGATTGCGGTCTGCCGGGCGATGGAGCCGAATGCCACCAGGCCGATGCTTTGTCCCGCCAGTTCCCGGCCCTTGAACCCGGGCTTTTCCCAGCGTCCGGCGCGCAGGCCTGCATCCAACGGAATGATCTTCTTGGCGACCGCGAACATCAGCGCCATCGCATGTTCTGCGACCGAAACCGCGTTTGCCCCTGCCGCCACCACCACGGGCACCCCGCGGGTGCTGGCCTGATGCAGGTCGATATTATCAACGCCGACCCCGTGCTTTGAGATGACGCGTAATTGCGGTGCGGCGTCGAAGACCGGGCCGTCGATGCGACCCATCCGCGACAGGATCCCGACAGGGCGCGCCGAGATCACAGCCTCCAGCAGTCCGTCGCCCGCGCTGTAGGGGGGCACGTAAACCGGCACCAGCCCTGCGGTTTCCAAGACTTCCACGGCGGCCGGAGCAAGGCTCGGCCCTGTGATCAGCACGGTATCTGGCATTTTTTCTCCTCGGCGACCCCAACCGCGGGCCGATGAGGTCGTAACTTACAGATAGACATATTTAAAAAAAGCGCGTATTTCTGAAATTTATCTTAAGGAAATCTTCAAACGATGGATGCACGGCAGCTGAAGACCCTCGTGGCGATTGCCGAAGCAGGCAGCTTTTCCCGTGCGGCAGAGATGGTCCACCTCTCGGTTTCCGCAGTCAGCCAACAGATGCAGGCATTTGAATACGAGGTCGGTGTCCCGCTTTTTGATCGCAGCTGCCGCCCACCACAACTGACGATCGCGGGGCAGCAGATGGTTGTATCCGCAAAGGAACTGCTGCAGTCGATGGACCGCGCGATGGATGTGGTGACGGGGCGGCGCATCGTCGGCACGCTGGCGCTTGGTGCGGTCCGGACCAGTGCCCTGTCCGTCTTACCTCGTGCGATCCGAAAGCTGAACGGGCTGCATCCCGATCTGCGGATAAAACTCCGCATCGCCTCGTCCGAGAGCCTGTTGCAGGACGTGGCCTCGGGGCGACTCGACGCGGCGATGGTCGCGGAGCATATCAGCTTTCCCGCTGGCGTCCGCTGGCGACCGTTCCGGCGCGAACCACTGTTCCTGATTGCCCCACCCGGCACGACCGAGACAACGGCCGAGGAACTGCTGAAGAACCGCCCCTATGTGCGCTTCAGTTCCAACGTGCCGCTGGCGCATATGATCGACCTCGAACTGGCGCGGATGAATATCCGCCTGAACGAAGTGGCCGAGATCGACATGATTTCGACAATAGCGTCCTTCGTGGCGGAGGGGCTTGGTGTATCGGTCGTGCCGCAGGTGGCTATCGACGACTGCTCCAAGCCATTGATCTGTGTTCCCTTTGGCTCCCCGCAGCTCGTGCGCCAGATCGGCCTCGTCGAGCGCGCGAATGGCACTCGCGGTGTGGTGATTTCCGAACTGCACGGATTGCTGGTGCAGGCGAGCGGCGAATGCGGAATTAAGGACATGACTGTTCAGCCTGAGAAGGCCGCCCATTTGTAAGAGGCACCCGTGAGGGGAGGACCCTCTCAGGTCCGTCTGTACTGGGACAAAGCGGTCAGTCGCTCTGGGCGAACCGTCCCTGGCATCAGGCAATGTCCAGATGGTCTCATCGGTGAGGATCGCGTCGACGACCGCTTCCGCCCGCGACCGGGCGCTCGTGCTGTCGCCCATTCCCATGTGCTGGGTCTCGATCTCGACCAGAAACCCGACGACCTCATCGCGGGGTGTTCCCCGGCGTAGATGGGACGCCGCCGCTATCAGGTAGCTGTCGTATTCGTCCGCGAAAGACAGGTTGGTTTCGTCGTCCCACCTGCCTGCCCGGACTTTTGGGTCCAGCAATCCGATGGGATCCCAGAGTGCCCAACCGACATCGCGTAGCTTCGATAACTTGATCCGAGGCTGGGGGACTGCCTGTATCATTGGAAACCCCATGGAGTCTCTGGATCCCGCTGGCCTATGGGAACCTCGTGACCGTGCGCTCATGGCTCCGATCGCCCTGCTGCGGGGCGCGGGCGACGCGGACGGTCGGCGTATCCCGGCCTGCCGATACAGCAGGCTGGGAGTATCGCTTCATTCGGCGAGAACGCGGATTTGAAGCTGGACGGTTCCGGAAACCTCTCGTCTTTGGCCTGTCTGCATGATTCATTGATGCGGGGATGAGACGAGGATTGGCATGTCACGACCACTGGGGTTCTGGAGCGTTGAGGATCGGCTGTCGGAGATCTCGGCCGATGGC
>NZ_DATMFA010000147.1:0-67269 GCF_035556475.1 Paracoccus sp. (in: a-proteobacteria) | reverse complement strand
CGATTCCGAGCCGAAGGACGACACCATCGTCACGCGGCCCAGATCGGGATCGTTCAGGGCGCGCCGCAACACCTCGGTCGCGGCGTGATGTTTGTAGCGCTCGTTGAGCAGCTTGGCGCGATCGTCGAGGGTCCCGTCAAGCATCGGCCTGATACAGCGCCGCCTTGAACGGAGCCGCCCCTACGCGACGATACGCATCGATGAAGCGTTCCTCGTCCGAGTCGCGCAGGTCCAGATAGGTGTCGATCAGCCGGTCGATGGCGCCCACCACTTCCTCGGCCGGGAAACCTGCGCCGGGCTTCTGGCCAATGGCGGGAATGTCATAGCCATCGCCGCCCAGCGTGATCTGGTAGTTCTCGACACCGGCCCGGTCGAGGCCGAGGATGCCGATATGGCCCAGATGGTGATGACCGCAGGCATTGATGCAGCCCGAGATGCGGATGTCGATCTTGCCGATCTCGCTCTCGATATCGCGGGCGCGGAAATGCTCGGCGATCTCCTGCGCGATCGGGATCGAACGCGCGGTGGCCAGCGTGCAGTAATCCATGCCCGGGCAGGCGACGATATCGCTGATCAGCCCGGCATTGGCGGTCGCGAGACCCGCGGCCCTGAGTTCCTGATAAAGCGCATGAAGGTCCGACTTGTGGACATGCGGCAGGACGACGTTCTGGTCATGGCTGATGCGCAGGTCGTAATGGCCATAGCGCTCGGCCAGGTCGGCCAGCAGGCGCATCTGCTCGGCCGAGGCGTCGCCTGGTGTCTGGCCCGGCGCCTTGAAGGTCACCATGACGCTGGCATAGCCCGGCGCCTTGTGGGCCGAGAGGTTGGTATCGGTCCAGCTGCGGAAGCCCGCATTCGCGGCGCGCTGCGCCTCGAAATCACCCTCTCCCTCATCGCGGAAGGCGGGGGCGGCAAAGACAGCCCGGAACTCCTCGACCAGATCCTGATCGATACCGGTGAAGGTGGCACGGCGGCTCTCGAACTCCTGCTCAATCTCCTCGCGCATGACGTCGAGGCCGCGCTCGGCCACGGTGATCTTGATCCGGGCCTTGTATTTGTTGTCGCGGCGACCCGACAGGTTGTAGGTCGAGATGATCGCCTCGACATAGGGCAGCAGATCGGCCTCGGGCAGGAACTCGCGGACGACCTGGCCCAGCAGCGGGGTGCGGCCAAGGCCGCCGCCGATCCAGACCTGAAAGCCCAGCTCACCCTTGTCGTTCCGGCGCAGACGCAGGCCGATGTCATGGGCGGCGATGACCGCGCGGTCCTTCTCGCCGCCGGAGATGGCGATCTTGAACTTGCGCGGCAGGAACTGGAATTCGGCATGGTCGGTCGACCAGGTGCGCAGCAGCTCGGCATAGGGGCGCGGATCGGTCACCTCATCGGCGGCGGCACCGGCATAGGCGTCCGTCGTCACGTTGCGGATCGTGTTCCCCGAGGTCTGAATGGCATGGAGGCCAACATCGGCCAGCGCGTCCAGCATGTCGGGAATGTCCACGAGCGTCGGCCAGTTGTACTGGATGTTCTGGCGCGTGGTCCAATGGCCATAGCCCTTGTCCCATTTCTGGGCCAGCAGCGCCAGCGTGCGCATCTGGTCGGGGCTGATCGTGCCATAGGGAATGGCGACGCGCAGCATATAGGCATGAAGCTGCAGGTAGACGCCGTTCATCAGCCGCAGCGGGCGAAACTCGTCCTCGGTCAGGCTGCCGTCGAGCCGCCGGGCAACCTGCTGGCGGAACTGCTGCGCCCGGTGGCGCAGGTATTCGTTATGCTGGGGGCGGGCGTCAAACATTACTGGCCTCTAGATCGGCTTGCTTGCCATGGAAGTAGTTGGACGGGCCGCGCCGGCGAAACGCCTCGCGGAAATGGGTGGGCTCGGGGCGACCGTCGGTGCCGCGCTTCGCCTCGGCCAGATAGGGACCGACGACGACGTTCGCCTGCCCCATCGCCTCGAGCATGGCGAGATCGGCAATCGCCTCGTCCTCGAAAAGCTGCGCCTCGCGCGGGTCGGAGGTCCAGCCCCCTTCACGCATCCACACGCAATGGCCCATGCGCAGGTCATTCGCGGTGATGACGGCGGGTCGTGCTTGCGTCGGAGTGAAGGTCTTGGACATGGCCTGTGCCTTTCGGGATGTGTTCCTGATATATAGAAAAATCTCCCCCATATTGACGAGTGGGGTGGAAAAATAAGAAACGTGTTCCAGCCATATGCCGCGCAAACAGGACCAGATTTTCCGATGAGCCAAGACAGACAAACTCCCATCCGGCTGGACGATACTGATCGTAAAATCCTGTCCCTGCTGCAGGAGGACGCGACCCTGTCGCTGGACGACATTGCCGCCCGGGTGGGGGCCTCGAAGACCCCGGTCTGGAACCGGATTCGCAAGCTGCGCGAGGCCGGAGTGATCCGCGGACAGGTCGCGCTGCTCGACCCGGATTCGCTGGGGCTGGACGCCTGTTTCTTCGTGCTGATCCGCACCAGCGAGCATGACCCGGACTGGGCGCGGAAATTCCTGACAGCGGTGCGCGCCCGCCCCGAGGTGATCGAGGCGCACCGGCTTGCCGGCGATATCGACTATATCCTGAAGGTCCGGGTCAGGAACGCCCGCGCCTATGACCGCTTCTATCAGGCGCTGATCTCAGAGGTGAAGATCCACAACGTGACCGCGCTTCTGTCGATGGAGGAGTTGAAGGCGACGACCGCGCTCCCCCTCGACTGATCACGCCCGTGGCACGGCCGCGGGGGGTATTTGGAAAACGGTGAAGGGCAGACGTCGCGCCAGAAATCACCCCTCGCGGGCGCGGGCCAGGGCGAGCGGCAATTCCTCGGCGAGGATGTCGAGTTCCTCGGCAGGACCGCAGGAGATGCGAATACAGCGATCCATCGGAGCGGTGCCGGGCATCCGGGCGAAAATGCCCCGACTTTCGAGCGCGGCGAGGACGCGGCGGGCGAAGGCGCCGTCATGGCCGCAATCGATCGCGACGAAATTCGTGGCCGAGGGCAGCGCCACAAGCCCGTTTGCCTGCGCGATTTCCGCGATGCGCAACCGGGCCTCGGCGACTTTCTCGCGGGTCCGGGCCAGCCAGTTACCATCCGCCAGCGCGGCAAGCGCGCCGATCTGGGCAATCCGGTTGATGCCGAAATGGTTGCGGATGCGGTCGAAGCCCGCGATGAGCGGCCTGGGCCCGATCGCATAGCCGATCCGCGCACCGGCCATGGCATAGGCCTTGGAGAAGGTGCGAAAGCGGACCACGCGCTCGTCCTCGGGATCAATGCGGGGGATGGCATCACCCGGCGCGAATTCGGCATAGGCTTCGTCGAGGACGAGAAGCGTGCCCTCCGGCAAACGATCAAGCATCGCGGTGACCGTCGCGCCCGGATGCCAGCTTCCCATCGGATTGTCCGGGTTGGCGAAATAGACGAGCCGCGCCCCGGTATGCCGGGCTGCTTCGAGAAGCGCCTCCGGGTCTTCGGCATCATCCCGATAGGGCACCTTGTGGAGCCGTCCGCCGAAGCCCGCGACGTGATAGTTGAACGTCGGATAGGCCCCTTCGGAGGTCACGACAGTCTCGCCCGGTGCTACCGTCAGTCGGACCAGCAGGCCCAGCAAGCCGTCGATGCCCTCGCCCAGCATGATATTGGCCGGGTCGATACCATGATGCGCGGCCAGCGCCTCGCGCAGCTCGTAGCTGTCGGGATCACCGTATTTCCAGACCTCGCTCGCGGCGCGCGCCATGGCTTCCACCGCTTTGGGTGAGGGGCCGAAGCCGTTCTCATTGGCTCCGAGCCGCGCGCGGAAGGCAGCGCCGCGGCGCCGCTCCAGCGTTTCAGGGCCGGTAAATGGAACCGAGGCCGGCAGGGCATCGGGGATCGGGGCAAAGCGAAGACGTGTCATGGCCGAACCAGAACCTGAAACCGACGGTCCTTGCAAGGGGTCTCGTTCGGCCCCGCGCCTCGCCCTTTCACCGTTTTATAAATACCCATTCGCAACGGCGAAACCGCGGCGCTTCAGATCCTGCCCCGCTTCGGCACGGGATCCTCGCCGCGGATCATGCGGCGATCCTCGTCCATCTCCAGCCACATCGCGTTCAGCACGGCAAATCCCGCAGCAAGCGGCAGGCCGAGGATCCAGGCGAAATACCACATGTCGGCATCTCCTCAATAAGCGTGGCGTTCGGGATCCTCGACATCCTCCGGGGTGACCTTGCCCCAGAGCACGCGATAGACCCAGGCCGTATAGGCCATGATGATGGGCAGGAAGATCAGCCCCACGACCAGCATCACGAACAGCGTCAGATGCGAGGAAGAGGCGTCCCAGACCGTCAGCGAGCTGTTGGGCTCGGTCGACGAGGGCAGGATGAAGGGAAACATCACCAGCCCGACCGAGGAGATCATCCCGAAGATCGCCATCTTGGACCAGAGCAGCGGCGAGACCTCCCCCCCGGTCGAGAGCGCGCGCCGGGCCATGAAGGTTCCGACAAAGCCCATGACCGGTGCGATGATGATCCAGGGCCGCAGCGCATAGGCCGCAAGCCAGCTGCCCGATCGCGTGACCTCGGACAGGAGGGGGTTGGACGGCCCATCATGTGGCGGTTCGGTGACGAATGCATAGCCGCTGATCCCGAAGGCCAGCCACAGCCCGGCCAGCGCATAGCCCGCCAGCACGATCAGCGCCGCCGTCTGGCCAAAGGCGCGGGCGCGCGACTGAATCTCGCCCGTGGTTTTCAGGACCAGCCAGCCCGCGCCATGCATGATCAGCATCGACAGCGACACGATCCCGCAGAGCAGCGCGAAGGGTCGCAGCAGCCCGAAGAGCTTGCCGAACAGCCCGCCCTCATAGATCGGCATCAGGTCCGGGGTCAGGTGGAAGGGAACGCCCAGCAGGACATTGCCGACCGCCACGCCGAAGAGCAGCGCCGGCAGCGCGCCCCCGACAAAAAGCGCCCAGTCCCAGAAATTGCGCCAGGCCGGATCGTCGCGCTTGCTGCGATATTTGAAGCCCACCGGACGCAGGATCAGCGCAACGAGGATCAGGAACATCGCGAGGTAGAAACCCGAGAAGCTGACCGCATAGAGCGGCGGCCAGGCCGCAAAAATCGCGCCGCCGCCAAGGATGAACCAGACTTGGTTCCCCTCCCAGACCGGGCCGATCGTGTTGATGACGACGCGACGCTCGGTATCGGTCCTGGCGACGAAGGGCAGCAAGGCCCCGGTCCCCATATCGAAGCCGTCCGTCAGGGCAAAAGCGATCAGCAGCACCCCGAGGAGAAGCCACCAGACCACGCGCAGGAATTCGAAGGGCACAAGCTCGAACAGGATCATTTGCGAACCTCCGCTCCGGCGGTCAGCAGCGCCTCGTGCCGCTCGACCCATGCCCTTGTATATTCGACATCCTCATGCGGGCCTTTTCGGATGTATTTGAACATCAACCCCATCTCGACGACGAAAAGCGCCGAATAGAGCAGGAAGAAGCCGCATAGCGTCAGCGCCACCTCGGCCACGCTGAGATGGCTGACCGAAAGCGCGGTCGGCAGCACCTCGGCCACGGTCCAGGGCTGGCGGCCGTATTCGGCGACGATCCAGCCCATTTCGGCGGCGATCCAGGGCGCGGGGATCATGATCACCCCAAGACGCAGCGACCAGCGCGGAAAGCTCATCCGCCGGAACGAGGCCCGCCAGAAGAAATAGGCCATGGTCGCGATGAAGCAGAAGCCCAGCCCGGCCATGATCCGAAACGCCCAGAAGATCGGCCAGACGGTCGGCACGGTATCCATCGCGGCCTGCTGGATCTGCGCTTCCGTCGCCTGACGGGGATCGTCCAGATAGCGCTTCAGCAGCAGGGCGTGGCCAAGGTCGTCGCCATGCTCGCGGAATTGCGCAACCAGCGCAGGATCGACGCCCGTGCCGCGCTGGTCCTGCATCTGCATCAGCAGGTCATAGGCGATGATGCCGTTGCGGACCCTCGCCTCGGCCTCGCGCTCAAGCTCATAGATGCCGGGGATTTCCTGTGTCAGCGAACGCGTGCCGATGATGCCCATGACATAGGGAACATGGATCGCCCATTTCGTCTCCCGCGCTTGCTGGTCGGGCCAGCCGAATACGGTGAAGCTCGCGGGGGCGGGCTCGGTTTCCCACATGGCCTCGATCGCGGCCATCTTCATCTTCTGGTTCACGCCGGCGCTATAGCCGGATTCGTCACCCAGCACGACCACCGACAGCGCCGAGGCAAGGCCGAAAGCCGAGGCCACCGCGATCGAACGCCGCGCAAGATCGACATGGCGCCCACGCAGCAGATACCAAGCCGAGACGCCCAGCACGAAGACCGAGGCCGTGACATATCCCGCGCTGACGGTATGGACGAATTTTGCCTGAGCGACCGGGTTGAATACCACGTCGAAGAAATTGAGCATCTCCATCCGCATCGAGATCGGATTGAACTCTGCCCCGACCGGAAATTGCATCCAGCCATTCGCGATCAGAATCCAGAGCGCCGAGAAATTCGACCCCAGCGCGACCAGCCAGCCGACAACGAGGTGCTGGCGCTTGGAAAGTTTCTCCCAGCCAAAGAACCAGAGGCCGACAAAAGTGGCTTCGAGGAAAAAGGCCATCAACCCTTCGATCGCGAGGGGGGCGCCGAAAATGTCTCCGACATAATGCGAGTAATATGCCCAGTTCATGCCGAACTGGAATTCCATCGTGACGCCCGTTGCGACGCCAATGGCGAAGTTTATCCCAAAAAGCGTGCCCCAGAACTTGGTCATCTGGCGCCAGATGGGACGGTCGGTCATCACATAGACCGTCTCCATGATTGCAACGATGACCGAAAGTCCGAGCGTCAGGGGAACAAACAGAAAATGAAACATTGCCGTTGCGGCAAATTGCAGGCGGGAAAGTTCGACAACTCCGAATTCCATGGCTCTCTCCTCGGTACGGGAAAAAGTCTATTCCAGATCCAGAACTTGAGTAGCTATATCGAGGTCGCAGTGACGATGTGACGCAACTACGATCGGAATATCGCACGATAACAATCGTATTGCAGTCATTATCTGTTCGGCAAGCGCGTCATCCATGCCCTCGGTGGGCTCGTCCAGCAACAGTATGGCCGGGCGTTTCAGCAGGGCGCGGGCCAATGCGACCCGGCGGGCCTCGCCCCCGGAAAGCGGCGCGCCTCCGTCGGAAAGCCGCAGGTCGAGGCCGCCCGGCAAGTGGTCAAGCCGCATCGCGGCCAGCATCTCGCCCATCTCGGCCTCGGTTGCGCGGGGGGCGGCCAGCGCCAGATTCTCGCGCAGGGTTCCGGCGATCAGCGCGCTTCGCTGCGGCACCAGCATCAGGACCGAGCGCAACTCGCCCTCGGGCCAGTCCTCGACCGGACGCCCGCCCAGGGTGATCCGATGCCCCTCCGGCGGAAGCAGTCCCGCGATCCGCGCAAGCAGGGTCGATTTCCCCGCCCCGCTGGGGGCCGAGATGCCCAGCACCTGCCCCGGTCCCAGCAGGATCCCGTCGACGGCCAGAGGCAGCGCCACCGGCGCCTCGCCGGCAGGCTCCGGCTGCGGGGCATCCAGCACCGGGGCAACCCGCGCCGCCGCATTGCGGATACGCCCCCAATCGCTGACCGCGCGCCTGAGCGGCGCGACCACCTCGGCCAGCGCGAGCGCCGCGAAAAACCCCATGGCGGCCAGCGCGGGGCCAAGCGTGCCGTCGAGCACGCCCTTCGCCCCCAACACCAGCGCCCCGGCCATCGCGGCAAGGCGGCCGGTTTCCTGCAACAGCGCGATGCCGCGCTCGGTCGCCTCGGCCTCGCGGGTCTGCTCCGCCGCCCGCGCCTCGGCCGCCATCGCCAAGGCAAGTTGCGCTTCCAGCCGGCCGTAGACCAGCAGGTCGTCGCGGGCCGCGACCAGATCCAGCGCATGGCTGCGAAAATCCTGCTCGGCCTCGTCAAGCCCGGTCGCGACCCGCATCGAGCGCCGCACCCCCCAGAGGATCGACACCAGCGCCGCCGCGAGGTGGCAGCCGCAGATCCACAGCGCCAGCCTCCAACCCGCAACGGTGCCGATCAGCAGAAACGCCAACGCCATGACCACGACTCCGGCAAGGCCCGGCAGCACCAGCCGCAGCGGCAACCCGTCGAGGATGTCGGTATCGCTCACCACCCGCGCCAGCGCGGGCCCGCGCCTCAGCCGCAGCATCGACCGCCAGGGCAGGGTCGAAAGGCCCGCCAGAACCGCCCCACGCAGGCCCACGACAGCGCGCAGGGTGGCGTCATGGCCCAGGATCCGCTCGCCATAGCGGGCCGCGGTGCGGATCAGCGCCAGCCCCCGGACCGAGGCCGCGGGGCGAAACACGTCAAAGGCGACGCTGCCCCCGGCATAGCCCGCCAGCCCGGCCAAGGCGGCGGCGCTGATAAACCAGCCCGACAGCATCAAAAGGCCCACGCCCGCCAGAACCACCAGCACCGCCAGCAGCATGGCCCAGCCCATGGCCGATGAGGCCGCCATCACGCGCCAGACCCGCCGCATCACGGACCCCCGACCGGGTATTCGCGCCCGATCGCCCGGACCAGCGCGGCATCATGGGTGGCAACCACCAGGCCCGCCCCGGCCCGATGCGCGGCAAGCAGGCCCCGCGTCACGTTGGCCGCGGTCTCGGCATCCAGATCGGCGGTCGGCTCGTCGGCAAGGATCCAGACCGGCCCCCCGTAAAGCGCGCGCGCCAGCGTCAGCCGCCGCGCCTCGCCGCCAGAGAGACCCGCCCCCCGCTCGCCCAGCCGCGTCGCCAGCCCCTCGGGCAAGCCCTCGACCAGATGGCCGGCAGCCGCCCCGGCCAGCGCCGCGTCCAGATCGCCCTCGCGCCCCAGCCGCAGGTTCTCCTCAAGGCTCGCGTCAAGGAAATGCACCCGCTGCGGCATCCAGCCGATCCCGCCTCGCACCGGCCGGCGCACCTCGCCCTGTTCCGGCATCTCCAGCCCGGCGAGAATACGCAGCAAACTGGTCTTTCCGGCCCCGCTCGGCCCTGTCAGCGCCAGCGCAGCGCCGGGGGCAAGGCTCAGGTCGGAATAATCAACCCCGCGCAGCGACACGCCACGCAGCAGGATCCCTCCGGCCATGCCGTCACCGGGCAGCATCTCGCCGTCCTCCATCTCGCCCAGCATGGCCGAGGCAGCGGCCTCCGCAGCGGCACGGTCATGCCAGAGCGCGGCAAAATCACGCAGCGGCTGAAAGAACTCCGGCGCGATCAGCAGCAGGAACAGCGCCTGCCGCGTCCCGAGCGGCCCGCCCCAGGTTCCGAAACCGATCTCGCCCAGGACGGAAAATCCGCAGAACACCGCCATCATCGCAATGCCCAATGCCGCGAACAGCTCCAGCACGGCCGAGGAGAGAAAGGCGATGCCCAGCACCCGCATCGTGCGCCCCCGCAAGCGGTCCGCCGCACGCGCGAAACCCTCGGACAGCGCCGCCGTCGCGCCCAGCAGCCGGATATCGGGCAAGGCGCCGACCCGGTCGGCCAGCAGGGCGCCCATATTGCCCATCTCGCCCAGCTGCGCACGGCTGGCGCGCCCTGCCGCCTGCCCGATCAGGATCATGAAGACGATGATCGCAGGCCCCGCGATCAGCAGGATCAACCCGCCCGCCCAGGCGGTCACGAACGCCGCCAGCAGAACCACCAGCGGCACCGCCAGCGTCCGGTCGCGGACCAGAGCATTGCGCGCCGCGAAGACGCCCAGCAGGGCAAGCTGGTCGCCGGCCAGGGACACGATCGCCCCGGCCCTGCCCTTGCGGGCCCGGCGCGCGACATGGTCGAGCAGCTCTCTCCTCAGCCGGCCAAGCGCCTGCCGCGCGCTGCCCTGCGCCAGACGCTCGGCGCCCAACGACAGCCCGAGGCGCAGCAGCCCCAGCCCCAGCAGCAGCCAGACCGCGCCCACCCGCGCCTCGCCCCGGTCGATCAGACCGGCAAGGAACCCGGCTACGATCCAGGCCATCGGCAGCCATGTCAGCCCCGCCAGCACCGACAGCAGACTCGCCCGGCGCAGCGCCCGCGCCTCGGGCCGGAGCAGCCGGGCCGCGGCCCCCCCGGCCATGCCCCGCCCCGCGCCTGCCGCGCCGTTTCTTCGTTCGGAAAATACTCCGGGGGAGTCGCGCGGAACGCGCGGCGGGGGCGGCGCCCCCATGGCCTCGCCCTCTCAGAATGCCTTGAAGGTCATCGTGGTCAGCGTGCGGCTGATATGCGGGATGTCGAACAGGTTCTCGGCAAGGAACATGCCGACATCCTCGCCCTCGGGGATATAGATTTTCGCGATCAGGTCGTATTCGCCCGAGGTCGAGTAAAGCTCGCTGACGATTTCCCGGTCATAGATCGCATCGGCGACCTCATAGGTCTTGCCGGGCGTGCAACGGAACTGGACAAAGACCGGGCGCATCGCGAGACTCCTTGGCTTGGCGCGGCCAAACTAGACCGTGGCGGCCGCCGGGGTCCAGTCCCCCCGCGCATGACCGCGCCAGAAGCGCCGCATCAGCAGGGCCGCGGCCACGGTCAGGCCCGCGACCAGCCCCATCCACAGCCCCTCCGGCCCAAGCCCCAGCCCGAACGCCAGACCATAGGCCACAGGCATTCCGACCAGCCAATAGCTGATCGCGGCAATCACCATCGGCACGCGCGTATCCTGCACCCCGCGCAAGAGACCAAGCCCGATCACCTGCAGCGCGTCGGTCAGCTGGAAAAGCGCCGCATAGAACATCAGCCGCACAGCAATGTCGATCAGGGCCGGCGTCTCGGGGTTACTGGCATCCAGATAGAACCCGACCAGCTGACGCGGGAAAAGCACGAAGGCCAGCACCGCCAGCAAGGCAAGGCCGATCGACAGCGCGGTCACGGTCACCGCGGCATCGCGCATCCAGCCGCTGTCGCCCCAGCCCTTCGCCTGCCCGATGCGGACCGTCGCGGCATTCGACATGCCAAGATGCACCATGAAGGTGATCGAGCTCAGCTGCAGCGCGATCCCATGCGCCGCCAGTTCGCGCGTGCCGATCCAGCCCATCATCACGTTCGAGCCGACGAACAGCCCGCCCTCGGCCAGCATGGTCAGCCCGATCGGCAGGCCCAGCACGAAAACATGGCGCAAATAGGTCCAGTCGGGCCGCCAGAAGCGCTGGAACAGATGGAACTTGCGCGCCGCCGGCAGCCAGGCGGCATAGGCGGTGATCGCGGCCAGTTGCAGGAATTGCACGACGACGGCGGCGATGGCCGCGCCCTCGACCCCCATTTCCGGCGCCCCGAGATTGCCGAAGATCAGCACCCAGTTCAGCACGATCACCAGCGGCAGCCCCGCCAGCGTGATCCAGAGGACGACCTGCGGCCGCTCCATCGCAGCAAGATAGCTGTTCAGCGTCAGCTGGCACAGCACGGCAAGCAGACCGAAGCCCGCGATGCGCAGATAGTCCTGCGCCAGCTCGGCGACGATGGGCGCCTGACCGATGGCCAGCAGGATCGCCTCGGAATGCCACAGCAAGGGCAGCACGATGATCGAGTAGATGATCGACAGCCACAGCGCCATCCGGGCCGAGCGGCGGACCTCGACCTCGTCATCGCGCGCGATGGCCGCCGCGATCAGGCCCATGACGCCGATGCCGAAGCCCATGCCCAGGAAGAACAGGATGTGAAAGAACGAAACCGCGATGACCAGCGCCGCCAGTTCGTTGACGCCATACCAGCCGACCATGATCGTATCGGCCACGCTGATCGCCATGCGCGCGAGGTGGCTGCCGACAAGCGGCAGGCCGAGCGCGAGGGTCGCGCGCAGATGCGGGGCGTAGCGGTCGAAATTCATTACCTTGCCTTATCCTTGGGCAATCATTCCGGCAAGTGGCAGGTCATGGTGTCTCAGGGCAGAATCTCCACCTCGGTCCCGATGGCGGCATGGGCAAAGATCTCCTCGATCTCGGCATTGGTCAGGGCGATGCAGCCGGCGGTCCAGTCGCCCTTGACCTTGTAGCCCTCGGCGATCTGGTTCGGCTGGCCGTGGATCATGATGTCGCCGCCCGGATCATAGCCGCCGTCGCGGGCCGCCTGCCGATGACGCTTCTGCGGATAGTCGAGGCCGAGCGATAGATGATAGGCGCTCTGCCGGTTCAGCCGGTCGATGCGGAAGATGCCCTCGGGCGTGCGGCCGTCGCCCTCGCGGCTCTTGTCGCCCTCGGGCGCAAAACCCAGCGCGATGGTGAAGAAACGCGGCGCGCCCTCGCGCTGCCAGACCGTCATGCGCCGTGCCGCCTTCTCGATCAGGATACGCTCGACGGGCGAGGCGATGGGCGGGGCCGGCGGGCGTGGCAGGGGCGGCAGGGTGATCCGCGGCAGGTCGGGCAAGCGGAACTCGGGCCAGCCGAAAGGCGGGATCCGCGGCCAGAACCAGCCATTTCCCGGCCGTTCCGGGGTCGCAGCGGGGCGCTCCTGCTCAGGCGACCAGAGAAGCCACAGCCCCCCAAGCAGCGTGACAAGGCAAAATGCCGAGAAAAGCGCCCCAAGCCGCTTCATTGCAGGTCGCCGAAGGCCTCCTTCAGGCGCGCCACCGCCTCGACCACGCGGGCGCGCGGCGTCGCGAGGTTGAAACGCAGGAAAGGCTCGCCCCCGGTGCCGAAAGTGCCGCCGTGGTTCACCGCGATCCGGGCGCCCCTCTCGACCCGGCGGGTGAACTCCTCGACCGTCATGCCGGTGCCCGAGAAATCGACCCATGCAAGATAGGTCGCCTCCAGCGGCATCGAGCGCAGGCCTGGAATGGCGTTCACCCCATCGTCGAAGATGCGCCGGTTGCCGTCGAGATAGGCGATCAGCTGGTCGACCCATTCCGCCCCTTCGGGGGAATAGGCGGCGGCGACCATCTCCGGCCCGAACATGCCGGGCGAGAGGCCGAGCGCCATCAGCTTCTGCTGCAGCGCCTTGCGCAGGCCCTCGTCGGCCACGATCATGTTGCCCAGATGCACGCCCGCAATGTTGAAGGTCTTGGTCGCCGCCGTCAGCATGATGAGCCGCGGCGCGATCTCGGGGACCGCATTCGCCATCACCACATGGCGCGGCGCGCCGGGCATCACCAGATCGTGGTGCACCTCGTCCGAGATCAGGATCAGGTCATGCGCCTCGCAGAAGGCGGCGACCTCGCGCAGTTCCTGCCGGGACCAGACGCGGCCGCCGGGATTGTGGGGCGAGCAGAGGATCATCAGCCTCTCGCGGCCGGTCATCCGCGCGCCCCAGCTCTCCCAGTCCATCCGGTACTGGCCGTCCTCGACGGCAAGGGGAAACTCGACCACCTCGCGGCCCGAGGCGCGGATGACGCGGGCAAAGCCGTGATAAACCGGCGTCATCAGAATCACCCCATCCCCCGGCTGGGTGAAGGTGTCGACGCAAACGCTGGTCGCATTGACGAGGCCATGCGCGTTCAGGATCCATTCCGGCTGGACCTCCCAATCGTGCCGGGTGCGCATCCACCAGCAGATCGCGTCGAGATAGGGACGGTTCATGCCCGGATAGCCGTAGATGCCATGCGCCGCCATCCGCTCGACCGCGCGTTGGACCGGGGCGGGCGGGCGGAAATCCATGTCCGCGACCCACATCGCGATCCCGTCCTCGGCGGAAATCCCGTAAACCGCCTGCATGTCGTCCCATTTCGAGCAGGTGGTGCCGGTGCGGTCGATGATCTCGTCGAAATCGGGTCTGGTCATGGTTTCACTCGCTATCTATTCGCCGGGCCACAATAGCGCCTTGTTGCGGAACGCCAAGCCATCCCCTAGATCACGCTCATGACATTGCGCAGCATCCTCATCCACCCCGATCCGCGGCTGAAAAAGCCTTGCGAACCCGTGGCCCGCATCACCCCCGAGATCGAGACTCTGGCCGCCGACATGCTGGCCACCATGTATGACGCGCCCGGCGTCGGCCTTGCCGCGCCGCAGGTGGGCGTGCTGTCGCGCCTCTACGTCATGGACTGCAACAAGGATCCCGAAGCCGAGCCGCAGCCCATGGTCATGGTCAATCCCGAGATCACCTGGACCTCGGAGGGGCTGAACACCTATGAGGAAGGCTGCCTCTCGATCCCCGACCAATATGCCGAGGTGACCCGCCCGGCCGAGGTCCGGGTCCAATGGCTCGGCCTCGACGGCAAGACCCATGAGCGCGAGTTCGACGGGCTCTGGGCGACCTGCGCCCAGCACGAGATCGACCACCTCGACGGCCGGCTGTTCATCGACTACCTGAGCCCGATGAAGCGCCAGATGATCACCCGCAAGATGGTCAAGCTGAAGCGCGACCGCGCCCGCGCCTGACCGATCCCGAAGGCGCCCCAATGACCGTCCGACCCTTCCTACCCTATACCGACCGCCGGTTGCACATGCCGGCCGAACCCGTGTCCGAGATCACCGAGACCGTCAGGATGATCTGGGACGACATGGTCGAGACGATGGACGCGATGCCCGGCGTCGGGCTGGCCGCGCCGCAAATCGGGATCATGCAGCGCCTTGCCGTGGTCGATGCCTCGGACAAGCGCGGTCAGGCCGTGCGCATGGCCAATCCCGAGATCCTGCACGCCTCGGTCCAGCTTCGCGCCCATGACGAGGCAAGCCCGAACCTGCCCGGCGTCTTTGCCCGGATCGAGCGACCGCGCGCCGTCACCATCCGCTTCCTCAATGAAAGCGGCGAGATCGAGGACCGGGACTTCGTCGGCCTCTGGGCCACCTCGGTCCAGCACCAGATCGACCATCTGAACGGCCGGATGTATGTCGACCACCTCTCGCCCCTGAGGCGCAAGATGATGGTCGCAAAGTCCGCGAAGTTGCAACGCGGCTGATCTCGCCGGACTTTCCTTTGTGATGGACGGGGGTTAACCTTCGCGGACGAACCGCCTCACGCGGGTCCGATCCTGAACGAAGGGGCCCAGTTCCGCATGGTTGCCGTATTTCCCCTGCTGGTGGGACTGCTGCTTGCAGCCGCCTCGCTTACCCCTTCGCTGATACCGCGCGACTGGATCCTGCAAGGGCTGCTTGCCGGGGTCTGCGCGGCTGCCGGCTATGTCATCACGGTGTTCCTGCTGGCGATCTGGCGCAGCCTGCAGATCCCCATGCTGCCGCGCCGCTGGGCGACGATCTGCCACGCCATCCTCAGCCTGCCGGTCCTTGCGCTGCTGGTCCGCTGCGTCGCCCTCTCGGACGACTGGCAGAACAGCATTCGCGAGCGGATGGAGATGGCGCCGCTGGAAGCGGCCAACACCATCAAGATGATGTTGCTCGCCTCGCTCATCTTCTTCGTGTTCTATGCGCTCGGCTGGGCGTTTCAGGGATTGTTCAACGTCCTGCGCGGCAGGCTTGCGCGCTATATCCCGGTGGCCAGTGCGAATGTGCTGGGTCTGATCATCGCCGCGCTGATCGTCTTCATCGTCACGCGCGACGGCGTGGTGAACTGGGCGCTGCGGGTCGCCGACCAATCCTATGCCGCGGCCCAGCACCTGACCGATCCCTCGATCCCGCCGCCGACCGAAAGCTGGCGCTCGGGCGGGCCGAACTCGCTCTCGGACTGGGATCTGATGGGCAAACCCGGCCGCGATTTCGTGCTGGGCGGCCCCCGCGCCGCCGCAATCGAGGCCTTCACCGGACGCCCCGCGCGCGAGCCGCTGCGGATCTATGTCGGCCTCGCGCAGGACCGCAGCGCCGAGACCCGCGCCCGGATCGCTTTGGACGAGATGCTGCGCACCGGCGCCTTCGATCGCAAGGTGCTGATCGTCAGCAGCCCGACCGGCACCGGCTGGATGGATCCGGCAAGCTATGATGCGCTCGAATACATGCATGACGGCGATGTCGCGACGGTGGCGGTGCAATATTCCTATCTGCAAAGCCCGCTCGCCCTGATCTTCGAGACAGATGCCGGGCTTGAGCAGGCGACCGCGACCATGCGCGCGGTCTATGACCATTGGCGCCACCTGCCGGCGGACAAGCGGCCCCGGCTTTACCTGCACGGCATTTCGCTCGGCGCATGGTCGTCCATGTATTCGCTGAACCTCTTCCAGATGATGAACGAGCCGGTCTCGGGCGCGTTCTGGGCCGGACCGCCCTTCCCCTCCGAATTGTGGCGGCAGGCCAATAACGCGCGCCGTCCCGGCAGTCCCTTCATCCTGCCCGAGGTGGATGACGGAGAGGTAATCCGCTATGCCAGCCAGTTCGACCCGCCCGACCGTTCCGGCCAGCCCTGGGGACGCATGCGCATCCTGTTCCTCCAGCATGCAAGCGACGCGATCGTCTTCTACAATCCCGCCTCGCTCTGGCGGGCGCCGGAATGGATGCGCGAGCCGACGGCGCCGGATGTCTCGCCCCTCCTCAGCTTCACCCCCATCGTGACCCAGTTCCAGCTTGCCGTGGACATGCTGGTCTCGACCACGACCCCGCCGGGCTTCGGCCATATCTACGATGCCGAGGAATATATCGACGGCTGGGTCTCGGTCAGCGCGCCCGAGGGCTGGACGGCCGAGGACACCGCCCGCCTCAAGGCGAAATGCGGCAAGGATGGCCTCCTCGGATGCGACAACCGCTGATCCTGCTGGCCCTTGCGGTATTCGTGGTGGCGGGGCTGCTGGCAGCCAATACCGCGCGGAACGCCGTCGGCTGGCAGCCGATCCTGCATAGCCCCATCGAGAGGGAGCGGATGCTGGCCGGAAGCTGGCGGGTGCTGCGCCCCTCGACCCCCGGTCCGCATCGGGCGGCGATCCTGCTTTCGGGCTGCGACGGGGTCCATGACAACATGGAATACTGGGCGCAGGTCATGCGCGCGCAAGGCCGCGCCGCGATCATCGTCGACAGCCACGCCCCGCGCCGGCTGAGCCGGGCGCAGGCATGGCGCGCGGTCTGCGCCGGCCAGATCCTGCCCGGAGCCGAACGGGCGGGCGATCTTGCCGTCGCGCTCTGGGCGCTGCGATACATGCCGGGCATCGACCCGAGCGAGGTCGTGGTGCTGGGCGCGTCCCATGGCGGCTGGTCCGCGATGGAGCTGATGGCGCGGCTGCCGAACGACGCGCCGCCGCCGGGACTGACCGAATGGCCCGCCCCGCCCGAGACGCTGGCCGCGCAGATCGGGCCGGTGATCCTGCTTTATCCCTATTGCGGCCTGATCAGCGGCGCGGGCGCGGGTCCATGGCCCAAGGGACCGCGCGGGCTGATGATCCTGGCCGAGCATGACCGCATCATCGACACCCCCGCCTGCCGCGACATGGCGGAGAGCCTGCGCGGGATGGGCGTGCCGCTGAAAACGGTCGTGCTCCCGGGCACCGATCACGGCTTCGACCAGCGCCAGCGCTCGGCGCTCTCGCCGCTGGAGTTCAACCTGCGCGCCCGCAACCGCGCGACCATGCTGGTCGAGGATTTCCTGCAAGATTTTGCATCTCCCCGTCCGGCCGGGATATGAAGCCCGCGTAACAGCAAGGATCAGGCCGATGCGCGTCGTCTTCATGGGAACCCCGGAATTTTCAGTCCCCGCGCTTCGCGCCATCGCCGCCCGGCATGAGGTGGCCGCGGTCTATTCCCAGCCGCCGCGCGCCGCCGGGCGCGGGCAGAAGCCCCGCCCCTCGCCCGTCCAGCGCGCCGCCGAGGAGCTGGGCCTGCCCGTCCTGACGCCCGCCCGGCTGAAATCGCCCGAGGATCAGGCCGGGTTCGCGGCGCTTGGCGCGGATGTCGCGGTGGTCGTGGCCTATGGCCTGATCCTGCCGCAGCCGATCCTCGATGCGCCGCGGCTGGGTTGCCTCAATATCCATGCCTCGCTGCTGCCACGCTGGCGCGGGGCCGCGCCGATCCATCGCGCGATCATGGCGGGGGATGCCGAAACCGGCGTCGCCATCATGCAGATGGAGGCGGGGCTGGATACCGGCCCGGTCGTCGCCGAGACGCGCATCGCGATCGGGCCCGAGGACACCACCGCCGACCTGCATGACCGCCTGTCGGCGCTGGGGGCAGAGCTGATCGTGGAGACTCTCGACCGCCTGCCCTTGCCCGCGGTTCCCCAACCGGCCGAGGGCGTGACCTATGCCCAGAAGATCGACAAGGCCGAGGCCCGCATCGATTGGACCCGCCCGGCAGCTGAGGTCGACCGCCAGATCCGCGGCCTCTCGCCCTTTCCGGGCGCATGGTGCCTGATTGGCGAGGAACGGGTGAAGCTCCTGCGCTCGCGGCTGGTCCAAGGATCGGGCGCGCCGGGCCGGGTGCTTTCATCCTTCACCATCGCCTGCGGCACGGGCGCCGTCGAGGTGCTGGAGGCGCAGCGCGAAGGCAAGCGCCCGATGCCCGCGGCCGAGATCCTGCGCGGCCTGACCCTGCCCGAGATCATCGGCTAACCCGTCAGGATTGCAGCATTTTCGTCACAACGCCCTGACAATCGCACAACCCCTGCGCGGAGGGTGGCCCAAGCCGTGATAGCTTGACGCGACTGCAATCGCCAAGGAGGTTTCCTGATGGACGAGTTGGTGCGCGTCATGTCCGCGAACTGGTGGGTGCTTCTGCTGCGCGGGATAGCGGCAATCCTGTTCGGGATCGTCGCCCTGTTGTTGCCGGGCCTCACGGTCTTTGTCCTGCTGTGGGTTTTCGGTGTCTATGCAATCTTTGACGGCCTGATGGCGGTGATCACCGCCGTCCAGCGCCGGAAATCCGATGATCGCTGGTGGGCCTGGGCGCTCGACGGCGTGCTTTCGATCGCGATCGGCCTGATGGCGCTGTTCTGGACCGGGGCGACGGCGCTCGCCTTCATCATCTGGATGGCGATCTGGGGCGTCATTGCCGGCATCTTCCGCATCGTCGCCGCAATCCGCCTGCGCAACGAGTTCAAGGGCGAATGGGAGCTGATCCTCAGCGGCGTCCTGCTGGTCGTCTGGGGCGTCTTGATGGCGATGCTGCCGGCGGCGGGGCTGCTCAGCATCGCCTGGCTGCTCGGGGTCTTCGCGATCCTGATCGGGATCACGCTGATCGCGCTGTCGCTGCGGCTGCGCAAGATGAAGCCGGCGATCTAGGTTCCGCGCGGCTTCGCCCGCATCGTCGGATCCGCCTCCAGCGGGTTTTCCGGCCAGGGATGGCGCGGATAACGGCCGCGCATGTCCTTGCGCACATCGGCATAGCCCCCGGCCCAGAAACCCGGCAGGTCGGTCGTCACCGCGATCGGCTTGCCCCCGGGCGAGAGCATCTGGATGCGCAGCGCCCGCCCGCCGATGACGGGATGGCGGGCAAGGCCGAAAAGCTCCTGCAGCTTCAGCTCGACCGAGGGCGTCTCGTGGTCATAGTCGATCGGCACCTTGCGGCCGAGCGGGGTGACGAAATGCGCGGGTGTGGCCTCGTCCAGCTGCCGCTGCCCGTCCCAGCCAAGCCGGGCGCGCAGCGGCTCCAGCAGGTCGAGGTTGCGCAGGTCCGATGCGGTCCGCGCCTTTCCCAGCCAGGGCAGCAGCCAGTCGGGATCGGCCAGCAGGCTCTCGTCATCGACCGGACCCAGTTCGGGAACCAGCGCGATGCGGGCGCGCAGCCGTGCGGCAGCCGGGCTCCAGTTCAGGCCGATGCCCCGCAACCCCTCCAGCGCGGCGGCGGCCAGCGCCTGCGGGTCGGGATCGTCCAGCGCCCGGTCGCCCAGCACCAGCGCGCCCAGCCGCTCCTGCCGCCTGGCGATGACGCGGCCCTCGCGGCGCGACCATTCGACGGATGCGACCGTCTCGATCCGATCGGCATAGAGCGCGCGAATGTCCTCCTCGTCGACGCTGACGGCCATGCGGATGCGGGCCTCGCGCGCATTGCCGTCCAGATCGGTCGCGACGATGAAGCGTGACGCCCCCAGCGCGTCCCCATCTGGCAGCACCGCCCCCTTGCCGCCCGACAGCACATAGCGCGGCTGATCGCCCTTGCGGCGCTGCCCGATCCGGTCGGGATAGGCCAGCGCCGCCATCGCGCCGGGGCTTGCCCCACGACCCTCGGGGGCAAGGCGGCGCAAGCGCGCGGCCTCGTCGCGGATGCGGTGCAGGCTGGCATGGTTCAGCGGCCAGGGGTGGCGGGACTCATAGGCGCGCGCGTCGCGGATCGCCTCCAGCCGCAGGCTCAGGTCGACGGGCGCGCCCTTCAGCGGGTCGCGATCGGCCATCAGCGCGGCCAACGGCGCAGCCCCCTTCCCCGACTGGACCAGCATATGCGCAAGCCGAGGATGCAGCGGCAGGGCCGCCAGCGCGCGGCCATGCGGAGTGATCCGCCCCGCCGCGTCGAGCGCGCCAAGATCGCGCAGCAAGGCCCGCGCCTCAGCCAAAGCCGCCTCGGGCGGCGGCGTCAGGAACGCCAATCCCTGCCCGTCCGATCCCCAATTCGCCAGCTCCAGCGCCAGCCCGGTCAGGTCAGCGACCGCGATCTCGGGCGGGGCGAAGGCGGGCAGCCCGCCCTCCTCGGCCCGCGACCACATCCGATAGCAGATGCCCGGAGCCACGCGACCGGCGCGACCACGCCGCTGCTCGACCTCGGCGCGGCTCACGCGCTCGGTCACGAGGCGGGACATGCCCGAGCCGGGATCGAAACGCGCCCGGCGCGCCCGCCCGGCATCGACCACCACCCGCACATCGGGAATGGTCAGCGAGGTCTCGGCGATCGAGGTCGCAAGAACGATCCGCCGCCGCCCCTGCCCCGGCTGCATCGCCGCGCGCTGCGCCTTGAAATCCATGGCGCCGAACAGCGGCACCACCTCGGGACGGGGGCCGATCAGCGCGGCGACCCGGCGGATCTCACCCTCGCCGGGCAGAAAGGCCAGGATGGTCCCGCCGGTGTCCCGCGTCGCCGCCTCGGCCTCGGCCACCAGTCGCGCGGCCTCGGCGACAAGGGGGATGCCCGCGGGCAGCGGACGTTCCAGCCAGCGGGTCTCGACCGGAAAGGCGCGACCTTCAGAGGTGATCACCGGCGCATCGTCCAGCAGCGCCGCGACCGGCCGGGCATCCAGCGTCGCGGACATCACCAGCAGCGCCAGATCGGGCCGCAGCGCCTGCCGCGCCTCCCACGCCAGAGCAAGGCCCAGATCGGCGTTCAGGCTGCGCTCGTGAAACTCGTCGAAGATGACGCAACCCACGCCCGAGAGTTCGGGATCGGACTGGAGCATCCGGGTCAGGATGCCTTCGGTCACGACCTCGATCCGGCGACCGGGCACGGCCTCGCCCCGGATGCGATAGCCGACGGTCTGGCCCAGCGCCTCGCCCAGCGTCTCGGCCATGCGCTCGGCCGCGGCGCGCGCGGCAAGGCGGCGCGGTTCCAGCATGACGATGCGGCCCGCGACCACGGGCAGCAGGGCCAGCGGCACGCGGGTCGTCTTGCCGGCGCCAGGCGGCGCCACCAGCACGGCGCGGCCATGCGCGGCAATCGCGGCGGTCAGTTCGGGAAGGGCGGCGTCGATCGGCAGGTCCATCCCCGCCTTATGGCAAAGCCCGCCCGCCGCGAAAAGGCCGGGGAAGCCAGCACCGGCAGGCCGCGACCGACTCGCCCAAGGGAAACGGGCATTATCGGAGCGGTCTGGCACTGAAGCCCGGTCACCCCTTCCACAGCTGACAGGCTTCCCCCTACAAATACATGACGGGTCTGCATATCTTGGGACACGCGGAACAGCACCGGGGACAGAATGGGTATCGGCGACGATCTGATGCAGGGGCTGGGGATCTCGGACCCGGTCATCCGTTTGGGCGTGACGGGATTGTCGCGGGCGGGCAAGACGGTGTTCATCACCTCGCTGGTCGCGAACCTTCTGGATCGCGGACGGATGACGGCGCTGCGGGCTGCGGCGGACGGGTCGCTGAAATCGGCATGGCTGCAACCCCAGCCCGACGATACCGTCCCTCGCTTCGACTATGAGCGCCACCTTGCCGCCATGACCGGCCCCGACCCGCATTGGCCCGAGGGGACGCGCCATGTCAGCCAGTTGCGCCTGTCCCTGCGCATCCAGCCGCGCGGGCTGCTTTCCGGCTGGCGTGGCCAGCAGGTGCTGCATCTGGATATCGTCGACTATCCGGGCGAATGGCTGCTGGACCTGCGGCTGATGGACAAGGATTTCGCCGAATGGTCGGCCGAGGTGCTGGACCGCATGCAGGGCCGTCCGGGCCGGGCCGAGTTTCAGGCCGCGCTGGACGGCTTCGACCGCACGCGGTTCGACGAGGCGGCGGCGCAATCCCTCGCCTCGGCCTATACGGCGCATCTGCACCTTGCCCGCGACGCCGGCTGGTCCGACTGCACGCCCGGCCGCTTCCTGATGCCGGGAGAACTTGAGGGCTCGCCCGCGCTGACCTTTGCCCCCCTGCCGGAGGAGTTCCGCGACAGCCCCGTCTGGCGCGAATTCGCGCGCCGCTTCGGGGCCTACAAGTCGCGCGTGGTGAAGCCATTTTTCCGCGAGCATTTCGCCCGGATCGACCGGCAGGTCGTCCTGATGGACGTCCTTGGCGCGATCCATGCCGGGCCGCAGGCGGTCGAGGACATGCGCCGCGCCATGGCCGATATCCTGACCGCCTTCCGCCCCGGCCGCGCGGGATGGCTGGCGCAGCTGCTGGGTTCGCGCCGGGTCGGGCGCATCCTTTTCGCCGCGACCAAGGCCGATCATCTGCACCACCTCCAGCATCCGCGCCTGACCGCGATCACCGGCGCCATGCTGCGCGAGGCCCGCGACCGCGCGGATTTCTCGGGCGCGCGGACCGAGGCCATGTCCATCGCCTCGCTCAGGACCACGACCGAGGAGATGATCCATCAGGATGGCGAGGATCTGCCTGCGGTGCGCGGCACGCTGATGGACGGGCGGCAGGCGGCCTTCTATCCGGGCGAGTTGCCCGCGAACCCGACCGAGCTGCTGGTCCATGCCCGGCAAGGAGCCGAGCGCTGGCTGGACGGCGATTACGCGATCATGGATTTCGCCCCCGCCCCCGGAACCTTGCGGCCGGGTGACGGCCCGCCGCATATCCGGCTGGACCGGGCGGCCGAGTTCCTGATCGGCGACCAGATCTGAGGATGAGGCGCAATGTCCGAACCACCTAAAAGACGCGGCCCGGTCCTGATCGAAATGGGCGACAGCCCCCGGCCTTCCGAGGGTGAAGCGCCGGCAGCGGCACCCAGCGGCCCGGATCCCGTGACGCGGCTTCAACCCGCGCCCGCCGCGGCGGACAGGCGCAGCCGCCGCGCCCCCCGCAGCGAGCCGCGCGAGGGCGAGGCTGCCCCCTCGCCCGCCGACGCCCCGATGATCGACGACGTGCCGCTGACCCTGCCGCAGCCGCGCACCATGCAGCTTGTCGCCCGGCTGGCTGGCGCGGGGCCGTCGAAGCTGACGCGGTTCTTCCTGAATACCGGGGTGGCGCTGTTCACCTTCCTGCTGTCGGTCGCGGCGCTGCGCTATCTGAGCGACCTGCTGAAAACCTATCCGCTGCTTGGCTGGATCGGTCTGGTCCTGATGGTGCTGTTCTGCCTTGCGGCGCTGGCGATGGCGTGGCGGGAATACCGGGCCTGGTCGCGCTTTGCCGCGATCGACGGCATCAACCGCGCCGCCGGGGCCGCGATGGCCTCGGGCGATGTGAAGGCAGCGCAGGAGGTGGTCGGCAGGCTCGAGCATCTCTATCGCGGACGGCCGGAGCTTGACTGGGGAAGGAAGCGGCTGGCCGAGCGCAAGGGCGAGGCCTATGAGGCGGCGACCCTGATCGCCATGGCCGAGACCGAGCTTCTGGCGCCGCTGGACCAGCAGGCGCGGCGCGAGATCGAGGCCGCCGCGCGCACCGTCGCCGCCGCGACGGCGCTGATCCCGCTGGCGCTGGCCGATGTCATCGCAGCACTCGCCGCCAATCTGCGCATGATCCGCCGCATGGCCGAGATCTATGGCGGGCGCGCCGGCGCTGTCGGCGGCTGGCGGCTGGCCCGCACAGTGATGACCCATCTGGTCGCCACCGGCGCCGTCGCCGCGGGCGACGACCTGATCCACACCGTCGCCGGGGGCGGGATCCTCGCCCGCGTCTCGAAGCGCTTTGGCGAGGGGGTGGTGAATGGCGCCCTGACGGCCCGCGTCGGCATCGCCGCGATGGAGGTCTGCCGCCCCCTGCCCTTCATCCAGCAGCCGCGTCCGAAGGTCGGAAACCTGATCGCGCGAGGCCTGAAGGGGCTTTTCGGGGAAGACGAGGCGAAGTGAGCGCCCGGTCGGGGCGTCGCATGAGTATTTGGGGAACAGAGAAGCGCGGGACGGTTCATTCGTCCACGTCCTTGCGGTAACCTCGGGCCATGACATCGCGCCGCCCTGATCTGATCCTTTTCGTGCTGGTCCTTGGCCTCGGGCTGCTGGCCTGGGGGCGGGACCGGCTGGACGACTGGGTTGCGGCGACCGAGATGCCGGCGCTGAATGTTCCGGTGGGCGTCGAGGTGCTGGCGCGGGATGGCAGCCTGCTTCGCGCCTTTCAGGTCGCGGATGGCCGCTGGCGGCTGGATGCGGGCAATGTCGATCCGCTGTTCCTCGACATGCTGGTGCTGTGGGAGGACCGGCGCTTTCAACGCCATCACGGCGTCGATCCGATTGCGGGGCTGCGGGCGGGCGGGCAGGCGATCCGGCATGGGCGCGTCGTCTCGGGCGGGTCGACCCTGACCATGCAGGTCGCGCGGCTGGTCGAGGAGGGTCCGACCGGCGAATGGGCCGGCAAGCTGCGGCAGGTCCGGCTGGCGCTGGCGCTGGAGCGGCGGCTGTCGAAGCGCGAGATCCTGGACCTCTACCTGCGGCTTGCGCCCTATGGCGCGAATGTCGAAGGCATCCGCGCCGCGAGCCTGCAATGGTTCGGCAAGGAGCCGCGTCGCCTGAGCCCGGCCGAGGCCGCCTTGCTGGTCGCCCTGCCGCAATCGCCCGAGACGCGCCGGCCGGATCGTTTCCCGCAGGCCGCGCTGGCGGCGCGGAACCGGGTGCTGGAGCGCGCGGGCCGGGCGGGCCTGCTGTCGGCGCGCGATACCCAGGCGGCGATGGCCGAGCCGGTGCCGCGGGCGCGGCGTGCCTTTCCCGCCCGCGCGCCGCTGCTTTCGGCGCGGCTTTTGCGCGAGAATCCGGGCGCCGGGCGGATCGAGACCACGATCGACCCGGCCTTGCAGCGCCGGGCCGAGGATCTGGCGCGTCGCGCCGTTCGCGGCAGTGGCCACGGTCTTTCCGCCGCGATCCTGCTGGCCGACCACCGGAGCGGCGAGATCCTTGCCGATGTGGGCGCCGCCGAATGGTCCGACACCGGCTCGGCGGGTTACGTCGACATGACCCGCGCCTGGCGCTCGCCCGGATCGACGCTGAAGCCCTTCGTCTATGGCCTTGCCTTTGACGAGGGGCTGGCCCATCCCGAGACGCTGATCGAGGACCGGCCCACCGCCTTCGGCCGCTGGCAGCCGCAGAATTTCGACCATCTGTTCCGCGGCACCGTGAGCCTGCGGCAAGCCCTGATCTGGTCCCTGAACATTCCCGTGGTGAAACTGGCCGAGGCGCTGGGACCGAACCGGATCGCCCAGAGCCTGCGACGGGGCGGGGTCGCGCTCAGCCTGCCGGGCGAGGCGCCGGGTCTTGCCTTGGTGCTGGGCGGGGGCGGCGTCACGCTGGAGGGGCTGGCCACCGGCTATGCGGCGCTGGCGCGGGGCGGGCGCGGCATCGGGCTTTCGACGCTGCCGGGCGGGGCGGGGGAGCTGCCCTCGGCCATGTTCGGGCCGGTCGCGGCCTGGCAGGTCGGCAATGTCCTGGCGGCGAACCCGGCGCCGCATGGCGCGCGGCTGCGGCCGATGGCCTACAAGACCGGCACCTCCTATGGTCATCGGGATGCGCTGGCCGTGGGGTTCGACGGCGCGCATGTCGGCGCGGTCTGGCTGGGGCGGCCCGACGGCACCCCGGTTCCCGGCGCCTTCGGCGGCGATCTTGCCGCGCCGGTGCTGTTCGACCTTTTCGACGCCTTGCCGGGGGTGCCGCTGCCACCCCCGCCGCCACAGGCGCTGACCGTTCCGAACAGCGCCCTGCCCCTGCCGCTGCGCCGCTTCGCCCCGGCGGGCGAGGCGAGCCGGCGGGCCACCGATCCTGCCGGTCCCGATGCCCTCGCCCTGGTCTTTCCCCCGGACGGCGCGACGATCGAGGCCGGGAACAGCCTGCCCGTCCGGGCACGGGGCGGGCGTGGCCCCTGGACCTTCCTGCTGAACGGCGCCCCGGCGGGGCTTGCGCTGCCACGACCCGAGGGCCTGCTGCCCTCGCCCGGTCCGGGCTTTGTTCAATTGTCGGTCATCGACGCCGCCGGCGCCTCGGCGAATGCAACCATCTGGCTGCATTCGCCGGATTTGACACCGCGCTGAGGCGTGCTGCCCTTTTTCCCGACGCCGGCTTGCGACATATCTGCTTCATGCTACGCGTAGATGATCATGTAACGATTCAGGAATGGGAACTGTCCGAGCAGTTCAGCCGTTCTCAGGGGCCTGGCGGACAGAACGTGAACAAGGTCGAAACCGCGGTCGAGCTGCGTTTCGAGGCCGAGCGTTCCCCGAATCTGTCCCCGGCGGTCAAATCCCGCCTGCGCAAGCTTGCGGGGCGGCGCTGGACGCAGGATGGCGCTATCCTGATCCGGGCCGAGGAGACCCGGAGCCAGCTTCGCAACCGGGAAATCGCCCGCGAGCGGCTGGTCGAACTGGTGCGCCAGGCCCTGGTCGCGCCGCGCAAGCGGATCGCGACCAAGCCGACGCTTGGCAGCCAGAAACGGCGTCTTGCGGCAAAAACACAAAGAGGGACGGTCAAGTCCCTGCGCGGAAGGCTTCGTGGGGCTGAGGAGGACGAGTGAAGGGGAGTTTCCGAGACAGGCTGGAACGGCTTCTGGGGCGCAAGCCGCCGGACATGCAGGTCGCGGCGCTGTGCCGCGACAGCCGGACGGGCAAGGTCCTGCTGGTGACCAGCCGTGGCACCGGCCGCTGGATCGTGCCCAAGGGCTGGCCGATGCCCGGCCGCAGCCTCGCCGATGCCGCCATGCAGGAGGCATGGGAGGAAGCCGGCGTGCAAGGCGAGGTCGATCAGGTCGCGATCGGCAGCTATCACTATGACAAGCTGCAGGACCGGGGCTTCGCGGTTCCGGTCGACGTGCATGTCTTTGCCGTGAACGTGCACTCCCTCGCCGACGACTTCCCCGAGGCGGCCGAGCGCACGCGCGGCTGGTATGATCCCGCCCGCGCGGCCGAGCTTGTCGCCGAGGCCGGGTTGAAGAAGCTGCTGGCCGCCCTGCCCGCCCCGTCCGGTCAGCAGGGCTGACATGGACCGGGACGAGCGCGAATACCGCATCCTCGACAAGGATCTGAGCCGGATGACCAATGCCGAGCGCGCCGCCATGGCCGCCGCGCGCCCGCGGGTCCGGTTCGGAATCGCGGTGGTCTTCGTCGCCGCCATGGCCGAGCTGGTCGCGGCGGCGGTAGCGGGCCAGCCTGCCTTGGGGATCATGGCCGCCGCCGTCGCGATCGCGATCTATCTGGCGCTGTCGATCGGGGCCAATGACGTCGCGAACGCGCTTGGTCCCGCCGTCGGCGCGGGCGCTATCGGGCTGGCCAAGGGCCTGATCCTCGTCGCGCTGATGGATGTGCTGGGCGCCGTTCTGGCCGGAGAGGCCGTCACCCTTACCCTGACCGAGGGGCTGGTCGGCGAAACCATCGGACAGGGCCAGCCGACGGCGATGATGATGCTGGCCGCGCTGATCGGCGCGGCAAGCTGGATCAGCCTCGCGACATGGATGAACGCGCCGGTCAGCACCACCCATTCAGTCGTCGGCGCGATCGCCGGCGCGGGTATCGCGGCCTTTGGTCCCGGCGCGGTCAACTGGGAGGCGATGGCGGTGATCGCGCTTGGCTGGGTCATCTCTCCGATCATATCGGGGCTTCTGGCTGCGCTGATCCTGTCGAGCCTTTACAGCCACGTTCTGGAAAAGGCCGACCCGATCCCCTCGGGGCGGAACTGGCTGACGATGCTGGTCGCGGTGACGATCGGACTGCTGATCGCGCTGGCCGCGACCTCGTTCCAGTCGCTGTCCTGGGTCGCCGTGCTGCTGCTCTCGCTCGTCGGGGCGGGATTGGGGGCGGCTTATGCCCATATCACGCTTGGCAGGCAGATCGCGGCGCATGCCGGGCAGAAACTGGCGTTGAAGAACCTGCTTGGCCTGCCGCTGGTCGCGACGGCGCTGGTCATGGGCTTTGCCCATGGCGCCAACGACACCTCGAACGTCGCGGCCCCGCTGACCATCGTGCTGCAGCACATTCCGGGGACGGATGGAAAACCTCTGGGCATGCAGACGGTGCTGCTGCTCTCGGGCATGGGGATCGCGGTCGGGATCGTCCTGTTCGGCGGCCAGCTCGTCAACATGGTCGGCAGCCGGATCACCCGGCTGAACCCCTCGCGCGCGCTTTGCATCTCGCTTGCGACGGCGCTGACGGTTCTGGGCTTCTCGATCCTCGGCCTGCCGGTCTCGACCACCCATGTCGCGATCGGGGGCGTCTTTGGCGTCGGCTTCTATCGCGAATGGCGCGACCGGCGGATCGCCAAGAAGCGCGCGCCGATGCCGGACGAGGAAGTGCGCCGCCGCCATCTGGTCCGGCGCTCATATGTGCGGACCATCCTTGGCGCATGGCTGATCACCGTGCCGGTGAACGCCTCGCTTGCCGCCGTGCTGGTCCTGCTGCTGCAGGTCTAGGCCCGCGAGGCGCACGACCCTACCAATCCCCCGCGCCATGGGGTAAGGGACGCGCAAACCCGACGGAGCCGCGACATGAAATTCACCCTCTCCTGGCTCAAGGAGCATCTCGACACCACCGCCTCGCTCGACGAGATCACCGAGGCGCTGACCGATCTCGGCCTCGAGGTCGAGGGCGTCGCCGACCCGGCTTCGAAACTGAAGTCATTTACCCTCGCCAAGGTGCTGGAGGCCGTCCAGCATCCCGACGCCGACCGCCTGCGGGTCTGCAAGGTGATGACCGACGAGGGCGAGAAGCAGATCGTCTGCGGCGCACCGAATGCGCGGGCCGGAATCACCGTCGTTCTGGCGAAGCCGGGCGATTATGTTCCGGGCATCGACGTGACCCTTGGCGTCGGGAAGATCCGCGGCGTCGAGAGCCACGGCATGATGGCCTCGGAACGCGAGCTTGAGCTGTCCGAAGAGCATGACGGCATCATCGAACTGCCCTCGGGCGAGGTGGGCGAGAAATTCGTCGACTGGCTTTCGGCGAACCGCCCCGAGGCGGTCGATCCGGTCATCGAGATCAAGATCACCCCGAACCGTCCCGACGCATTGGGCGTGCGCGGCGTGGCTCGCGACCTTGCGGCGCGCGGCCTTGGCACGCTGAAACCCGAAAAGACCGCCACGGTCGCGGGCAGCTTCGCCTCGCCCATCAAGGTGGTGATCGCGCCGGAAGTGGCCGCGAAGGCCCCCTTCTTCTCGGGTCGCGTGATCCGTGGCGTCAGGAACGGCCCCTCGCCCGAATGGCTGCAAAAGCGCCTGACGGCGATCGGTCTGCGCCCGATCAACACGCTCGTGGACATCACCAACCTCTTCACCTTCGACCTGAACCGCCCGCTGCATGTCTTCGACGCGGACAAGGTCAAGGGCGACCTGCATGTCCGCCCCTCGACCGAGGGCGAGGAACTGCTGGCGCTGGACGGCAAGACCTATGCCTTCGCCCCCGGCACCATGATCATCGCGGATGAGAACGGCCCCGAAAGCATCGCCGGCATCATGGGCGGCGAGCATTCCGGCTGCTCGGACGAGACGGTCAACGTCTTCCTCGAAAGCGCCTATTGGGATCCGATCGCCATTGCGACGGTGGGCCGGGCGCTGAAGATCAGTTCCGACGCCCGCTATCGGTTCGAGCGCGGCGCCGACCCCGCCTTCACCCGGCCGGGGCTGGAGCTTGCAACGCAGCTGATCCTCGACCTCTGCGGCGGCGAGGCGTCGGAGGTGGTGACGGCGGGCAGCGTTCCCGACACCACCCGCAGCTATACGCTGGAGCCGGCCCGCGTCGTCAGCCTTGTCGGCATGGAGATCCCCGAGGCCGAGCAGCGCCGCACGCTGGAGGCCCTTGGCTTCCGCCTTGAAGGCAATGAGGCTTTCGTCCCCTCCTGGCGCCCGGATGTGCAGGGCAGCGCCGATCTGGTCGAGGAGGTTGCCCGCATCGCCTCGCTGACGAAGCTTCAGGGCCAACCCCTGCCCCGTCCGCAAGCAGGCGTGCCGAAGCCGGTCCTGACGCCCCTGCAAGCGCGCGAAAAGGCGGCGCGGCGCATGGCCGCGAGCCTTGGCTACAATGAATGCGTCACCTACAGCTTCATCGACCGCGAGGCGGCAGAGCTTTTCGGCGGCGGGCAGGACGCCCTTCGGATCGAGAACCCGATCAGCAGCGAGATGACGCATATGCGTCCTGACCTGCTGCCCGGCCTGCTGGCCGCAGCCGCCCGCAATCAGGCGCGCGGCTTCATGGACCTCGCCCTCTTCGAATGCGGGCCGGTCTTTTCGGGCGGTGAACCGGGAGAGCAGGATCTGCACCTTTCCGGCATCCTCGTGGGTGCGACGGCACCGCGCGATCCCTTCGCCTCGCGCCGCAAGGCCGACATCTATGACGCCAAGGCCGATGCCGAGGCGATCCTGCAGATCATCGGCGCGCCCGCCAAGGCCCAGATCAACCGCAAGCTGGACGGCTGGTGGCATCCCGGCCGCGCCGGCAATATCGCGCTCGGTCCGAACGCGCTTGCGACCTTTGGCGAGGTTCACCCGAAGATCCTGCGCCATTTCGGCATCAAGGGCGCGGTGGTGGGCTTCACGATCCGCATCGCCGCGGTGCCGCTGCCCAAGGTCAGGACGCCCTCGCGTCCCGCGCTGGTCCTGTCGGACCTGCAGGCGGTCGAGCGCGACTTCGCCTTTGTCGTCGATGCGGGCGTCGAGGCGCTGACGCTGGTGAATGCCGCAGCCGGCGCCGACAAGGCGCTGATCGAGAAGGTTTCGGTCTTCGACCAGTTCACCGGCCTCGAAGGCGGCAAGAAATCCATCGCCATCACCGCCCGCCTGCAACCGAAGGACAAGACCCTGACCGATGCCGAGATCGAAGCGGTTTCGGCCAAGATCGTCGAGAAGGTCACCAAGGCGACCGGCGGCACGCTGCGGGGGTAATGGGCCCCACTCCCCCTGGGTTGCGCTTGGGCGCATCCGGGGGGTGCCCGGCGTAAGCGCGCGGGGCTTACGCTGGCAAGGAGGAGCTATGGATCAACCAGAGCGAGAAGTGATGCTGGCGAGCATTTCGGCCGCTTTGGCAGAGCTTGAAGCGTCAGGGGATATCGTCATCTGCACGGCCACACCCCGGATCCCCGCGACAAGGCTTTATGAAGCAATCAGGGCGGAGATGATGGAAACGCCCCTTACTGGACAAGAGCTTCGGGGCTTGGGAGAGCTCATCCGCGAGGTGCTTTATGGCGGCGCTCTCTCGGCAGAGGAATTGGCGACCCGGACGGGTTTGTCTGCGGAAGAGTTCGAAGCTATTCGCAAGAAGCTCCCCCGGGAATGATTGCTCCGTCCCGCATCGGTGGATCGAGCCCATAGCCGCCGATCAGTTTACGTATCTCCCTTAACAGGATCTGCGCCTCATCACGCTGGCGCTCGGTTCTATCGGCTTCCATCAGGACAGGACGAAGATGATACTCGAGCAGAAAGAGCCGATCTTGTGGTATCGAAGGCAGAAGTTTGGAGATGTGCTTTATCATCTGAGACAGCGAAGTCGCCTTCTCCAGCCATTGATATCCACTAGCAGAAGCAAATGGAATTTTTCCGGTTAGGTAGTAGCTAAGCAAAGCTTCTTGCTCCGCTACAGCCCATGAGCGATGAGCAACAGAGCGAGGCAGGCTCGGACGGTTTTGCACAAGCCACTCGAACGCTTCTGGTGAACTCAGACCGCGCAGTTGGTAGATTTCATCTCGGAGAGCCTGATCCACGGATTTATTACCTCACATCGCTATGCTGACTGTCCGCATCGTCCGCGCAGCCGACGCGCCCCCTCACCCAAAAAACGCCCCGGCCCTCCAGCCGGGGCATTGGCCATTCACTCAGCCCCGACCACCAGCCCGCGCTGGACGGCGGGGCGGGCAAGGAAGCGATCCAGATAGGCCTGGACATTGGCAAAGCCGTCCATCCCGGTTTCCGTCTCGGCCTCGTAGTTCACGCGCACGGTGCGCAGCCAGGGGGCGACGGCCATGTCGGCGATGGAATATTCGCCGGTGATCCAGTCCCTGCCCTCAAGCTGGCGGTCAAGGACGCCCAGCAGCCGCCGCGCCTCGTTGTAATAGCGGGTGCGCGGGCGCGGATCCTCGATCTCCTTGCCCTTGTAGCGGTGGAAGAAGCCGACCTGACCGAACATCGGCCCGACGCCGCCCATCTGCCACATCAGCCACTGGATGGTGTGATAGCGCGCCGCCCCCTTGCGCGGCAGGAACTTGCCGGTCTTGTCGCCCAGATAGATCAGCATCGCCCCGGTCTCGAACAGCCCGATCGGCTCTCCGTCCGGCCCGTTCGGGTCGATCATCGCGGGGATCTTGTTGTTGGGGTTCAGCGACAGGAATTCGGGCGTGAACTGGTCCTCGGGATCGCCGATGCTGATATGGTGCGCGTCATAGTCGAGGCCGCATTCCTCAAGCATGACCGAGGTCTTGATCCCGTTCGGCGTGTTCAGCGTGTAAAGCTGGATGACCTCGGGGCGCACAGGCGGCCAGCGACGGGTGATCGGAAAGTCGGAAAGAGTAGACATTCGTGAGAGATCCTGAACAATCTTTGAGAGATGGCTGCCAAGGAGGTCGCAGTTCGGCCCCATCGGCGCGGCAGGTCTGAGGAAAGGTAAGCATATGATCAAGGAGTTCAAGGAGTTCATCGCCCGTGGCAATGTCATCGACCTTGCCGTCGGCATCATCATCGGCGCGGCCTTTACCGCGATCGTGAACTCGCTCGTCACCGACCTTATCAACCCGATCATCGGTCTGCTGACCGGGGGAACCGATTTCAGTGGCCATTATTTCGTGCTGAAGGGCGATGTCCCCGCCGGCGCCAGCCTCAAGGCGGCCCGCGATTCGGGCGCGTCGGTCTTTGCCTGGGGGTCATTCATCTCGGCCATCATCAACTTCCTGATCATCGCCTGGGCCGTCTTCCTGCTCGTCAAGGGGGTGAACAAGGTCCAGTCCAGCGTGGTCAAACAGAAAGCCGCCGAAGAGGCTGCCGCCGGCCCGACGCAGGAAGAATTGCTGATCCAGATCCGGGACGAGTTGCGCGCCACCCGCGCGTGACGCCGGCTCCCGGCCACAGGGGCGCCCGCGCCTTGGGCGCGGCGTTCCCTTTTGCCGCAACCGCGCCTAACCTGCGAAGAAACCACCGGCAGCGGTGGAAAAGCGCGCAGGGAATTTCGACATGACCGACATCGACGCAACAGATCGCCGCATCCTGACCGTGCTTCAGCGCGATGGCCGCATCACCAATGCCGAACTCGCGGCCGAGGTCAGCCTCTCGGCCAGCGCCTGCCACCGCCGCGTCCAGCGGCTGGAGGAGGCGGGCATGATCCGCGGCTATGTGGCGCTTCTCGATGCCCGCAAGCTGGAGCGCCCGACCACGGTTTTCGTCGAGATCACGCTTTCAGGACAGGCGGACGAGCTTCTCGCCGCCTTCGAGCGCGAGGTGCGCAAGATCCCCGATGTGCTGGAATGCCACCTGATGGCCGGGTCGGCCGACTATCTCCTGAAGGTCGTGGCGCAGGACACCGACGATTTCGCCCGCATCCACCGCCAAAGGCTGGCCAAGCTGCCCGGAGTCGCGCAGATGCATTCCTCCTTCTCGCTGAAGACCGTGGCCTTCACCACGGCATTGCCGGTCTAGGCCCCTGAAATAGAAAACCCCCGCGAAAGCGGGGGTTTCCTGAACCGATGTGGTCGCACGTCTTAGAGCGCGCCTTCGCGTTGTGCCTTTTTACGGGCCAGCTTGCGGGCGCGGCGGACGGCCTCGGCCTTTTCACGGGCCTTTTTGACCGAAGGTTTCTCGAAATGCTGCTTAAGCTTCATTTCGCGGAACACCCCCTCGCGCTGAAGTTTCTTCTTCAGGGCGCGAAGCGCTTGTTCGACGTTGTTGTCGCGAACACTTACCTGCATGTGGTTGTCACCACCTTCCTAGGTTAAAGTTGAGCTGAATTGCAGGTCGCGGCCTTCTAGCAGGGCGAATCACTTTTGTCCAGAATTTCGCGGGACCATTCGCAGGGAGGGTGGCATGACCAATGAACGGGACCATTTGATAGACGCAGCGCTTCAGCATGTGGTCTTCGACGGGATGAGCGACAAGGCCGTCGCCGCCGGCGCCCGCGACATCGGCATGAGCCCGCAGCTTGCCCGCGTGCACCTGCCCCGCGGCGGCGTCGATCTGGCCGCCGCCTATCACCGCCGGGGCGATGCCGCGCTGCGCGAATGGCTTGCGCAAGGCCTGCTGCAAGGACGCTTCCGCGACCGCATCACCGATGCCGTCATGCACCGCATCGACCTCAGCAACCGCGAGATGGCCCGCGCCGGAGCCGTGGTCTTTGCCCTGCCACAAAACGCCGCCCTTGGCGCAAGGCTGGTCTGGGAGACGGCGGATGCGATCTGGGAAGGCCTCGGCGACACCTCGAACGACGTCAACTGGTATTCGAAACGCGCCACCCTCTCGACCGTCTACGGCGCCACGGTGCTCTACTGGCTTGGCGACGAATCACCGGACCTCCATGACACGCGTGCGTTTCTCGGCCGCCGGATCGAGGGCGTGATGCGCTTCGAAAAGATCAAGGAACAGCTCGGCGCCCTGCCGGGGATGGGCCGGCTGACCGCGCTCGCCACCGGTTGGATCCGCCCGCCGCGCCGCCATCCCGCGCCCGGATATGCCCGCCCCGTGACCACCCCCACGCATGGGCAGGCCGACGCATGATCCCCGACGTGATGCAGGCGGTCGAGATCACCGCCCCCGGCGCCGCCGAAGTCCTGCGCCCCGCCACCCGTCCCGTGCCGGTCGCGGGCCACGGCCAGATCCTCATCCGCATCATCTGGGCCGGGGTGAACCGGCCCGACGTGCTGCAACGGGCTGGCGCCTATGCCCCCCCGCCCGGCGCATCGGAACTACCCGGCCTCGAATGCGCGGGCATCGTGGCCGGAACCGGCCCCGGCGTAACCCGCTGGAAGACCGGCGACCGGGTCTGCGCGCTGCTTCCGGGCGGCGGCTATGCCGAATACGCGACCTGCCCCGCCGATCACGCCCTTCCCATCCCCGCGGGCCTCACCCTGCGCGAGGCTGCCGCGCTGCCAGAAACAGCCTTCACGGTCTGGTCGAATGTGGTCATGCGCGGCGCGCTCACGGGGGGCGAACGCTTTCTGGTCCATGGCGGCTCCTCCGGCATCGGCACCATGGCGATCCAGGTCGCCCGCGCGCTCGGGGCAAGGGTCTGGACCACGGCCGGCTCGGACGAGAAATGCCGCGCCTGCGCCGCGCTCGGCGCCCATGCGATCAACTACCGCGAGGAAGACTTCGTCGCCGCCCTGCAAGCGGCAGGCGGCGCGGATCTGATCCTCGACATGGTCGGCGGCAGCTATATCGCCCGCAACCTCAAGGCCTTGGCAAACGAAGGACGCCTCGTCCAGATCGCCTTCCTCTCGGGTCCGAAGGCCGAGATCAACTTCGCCCAGATCATGATGCGCCGGCTGACCGTCACCGGCTCGACGCTCCGCCCGCAATCGGACGCCGCCAAGGCCCGCATCGCGTCGGAACTCTGCCGCAACCTCTGGCCACTGGTCGAAACCGGAGCCGTCCGCCCCCTCATCGACAGCAGCTTCCCCCTCGCCCGCGCGTCCGAGGCGCATCGCCGCATGGAGGCGGGCGACCATATCGGCAAGATCGTCCTCGAAGTCGCGCCCGAACCCTGACCGACCCGAGTTCTTCGTTCCCCAAATACTCCCGCCGGAGGCGGCGCGGCGCTGCCCTCAGCGCGGCGCCGGCATGGAAAAGCTGCCCCGGCAATCCGCCCGGTTGTCGGGCGCACAGGCGCGCGGGCTCAGCTCGCGGGTCAGGCAGATCCGAACCTCCTGCAGGGCGCGGGCGCGGCAGGTCACGGTGATTCCGTCGCGGGTCATGCCGGGATTGGCTTCCAGAAACGCCTCCTCGACCACCTTCGCCGGCAGCGAGACATCGCGGGACAGCTTCTGCAGCACCTCCGGTAGGTGGACGCTCTTCGCCGCCTCCCGCGTCACGGCGAAATAATCCGCCGCCGACAGGCCCGAGCAGCGGCCATGCTTCTTCCATTGATACCAGGCGAGCCCACCCGACCCCATCAGGTCCGCCATCTGCCGCGTCTCGCGCCGCGAGGGGTCGCGCGCATCGGTCCGGCAATCCGAAGGCCAGCCGCGCTCATATTGCGGCCAAAGCCCGTGGACGGTGAAACCCAGCCGGCGGCCGGGATTGCATTGTTCGGCGCCGTCCTCCGCACCTACCTGCGCGCACCAGCTGGGCGACCAGCTGAGCGACAGGACGTAATAATCGAACTCCCCCGCCTGATGCCGCACAGGCTCCTGCGCGGAGGCAGCGGCGGTCGAGAGCAGGAGGATGGCAAGCGCGATCAGTCTTTTCATGGCGCGAAACTATCCGCCTGCCCCGGTGGGCGCCATGAAATTCAGACTTTATTCCTGACCTCCAAAGCCCTATATAGCCCTTCAATCCCCCCTGAAAATGGAATGGCGCCCGCCAGAAGCCGTTTTCCCGGCCGAAGAAGATATTGTTAAGGAGAACGTCATGAACAAGCCGCTGATGGCCAAGGCCACCGCCGTCTGGCTGGTCGACAACACGACGCTAAGCTTCAAGCAGATCGGCGATTTCTGCGGCATGCACGAACTCGAGGTGCAGGGCATTGCGGATGGCGACGTGGCGGTCGGCGTGAAGGGTTTCGATCCGATCGCCTCGAACCAGCTCGACCAGGCCGAGATCGACAAGGGCCAGAAAGACCCGCGCTACCGGCTGAGGCTGAAGCACAACCCCGCCGCCGAGGGCGAGGAAAAGCGTCGCGGCCCGCGCTACACCCCCCTTTCCAAGCGTCAGGACCGTCCGAACGCGATCCTGTGGCTGGTCAAGTTCCACCCGGAACTGGCCGATGCCCAGATCGCCAAGCTGGTCGGGACGACCAAGCCGACCATCGCCTCGATCCGCGAGCGGACGCATTGGAACATCCAGAACATGCAGCCGATCGACCCGGTCGCGCTTGGCCTCTGCCGCCAGTCCGAACTTGACGCGGCCGTCCAGAAGGCCGCCAAGCGCAAGGCCGCCGAGGGTGGCGCGATGACCGATGACGAGCGGCGCAAGCTGCTCTCGACCGAAACCTCGCTTGCCGCCTCGGACGAGCCGCGGATGCCCTCCTCGATCGGCGGTCTGGGCAGTTTCAGCCTCGCCGATTCCGAAAAGGAAGAGCGCAAGGAAAACCTCGACGCGGAAAGCTTCTTCAACCTCCCGGCCTCGGACGAGGACGACGACGAAGCGGAAGACGACAAGCGCTGATCACGAAAAACCCCGGAGCATCGCTCCGGGGTTTTTGCTTCCGGCCGGCCGGTCGTCAGACCGACAGGCAGATATATTTCATCTCAAGGTAATCCTCGATCCCGTGGCGCGAGCCTTCGCGGCCAAGCCCGGATTGCTTGACCCCGCCGAAGGGCGCCACCTCGGTCGAGATGATGCCGGTATTGACGCCGACGATGCCGTATTCCAGCGCCTCCTGCACCCGCGTGATCCGCCCGATGTCGCGGGCATAGAAATAGGCGGCAAGACCGAAGATGGTGTCATTGGCATAGGCCACCGCCTCGGCCTCGGTCTCGAAGCGGAACAGCGGGGCCAGCGGGCCGAAGGTCTCCTCGTTCGCGACCT
Organism: Paracoccus sp. (in: a-proteobacteria); assembly: GCF_035556475.1. Classification (GTDB taxonomy): domain Bacteria; phylum Pseudomonadota; class Alphaproteobacteria; order Rhodobacterales; family Rhodobacteraceae; genus Paracoccus. The sequence goes on along the minus strand of NZ_DATMFA010000147.1, from coordinate 29,335 downwards.
TCATCGACTGGGTGATGCCGGTCACGACGGTCGGTTCAAAGAACAGCCCCTCCAGCCGCTTGCCGCCGGTCAGGATCTGCGCGCCGCCATCCAGCGCGTCCCTGATATGGTCCTCGACCTTCTCGACCGCCTTTTCGTTGATCAGCGGCCCCGTGGTCACGTTTTCGGAAAGGCCGTCCCCGACCGTCAGTCTGTCCGCCGCCTGCGCCAGCTTCTCGGCGAAGGCGTCATAGACGCCGGCCTGCACATAGATGCGGTTCGCGCAAACGCAGGTCTGGCCGTTATTGCGGAATTTCGACGCCATCGCCCCCTCGACCGCCGCATCGAGATCCGCGTCGTCAAAGACGATGAAGGGCGCATTGCCGCCCAGCTCCATCGAGCATTTCAGCACCTGATCCGCCGCCTGCCGCAAGAGGATGCGCCCGGTATTGGTCGAGCCGGTGAAGGTCAGCTTGCGGATCAGCGGGTTCTCGCAGAACTCCTTGCCGATCTCCGAGGCGCGGCTCGAGGGCACTATGCTGAAGAGGCCCTTGGGCAGCCCGGCCCGTTCCGCCAGCACCGCCATGGCCAGCGCCGAAAGCGGCGTTTCCGAGGCGGGACGCCCGACAAAGCCGCAGCCCGCGGCAATGGCCGGCGCGCATTTCCGCGCGATCATGGCGTTCGGAAAGTTCCATGGCGTGATCGAGCCGACGACGCCGATCGGCTGGCGGATCACGGTCAGGCGCTTGTCGGCCATATGGCCGGGGATGGTCTCGCCATAGATGCGCTTCGCCTCCTCGCCGAACCATTCGATGAAGCTTGCGCCATAGGCGATCTCGCCCTTGGCCTCGGCCAGCGGCTTGCCCATCTCGGCGGTCAGGATCTTGCCGAGATCCTCCTGGTTTTCCATCATCAGGTCGAACCATTTGCGCATGATCTGCGCCCGTTCCTTGGCGGCGCGGGCGGCCCAGCCCTTCATCGCCTCGGCGGCGGCGGCGATGGCGCGGGCAACCTCTGCCCGGCCGAGATCCGCGACTTTCGCGATGACATCGCCCCGCGCGGGATTGGTCACGTCGAAGGTCGCGCCGCTCTCCGCGTCGATCCATTCCCCCGCGACATAGGCGCGCGTCTCCAGCAGGGACGGATCCTTCAACTGCATCCTGAGGTCGGTCGCATGGGTGTTCATCGTCAGGCTCCTCTGCGCAAAGCTTTGTGCAGAGGCTTGCGCTTTTGCGGACCCGGCGCAAGCGGATCGGATAGGGGAACCCGCTCTCCGAAACGTGACGGATCCGAAATGCCCTCGGCGCGTTTCCCGTCCATCGTCAGGTTTTTCCCTCTTGGCGTGTTAGACTTGGGGCGGCGGATCTCTCTCCCGTCGCCCCTTTTCATTGCCCCCGCCAGCAGGGCTGCAAGTCACCGGCCCGCGGCGTGGCGGAATGGACGGCGCGGGCAATCGCGCGGGCCAGCGTCACGGCGGCGGCATGGCCAAGCTGAAAGGGCGTCAGCACCGGATCGGGCAAGGGCCGCGCGCCGGTCGAGGCCGCAAAGACCAGATCCCCGTCATAGGGCGTATGGCTGGGCACGATCGCCCGCGCCATGCCGTCCTGCGCGGCGGTGGCAAGCCGCGTCAGCGCCGCCTTGTCGAGGTCGGCATCCGTCGCCACGATGGCGATGGTCGTCGCCTCGCCCAGCCGCTTCGCCATCGGCGGCTCGCGCAGCGGATCATATGGGCCAGAGAGGCCGAGACCGCCGAACTCGTCCCCCACCTCCCATGGCGCGGCCCAGAACTGCCGCCCCTCGCCCGCCGTGACCGAGCCGAGCGCGTTGACCACGACCAGCGCCCCCACGGTGATCCCGCAATCGAGGACCGCTGAGGCCGAGCCGAGGCCCCCTTTCCAGCGATGCGTCAGCGCCCCGGTTCCGGCACCAAAGCTGCCCAGCGAAAACTGGCGCGCCGCGGCATCCAGCGCGATGCGGCCAAGGGCAGGATAGGGGTTCGCCTCCCACGCCTTGTCGCCGCCGTTCAGCAGGTCAAAGACGATTGCGCCGGGCACGATCGGCACCCGGACCGGCCCGATCTGAAAGCCGCGCCCTTGCCGGCGCAGCCCCTCGGACACGCCGTCGCAGGCGGCAAGGCCAAAGGCCGAGCCGCCGGACAGCACCAGCGCATCGACGGCCTGCACCGTCTTGTCGGGCGCCAGCAATTCCGTCTCGCGCGAGCCGGGGGCGCCGCCCATGACGCTGACCCCGCAGGCAAGGGGCCGGTCGCCCACAAGGACAGTGGTTCCCGAACGCAACGCGTCATCCTGCGCATTCCCGACCCGCAGGCCCTCGACATCGGTGATCAGGTTCAAATGACCGGCGCGCATGGGTTTCCTTTTCGCTCAACTTTCCCGCATCGGCGAACCGGCAGGTGGCCTCTGGCGTTGCACGAAGGTATGGCCGCACTTAAATTCACGGCAAGAGTTTTGAAAGGATGCGCCAATGACCGCTCCCCTCCATCGGATCTTCGGCCGGCCGCTGGACGCGCCGGTTCCCAAGGGCTTCGACCAGGCCATTTTCGGCATGGGATGCTATTGGGGTGTCGAGCGCCTGTTCTGGGAACTCGACGGCGTCTGGCTCACCGAGGTCGGCTTTGCCGGCGGCTCGGTCGAGAATCCGACCTACAAGCAGGTCTGCGCTGGAAATACCGGCCATGCCGAGGTCGTCCGGGTCGTCTATGACAGCTCGCGCATCAGCTATGAGCGGCTGTTGCAGGTCTTCTGGGAAAACCACAACCCGACCCAGGGCAACCGTCAGGGCAATGACGTCGGCTCGCAATATCGCTCGATGATCATGTATTTCACCGACAGCCAGAAGGCGGCGGCGGAACTCAGCAAGGCCGATTACAGCAACCGCCTTGCCGTCGCGGGTTTCCCCGAGATCACGACGCAGATCCTGCCCGCCGCGCCGTTCTATCCGGCGCATGAGGATCACCAGCAATATCTGGACCGCTATCCCGATGGCTATTGCGGGCTGCGCGGCACCGGCGTAGAGGCGCCTCTGACGGATATTCCCGAGGAGATCTGATGCCGACCTGGACCGCGCTGACCCAGACCGCCGGACGCGACGCCGCCGAGGCGCTTGCCGAGATGGGCGACGAGCTGACGCCCGAGCCCGTCGGCAGCGGCGTGTTCGAGATCGAGGACGGCCGGGGCCGCTGGGAAGTCGGCCTCTATTTCACCGAGGCCCCGGACGAGGTCGCGCTGGCGCTGATGGCGGCGGCCTTCGGGGCCGACCCCTTCGTCATCTCGGAACTGCCCGAGGTCGATTGGGTCGCCCATGTGAAGCGCGAACTGTCCCCGGTCGAGGCCGGACGCTTCTTCGTCCATGGCAGCCATGACGCGGACAAGGTGCCCGAGGGCGCGGAGGCGCTGCTGATCGAGGCCGCGATGGCCTTTGGCACCGGCCATCACGCGACGACCAAGGGTTGCCTTCTGGCGCTGGACCGCATGATCGAGGCCGGCGCCGCGCCCCAGCGCATCGTCGATGTCGGTTGCGGCACCGCGGTTCTGGCCATGGCGGCGGCCCGCGCCTTTCCGGTGATGGTCCTTGCCGGCGACATCGACCCGGTGGCGGTCGATGTGGCGCGCGCGAATGTCATCGCAAACGGGCTCGACGGGCGGGTGGAATGCGTCGAGGCGGTCGGCTTCGACCATCCGCTGATCGAAAATGCCGCACCCTTCGATCTGGTCTTTGCCAATATCCTGAAACAGCCGCTGATCGACCTCGTTCCCGACATGGCGAAGAACCTCGCGCCCGGCGGCAAGGCGATCCTGTCGGGGATCCTGACCACGCAGGCCAAGGAAGTGATTGCCGCCTATGCGGCGGGCGGGATGCCGCTCGAACGCCGCGACGATCATGGCGAATGGTCCACGCTGGTCGTCACCCGGATCTGAACGCATCGCCGGACATGAAAAAGCCCGCCTTTCCGGCGGGCTTTTTGCAATAGGGAATTGAAAAAGGCCCCTGCAAGACAGAGGCCCGTTTCGCTTCGCTCTTCGCCGGTATCAGCGGGCGGCGCGTGCAACCCGCTCGATGTCGCCGCGGCAGAGACCGATATCGTCCAGCTCGCGGTCGGACAGGCGGCCCAGCGCGTTACGAGTCACGCGCGCATCGTTCCATGCAGCCACTGCCGCAAAGAGTTTCGAGCCAATACCGAAAGAGCGCGTCCCGCCATGGACGCGGTTCGTGTCAATCGCCGACATGATGTCACCTGTTCTGAAAATGCCCTGAATTCGGGCGGTTATCTGATGACAGGCATATAGGCCGGGCAGTCTGGGAAAACTACGGGTTGCGGGGGCATTGCCGCTATGCAGCATGTGCATAAGGGCCGGTTTTGATTACGCTTTTATGAAACAGCGGCGAAATGATGCCTTTTGTGCAATTAACATATCGCCGCCGCCGCAACGGCGCATCAAAGTTGCAATGACAACGCCCGCGGGCTAGCGCCAGTCGCCCAGTTCGGATTGCCAGAGCGCCAGTGACGCCACGGCAGCCGTATCCGCGCGCAGGATGCGGGGGCCAAGCGAGATGCGGGTGACACATTCCATCGCCGAAAGCCGCGCACGCTCCGATTCGCTCCAGCCGCCTTCGGGGCCGATCAGGATCGCCCATGGCCCTCGCGTGAGGCCCGACAGCGTCTCGGCCGGGCCGACCAGCGCCTCATCCGCCCAGAGGATGCGGCGCGCGGGATCCCAGCCGTCCAGCAGGCGCGAGAGCGGGACCAGATCCGCGACCTCGGGGACGAAGGTGCCGCCGCATTGCTCGGCCGCCTCGACCGCATGGGCCTGCAGGCGGTCCTGGCGGATACGCTCGGAATTGGTGTGGTCGGTGTGGACGGGCAGGATGCGCGCGGCGCCCATCTCGGCCGCCTTCTCGACGATGAAATCGGTGCGCGTCTTCTTGATCGGGGCAAAGACCAGCCACAGGTCGGGCGGGTCCATCTGGGGCGCGGTCTGGCGCAGCGGGGCCAGCACCCCCTCGCGCTTGCCCAGCCGCTCGATGCGGGCCAGCCATTCGCCGTCCCTGCCGTTGAACAGCAGGATTTCAGCACCCGGACCCTGCCGCATGACCGAGGAAAGATAGTGGGCCTGATCCGCGCCGATCACAACGGCTTGTCCCTGGGCCAGCGAGTGATCTATGAAAAGCCTGATTTTCGCCATGATGGGGCGCAGGATAATGCAGACCAGCCGCCAGACGCCAGAGGGCCAGCGCAGCGTCGCGGACGCGCCGCCCGACAATTGGGTGGACCGCCATGCCCCGAAAAGCTGGCGTCCGTGGCTGCGGCTTTCCCGCGCGGACCGACCGATCGGAACCTGGCTGCTGCTTCTGCCCTGCTGGTGGGGGATCGGGCTGGCCATGATCGCCGACAACCCAAGCTGGCGCGACCTCTGGATCGCGATTGCCTGCGGGCTTGGCGCGGTCCTGATGCGCGGGGCGGGCTGCACCTGGAACGACATCACCGACCGCGACATCGACGACAAGGTGGCACGCACCCGTTCGCGCCCGATCCCGTCGGGACAGGTCACGGTGCGGGGCGCGTTCGGCTGGCTGGTGGCCCAGTCGCTGCTGGGCTTCGTGATCCTGCTGACGCTGGGCGGGCCGGCGATCCTCTTGGGCGTCGCGTCGCTGGCGCTGGTCGCGATCTATCCCTTCGCCAAGCGCTTTACCTGGTGGCCGCAGGTGTTTCTGGGACTGGCCTTCAACTGGGGCGTTCTCCTGGCCTGGGCCGCGCATATGGGCAATATCGCCCCGGCGCCGGTCCTCGCCTATCTGGCAGGCATCTGCTGGACCGTCTTCTACGACACGATCTACGCCCATCAGGATGCCGAGGATGACGCGCTGATCGGGGTGAAATCGACCGCGCGCCTCTTTGGACGTGATTCGGCGCGCTGGCTGACATGGTTCGGGATCGGCGCGGTGCTGCTGCTGGCGCTTTCGGTGTTTGCGACGCGGCCGCAGGGCCTCGCCCTGACGCTGGCCTTGCTGGGCGTCGTCGGTTTCGCCGGGCATCTTGCATGGCAACTCAAGCGGTTCGACATGAACGACAGCGCGGGATGCCTCCGGCTCTTCCGCGCGAATCGCGATGCGGGCCTGATCGTTGCGCTGTTTCTCGCCTTGGCGGGGCTGGTCTGATTGCGATTTTCCGGTCCGCGCATTAAATGCGGCGGATTGGAAACTGCCGAAGGCCCCTCTTGATGGCCAATCGAAGAACGCGCCGCGGCCCCGCCGTGGTCGCCACGCTGATCGCATTGTCCGCTGCCGGGGGCCTTGCCTATTTCGCCGCGCGCCAAGCGGCGGACATGATCGAAACGCAGAGCCGCGCCGAGGTCCGTGAGGCCCTGCGCTCGGGTGGCTATGACTGGGCCGAAGTCGCGATCGACGGATTGCAGGTGCGCCTGACCGGAACCGCCCCGGACGAGATCCAGCGCTTCCGCGCCAAGACGCGGGCCGAAACCGTGGTCGAGCCTGACCGCGTCATCGACGAGATGCAGGTCGCGGCCCGCGAAAAGCTCGGCTCGCCGAATTTCGAGGTGGAACTGCTGCGCAACGATCTCGGTGTCTCGATCGTGGGCCTTGTGCCTGCGGGGCTGGACCGCTCGGCGATGGTCGCGGAACTGCGCCGGAAGATCGGCTCGGGCGAGATCTCGGATCTTGTCGAGACCGCCGATTACAAGGCCCCGGACGGATGGAACGACGCTTTCGCCTTCGGGCTGGAGGCCGCGCAGCTCGCCCGCCGGGCCAAGGTCTCGATCTCGGCCGAAGGGGTCGAGGTGCGCGCGATCACCGACAGCGCCCGCGAAAAGGCCGATCTGGAGGCCGCGCTTGGCCGCGCAAGGCCGCTGAGCGTCCCCCTGACGCTGGATGTGACCGCGCCCCGCCCCGTCATCACCCCCTTCACCCTGCGCTTCGTCAAGGACGCCGAGGGCGCGCGTTTCGACGCCTGCGCCGCGGATAACGAGGCCAGCCGGGACCGCATCATCGCCGCAGGCGTCAAGGCGGGCATTGCAGGCGAGCCGCGCTGCACGCTGGGCCTTGGTGTCCCGACCTCGCGTTGGGCGGATGCCGCGGTTCCCGCAATCGCGGCGATCGGGACGCTCGGGTCCGGCTCGGTGACGATCTCGGATACCGACATCACGCTTTTCGTCCCCGCCACCGTCGCCCCCGCCGCCTTTGACGAGGCGGTCGGACGGCTCGAATCCGCGCTGCCCTCGCTTTTCACCCTGAAGGCCGAGCATGAGGAGAAGGCCGACCCCGATCCCGGCCCGGCCGAGTTCACCGCCATGGTGAAGGGCAGCGGGGTCGAATTGCGGGGCCGCATCACCGATGCGCGGATGCGCGACGCGGTCGAAAGCCTCGCCCGCTCGCGCTTTGGCGAGGTCGACAATGCGCTGCGCGTCGATGATGCCATGCCCGAGGGCTGGACCCTGCGCACCATCGCCGCCATCGACGCGCTGGCGACGCTGGATCAGGGCACGGTCAGCGTGACGCCGGAACTGATCCGGCTTTCCGGCATTTCCGGCAACCAGACCGCGTCGGACATGGCCGCGGCGCGGCTGTCGCAGCGGCTTGGGGCCGGTGCGCGCTATGAATTGTCAATCCGCTATGACCGCCGCCTCGACCCGCTTCTGGCGCTGCCTTCGGGCGTCGAATGTGTCGATCAGCTGAACGCGGCGATGAACGAATCCGAGATCGGCTTCGAGCCGGGCAAGACCGTCATCGCGGGCGATCCCGAGGCGACCTTGACCCGTATCGCCGCGATCATGGAGAATTGCACCGATTACCGGATCGAGCTGGGCGGCCATACCGACAGCCAAGGACGGGACGACACGAATGCCGAACTGTCCCGTGGCCGCGCGCAGGCGACGCTGGATGCGATCCGCGACCACGGCGTCGATGTCTCGCATATGTCGGCCAAGGGTTACGGCGAATCCCAACCCATCGCCGATAACGAGACCGAGGCCGGCCGCGAGGCCAATCGCCGGATCGAGTTCACCCTGCTGTCCGAGGAACCCGCCGTCGCGCCCGAGATCTCTCCGGCGCAGAAGGTCAGCGGCGTCACCGACAGCCCCGAGGTCATGGCCGCCAAGGCCGCGCAGGCGGCCGCGCGCGCCGCGTCCGGGGTGCTTGTCATAGCCCTTGAAGGCCCCGACGCGTCGGAGACCGAGGGGGCTGAGGCGCAGGCGGTGATCGCGGCTGCGACCGAACCCGCCAATGCCGCCGCCAATGTGGATGTCGCGATTCAGGTGATCGATGCCCTGACCCTGCCCGCGCTGGAAATCGCCTTCCCCGACGATCACGAAGGCATGTCCGAGGGAGAGGCGCATGGCGTCGGGATCCCGCCCGAGGATCTGCCCGAACTGATCCCGCTGGGGCCGCCGGACGTCAAGGCCGCGGTCGAAGCCGAGGCCGAGGCGGCGGGGACCGAGACAGGGACCGAGGCGGAGGCCGGGGAATGATGCCGGCCGCTTTGCCACCTCTCAGCCACCGAACCGGAAAGGACTGCGCATGAATCGCAATGAATTCATCATCGCCACCGCGATCATCCTGTTCGCAGCCTTTCTTCTGGGCTGGTTCGCAAGCTGGCTGATCCACCGCCTGAGCCGCGTGACGCGGGCCGAGATGGGCGAGCTGGAGAACATGGCCCAGCAATTGCACGAGGCCGAGGAAGGCCGCGACAAGGCGGTGCGCGAGCTGGAAGAGCGCGAGGGGGATCTGGTCGGGCGCCTTGGCAAGGCCGAGGCGGAACTGGTGGCCGCCCAGGACGAGCTAAAGGAAACCCATATCGAGATCGAGGAGCTTCGCGACTATATCGCGCGAAAACTCGGCAAGCACGGTTGATGCGAAAAGGCCCGGTCATCTGACCGGGCCTTCTGCTTTTTCCGGGGATCGGCTGGCGTCAGACGCCGGCCTCGATGATCGCGCGGGCAAGGACCGGCACGGTCTCGTCGTTCAGGCCCGCGATGTTCAGGCGGGAATCGCCGACCATGTAGATCCCGAACTCGTCTTTCATGCGGGCGACCTGCTCGGGCGTGGCGCCAAGGCGCGAGAACATGCCGCGATGCTCGGCCAGGAAACCGAAGCGGTCCGAGCCGGAGAGGTCGCGCAATTCGCGGGCCAGTTGCTCGCGCAGGCGCAGCATGCCGCTGCGAACCTCCTCAAGCTCGGCCTGCCAGTCGGCGCGCAGCGTCGCGTCGTTCAGGATGGTCGAGACGATCTTCGCGCCGTGGAAGGGCGGGAAGGAATAGGTCTGGCGGTTCAGGAAGGCCATCGCGCCCTGCGCCAGATCCTTGGTCGCCTTGTCGGTGCAAAGCGCCAGCAGGCAGCCCGTCCGCTCGCGGTAGATGCCGAAGTTCTTGCTGCAGGAGGCCGCGATCAGCACCTCGGGAATGCGCGAGGCGATCAGGCGCGTGCCCGCCGCATCTTCCTCCAGCCCGTCGCCGAAGCCTTGATAGGCCAGGTCGATCAGCGGCGTCGCGCCGGTCTTTTCGAGGATCGAGGCGACTTCGGCCCATTGCTCGATATTCAGGTTCGCGCCGGTCGGGTTGTGGCAGCAGCCATGCAGCAGCACCACGTCGCCCTTTTTCGCGGCCGAGATATCCTCGACCATCGCCTCGAAATTCACCGCGCGGGTGTCATTGTCGAAATAGCGATAGGTGACGACCGGAATACCGATGAAGTTCATCATCGAGACGTGGTTCGGCCAGGTCGGGTCGGAGACGAAGACCCGCAGGTCGGGGTTCGCCATGCGCGCCAGTTCCAGCGCCTGACGGATCGCGCCGGTGCCGCCGACGGTGGCCAGCGCGGCGGTCGTCTCGGGCTTGTAGCCATCGGCGAGGATCAGTTCGGCCATCGCCTTCTGGAAATCGGGCTCACCGGACAGACCTGCATAGGTCTTGGTCGTCTCGGCCTCCAGCATCCGCTTTTCGGCTTCCAGCACGGCACGCATGATCGGAGTGTGCCCGGTCGCGTCCTTGTAGACCCCCACGCCCAGGTCGATCTTGCCCTGGCGGGGATCGGCCTTGAATTCGCCCATCAGGGCCAGGATCTTGTCAGGGGCCTGCGGTTTCAGATTGCCCAGCATCACGCGTCTCCGGTTGCGATTTTAAGGTCCGGGAAGCTGCCCCATTCGGCCCAGCTTCCGTCGTAAAGGGAATTGTCCCGGTGTCCGATCCGTTCGAGCGCGAGAAACAGCACCGCGGCGGTCACGCCCGAACCGCAGGTGGTGATCGCGGGCTTCGTCAGGTCGACGCCCGCCGCCTCGAATTCGGAGCGGATCAGGTCGGGGGATTTCATCGTGCCGTCAGGGTTGAAGAGGCGGCCGAAGGGCAGGTTCTTCGATCCCGGCACATGGCCACGGCGCAGCCCGGCGCGGGGCTCGGGCACTTCGCCGCGGAAACGCTCGGCCGCGCGGGCATCGATGATCTCATGCGAGCCAAGCTTGCTCGCGGCGGCAACCTGGGTCACGTCGCGCACCAGATCGGGCTGGCGCTGGACCGTGAAGTGACGGTCGCGCAAGGTGGGCGGCGCGTCGTCGGTCGGACGCCCCTCGGCCAGCCATTTGCCAAGCCCGCCATCCAGCACCGCCACATCGGGCTTGCCCATCAGCCGGAAGGTCCACCAGACCCGCGCGGCCGAGCGGACGGGCGAATTGTCATAGACCACGACCTTCTGCCCGTCGCCGATCCCCAGCGCGCGCATCCGGCTTGCGAACAATTCGGGCTGGGGGGCGGTATGGGGCAGGCTGCTGCGCGGGTCCACGATCGCGTCGAGGTCGAAGAAGCGTGCGCCCGGGATATGCGCCGCCTCGTATTCGGCCCGCGCGTCGCGCCCCGGCTCCAGAAACCATGTCGCGTCGAGAATGCGCAGGTCGGGATCGGAAAGATGCGCGGCCAGCCAGCTGGTCGAGACAAGCAACCTGGGATCGTCGGGATCTGTGGTCATTCTGTTCCCCGCGGGTAGCCCCGAAAACGCCCCGTATCTAACCGGAGGCACCGGCCCCTGCAATGGCAGAAGCCGCAGCATCCGACTGCCGTGGCAGACAGGTCAGCCCTGCTTGAGAAGCCGCTGCTTCTGGCGGTTCCAGTCCCGTTTCGCGTCGGTTTCGCGCTTGTCGTGGTTCTTCTTGCCCTTGGCGATGCCGATCTTCAGCTTCACCATGCCGCGATCGTTGAAATACATCACCAGCGGAATCAGCGTCATGCCCTCGCGCCCGATGGCCTGCCAGAGCCGCGCAAGCTCTTTGCGCGAGACCAGCAGCTTGCGGCGGCGACGCTCCTCATGGCCAAAGACGCCGGCCTGCTTGTAGGCGGCGATATAGCCGTTGATCAGCCACAGCTCGCCATTCTCGACCGAGGCATAGCTCTCGGCGATATTCGACTGGCCGGTGCGCAGGCTCTTCACCTCGGACCCGGTCAGGACGATGCCCACCTCCAGATCGCTCTCGATGAAATAATCGAAGCGGGCGCGCCGGTTCTCGGCGATGATCTTGTAATTGGGGTCAGTCTTGGCGGCCATGATCGGGCAGAGATAGGTCCGAAGCCGCGTAAAGTAAAGCTGCGCCCTGCCCCCGCGCCGACAGCTTTTCGAGCAACGCGCGGGCGCCGAGGGTCACGTCCCGCCATGTCGCCTCGAACCCGGCGCTGTCGCCGAAATAGGGATCGGCCACCGCCTGCCCCTCGCGGCCCGGAACGTGATCCAGCATCAGGGACAGGCGCGCCGTCGCCTCGGCTGGCGCGATGGCGTGCAGGTTCGCGAGGTTTTCGCCATCCATCGCGACGATATGGTCGAAGCGGGTGAAATCCTCGGGGCGGACCTGCCGTGCCTGCTGGCGCGAGATGCCGACCCCGTTCCGGGCCGCGACGGCCTGGGCGCGGCGGTCCGGCTCGGACCCGATATGCCAGTCGCTGGTTCCGGCCGAGTCGACGAAAAGATCGACCCCGCGCTCATCGGCGGCGGCGCGCAGCGCGCCCTCGGCCAGAGGAGAGCGGCAGATATTTCCAAGGCAGACGAAAAGAACTGAAGGGACTCGCATCTCATTCCTCATCACGGGCGTTGCCTTGCCCGCCACCGGCAGGCTACCCCCGGTATCGAGGAAAGGCAAAGGAGTGCAGGGGAATGCGACACGGCGGGCAGATTCTGGTCGATGCCTTGGCAAGCAACGGGGTGAAGCGCGTATTTTCCGTGCCGGGCGAGAGTTTCCTTGCCGCGCTGGACGGGCTTTACGCCTCGGGCATCCAGAATATCGTCTGCCGGCAGGAGGGGGGCGCGGCAATGATGGCCGAAGCCCACGGGAAAGTGACCGGACGCCCCGGCATCGCCTTCGTCACCCGTGGTCCCGGCGCCACGAATGGAAGCGCGGGCGTCCATGTCGCGCGGCAGGATTCGACGCCGATGATCCTTTTCGTCGGCCAGATCTCCAGCGCCGACCGCGACCGCGAGGCCTTTCAGGAGGTCGATTACCGCGCGATGTTCGGCCCGCTGGCGAAATGGGTGGCCGAGATCGACCGGACCGAGCGGATCCCCGAATATGTCGCCCGCGCCTTCCACCTTGCCATGTCGGGGCGTCCGGGGCCGGTGGTGCTGGCCCTGCCCGAGGACGTGCTGTCCGCCCGCGCCGAGACGCCCGACCTTGCCCCCTTCAGCCCGCCGCTGGCCGCCGTGGCCGGGGAATCGGTCCGCGCCATCGCCGATGCGCTGGCCGGGGCCGAGCGGCCGCTGGTCGTGCCGGGCGGCACGCTCTGGTCCCAGCAGGCCGCCGAGGATCTTGCCCGCTTCGCCGCCAATTGGGGCCTGCCGGTCGCCGTGCCCTTCCGCCGTCAGGGGCATATGGATAACGCCCATCCCAATTATGTCGGCGATCTGGGTGTCGGGATGAACCCCGCCCTCGGCAAGGCGCTGCAGGAGGCGGATTGCATCCTCTCGCTCGGCTCCCGCCTCGGCGACACGCTGACCCGTGGATACGAGTTGATGTCGCCCGAGCGGCCCCATGCGCGGGTGATCCATGTCCACCCCTCGCCCGACGAGCTTGGCCACCTGTGGCGCCCGGCGCCGGGGCTGGTGGCCGACCCGCGCGAGGTCGTGGCCCGCCTTGCCGAACTGCCCGCACCCCGGAACTGGAGCGAGCGGACCGCCGCCCTGCGCGCGGGTTATGAGAACTGGCGCAAGCCCCGCCCCACCCCCGGACAGGTCAGGATGGAGGAGGTCGTGGCCTGGCTTTCGCAAAACCTGCCGCCGGATGCGGTCATCACCAACGGGGCGGGAAACTACGCCGCCTTCGTCCATCGCTATTACGGCTTCCGCCGCTGGGGCAGTCAGGTCGCGCCGACCTCCGGCTCGATGGGCTACGGCCTTCCCGCCGCCATTGCCGCGAAGCTTGAGCATCCCGAACGCACCGTCGTCTGCATGGCGGGGGACGGCTGCATCCAGATGACGCTGAACGAGCTTTCGACCGCCGCCCAACATGGCGCGGCGGTGATCGTGATCGTCGCCAATAACGGGCGCTACGGCACCATCCGCATGCATCAGGAAAAGACCTATCCCGGCCGCGTCTCGGGCACCGACCTTGCCAGCCCGGATTTCCCGGCGCTGGCGCGGGCCTATGGCGGGCATGGCGAACTTGTGACCCGGCAGGAGGAGTTCGGCCCGGCCTTCCAGCGCGCGCATGAGGCGGGGGGGCTTGCGGTGATCGAGCTTCGCCTCGACCCCGAGGCGCTCTCGACCGGGGCCACGCTGGCCGAGACGCGGGCCGCAGGCGAGGCGCTGCGGCAGCGGGCCTAGAAAGCCGAGGAGACAGCCTGCCATCAGCCGGCCGCGGATGCGGAGGGAGCCTTGCCGGTTCAATTCGGCAGTTCCGCCGCATTGTCGGCATGGCCCTGCGCGAGGCGGCGGCCCCGACGACCGCTGACCCAGCCTGCGGGCCGGGGCGCGTCCACCGTCAAATCCCGCAAGCTCGGGGAACAGGGCAAGGATCTCGTCGATCGCCGCCTTGCCGACCGACTTCATCGCCTCGGCTCCGTTGGCGATGACGACCTCGTCCCGGTCGAAGAGCATGTGGAAAGACTCCACCTCGCCCAGATCCTTCGAGCAAGCCGGCGGCAATGGCCCAGCGGGTATCGTCGGGCCAATGCCACCCAGCCGTTTAGACCCCATCCGGCGGATCGGCTGAACGCCATGATCGCGGCGGGGCTGTCGGAGGGTTCTGCGCGCAAGTCAGATGCCGGTGAGGGTGTTCCCCTGCATCTCCAGCAGGCCGGACTAGCTGCCCTCACAGGGCATCGCGGCACTCGAAGGGGGATCGGCCCATTCCCTCCATTTCCGACATGGTGCTTTGCCTGACCGGATCGTAGTCGCGCAGCCCGGCCCGGATTATCCCATGCGAGGCATGAAAAAGGGGGCAACATGCTGACCGGGTTCGTTCTGTTCTATGTCGGCGCCGTTCTGGTCATCAACGGCCTCTGGCTGCTCGACCGCATCGACGGGCGTGAGATCGTGGTGATCAATCTGGTCACGGCGCTGGTCTCGGGCGCGGTGGTCCTGCACGACGCCTTCGGGGCCGGGGCGGATGCCGCCTCGATCCGCAATGCCACGCTGTCGCTCTTGTTCTGCACCACCTATCTGTGGGTGGCGTGGAACCGGATCTCGGGCGCGGACGGGCGCGGCCTTGGCTGGTTCAGCCTGTTCGTCGCCCTGACCGCCCTGCCGGTTTCCGCAAGCACATTCGCCGCGGCGATGACGCGCGGCGATCTGTGGATGGCGGCGAACTGGCTGGCCTGGGCCGCCCTGTGGTTCGTCTATTTCCTGACGCTGGTGCTGCGCTGGCCCGCCGGGCGGCAAGCCGGCTGGGCCACGCTTCTGGCCGGGATATTCACCGGCTGGCTGCCGGGTTTCCTGATGATCGAGGGCGCCCTCTGACGGATTAGCGCGACAGGCCGCCCGAGACGCTGGGAATATCCCCCGCCGCAAAGCCGTAGTGGCGAAGCCAGCGCAGGTCGCTTTCAAAGAAGGCGCGCAGGTCGGGGATGCCGTATTTCAGCATCGCGATGCGGTCGATGCCCATGCCGAAGGCGAAGCCCTGCCATTGGTCGGGATCGACGCCCGCAGCGGCCAGAACCTTGGGATGGACCATGCCCGAGCCGAGGATCTCCAGCCACGAATTCCCCTGCCCCAGCGTCAGCTTGCCGCCTTCCCATGAGCAGCGGATATCGACCTCGGCCGAAGGCTCGGTGAAGGGGAAATGGCTGGCGCGGAAGCGCAGCTCGACCTCGTCCAGCTCGAAGAAGGCGCGGCAGAATTCCTCCAGCGTCCATTTCAGGTTCGCCATCGAGATGTCGCGGCCAAGGGCCAGCCCCTCGACCTGATGGAACATCGGCGCGTGGGTCTGGTCCATGTCCATACGGTAAACGCGACCCGGCGCGATCACGCGGATCGGCGCGCCGGTCGCCTGCATGGCGCGGATCTGGACCGGAGAGGTATGGGTGCGCAGGACATGGGGCGGGCGGGCATCGCCCTCGGCCCGGGCCATGAAGAAGGTGTCATGCTCCTGCCGGGCGGGATGCTCGGGCGGGATGTTCAGCGCGTCGAAGTTGAACCAGTCGGATTCGATCTGCGGGCCCTCGGCGACGCGGAAGCCCATATCGGCGAAGATCGCGGTGACTTCCTCGGTCACCTGACTGACGGGGTGGATGGTGCCTTGCGGACGCGGGCGGCCCGGCAGGGTCACGTCCAGCCACTCCTCCTTCAGGCGGGCGTCCAGCGCCGCATCCTCAAGCCCCTGCTTGCGGGCGCGGAGTGCTGCGTCAACCTCGTCCTTCAGGCGGTTCAGCTCGGCGCCGCGGGTCTGACGCTCTTCCGGCGTCATGCGGCCCAGTTCCTTCATCATGCCGCTGATCTCGCCCTTCTTGCCGAGCGCGCCGAGGCGCACCTGCTCCAGCGCGTCCGTGTCGGCAGCGCCCGAGATACGGTCGAGATAGGCTTGGCGAAGGGTGGTCAGATCGGACATGGCGGCTTTCCTTGCGGTTCCCGCGCGGATTAACACGCGCGGGCGCAGGGGAAAAGACCAGCTAGGCGAAGGTTTCCGTGACCAGCTCCGCCGGACGGCAAAGCCGGGTGCCGCCCGGACCCTGAACGATCGGGCGTTCGACGAGGATCGGGTTCTGGACCATGTGGTCGAGGATCGTCGCGTCATCGGCGCCGACCAGCCCGCGTTCGGCCGCGTCGGTCCCCTTGACGCGCAGCGCCTGCGCGGGCGTCAGGCCCGCCGCCGCAAGCAGCGCGGCCAGTTCCTCGCGGTCCCAGCCCTGCTGGATATAGTCGATGACGCGAGGCTCATACCCGGCGTCGCGGATCATCTGCAAAACCTTGCGCGAGGTCGAGCAGTTCGGCTTGTGATAGATCGTGATCAACAGCTATTTCCAGATATCGTGGCTGACGCCCGGCGCGATTTCAGGGTGATCGGCGATATGAAAGACCGGATCCCGCCCCGCCTTGCGCTGGGTGACGAAGTCGCGGGTGACATAGGCGATGGTTTTCGAAAGCGCAACGATGGCGATCAGGTTGATCGTCGCCATCACCCCCATCGAGGCGTCGGCGAAATCAAAGACCTTCTGCACCGTCTCGAGCGAACCCCAGACCACCATCCCCAGAACCGCGACGCGCAGCAGCGTCACGACAGACTGGCGGCCGTGGCCAAGATAGACGATCGCGTTCTCGGCATAGGCATAATTGCCGATGATCGAGGTGAAGGCGAAGAAGAAGATCGCGATGGCGACGAAATATTGCCCGGCCATGCCGAATTGCTCGGTCAGCGCGGCCTGCGTCAGGTTCACCCCGGTCAGTTCGGCGCTGGGGACGACCTCGGACAGCAGGATCATCGTCGCCGTGGCCGAGCAGACCAGAATCGTGTCGATAAAGACGCCAAGCGCCTGCACGAAGCCCTGGCTTGAGGGGTGGTGCGGGTTCGGGACCGCGACCGCCGCGATGTTCGGGGCCGAACCCATGCCCGCCTCGTTCGAGAAGAGGCCGCGCTTGACCCCGTTCAGCATTGCCGCGGCAATCCCGCCCGCGGCACCGCCCGCCGCCTGCTCGAACCCGAAGGCCGAGGCGATGATATGGCCGAATACGCCCGGAATCTCGGTGATGTTGGTGATCGAGATCCAGGCCGCCGCCAGCAGATAGGCCCCGGCCATGAAGGGGACCGCGAATTCCGCCACGCGGGCGATTTGCGGGATGCCGCCAAAGATGATCATTGCGGTCAGGGCCGCGATGACGATCCCGACGGTGCCATGCCCGATCCCGAAGGCCGTGGCCGCCGCCCCCGCGATCGAGTTCGACTGCACCGCGTTGAAGATCAGCCCGAAGGTGATGATCAGCGACACCGCAAAGACCGCGCCCAGCCAGCCCTGCCCCAGCCCCTTTCGGATGTAATAGGCCGGACCACCACGATACATGCCGCCCGGCCCGCGCTCCTTGTAAAGCTGGGCCAGCGTCGATTCCGCATAGGCCGTCGCCATGCCGACCAGCGCCACCATCCACATCCAGAAGATCGCGCCCGGCCCGCCCAGCGTGATCGCCACCGCGACCCCGGCGATGTTCCCGGTCCCCACGCGCGAGGCGAGGCTGACGCTCAGCGCCTGAAAAGGCGAAATCCCGTCCTTGTCCCCCGTGCGCGAGCCGATGGCGCAACGCAGCATCTCTCCGAAATGCAGGAACTGGATGAAACCGAGGCGAATGGTGAAAAAGATCCCGACGGCCAGAAGGCCGTAAATCAGGACATATCCCCAGAAAATCGTATTCAGGAAGTCGATGATCGCTGTCATGGCCTGCCCCTGCTACATGCCGCAACTGTGGGGCGACGACCTCGGCCGCGCAAGAATCACCTTGCCGAGACGCGCAGCCAGACCCCTCCATGTGGCCGAAGTGTCAGGATCATGCGCGGCTCCGGCTCGCGCGGGGTCAGTTCGAACCGCAGGCCGGCGACCAGGGTGGCAAGGATGATCACCGCCTCTTGCAGGGCGAAACTCGCGCCGATGCAGATGCGCGGCCCCGCGCCGAAGGGCAGGAAGGCAAAGCGGTCGCGCTGCACCCCCGGCGCGAAGCGGTCGGGATCGAAGCGGTCGGGATCGTCCCACAGCAGGTGGTGGCGATGCAGCGCATAGACCGGCATCATCACGGTATCGCCCGGCCTCACCTCGCGCCCGCCAAGCCAGTCGTGGATGCGCGAGGTGCGCGACAGGAAGGCGGCGGGCGGGTAAAGGCGCAGCGTCTCCTCGACGATCTGGCGGATATAGGTCAGGCGCGGAACATCGGCCGCGGTGGCGGCGCGCGCGCCCAGGACCGTGCGGGCCTCGATGGCCGCGCGGTCCTGCACCTCGGGATCGAAGGCCAGCAGGTAAAGCGCCCATGCCAGCGTCAGGGCCGTCGTCTCGTGTCCCGCGACGATGAAGGTCAAGAGGTTGTCGCGCAACTCGCCCGGTGACATGGCGCGATGCGTCTCGGGATCCTCGCCGGCCCTGAGCAGATCGAGGAGGTCCGGGACCGGGCGCGGCCCGGCCAGCGCCCGCGCCCGGATCGCGTCATCGGCCACCTTCTTCATCCGCCGCAGATCGCGCCCCGAGCCAAGGCGACCCGGCCGCGGGATCCAGCCCGGAAGGCCAAGGATGTCCAGAACCGACAGGCGCGCCGTGCTGGAGATATAGGCGTCGATCGCGTGATGGACCGCGTCGCGGTCGAACCCCTCGTCGCCCGAGAAGGTCACGTCCGAGATTACCTCGAAGGTCGCGGCCACGGTCTCGGAAAAGACATCGACGGCGCGGGTCGCGGCGGCAAGGCGGCGGCGGCTCGCCTCGGCGGCGGCGGTCATCACCGGGGCCAGCGCCTCGACATTGCGTTGCGCGAAGGCCGGGGCGGCGGCGCGGCGCTGCCAGCGCCAATGCGCGCCCTCGGCCACGAACAAAGACTGCCCGATCGCAGGCTCAAGAATAAGCTGCGTGACCAGCGACTTCGGATAATCGTCGACCTTGTCTTTCAGGACGATCCGCAGCGCGTCGGGGTCCATGACCATGTGCCAGCGCTTGCCGGTATGGCCCGAGACCATGGGCTGGCGCACCGCGATCTCGGGGATCAGTTCCAGCACATTGCGCCGCGCAACCAGTGCCGAGCCGACCACGCCAAGCGGCCTGCGCCCCAGAGGGACGCGGACCGGATAGCGGGATCTCTGGCTGTTCTGGTGGGGTGCGGCGAGATCGTCCATGAACGGGAAAACCCGCGCCGGGGGCGCGGGTTTCATTATTTCGCATCTTTTTCAGACGAGAGGGATCAGGCGGCGGCCTTGGCCTGCTCGACGACCGCGGCAAACGCCTCGGGCTCGTGCACGGCCAGGTCGGCCAGAACCTTGCGGTCCACCTCGATGCCGGCCTTCGCCAGCGCCGCGATGAAGCGCGAATAGGTCATTTCCGCATCGACGGCGCGGACGGCGGCGTTGATCCGCTGGATCCACAGCGCGCGGAAGTTGCGCTTGCGGTTCTTGCGGTCGCGGGTCGCGTACTGGTTGGCCTTGTCGACAGCCTGGGTCGCGGTGCGGAAGTTGCGCGAACGGTTGCCGTAATAGCCTTTCGCCGCGTCAAGAACCTTCTTGTGGCGGGCGTGGGTGACTTTACCCGATTTGACTCGTGCCATGTCCGGTTCTCCTTAGCGGTTGTAGGGCATGTATTTCTTGACGATCTTCGCGTCCGCGTCGGACAGGATCATGGTCCCGGTCACATCGCGGATGAATTTCGTCGAGCGCTTGATCATGCCGTGGCGCTTGCCAGCCGGGCCAGCCTTGACTTTGCCCGAGGCCGTCATCGAGAACCGCTTTTTCGCGGCCGATTTGGTCTTCATCTTCGGCATTTTACTCTCCTTGCGGTCAGAGTGAACGCGCGACTCGGCAATGCCATGTCGGCCGGCCGCGCGGGTGGAAGCGCGCCCTATACGGGGGCGCTGGCGAAAAGGCAAGCCCTATTGGCCGGATTGGCCTTCGGGCGCAGGTTCGGTGGTCGCCTCGGGCGCGGTGGCGGGCGCCGTCTCCTCGGGCTTCGGGGCGGTGACGGTGTTCGTGCCCAGCGACTCGCCGCTGGTCAGGCGCGACCAGGACTGGGCCAGCGTGTTCAGGCCCAGCGGCCGGTCGTCCAGCGCCGTGCCTCCGAACATCAGCACCAGCCCCACCACCAGCGCGATCGCGGCGGAGCGCGGCGGTTCGGTCCGTATCACGGCAAGGATGGCAAGCACGACCGACACGGCGCAAAGCGCCACGCCCGCAAGCAGAAGAATATCAATCATCGCGCCATCCCCTCGCCTTCGCAGATCCGTCCGATTGTCGGAACTATTCTGGATCGGTGCGATAGATCAAGCGCTCGTCGCAGGGGGCGATGCGCAAGATGTTGGTGGTGCCCGCCTTGTTGAACGGCACGCCCGCCATGACGACGATCTGGTTCGTCTCGTCGGCAAAGCCGAATTCGCGCGCCGCCTTGGCCGCATTGACCACCGCCTGCTTGAACCGCTCGAGCGAGGGGGTCAGCACGCAATGCGTCCCCCAGGTCAGGCACAGCCTGCGCAGGGTCTCGGTTTCCGAGGACATGGCGATGATCGGCACGCGCGGGCGTTCGCGCGCGATCAGGCTGCCCGTGGTGCCGGATTGGGTGAATGCGCAGATGCACGAGATGTCGGTCGTCTCGGCAATCTCGCGCGCGGCGGCAACGATGGCATCGGCGACCGTCTGGCGCTTGGCCACGCGCGAGCTTTCGATGATCTCGCGATAGGTCGGGTCCGATTCGACCGAGCGGGCGACCGCATCCATGGTGCTGACCGCCTCGACCGGATAGGCACCGGCGGCGCTTTCGGCGGACAGCATGATCGCGTCCGTGCCCTCATAGATCGCCGTCGCCACGTCCGAGACTTCGGCCCGCGTCGGCATCGGGCTTTCGATCATCGATTCCAGCATCTGGGTCGCGACGATCACCGGCTTTGCCGCGGCGCGGCAGGCGCGGGTCAGGCGCTTCTGGATCGGCGGCACCGAATGGACCGGCAGTTCGACGCCAAGATCGCCGCGCGCCACCATGATCCCGTCCGAAACCTTCAGGATCTCGGAGAAGGCGCGGACGGCGGCGGGCTTCTCGATCTTCGAGAGGATCGCGGCGCGTCCATCGGCAAGCTTGCGCGCCTCGATCACGTCCTCGGGGCGCTGCACGAAGCTCAGCGCCAGCCAGTCGACGCCGAGCTGGCAGGCGAATTCCAGATCATCCTTGTCCTTGTCGGACAGCGCGGCCAGCGGCAGGACCACATCGGGCACGTTCACACCCTTGCGGTTCGAGATCGGCCCGCCGGCGGTCACGTTGCAATTGGCGAAATCAGCGCCACAAGCCTCGACCTTCAGGCGGATCTTGCCGTCATTGACCAGAAGCTCCGCTCCGGGCTGAAGGGCCGCGAAAATCTCGGGATGGGGCAGTTGCACCCGCGTCGCGTCGCCCGGCGTGGGGTCGAGGTCGAAGCGGAAGGTCTGGCCGTCGGCCAGATCATGCGGTCCCTGCGCGAAGGTTCCGACCCGCAGCTTCGGACCCTGAAGGTCGGCCAGCACCGCGATCGGGCGGCCCGATTCGGCCTCGATCCGGCGGATGATGTCATAGCGCGCCTTCTGCTCGGCATGGGTGCCGTGGCTCATGTTCAGGCGAAACACGTCCGCGCCGGCCTCGAACAGGGCGCGAATGGTGGTGAAATCGCTGGAGGATGGCCCGAGGGTTGCCACGATCTTGACCTTGCGATGCCGTCTCATCCAATTCCCCTGTCGATGTTTGCGCTAGCACGCGCTGTATAGACCCATGATCCGTGCGGCGGCAACTGTGCCCGGATCAGGGCTTGCACTAAAGCTTGCCGCATGCAAGGCGAAGGAACCATGACCGCAGCAGCTTATACGACCTTTGGCGCCAGCCGAAACTCGCGCTGGCTCATCACCTGCGACCACGCGACGAACCACGTCCCGGACTGGATCAACGGCGGCGATCTGGGCATCGCGCCCGAGGATATGGCCCGCCACATCGCCTATGACGTCGGCGCGGCCGGGCTGGCGCGCCAGCTTGCCGAGCGGCTGGAGGCGCCCGCGATCCAGTCGAATTTCTCGCGGCTGGTGATCGACCCGAACCGGGGCGAGGATGATCCGACGTTGCTGATGCGGATCTATGACGGCACGGTGATCCCCGCCAACCGCCGGATGGACGAGGCCGAGCGCGAGCGGCGGCTGAACCTGCTCTACCGGCCCTATCACGACGCCTATGCAGCCCTGGCCGCGACCCATCCCCGCCGCGCGATCTGCGCGATCCACAGTTTCACCCGCCAGCTTCGCGGGCGGCCGCGCCGGCCCTGGGCGGTCGGCATCCTCTATTCCCACCGCGACGAGCGGCTGGGTCCGGCGCTGATCCGCGAATGCCGGGACAAGGGCTGGGTCACCGGCGATAACGAGCCTTATTCCGGCCATCTCGACGGCGATTCCATCGACCGGCACGCGCTGGCCCATGGCCGCCCGAATGTCCTGATCGAGCTTTGCAACGACCTGATCGAGGATGAGGCGGGACAGGCGCTCTGGGCCGAACGTCTGGCCGGCGTGCTGCGCGACATCCTCGAACGCCACGACCTTTAGCCGCGCTACATCTTCTCGCCCGGCAGCCGGCTGGCCTGCCTGACCCAATCGGCGAATTGCGCCTCGTCCGGCTCGTCGCCCTCATGGATATGGAAGTAGCGCACCAAGGGCTGTTTCGAGCTGACCGGCGGCACCGGCTCAAGCTCGGCCCCGCGGAAGAAGGCGACCTTCACGTATTTCGTCATGCAATGCAGACTCAGGAACCACGATTTGTCGTCCGTGCCGTAGAGGGGTGAGTTCCATTTCACCGCCTTCCGCACGTCCGGCACGGTTCTGACCACCACACCGTCGATCCACGCCCCGACCCCGGATTTCCAGCCGGGCATCGCGGCAATATAATCCTGAACCGGGCCGTCGCCATATCCCTTGGGGATCTGCGGATTGCCGCCCGAAAGCAGGACGGGCTGCGGCTTGTCGGACTTGTCGCTGGTCATGGCATTTCCTCCAACCGACTCGGGCAAGCCTAGCACGCCCGGACCCGCACGCCGCAACCTGGGAAGGGTCCCACACACGTTGCGCCCTCAGAGGAAGCTTTGCGGGTCGATATCCACCGAGAGGCGCAGGTTCGTGGGCGGCTTTGGCGCCTGTGCCAACCATTCGGCTATGGCATTCTGAATCGGGGCCTGACGGGCGGCGCGGATCAGCATTCGCACGCGAAAGCGCGCCCGGATGCGGGCAATGGGCGCGACGGCCGGACCCCAAAGCTCGGCCCCGATGGCCTGCAGCGGCGCGGCGCGGCGCGCCATCTCGCGCGCATGGCCCTCGACGACGGACTGGTCAGGATGGGAGAGGATGATCCCCGCCAGCCGGCCATAGGGCGGCATTCCGACCGCCTGCCGCTGCGCGGCCTCGGCATCCCAGAAATCCTCGTCCTCGCCCGAAAGGATGGCGCGGATGACCGGATGCTCGGGCTGGTGGGTCTGGAGAAGCGCGAGGCCCCTCGCCTCGCCCCCCTCGCGCCCCGCCCGCCCGGCGACCTGCCGCATCAGCTGAAAGCTGCGCTCGGCCGCGCGCATGTCGGCGCCCTGCAACCCCAGATCGGCGTCGATCACGCCCACCAGCGTCAGGCGCGGGAAATTGTGACCCTTGGCGACGATCTGGGTGCCGATGATGATGTCGGTCTCGCCCGCGCTGATCGTGGCGATCGCCTCCTTCAGCGCGCGGGAGGAATGGAACAGGTCGGAACTGAGAACGCTGGCCCGCGCCTCGGGGAAACGCTCGGCCACTTCCTCGGCCAGCCGCTCGACCCCCGGCCCGATCGCGGTCATCCGCCCCTCCACGCCGCAGCTTGGACATGCGGTGGGGATCGGCTTCGTCTCGCCGCATTGGTGGCAGACCAGCCGGTTCTGGAAGCGATGCTCGACCATGCGGGCGTCGCAATGGTCGCAGCCGATCTGCTGGCCGCAAGCGCGGCAGGCGGTAATGGGCGCATAGCCGCGACGGTTCAGGAACAGCAGCGACTGCTCGCCCCGCGCCTTCCGCGCCCGGATCTCGGCCGCGAGGCGGGGCGAGATCCAGCGCCCCTTCTCCATCTCCTCGGCGCGCAGGTCGATCGCCCCCATCTCGGGCAATTCCGCCGTGCCATAGCGCGACCGCAGGTCGATCCGGCCATATTTCCCCGCCCCGGCATTCACCCAGCTTTCCAAGGACGGCGTGGCCGAGGCCAGCACGACCTGCGCCTTGCAGATGCTGGCACGCAGGACGGCCATGTCGCGGGCGCTGTAGAAAACCACGTCCTCCTGCTTATAGCTGGAATCGTGCTCCTCATCGACGACGATCAGGCCCAGATCGGCAAAGGGCAGGAACAGGGCCGAGCGCGCGCCGACCACCATGCCGACCTGGTTCGTTGCGGCCATGGTCCAGAGCCGCCGCCGTTCGGTCCGGGTGATGCCCGAATGCCATTCGCCCGGACGCGCGCCGAACCGCGCCTCGACCCGGTCGAGGAATTCCGAGGAGAGCGCGATTTCCGGCAACAGGACCAATGCCTGACGCCCCTGCCGCAGGCATTCCGCCACGGCCTCCAGATAAACCTCGGTCTTGCCCGAGCCGGTGACGCCGCGCAGCAGCGTCGTGCCATAGCCGCGCTGACCCAGCGCGCCGCGCAGCTTCGCCGCAGCCTCGGCCTGATCGGCGGCAAGCGGCTTCCCCGGCAGGTCGGGGTCAAGATGCGGATAGGGCGTATCGCGCGGGGCCAGCGTCTCGGCCAGCGTGCCGGCCTTGACCAGACCCTGCACCACGCCCGAGCTGACCCCCGCAAGCTGCGCAAGCTCGCCCGGCGCAAAGCCCGCGCCGCCATGTTCCTCGATGACCCTGAGGACGGCGGCACGCGGATCGGTCATCCGCTCCGGCTCCGGGCCCGCGCGATGGATGATCCGCCGTGCCGAGGGCGGCTGGTCCAGATCCGGCGCCCGCGTCGCCATCCGCAGCATCGAAGGCAGCGGCGTCAGGGTATATTCGCCCATCCGGGTCAGGAACTCGATCATCTCGGGCGCAAGCGGCGGGGCGTCGATCAGCCGCGCGACCGGGCGCAGCTTCGCCATGTCGAAATCGCCCATCCCCGGCCCCCAGACCGCGCCCATCACCCGGCGCGGCCCCAAGGGCACCACGACAAGCTGGCCCAGCCGCACCCCGCCCTCGGGGGCGAGGTAGTCGAGGACACCCACCACCTCCTGCGTCAGCACGGCAATGCGCGCGCCATGGGGATAGAACAGCGGCCGGGTCATGCGAAAAGGCGGATCTCGGTCTGGACGGTCAAGGCATTCTCCGGCGGGGCGTGGCGGGATTGTGGCACGGGGGCTGCTTTCCCGGCAACCCGCCCGCCCGGACTTCACCCTGAGCCCGATATGGGCTAAACCCGGGCCAACGCCAAGAGAAGGGCCCAGCCATGAAATTCTTCGTCGACACCGCCGACACCGCCGCCATCCGTGAGCTCAACGACCTCGGCATGGTCGATGGCGTCACCACCAACCCCTCGCTGATCCTGAAATCGGGCCGCGACATCGTCGAGGTCACGAAAGAGATCTGCGACATCGTCGAGGGTCCGGTCAGCGCCGAAGTCGTCGCCAAGGACGCCGCCGACATGATCCGCGAGGGCAAGCACCTCGCCAAGATCGCCTCGAACATCGCGGTCAAGGTGCCGCTGACCTGGGACGGCCTCAAGGCCTGCAAGGCGCTCTCCTCCGAAGGCCATATGGTCAACGTCACGCTCTGCTTCAGCGCGGCGCAGGCGATCCTCGCCGCCAAGGCCGGCGCGACCTTCATCAGCCCCTTCATCGGCCGGCTCGACGACATCAACCTCGACGGGATGCAGCTGATCGAGGACATCCGCACGATCTACGACAATTACGACTTCCGTACCGAAATCCTCGCCGCCTCGATCCGCTCGGTGAACCACATCACCGACGCCGCCCGGGTCGGCGCCGATGTGATCACGGCTCCGCCCGCGGTCATCAAGTCGATGGCGAATCACGTCCTGACCGACAAGGGCCTCGCCCAGTTCGACGCCGACTGGGCCAAGACCGGCCAGAAGATCGGCTGATGGGCGGAGATCAGGCCGCCGACCTGCCCGAGGAGATGCGCGCCCGGCTGCTGGCCCGGCCCGAACTGATCCTCTCGGACCGCGACCTGATGCGCGCGCTGATCGGCGCGCGCGAGGCCGATCTGGGCGAGAATGTCATCGACATCCGCGGCCGGGCCATGCAGGCGCTCGAAACCCGGCTCGACCGGCTCGAAACGGCGCATGAGACGGTGATCTCGGCCGCGTATGAGAACCAGTCGGGCATGAACACCGTCCATCGCGCGGTTCTCTCGCTGCTCGAGCCGATGGATTTCGCGGCCTTTCTCGAGAACCTCGAATCCGCCGTCGCCCCGATCCTTAGGGTCGAGACGCTCAGCCTGATCATGGAATCAGGCTCGGCCGGGCCGTCGCAGGACATGGCGGGACCGCTCACCATCGTTCCTGCGGGAACGGTCGCCGCGCTGATCTCGGGCGGCAGGCGGGCGCCGCGCGCCGATGACATCATCCTGCGCCGTGTCGCGGACCAGTCGCTGCCCTATCACGGCGATGCCCGCGCCCCCATCCGGTCCGAGGCGCTGTTGCCGATCGACCTCGGCCCCGGCCGTTTCCCGGCGCTCCTGCTGATCGGCTCGGCCGAGGTGGGGCGCTTCACCCCGGCGCAGGGCACCGACCTCTTGCGCTTCTTCGGGCAGGCCTTCCGCCTCGTCCTGATCTCCTGGCTGCGCGAATGACCGAAGGGGCGGAGCCGCAATTCGCCCTCGCCCCGCTGATGGCCGATCAGCTCCAGCGCTGGCTCGACAACGAACGCGCGACCCGCGACCGCTCGGACCACACGATCCGGGCCTATCAATCCGACCTCCTGGCCTTCCTCTCCTTCATCGGCGGCTACCGGGGCGAACCGGCCCTGCCCGCGACGCTGGGCAGCCTGACCCAGTCCGACATGCGCGCCTTCGCCGCGGCCGAGCGCGCGCGGGGCTTCTCGGCCCGCTCGCTCGCCCGCAGGCTCTCGGCCACGCGCAGCTTCATCCGCTGGATGTCGGACCGCCACGGCTTCGACGCCTCGCGTGCGTTGGCCTCGCGCGGCCCGAAATTCACCCGCTCGCTGCCGCGACCGCTCAGCCAGGATCAGGCGCGCGACCTCCTCGACAGCGCCGCCGAAAGCCACCCCGAGGCCTGGATCGCCGCGCGGGACACGGCGGTCCTGACCATGCTCTATGGCTGCGGGCTGCGCATCTCCGAGGCGCTGCAGCTCAACGGCTCCGACTGGCCATTGCGCGAGGTGCTGACCATCCGCGGCAAGGGCCAGAAGGAACGCCAGGTTCCCGTCCTTCCGGTGGCACGCACGGCGGTGGCGGAATATCTTGGCCTCTGCCCCTATCCCATGGCCACGAACGAGCCCCTCTTCCGCGGCGCGCGCGGCGGCAGGCTCAACCCGGCGGTGCTGGGCGGCGCCATGCGGCAGATGCGGCAATCCCTCGGCCTGCCGCCAACCGCGACCCCACATGCGCTGCGCCATTCCTTCGCAACGCATCTCCTCGCCGCCGGAGGCGACCTGCGCACGATTCAGGAACTCCTCGGCCATGCCAGCCTCTCGACAACGCAGGTCTATACCGGTGTCGATGACGCGCGGCTGCTCGCCGTCTACCGCGCCGCCCATCCCCGCGGCTGAGGGTCCGGGCGCGACCCCGCATCTTCACCGTTTTCCAAATACCCACCGCGACAGCGCAACCGTCGCGGCCTTTACAATTTCCCACCATCGGATCAAAGACGCTGCGCCATGCTCGATCTTTCCCTCGACCTCGTCCTGATGCTTGTCGGCGCGGCCTTCGCGGCCGGCTTCGTCGATGCGATTGCCGGCGGCGGCGGCCTGATCACGGTGCCCGCCCTGATGCTTGCCGGGTTGCCCCCGGCGCAGGCGCTGGCCACGAACAAGGTCCAGGGCGTGTTCGGCGCCGCGACCGCCGCCATCACCTATGCCCGGCGCGGGCTCGTCAACCCGCGCGAGCAGATCGGCGCGGCGGCGGTGGCCTTCGCGGCCGGGCTCGCCGGGGCGGTTTTCGTGACCTCGATCCCGACCGACGCGCTGCGCTACGGCCTGCCGGTCATCCTGATCGCCATTGCTGTCTTCTTCGCGCTGAAACCGGGCCTCGACGATCGCGACCGCCACCGGCGCATCTCGCCCGCGCTTTTCACCGCAAGCTTCGTGCCGGTCGTGGCCTTCTATGACGGGCTGGTCGGCCCCGGCACGGGGGCTTTCCTCATGCTCGGTTTCGTCATGCTCGCGGGCTACGGTATCCTCAAGGCGACCGCGCATACGAAGCTCCTGAACTTCGCCTCGAATCTCGGCGGCCTCGTCGCCTTCGCCGCAGTGGGCAAGCCCCTCTGGCTCCTCGGTGCCGCGATGGCACTGGCCCAGATCGCCGGGGCGACACTGGGCGCAAGGCTCGCCGTGCGGATCGGCGCCCGCGTGATCAAGCCGCTGCTGGTCGTCACCTCGACCCTTCTGGCGCTGCGGCTGATCTGGCAGTTGCTCTGAGGCCCGCTCAGACGAAATCGAACATCGACGCCTGAAGCTGGCCGATCGGCACGCCTTCCAGCGTCAGCACGTCGCCATCGCCAAAATCGAACACGACGTTCTTGCCGACCTTCGCGGCGACATCCATCAGCTCGCCATAATTGTCGATCCCGTCCACATCTATGGTGATGCTTTCCGCCGGCGCGCCGGTCTCGGTCCCGTCCTTGCGCAAGCCGGTCTCGAAATCGCGGATGACGTCCTTGCCGCCGTCAAAGACGAAGGCGTCATGGCCCCAGCCGCCTAGCATGACGTCATTGCCCGCGCCGCCGCTCAGCGTATCGTCGCCGAAATCGCCATGCAGCGTGTCATTGCCAGCGTCCCCGGCGACGAAATCATTGCCATAGCCGCCGTGGATGGAATCGTTTCCGGCCTCGCCGCGCAGGCGGTCATTGCCACCCTCGCCGAACAGGCTGTCGCGACCGACCCCGCCAAAGACGGTGTCATTGCCCGACCCTCCGGCGATGAAGTCGTTCCCGGCCTCGCCCCAGATCCGGTCATTGCCCGGATCGCCGAACAGGAAATCCCCGCCGTCACCGCCCCAGATGCTGTCGTCGCC
>NZ_DATMFA010000146.1:0-123377 GCF_035556475.1 Paracoccus sp. (in: a-proteobacteria) | reverse complement strand
TCCTGCCCTACAGCTTCGATGCCGGGCTGAACCAGCTGACCACGATGATGTTGGTCGGGGGAACGATCGTCCACCAGCCGCTGACCATGCCAGCCGAGGTGATGCGCATGGCGCAGGTCGAGGGCGTGACCGGCATCGCGGGCGTCCCGCCGCTCTGGAACCAGATCGTGCGTATGCTTGCCGCAAGCCCGATGGCGCTGCCGGAGTTGCGGCTGGTCACCAATACCGGCGGCAAGATCCCCCCGAACATCCTCGACCTGATGCCCAGCGTCTTTCCGGGGGTCGAGATCTATCTGATGTACGGGCTGACCGAGGCCTTCCGCTCGACCTATCTCGCGCCCGAGCGGTTCGAGCAGAAGAAAGGCTCGATCGGGCAGCAGATCCCCAATGCCCGCATCTTCGCCATCGCGCATGGCAAGGGCATCGCCGGCCCCGGCGAACAGGGAGAGCTGGTCCATGCCGGGCCGCTGGTCAGCATGGGCTATTGGGAGCGGCCGGAACTGACCGCGCAGAAGATACGACCCTGCCCCGAACTCGCCCATCTGATCGGGGACGAAGCAGTGGTCTATTCCGGCGACCTCGTCCGCGTCGACGAGGATGGCGATCTGTGGTTCGTCAGCCGCATGGACGAGATGATCAAGACCCTCGGCTTCCGCCTTTCCCCCACCGAGGTCGAGGACGCCCTGTCCCAAAGCGGGCTTGTCACCGATGTCGTGGCCTTCGGGGTCGAGGATGACGATCACGGGCAGGTCGTTCACGCCGCCGTGACTTATTTGCCAGAGGCGAGCGAGTCCGGGCTGACGGTCCATTGCGCCCGGGCCATGCCCCATTATATGCGGCCCCAGAGAATCCACGCCTGGGAAGGCCCGATGCCCCGTACTGCAAGCGGGAAACTGGATCGCCCCGCCATAATCGCGGCCACCAGGGTCGCCACGAACTCGATGCAGTCATAGGGCAAGACAACAATGGATCTGACGCGGGACGACCTCATCTCCTATCTCCGGGAGGAGCAGAATATCGACGAACCGATCGAAGGCGCGACCGAGCTTTTCTCGAGCGGCCTGCTTGACTCGGTCTCGATGGTCGGGCTGATCACCTTCATCGAGGAGCGCACCGGCTCCGTCATCTCGCCGTCCGATGTGACGCTGGAAAATTTCGACACGGTGGACCGGATCCTCGACCATGTCGCTGGACTTGACTGAGTTCGCCCTTGATCATCAGCTTGCCGAGGCGGCGGACCGCTTCGGCACGCCGGCCTATGTCTATTTCACCGATATTGCCGAGGCCCGGCTTGCCGATCTTCGCGCGGCCTTCGGGCAATGGTTCGCGATCAGCTATGCGGTCAAGAGCAATCCGAACCCGACCCTGCTTGGCTGGATGCGCGGAAAGCTCGACTATCTCGACATTTCCTCGGGCGGAGAGTTCACCCTCAGCCAGGAGGCCGGGTGGGATCCCGGCCTGATCAGCTTCACCGGCCCCGCCAAGCGCGAGTTCGAATTGAGGCCCGCGATCGAGGCGGGCATCGGCGAGCTGGTGGTCGAGAGCCTGCGTGAAGCCCGCCTCGCCGATGCCATCGCCGCCGAGCTTGGCCGCGTGCAGCCGGTCCTGATCCGCATTGCCCCCGACCGGGTGCCGAAAGGCTTCGGCGACCAGATGGCCGGCCGCCCCAGTGCCTTCGGCATCGACATCGAGGACGCGGCCGACATCCTGCCGCAGATCGCGGCCCTGCCCCATCTGCGGATCATCGGCCTCCACATCTATTCCGGCACCCAGAGCCTCAGGCCCGAGGCGATCTGCGAGAACTGGCGCATCTTCATCGCGACCTTCTCGGCCATCTGTTCGGAACTCGACATCGTCCCCGAGAAGCTGATCTTCGGCTCCGGCCTCGGCATCCCCTATCATCCGGGCGAGGCGGCGCTGGATCTGCCTGCCATCGCGGCGGCTATCGCCCCCGATCTGGATGCCTTCCGGCGCGAGCCGCGCTTTGTCAAGGCGCGGCTGGTCCTCGAACTCGGGCGCTATCTGGTCGGCCCGGCCGGCTATTTCCTGACCCGCGTGGTGTCGATCAAGCAATCCCGCGGCACCCGCATCGCGATCTGCGATGGTGGCCTCAACGGCAACCTCGCGGCCTCGGGCAATTTCGGCATGGTGATCCGGCGCAACTATGTCATGCATGGCGTCGGTCTGGACGAGGGCCAGCGCCCGGCAGAAAAGCATGACCTGACCGGACCACTCTGCACCTCGATCGACAAGCTTGGCAATGGCGTGCTGCTGCCGCGGCTGGAGGAGGGCGACCTGATCGCCATCCATGCCGCCGGGGCCTATGGCCCGACCGCCAGCCCCCTTCATTTCATCAGCCATCCCCTGCCGGTCGAGATCCTCGTGACCGCCGGAGAGGCCAAAGATGTGACGCGGATCCGCCAGTCCTGAGACCGGCGGATTTTCCGTCAGGTCCGCCGAATTGATGTTCGGCGCGAATCTCATTGCAATCACGATAAATTTCCGTTGATCCCCTCGGGGAACGGCGCGTTTTTACGGTCCCGGTCGGTTGTCATTCCCTGCCCGGTCGACCTATGATGTGTTACATCCCCGAACCCGTGAAGGATCCCAATGGTCGAACAGAACCTGTTGCTGCTACTCGTTCTGACGCCATTCGTTTCGGCCGCGCTCGCGGCCACGCTGCCAGTGGGATCAAGAAACGCCGAAACCTGGCTTGCGGGACTGACCATGGTTGTCGCCCTCGGCATTCTTGCCGTGCTCTATCCCGCCGTGGGCGAGGGCGGGCGGATCGTCGGCACGATCAAATGGGCCAGTTCGATCGGCCTCGACCTGACCTTCCGGCTGGACGGGTTCGCCTGGCTCTTCATGGTCCTCGTCGCCGGGATCGGGATGCTGGTCCTGCTCTATGCCCGCTATTACATGAGCCCGGACGACCCGCTGCCACGGCTCTATTCCAGCCTCCTCTGCTTTGCGGGGGCGATGTCGGGGCTGATCCTGTCGGGCAATATCATCATGCTCGTCGTCTTCTGGGAATTGACGAGCCTCGTCTCCTTCGTGCTGATCGGCTATTGGTATCATCAGCAGGATGCCCGCGACGGAGCGCGGATGGCGCTGGTCGTGACGGCCTCGGGCGGGCTTTGCCTGATGGTCGCGATGATCCTGATCGGCCAGATCGTCGGCAGCTACCAACTTGACGACGTGCTTGCCGCGGGCGCGCAGATCACCGGCCACCGGCTTTATCCCGTCGTGCTGATCCTGTTCCTGCTGGGCGCCTTCACGAAATCGGCGCAATTCCCGTTCCATTTCTGGCTGCCGAACGCGATGGCGGCACCAACCCCGGTTTCGTCCTACCTGCACTCGGCCACGATGGTGAAGGCGGGCGTTTTCGTGCTGTTGCGCTTTCACCCGGCATTGGGCGGCACCGATGCCTGGTTCCAGCTTGTCACCGGGGCGGGGCTGATCACGCTGCTGATCGGCGCGTTCACCGCCCTCTTCCGGCATGACCTGAAGGGGTTGCTGGCCTATTCGACCATCAGCCATCTGGGGCTGATCACGGCGCTCGCCGGGATCGGCACGCCGCTTGCGATCATCGCGGCCATCTTCCACATCGTCAATCACGCGGTCTTCAAGGCCTCGCTGTTCATGGCCGCCGGCATCATCGACCACGAGACCGGAACGCGGGACATGCGCCGACTCTCTGGGCTGGCGCGCATGATGCCGATCACGGCGACGCTGGCGATCATCGCCTCGGCCGCGATGGCGGGGGTGCCGCTCCTGAACGGGTTCCTCTCGAAGGAGATGTTCTTCGAGGCCACATATGTCTGGGTCAATGGCAGCCCCATCGACAATGCCGCGCCCTATATCGCGGTGGCCGCCGCCGCATTCAGCGCGGCCTATTCGCTGCGCTTCATCGTTACCGTCTTCTTCGGTCCGCCGGCGACCGATCTCCCGCGCGAGCCGCATGAACCCCCTGCCCTGATGCGTCTGCCGGTCCTCGTGCTGGTCGTCACCTGCCTTGCAATCGGCATCGCGCCGCAGAACACGCTGGGGGGCGTTCTGGAAAGCGCCGCCATCGCCATTCTCGGGCCCGGACTTCCGCATTTCAGCCTGAAGGTCTGGCACGGGATCAACCCCGCCTTGGTGATGAGCCTGATCGCCATGGGCCTCGGCATTCTGATCTACCTTGTTCCCCGGCGCTGGATCGACCGGGGCGAGGAAGGGCTCAGCCTGATCCGCGCGCTGGATTTCGGACGCGCCTTCGACCGCGGGCTGATGTTCTTTACCCAGACCCTTCCGCGGCGCCTGCTGCGCATCGCCTCGGCGCCGGGACTTCAGGCGCAGCTGCGGGTGATGATCCTGATGGGCCTTGCAGCCGGTTACTTCGCGCTTGGCCCGCTGGAATGGAACATCACCCTGCCCGAGATCCATTCGCGTGAGCTGGTCTTTGCCCTGCTCTGGGTGATCGGCGGGGCCTGCGCGCTTGGCGCGGCCTGGCAGGCGAAATATCACCGCTTCGCGGCCCTGATCCTGATGGGCGGCGCGGGCCTCGTCACTTGCGCGACCTTCGTGTGGCTGTCGGCCCCCGACCTCGCCGTGACGCAGCTTCTGGTCGAGATCGCGACCACCACGCTGCTGCTTCTGGGCTTGCGCTGGCTGCCCAAGCGCGACGAGGAGATCGAGAGCGACAAGAACTTCACGGCACGGACCCGGCGTCTGCGCGACCTCGTCCTCGCGGTGGTCTGCGGCACCGGCATGACCGCAATCGCGCTGGCCGTCCTGCTGACGCGACCCGGCGTTTCGGTCGGCGACTGGTTCCTGCGCCACTCCTATGTCGAGGGCGGCGGCACCAATGTCGTGAACGTCATTCTGGTCGATTTCCGCGCCTTCGACACTTTCGGAGAGATCACGGTCCTCGCCATTGTCGGGCTGACCGTCTATGCGCTGCTGCGCCGCTTCCGGCCGGCGCCGGAAAGCGCCGAACGCCCGCGGCCGCAGGTCGAGGCCGAGGAACAGGCGCTGGAAGCCTATCTCTTCGTGCCGGCGATCATGATGCAATGGCTCTTCGCGCCGATCATCACGCTGGCGGCCTATCTGTTCTTCCGCGGCCATGACCTGCCGGGCGGAGGCTTCGCGGCTGGCGTCACCTTCGCGCTTGGCCTGCTCCTGCAATATGTCGCCGCCAATGTGCGCTGGGTCGAGGCGCGGCTGACCATCCTGCCGATGCGCTGGATGGGCACCGGCATGATCATCGCCACCGTCGTCGGCGCGGGTTCCTGGGTCTTCGGCCTGCCGTTCCTGACGACGCATTACCAGTATCTCGACCTGCCATTGATCGGGAAGGTTCCGGCCTCGACCGCGATGCTTTTCGACCTTGGCGTCTTCTCGGTGGTTCTTGGCGCGATCGTCCTCATGCTGATCGCGATCGCCCACCAGTCGCTGCGCGTTGCGCCCCGACCCAAACCCACCGAAGGCGAGGAGGAAAGCTGATGGAACTGATCCTCGCACTGGCAATCGGGGTGCTGACCGGCTCGGGCGTGTGGCTGCTGCTGCGGCCCCGCTCCTATCAGGTCATCATCGGGCTCTGCCTGCTGGCCTATGGCGTCAACCTGTTCATCTTCTCGATGGGGCGGCTTTATGTCGGCGCGGCGCCGATCATGCCGAAAGGCGGCTTCGTCGATCCCACCGCCTATGCCGATCCGCTGCCGCAGGCGCTGGTCCTGACCGCCATCGTCATCAGCTTCGCCACGACGGCGCTGTTTCTGGTGGTGATGATCGCCTCGCGCGGGATCACCGGGACCGATCACGTCGACGGCAAGGAACGCAATCAATGACGCCCGAAATCCTGCCCGACCACCTGATCATCGCGCCGATCCTGATCCCGCTTGTCGCGGGTGCGATCATGCTGTTCTACAACGACCGCAACCGGCAGACCAAGCTGATCATGGGACTGGTCGCGGTCGGCCTGATGTTCCTGTGCTCGACCGAGCTGATGAACAAGGCCAAGGAGCTGACGACCGGGGGCGAGACCATCGTGCGCATCTATCGCCTCGGCGACTGGCCGGTTCCGGTGGGGATCGTGCTGGTCCTCGACCGGCTTTCGGCGATGATGGTGATGCTGACATCGCTGCTGGCGGCGCCGTCGCTGATCTATGCGGCAGCCGGCTGGCACGGCAAGGGACAGCATTATCACAGCATGTTCCAATTCCTGCTGGCGGGTGTGAATGGTGCCTTCCTGACCGGCGACCTCTTCAACCTCTTCGTGTTCTTCGAGGTCATGCTCGCGGCCTCTTACGGCCTCATGCTGCATGGCTCCGGCCCTGAAAGGATCAAGGCCGGGCTGCAATATATCGCGATCAACCTTGCGGCGTCGCTGTTCTTCCTGATCGGCGTCGCGCTGGTCTATGGCACGACCGGCACGCTCAACATGGCCGATATCGCGCGCGAGATCGCGACGCTCGAACCCGCGCAAAGGCTGCTCTTCCATGCGGCGGCGGGCCTTCTCGGCATCGCCTTCCTCGTCAAGGCGGCGGCCTGGCCGCTGTGCTTCTGGCTGCCACCGACCTATGCCGCGGCCTCGCCGCCCGCAGCCGCGATCATGGCGATCATGACCAAGGTGGGGGTCTATGTGATCCTGCGCCTCTCGCTCCTGATGCTCGGATCCGACGCGGGTGCCTCGGTCGGTTTCGGTGCGCCGGTCCTGATGATCGGCGGCATCGTGACCATGGTGTTCGGGACGATCGGCGTTCTTGGCACGCCCGATCTTGCGCATAAGGGCGGGTATCTCGCGATCATCTCCTCGGGGACGGTTCTGGCGGCGATCGGCTTCTCGCAGGCTGGCGGCGGCCCGGAGGTGCTTGGCGGCGCGCTTTATTACCTGATCGGCTCGACCGGCGCGATCTCGGCCTTCTTCCTGATCGCCGAGCCGGTCTCGCGCGGGGATCAGGGCGATGACGATGACGCGGCCTCCGGGGCCGAGGCCGCGAATGAGCAACTGGCCGAGCGCTGGGACTGGACGCCGATGGGACTCGACTCGGTCGAGGATACGCCCGCACCTGCCAGCACGCGGACCGTCTCCTGGCTGGCCATGGCAATCTGCTTCTCGCTGATCGCGGCCATGCTTGCGGGGCTGCCGCCCATGCCGGGCTTCATCGGCAAGTTCGCGATCCTCAGCGGCGCGATCCGGGACAATGTCGGGTTGAACGGCCAATTGCCGGTGATGATGTGGGTCTATACGGCCATGCTGATCCTTTCCGGGCTTGGCGCGCTGATCGGCCTCCTGCGCTTTGGCATCCGCCGCTTCTGGGCCGAGGCGGGACCGGCCCCGCGCATCCTTGCGCTGGAGATCGTGCCGGTGCTGATGCTGCTCGGCATGATCCTGCTCTTGACCATCCGCGCAGATGCCGTGCTGAACTATACCCGCGAGACCGCGCATGCGCTGGTCGATTCCGCGATCTACCGGCAGGCGGTCCTGCGCGATGCCGAGCGCGTGGACGCCGCGCCGCCGCAGAATTTCGAGCCGGTCGAGGACAAGGAGGAGGAAAGCGAATGAGCCGCATCATCCCTCATCCCCTGCTCTCTGCCGCGCTGGTCCTGATGTGGCTGCTGCTGACGCGCTTTTCGCTGGGCCATCTGGTCCTTGGCACGCTGATCGCCCTGGTGGCGGGCTGGACGGTCGAGCGGTTGCACCCCGCCCGGCCCCGCATCCGCCGCTGGGCCGCCATTCCCCAGCTCATGGGGATCGTCGTCTGGGATATCCTGAAATCCAATATCACCGTCGCCCGCGTGCTGCTGCTGGGGCCGAACCATCCAAGCTATCATTCCGGTTTCGTCGAGCTGCATCTGACGCTGCGCGACCAGAATGCGCTGGCGCTGCTGGCGATGATCCTGACCGCGACGCCGGGAACCGCATGGCTGGAATATGAGGGCGAGGATGGCCGGCTTCTGCTTCACGTCCTTGACCTGCGGAGCGAGGATGACTGGCAGACCCTCATCCGCACGCGCTACGAGACATTGCTGCTGGAGATCTTCGAATGACGCCGATGCTGATCCTGGAATATGCGCTGAGCTATGCCCAGCTTGCCCTGATCGCGGCGCTCGGCCTCTCGTGCTGGCGCATGCTTCGGGGGCCGAGGGCCCAGGACCGCGTGCTGGCGATTGACACCATGTATATCAACGCCATGCTGCTTTTCCTGCTGATCGGCATGGGCAGCGGCAATGTGTTCTTCTTCGAGGGCGCACTGGTCATCGCCGTCCTCGGCTTCATCACCACCGTCTGCGCCGCCAAGTTCCTGATGCGGGGAGAGGTGGTCGAATGAGCCATCTGAACGACCTTCCCCCCGTCGCCGCCCTGCTGATCGCGCTTTTCGTCGTGATCGGCTCGTCCCTGGCGCTGCTTGGCAGCCTCGGCCTTGTCCGGCTGAAAAGCTTCTATCAGCGGCTTCACGCCCCGACGCTGGCCTATAGCTACGGGACGCTGCTGATCGTGCTCGGCTCGATGGCGATGTTCTCGCTGCTCGAGAAGCGCCCGGTCCTGCATGAGATCGTGATCGGGATCTTCATGCTGATCACGACGCCGATCAGCCTCCTGATGCTGGGCCGCGCGGCTTTGCGGCGCGACCGGGATTCAAAGCTTGGCCATGACGAGGTGGTGCCGCCGCGCCTGCCCCGTGACACGCCCAGACCCGTGCAGGCGCGCGACCTGTCGGATTATGGCGAGGGGCTGGTCGATCAGGGTCTCTTGGCACATGGCGACAAGGAAGAGCGTATCCCGCGCGAGCCTACGGACTGAGCCGGCGCCCGCGCAGGGGCGGCGTCAGCCGCGCGACCGGGCCAGAACTTCGCTGAGGTCGGCAAGTCCGACCTGATCGGTCACGAAGGCGCGGCCGATTCCGTGTGCGAGGATGAAGCGCAGGCGGCCGTCCTGCACCTTCTTGTCCTGCCCCATCAGCGCGATCAGCGCCTCGTCATCAGGCAAATCGCCGGGGATGTCGGCGATGGAGGCGGGCAGGCCCATGGCCCGAAAATGCGCCGCCACCCGCGATGGCGTCTCCTGACTGCAAAGGCCCATCTTCGCGGAAAGCTCGAAAGCGAGCGTGCAGCCGATCGCCACCCCCTCGCCATGCAGCAGGCGGCTGGAATAGCCGGTCGCGGATTCCAGCGCATGGCCGAAGGTGTGGCCAAGGTTCAGCAACGCCCGCTCGCCCTGCTCGGTCTCGTCGCGCTGGACGATCCCGGCCTTCATCGCAACCGAATGGCGCACCGCGCGCTGGAGCAGCGCGGGATCCGAGGCAAGGCGCGGCCCGTCCTTCTCCAGCCATTCAAAGAAGCCCTCGTCGCCAAGCAGCCCGTATTTGGCCACCTCGCCATAGCCCGCCCTGAAATCGCGGGGGGACAGCGTGCCAAGGACGTCGATATCGGCAAGGACCAGCGCCGGCTGGTGGAAAGCGCCGATCAGGTTCTTGCCCTGCGGGCTGTTGATCCCGGTCTTGCCCCCGACCGAGCTGTCGACCTGCGCAAGCAGCGTCGTCGGGATCTGCACGAAGCGCACGCCGCGCCGCAGGATCGAGGCGGCAAAGCCCGCGAGATCGCCGATCACCCCGCCGCCAAGCGCGATGACCAGATCCTTGCGCTCGATCTTGCGGGCGATCAGCCATTCGACGGCGCGGCCAAGCTCGGCCCAGCATTTCGTCGCCTCGCCCGCCGGAAGCGCCAGCGCCGGGGCGTCGATCCCCTCGGCGGCGAGCGACGCCTGCAATGCGGCGAGGTGATGGGCGGCGACGGTCTCGTCGGTCAGGATCGCGACCCGGCGCTTGCCGGCAAGGGCGACGATCTCGGCCCCCGCTTCAGCGATCAGGCCACGCCCGACCCGCACATCATAGGATCTTTCGCCCAGATCGACGCGGACAGTCTCGATGCTCATTTCGTCTCCAGTATGGTCGGTTGCCTGGCCTGGATCGCCGCGATCACCTGCGAGGCGGTGTCCTCGATCGCATCGCCCCGCTCGGCCCTGACATGGATGTCCGCCAGCGCATAGACCGGCCCGCGCTCGGCGATCAGCCGCTCCAGCGTCCCGCGCGGATCGGCGGTCTGCAGCAAGGGGCGGCTCGGGCGGCTGCGGACCCGCTGCCACAGCGTCTCGAGGTCGCAATCCAGCCAGACCGAGACGCCGTTCCCGGCGACACGGTTGCGATTGGCCTCGCGCATCCACGACCCGCCACCGGTCGAGATGATGCTGTCACCCCCGGCAAGGACGCGGGCCAGCACCTCCGATTCGCGAGCGCGGAAGAATGCCTCGCCGTCGCGGGCGAAAATCTCGGGGATGGTCATGGCCGCGGCGCGCTCGATCTCGGCATCCGTGTCCCAAAGCGGCCTGCCCAGACGGCGGGACAGCTCTGCCCCGATCGCGGTCTTGCCCGCCCCCATCATCCCGATCAGCACGATATTACGCCGCATCAACCACCCGCCGGTCACTCACCTGTC
The DNA here is from genome assembly GCF_035556475.1 of Paracoccus sp. (in: a-proteobacteria). Lineage (GTDB taxonomy): Bacteria > Pseudomonadota > Alphaproteobacteria > Rhodobacterales > Rhodobacteraceae > Paracoccus. Next base: position 112,898 of record NZ_DATMFA010000146.1, on the reverse strand, counting down.
CCACATCTTCTCTCGAATTGTCCGCGGCCTGTTCCGCATCGCCACCGGACAAGTTATTGGAGGCACTGAATGGCGTGATCTTTCGGGAAATGCCATATATATTTCGTAGCAGCCGGCGTCAGACCGGCAGGGCAAACCCGATTGAGGCGAGAAGGACAGGCAATGAGGCTTTTGTGGGTGGTGGTGGTGCTGGTGATTCTGCTGATCGGCGGATTGACCGGCTATGCCTATTTCGGCGACATGAAAGCCGACCCGCGAGAGACGCGGCTGCCGGTCGAGCTTGACCTTGGCGCACCCGCGCCCTCTACTGCTCCGGCAGCAACCCCGGCCCCCGAAGCGACCGAGGGGGCTGCAGAAGAGCCTGCACCGGCACCGACCGAGGCGCAGGAAACGGATGCCGCTTCGACGGAGCAAGATGATCTCGACTGATCCGGTTTCCCGCGCCGCGCTGGCGCTGACTGTGGTTCTGGCCGGGCTTGCCTTGTCGCCGGACATGGCCGCCGCGCGCCCGCCGCTTTCGGCAAGCGACTGGCTTTCGGGAAGCATTCGCCAGCCCGACACCATCTCGGCCTGGCGTCCGGGGGATACCCGCCCGCCAGAGCTGAAGTCGCGCAGCCGGCAGCAGGTCGCGCCCAGCGGCGCGGTCGAGCCGGTGGGCGTCACCCGGCTGGGCGAGGGCAATCCCGACAGCAAGGGCACCGTCTCGCCCCGCGCGGCGGGTCTGCCCGCAAGCCTCTGGGGCGACAGCGACAGCGCCACGCTCGCGCAGCTCGTCCGGGCCTCGGACCCCCGGCTGCCCGCGCTGCGGCGGCTGGAGCGGCGGTTGCTCGCCACCCAGTTCATCCCGCCAAAGGCCGCGCCGGGAACCGAGGGCGAGCTTTTCCTTGCCCGCGTCGACAAGCTTCTCGACCTCGGCGCGACCGGGGCGGCGAAAGAGCTTCTCAATGCCGCCGGTCCCGCCGATCCCGAGCGGTTTCGCCGGCTTTTCGATATCGCGCTGCTCTCGGGGGACGAGATGCAGGCCTGCCAGATCATGGACCGCACGCCCGGCATCGCGCCCAGCTTTCCGGCGCGGATATTCTGCCTCGCCATGGGCGGCGACTGGGCGGCGGCGGCGCTGGTCTTTCACGGCGCGGACCTGAGCGGGCTGATCGACCCGCAGATGGCGACCCTCCTCGCGCATTACCTCGACGACGGCTATTCCGACGACAGCGAGATCCTGACACCGCCGAGGGTGGTGACGCCCCTCGACCTGCGATTGCACGAGGCGATCGGGCAACCCCTGCCCTCGGCCGACTTGCCGCTGGCCTTCGCGCTGGCCGATCTGGACGAGAATGGCGGCTGGAAGGCCCGGCTCGACGCGGCCGAGCGTCTGGCGCGGGCGGGCGCGATCCCGGCATCGCAGCTGCGCGCGATCTATTCCGAGCAGAAGCCCGCCGCTTCGGGCGGGGTCTGGGACCGCGCAGCGGCGCTGCAATCGCTCGACCTCGCGCTTCAGGCGCAGGATGCGGCGGCGGTCGAGGATGTGCTGCCGGTGGCCTTCGACGCGATGGTCTCCGCAGGTCTCGGGCATGCGCTGGCCGAGATGGTGGGCAGCGAACTCGGCAGCCTGCCGCTCTCCGGGCGTGCGGGGCAGATCGCGCTCTGGCTCGCGATCGAGGCGGGGCACTGGCAGAAGATCGCGCAGCCGCCTTCGGATACCGATCCCTTCGACCTCTGGCTGCTGGATTTCGCAAGCGGCCTCGCCGATGCGGTTCCGCCCTCGGGGCCCGGCGCCGACCGGGCCGAACAGGTGCTGATCGCCTTCGACGCCAATGGACCGCTGCCGGCCACCGCCTCGGCGCTGATCGCCGAGAACCGGCGGGGCGAGGCGCTTTTGACCGCCATCGCCGATACCGATGCGGGCGTCGATGGCGATCTTGCCCGCGCGGCCCGCGGGCTTGCGGTCCTGCGTGCGCTTGGACAGGGCGAATTTGCCCGTCAGGCCGCGATCGAACTGATCCTTGCCCCCGTCATCGGCGCATCGCATGGCCTGCGCAGCACCGGACCCTGACCACGCCATGCCCGAGAATGACCGATCCATCGAGGGCAATGACGCGGCGAACAAGGCCCGGACCGAGGACCGCCGCCGGATCGCCGCCTTCCTTGACGCCAAGGCGGCCGAGGCGGGGGCGGCGCAGAACACGCTCCTCGCCTATGGTCGCGACTTGCGCGACTTCTGCGACTGGCTCTCGGCGCGGGGAATACGCATCCAGACCGTCACCCGTGAAGAGATCGAGGATTACCTTTTCCATTGCGACGCCGAGGGGCTGTCGCGCGCCACCCGCGCGCGGCGCCTTTCGGCCATCCGGCAACTGACCCGTTTCGCGCTGGAGGAGGATTGGCGCGAGGACGATCCCGCCGGCCGCATCGCCGGCCCCGGTCGCGCCAAGCGCCTGCCCAAGACGCTGGACCGCGCCGAGGTGGAGGCGATGTTTGAGGCCCTGCCCCGGATTGGGCGGAACGGGACCGAGCGGGCGCGCAACCTCGCCCTGGTCGAGATGGTCTATGCCACCGGAATGCGCGTCAGTGAGCTTGTCTCCCTGCCGGTCAGCGCCTGTCGCGGCAATCCCGCCGCGCTGCTGATCCGCGGCAAGGGCGGGGTCGAGCGGATGGTGCCGCTGAACGGGGCGGCGCGCGCCGCCCTCGCCGCTTGGCTGAAGGTTCGGGACAATGCGCCGGCGGAATCGCCTTTGGGCCGGCTGGTCGCGGGACGCGGTTCGCGCTGGCTTTTCCCCGCGCCCAGCCGCGAGGGTCATCTGGCGCGGCAGGCGATGAACGGGCTGATGAACCAGCTTGCCATCGCCGCCGGGATAGATCCGGCCCGCGTCTCGCCCCATGTCATGCGCCACGCCTTCGCCACCCATCTGCTGGAGGGCGGGGCTGACCTGCGCGCGATCCAGATGCTGCTGGGCCATTCCGATCTGGGCACGACCGAGATCTATACCCATGTCGTCGATGGCAGGATGCGGGAGCTGGTGATGAACCACCATCCCCTTGCCCACCCGCCGCAGAAGGAGGACGAGGAGTGATGGTCCTCGGCATCACACCTGGCGCAGCCGCTGCCCAGGAGGTGGTGCCCCCGGCGGGCTCGTCGGGCTATGACATGGCCTTCTGGCTGACCATCGGCGCGATCATCCTGTTGCTCTGCGTATCGGCCTTTTTCTCGGGTTCCGAGACGGCGCTGACCGCCGCCAGCCGCGCCAAGCTGCGCGCCCGCGCCGATCGGGGCGATCCCGGCGCACAGGCGGCGCTGGACGTGACCGAGGACAGCGAGCGGCTGATCGGGGCGATCCTGCTTGGCAACAATGTCGTGAATATCCTTGCCGCAAGCCTCGCGACCGCGCTTTTCACCCGGCTTTTCGGCTCCAGCGGCGTCGCGCTGGCGACGCTGGTAATGACGCTGATGGTGCTGATCTTTGCCGAGGTGCTGCCCAAGACCTGCGCCATCCTCGGGCCCGAGGATTTCGCAAGCCGCGTCGCCCGCCCGATCCGGGCCGTGACCGTGGTGATCGCGCCAGTCGTCGCGGTGGTGCGGATGATCGTGCGCGCCATCTTCGCGGTGTTCGGGTTGCGGTCGGATCAGGACCGCAACCTCTTTTCCGTGCAGGAGGAAATCGCCGGCGCCCTTGCCATCGGGCATTCCAGCGGCACCGTCCAGAAGGAAGAGCGCGACCTGCTGCTGGGCGCGCTGGACCTTGGCGAACGTTCGGTCGAGGAGATCATGCTGCACCGCTCGCGCATCGAGATGATCGACGCGGAACTGCCCGCGCAGCAGATCCTCGACCATGTGCTGGCCAGCTCGCATACCCGCCTGCCGGTCTATCGCGGCGAGCGCGAGAACGTGGTCGGCGTCATCCATGCCAAGGATCTGCTGCGCGGCGTCAGCCGCACCATGCGCGAAAGCGGGGCCGGGGCGCTGGAGAGTTTCGACGTCCTCGACGTGGCGATGCCCGCCTATTTCGTGCCCGAGACCACGCCGCTGGACGAGCAGATGCGCGAGTTTCTGTCCCGCCGCACCCATTTCGCGCTGGTCGTCGACGAATATGGCAGCCTGCGCGGCCTGATCACGCTCGAGGATATCCTCGAAGAGATCGTGGGCCAGATCACGGACGAGCATGACACCGACATGACCCAGACCCTCGTTCCGAACGAGGCGGGCGACTATACGGTCGATGGCGCAATGACGATCCGCGACCTGAACCGCGCCCTCGACTGGCACCTGCCCGACGACGAGGCGAATACCGTCGCGGGCCTTGTCATCCATGTCGCCCGGTCGATCCCGGTCGCGGGTCAGGTCTTTTCCTTCCAGAGCTATCGCTTCGAGGTGGTGGCCCGGCGCGAGAACCGGATCACCCGTTTGCGGATCAGGCCCCCCGCCGAGCCCGCCGAGACGGATCGCGAGGCGCCCGCGGATCAGTGATCCGCAAGGCTCGCGGCGCGGCGCGCCTCATCGACGCTGGCGCCCTTCGTCCCGTTGAAGAAGGCGTTCAGCGCCACGGCGGCGACTGTCGCAAGCAGGATTCCCGACTCGATCAGCGGATGGATCGCGTGCGGCCTCCATTGCTTGAACTCCGGTGCGACCAGCGGGATCATCCCGAAGCCCAGCGACACCGCGACGACGAAAAGATTGTTGCGGTTTCCGGCGAAATCCACCGTCGCAAGGATGCGGATGCCGGTCGCGGCGACCATGCCGAACATGACCAGCCCCGCCCCGCCGAGGACCGAGGTGGGCAGGGATTCGACCGCCGCGCCCATCTTCGGGACTAGCCCGAATAGGATCAGGATGACGCCGCCCGCGACGCAGATATAGCGGCTTTTGATCCCGGTGACGCCGACAAGACCGACGTTCTGGCTGAACGACGTATAGGGGAAGGTGTTGAAGATCCCGCCGATCAGGGTGCCAAGCCCGTCGGTGCGCAGGCCGGCAGAGAGCCTTTCCTGCGTGATCTGGCGGCCGGTCATCTCGCCCAGAGCAAGGAACATACCGGTCGACTCAATCATGACCACGATCATCACCAGCACCATGGTCAGGATCAGCACCGGGTCAAAGATCGGCATCCCGAAATGGAAGGGCGTGACCAGCCCGAACCATGCCGCGTCCCCGACCTTGGCGAAATTCATCTGGCCCAAGGCGACGGTCAGCACCGCGCCGACCAGCATCCCGAGGAGCACGGCGATATTGGCGACGAAACCCTTGCCGAAACGCGCGATCAGCAGGATCGCGACCAGCACCACGCCCGAGATCGCGATATTGACCGGCCTTGCGTAAAGCGGGTTCTGGACGCTGGGCGCGGGGGCGAAGTTCTGGGGCAGAGCCGGGACCGCGCCGGTCGCCTCCAGTTCCTTCAACTGGTTCAGCCAGCCCAGGGCGACCGGGTCCACCACCTTGGGCGCGGTCGGCCCGACCGGGTTTCCGAAAATCCAGTTGATCCCGATTCGCATCAGGCTCACCCCGATGACGAGGATGATGGTCCCCGTGACCAGCGGCGGGAAAAACCTGAGCATCCGCCCGATGAAGGGCGCGATGATCATGGCGACGATGCCCGCCCCGATGATGGCGCCAAAGATCATCCTTGCGCCATCCGGCCCCGGATAGGCATTGGCCATCGCCACCATCGGCCCGACCGAGGCGAAGGTCACGCCCATCATCACCGGAAGCTGGATGCCGAAATATCGCGTCATGCCGAGCGACTGGATGATCGTCGCGATCCCGCAGCAGAAAAGGTCGGCCGAGATCAGAAAGGCCACGTCCTCGGGCGAGAGCTTCAGCGCCCGCCCCACGATCAGGGGCACCGCCACCGCGCCCGCATACATGACAAGCACATGCTGAAGGCCAAGCGTGGTCAGGCGGGCGGGCGGCAGGATCTCGTCCACCGGATCCCGGGCAGCGGGCGTCGTCTCGACCATGGATACCTCCGTCACTGGCTTGTTTGCTTGAGGAAAATTAAGCGCCCTGCCGTGATTCAAGGCAATGACTTTGTGCCCCGCCGCCCGACCGCTCTGGCGCGGGCCTGTTTTGCGGGCAACGGTCCGCCTGCCGCCGCGAATGCCCATCCGAAGGGCCTTGCCTCCGGTTTCGGGATGGACCAGCCTTGCACCTGCCCGCCACTTGAGCCATGCCTTGCGGCCTCGGGCGCGGTTGCGAATGCCGCACCGGCACTGCTTTCCTGCGCGGGTCGCGGGTTGCAACCTTGCGCCGGCGTGAATATCAGAAGCTGCGCATCCACCAGCACGGACCTCCACAATGGACATCGCAGAACGCCGCAAGGCCAATCCCGATCACTGGCGCCTTGCCGCCGCCATCCGCGCCCTGTCGATGGACGCCGTGGAGGCCGCCAATTCCGGGCATCCGGGCATGCCGATGGGCATGGCGGACGTCGCCACCGTCCTGTTCCGCAATCACCTGAAATTCGATGCCTCGGCCCCGAACTGGTTCGACCGCGACCGTTTCGTGCTGTCGGCCGGCCATGGCTCGATGCTGATCTATTCGCTGCTGCACCTGACCGGGTATGAGCAGATGTCGATGGACCAGATCCGCAACTTCCGCCAATGGGGCGCGATCACCGCCGGCCATCCCGAATACGGCCATGCCGAGGGGGTCGAGACAACGACCGGCCCGCTGGGTCAGGGCATCGCCACCGCCGTCGGCTTCGCCATCGCCGAAGAGGCGATGCGCGCGCAGTTCGGTGCCGATCTGTGCAGCCACAAGACCTGGGTGATCGCCGGCGACGGCTGCCTGATGGAAGGCATCAGCCATGAGGCGATCGGCCTTGCCGGTCACCAGAAGCTGAAGAACCTGATCGTCCTGTGGGACAATAACGACATCACCATCGACGGCCGCGTCTCGCTTTCGGACAATACCGATCAGCTGAAGCGCTTCGAGGCCGCGGGCTGGCGCGTGCTGGCCTGCGACGGCCATGACGCCGCCGATATCGACCGCGCCCTGACCGATGCCGCGAGCGGCGTTGACGACCGCCCGGTCTTTGTCTCGTGCAAGACCATCATCGGCTATGGCGCGCCGAAGAAGCAGGACACCTCCGGTGCGCATGGCTCGCCGCTGGGCGCTGACGAGATCGTCGCCGCCCGCGCCGCCTTTGGCTGGGAATCCCCCGCCTTCATCATCCCCGAGGACATCCTGAGCGACTGGCGCGCCATCGGCGCTCGCGGCAAGGCCGAGCGTGAGGCATGGAATGCCCGCGTCGATGCCGCCCAGAACCGCGACGAGTTCGCCCGCCGCATCTCGGGCGAGGTGAATGATCGGCTTGCGCCCACCATCGCCGCGCTGAAGGATCAGGCCGTCGCCAGCAAACCCAAGGTTGCGACCCGCAAGGCCAGCGAGATGGTGCTTGAGGTCGTGAACCCGGAACTGCCCGAGACGCTGGGCGGCTCGGCCGACCTGACCGGGTCGAACAACACCAAGACCAAGGATCTGGGCATCTTCACGCCCGAGAACCGCAAGGGCCGCTACATCCATTACGGCATCCGCGAACACGGCATGGCCGCCGCGATGAACGGCATCTGGCTGCATGGCGGCTTCCGCCCCTATGGCGGCACCTTCATGTGCTTCACCGACTATGCCCGCGGCGCCATGCGCCTCTCGGCGCTGATGGGCCTGCCGGTCGTCTATGTGATGACCCATGACAGCATCGGTCTGGGCGAGGATGGCCCGACCCACCAGCCGGTCGAGCATCTGGCGATCTGCCGCGCCACGCCCAACACGCTGACCTTCCGCCCCTGCGATCTGGTCGAGACCGCCGAGGCCTGGGAAATCGCACTGAGCGAGGAGACGACGCCCTCGGTCCTCGCGCTCTCGCGCCAGAACCTGCCGACGCTGCGCGAGACGGCGGGCGAGAACCTGACCGCCAAGGGCGCCTATGTCCTGCGCGAAGCCTCGACCGAGGCCAAGGTCGTGCTGATGGCGACCGGCTCGGAGGTCGAGATCGCCGTTGCCGCGCGCGACGCGCTGGAAGCGCAGGGCGTGCCCACCCGCGTCGTCTCGGTCCCGTCGATGGAGTTGTTCCGCGCACAGGATCCGGCCTATCGCGCCTCGGTCCTGCCGGCGAACACGGTCCGCGTCGCGATCGAGGCCGCCGTGCGCCAGCCCTGGGACTGGCTGCTGCTGGGCGAGCGCGGGCGCGAGGAGACCTCGGGCTTCATCGGCATGACCGGCTTTGGCGCCTCGGCCCCGGCGCCGACGCTCTACAAGCAGTTCGGCATCACCGCCGAGGCGACCGTCGCGGAAGCGCGCCGCCTGCTGGGCTGACCGCCAGCGCTAGACAATGACCAAGACGGCCGCGCCTCTCGCGCGGCCGTTCGGCATTCCGGGGCATGGACAGCCTTCGGCGCCACGGGCATAAGCGAGCCGAGGGAGTCCCCAGATGAGCCAGCCTGACCTCGCCCCACAGGGCCTGCCGCCGATCCTTGCGCCTGCGGGCGATCCGGCGCGCTCCACGCAGATGCGCGGCATCGTGCTGCTGCTGGTGTCGATCTTCATCTTCACGCTGATGGACGCGACCGCCAAGCATCTGGCCGAGCGTTATCATCCGGGCCAGATCATCTGGGCGCGCTTTGCCACCAACTTCCTCATCGTCGCCGTCATCTTCGCCCCGCGCCTGCGCAGCACATTGGTGACGCGGCGGCCGACGGTGCAGCTTTTCCGCGGCATCACCCAGCTTGCCTCGGGCGCGCTGTTCTTCACCTCGCTGCAATGGATCGGGCTGGCCGAAGCGACGGCGATCATGGACATCAATCCGGTGCTGATCACGCTGGGCGCGGCGGTCTTTCTGGGCGAGCGCATCGGTATCCGCCGGGCGCTCGGGATTGCGGCAGCACTTTGCGGGGCGATGATCATCATCCGCCCCGGCGCGGGCGTCTTCCAGCCCGCTTCGATCCTGCCGCTGATCGCGGCCTTCACCTATGCCACGGGCGCGATCCTCACGCGGATCGTGCGCGAGGATTCGACCGCAACCTCGGTCCTGTGGTCGGCGATGGTTGGGACCGTCATCACCTCCTGCGCGGTGCCCTTCTTCTGGCAGCCGATCCAGAGCGGCGACATCTGGGCCTTCCTGCTGATCGGCGCGCTCGGGACCGTGGCGCAGGCATTGCTGATCCGGGCCTTCGCGCTGGCCGAAGCCGCGGCCATCGCCCCCTTCGGCTATACCGGCCTTGTCTGGGCGGGCCTCTGGGGCTGGATCTTCTGGGGCGCGATCCCGGACCGCTGGACGATCATCGGCGCGTTGATCGTCGTCAGCGCCGGCATATATGTCTGGATGCGCGAAGCCCGCGCCACCCACCGGACAGGATGACCAGAAGCGCATGACCGAAGCCGAAGAACCCGTCCCGCTGCGCGACCGCCTCGCCAATGGCGCCTTCCTTGCGATCATGGGGCTGGCGCGCCTGCTGCCCTATCCGCAGCGGGTCCGGTCGATGGGCTGGTTCTTCGCCCATGTCCTCGGCCCCGCCGCCGGCTGGCGAAAGCGGATCCGCGACACTCTGGCCAAGGCGCGGCCCGACCTGCCCAGGGCCGAGGTCGAGCGCCTGACCCGCGCGGTCCCGAACAATGCCGGCCGCTCGCTGGCCGAGATCTATTCGGGCGAGGAGTTCACCAACCGCATCCATGCCGCCGATCCGCTTTGCGGCCCCGGCCTTGATGCGCTGGAACAGGCGGCTGCGGCCGGACGGCCGGTGATCCTCGCCGTGGCGCATTTCGGCAATTATGACGCCATGCGGGCCGCCCTGACCGGGCGCGGCTGGCCCGTCGGCGCGCTCTATCGCCCGATGAACAACGAGGCCTTCAACCGCCATTACATCCCCGCCATGCGCGCCATCGCCGAGCCGCTGTTCCCGCGCGGACGATCAGGCCTTGCGGCCATGCTGCGTTTCCTGAAGGGCGGAGGCTGGCTGTCGCTGGGTTTCGACCAGTTCGACGACCACGGCACGATCCTCAAGTTCTTCGGCCTGCCGACCCGGACCGTGCTGACACCCGCCGAACTTGCCATCCGCTACGAGGCGCTGATCCTGCCCATCGCCGGCATCCGCCAGCCCGACGGGCTGAGCTTCCGGGTCGAGGTCGGCGAGCCGATCCCGCATTCCGATCCCGAAACCATGATGCAGCAGCTGAACGACCATCTCGAGGCGCAGATCCGCAGCCATATGGATCAATGGTTCTGGGTCCACAGGCGGTGGAAAGAACGCCGCGGCGCCAGGTAGCAATGGGGGAAACCCTTTCCCTCGCGTCATATCACAGGCTATAAGCTGCCCAACCGCCGCGCGGGACGCGGCCCCAATGACAAAATCCAGAGGACGGCATGAGCGACGATAAAAATCACGCAGGTCAGGACGAAGACACCAGCAAGGGCGACGTGGCCTTTATCCAGGCCCTGGCCGAACTGCTCAACCGCAACGATTTGACCGAATTGTCCGTCAAGCGCGAGTATAGCGAGAATGACCGGCTGACCGTCAGCCTGTCGAAGCAGGGCAAGCAAGTCGTCCAGACCTATGCCCCGGCCCCCGCATTGTCCCTGCCCGCGGCCCCGGCGGTCGCCGCGCAGGCCCCGGCCCCGGCCGCCACGGCAAGCGAGGATCCGGCAAGCCTTCCGGGCATCGTCACCTCGCCCATGGTCGGCACCGCCTATCTGGCCCCCGAACCGGGCGCCACGGCCTTTGTCACGGTCGGCGCACAGGTCAAGGAAGGCGAGACGCTGCTGATCGTCGAGGCGATGAAGACCATGAACCACATCCCCTCGCCCCGCTCGGGCACGGTCAAGCGCATCCTCGTCGATGACGGCAGCCCGGTCGAGTTCGGCTCGCCCCTCATGGTTGTCGAGTGAGGCGCGGATGTTCGACAAGATCCTGATCGCCAACCGCGGCGAGATCGCGCTGCGGGTGGTTCGCGCCTGCCGCGAGATGGGCATTGCCTCGGTCGCGGTCCATTCGACCGCCGATTCCGACGCCATGCATGTGCGGATGGCCGACGAATCGGTCTGCATCGGCCCGCCGCCCTCGGTCGACAGCTACCTGTCGATGTCCGCGATCATCGCCGCATGCGAGATCACCGGCGCGCAGGCGATCCATCCGGGCTATGGCTTCCTCTCTGAAAACGCGACCTTCGTGCAGATGGTCGAGGATCACGGCATCGCCTTCATCGGCCCCTCGGCCGAGCATATCCGCATCATGGGCGACAAGATCACCGCCAAGGAAACTGCGAAATCGCTGGGCATCCCGGTGGTTCCGGGTTCCGATGGCGGCGTTCCCGACCTCATCGCGGCCAAGCGCGTCGCGGGCGAGATCGGCTATCCCGTGATCATCAAGGCGACCGCAGGCGGCGGCGGGCGCGGCATGAAGGTCGCGCTGGACGAGGACGGCATCGAAACCGCCTTCCGCACCGCGCGGAGCGAGGCGAAAGCCGCCTTCGGCAATGACGAGGTCTATATCGAGAAATACCTCCAGCGGCCGCGCCATATCGAGATCCAGGTTTTCGGCGACGGCAAGGGCCGCGCGGTCCATCTGGGCGAGCGCGACTGCTCGCTGCAGCGCCGCCACCAGAAGGTGCTGGAGGAAGCCCCCGGCCCCGTCATCACGCCCGAGCAGCGCGCCGAAATCGGCGGCATCTGCTCCAGCGCCATGGCCAAGCTCGGCTATCGCGGCGCGGGCACCATCGAGTTCCTGTTCGAGGATGGCGAGTTCTACTTCATCGAGATGAACACTCGCCTGCAGGTCGAGCATCCGGTGACCGAGGCGATCTTCGGCGTCGACCTCGTCCGCCAGCAGATCCTCGTCGCAGCTGGCGAGGAGATGGAGTTCCGGCAGGAAGACCTGAAGATCCGCGGCCACGCGATCGAGGTTCGGATCAATGCCGAGAAGCTGCCGAACTTCACGCCCTCGCCCGGCCGGATCAGCCAGTATCATGCGCCCGGCGGCCTCGGCGTGCGCATGGATGCCGCGATCTATGACGGCTACCGGATCCCGCCCTATTACGACAGCCTGATCGGCAAGCTGATCGTGCATGGCCGCGACCGGCACGAGGCGCTGGCGCGGCTGGATCGCGCCCTTGGCGAGCTGATCGTGGACGGCGTCGATACCACCGTGCCGCTGTTTCGGGCATTGCTGGAGAACCCGGACATCCAGAACGGCGACTATTCGATCCACTGGCTCGAACGCTGGCTGGCGCGGCTGGCCGACCCGAACAGCTGATCCGGCATGATCGGACTGACGGCGGAAAGACTGCTCGCGGCCTATGCCCAGGGCGTCTTTCCGATGGCGCGGTCGGCTGATGACGCGCAGCTTTACTGGTTCGACCCGCCCGAGCGGGGCGTGCTGCCGGTCGGCGGCGTCCATGTCTCACGCTCGATGCGGCGCTTTCTGCAAGGTTGCGGATGGAGCGCCAGCATCGACCGCGACTTCGCCGGCGTCGTGGCGGGTTGCGCCGATCGCGAGGAAACCTGGATCAATGCCGGCCTGATCGAGCTATATGACCAGCTTTTCCAGATGGGCCGCGCCCATTCGCTGGAGGTCTACGAAGGATCGACGCTGATCGGCGGCACCTTCGGTATCTCGCTTGGCGCGGCGTTCTTTGCCGAGAGCATGTTCTCGCGCCGGACGAATGCCTCCAAGGCCGCGCTGATCTGGATGTCCTCGCAACTGCGGCGCACCGGGTTCCGGCTCTGGGATACGCAATATCCGACGCCGCATCTGGCCTCGATGGGAGGGCTGACGATTTCGCGCGCGGATTACCACCGCAAGCTGGGATTCGCGATCCGGCGCCGGGCGCAGTTCGCCTCCGCTCCGCTGCCGGACCTTCAGGCCCTGTTGCAGGAGATGACCCAGACGTCATAGCGCGGGTCGTCCATCGCCGAAAGCGCCGGGGCCGAGGCGATCATCCAGCCGGAAAACACGCCGCGATTGACCCGCTTGTCGGTGATCGTGAGTTCCGCGAAAGCATCCGAGGAAGGGTCATTCGCCGGAAAGCGGCATTCGCCCAATCGCACCTCAAGCCGGCCAAACGCCACCGCCTGCCCGCTTGCGAGGTCGAAATCGAGGGTCTGGCCCGTCACCTTGTCGAGGCCGCGCAGCAGCGCGCCCTTGCCCTGCGCCGTGTCTGGGCCACGGGCCGCGGCGACCGCCGCCTGCCGTTCGGCGGCCGAGGGCTCGGCGACGACAACCGCGTTCGGATCGTCGCTGAAGGCCGGGTCCACCAGCAGGTTGTCGTCGGGAAGCGCCTCGGCCTCGCCCTCGTCCTGCGCGACAACCGAGGTTGCCGCCATGAAAAGGCAAAGTGCGGGCGCAAGCAGGGAACGGGCCCTCATTTCGGCTCCTCCCCGTCGCTGGCCTGTGCATCGACGAATTTCATCATCAGGGACAGCAGGCTGACGGCGCCTTGCACATCCTCGATCTCGTCGCCGGGGTTCAGGTTGTCGGGCGCGCCGCCGGGCTGCAATTCGATATAGGCGCCGCCCAGCAATCCGTCCGACTGGATCAGCGCGGCGCTGTCGCTGGGCATCTGGATCTTGGACGGGATGCGCAACCGCGCCTCGGCCAGATAGGTCTGGGGGTTCAGGTCGATGCCGGTGACCTTGCCGACCTTCACGCCGGCGACGCGGACATCGGTTCCGACCTCGATCCCGTCGACGCTGGGAAAGGCCGCGCGCAATTCATAGCCGTCGCCGCCCAGTCCGCGCGCGAGGCCGCTGCCCGAGGTCGACCAAACGAGGAAGCCCGCCGCCACGGCAAGGACGGCGCCCCCGACCCATAATTCGATCCGTTCGGCGGCGCTCTGCATGGCTTATTCGGGCTGCCAGGCGTCGTAGTCGCGACGCCGCGCCGGCTCGGCCCGCAGCAGCGAACCCGCCGGGTGATAGGCACCCTCCGTCCCGGTCATGTTCGGGACATGTTCCTTTTCCCAGGGCTTGTGCTGCATCGGCTCGGTCGTCGGCGGCTGCTTGTAGGTGTGATGCAGCCAGCCATGCCATTCGGGGGATACCCGGCTGGCCTCGGATTCGCCGTTATAGATCACCCAGCGCCGTTTGCCGCCGCCCGACTGGTAATAGATGTTGCCCTCGGCGTCTTCGCCCACCTTCTCGCCATAGAGCCGGGTCCAGACTTGGGTATTGATCGTCTGGCTGTTCCACCAGGTCAGGGCGCGCAGCAGAAAGGACATGGTATCGAACCTTCGTCAGTCGGATTTGTGAGAGATATGGCGCAACTTGCCGCCAAGGTCCAGAGAGCGCATCGTCCACGGCGCGCGGACAAGCCATTTTCGACCATACGGGCCGGATGCAGGGCGCGGGCCGGAGCTCGCAGAAAAAGAAAGGCCGGCAGCGTCTCCGCCACCGGCCGTCCTGTCCGCGCGAAAAGCCTCAACCGGCCGTCGCGGTTTCCTTCTTCGAGTCGACATGGATCAGCAGCGGGGTCGCGCTGGGATTGTCCACCGCCTCCTCGTTCACCACCACCTCCTCGACGCTGTCGAGGCCCGGCAGTTCGAACATGGTGTCGAGGAGGATGTCCTCCATGATTGAGCGCAGGCCACGGGCGCCGGTCTTGCGCTTGATGGCGCGGCGGGCGATCGCGACCAGCGCATCCTCGGTGAAGGTCAGCTTCACGTCCTCGAGGTCGAAGAGGCGCTGATACTGCTTGACCAGGGCGTTCTTCGGCTCGGTCAGGATGGTGATCAGCGCGCCTTCGTCCAGGTCGCCCAGCGTGGCGATGACCGGCAGACGGCCGACGAATTCGGGGATCAGGCCGAATTTCAGCAGATCCTCGGGTTCGAGCTGCTTGAAAAGCTCACCCACGCCCTTGTCGTCGTTTTCCTTGACCGCGGCGCCGAAGCCCATGGCCGTGCCCTTGTTCCGCTGCGCGATGATCCGGTCGAGGCCGGCAAAGGCGCCGCCGCAGATGAAGAGGATATTGGTCGTGTCCACCTGCAGGAATTCCTGCTGCGGATGTTTGCGGCCGCCCTGGGGCGGAACGCTCGCGACGGTGCCCTCCATGATCTTCAGAAGCGCCTGCTGCACCCCCTCGCCCGACACGTCGCGGGTAATCGAGGGATTGTCGGACTTGCGGGTGATCTTGTCGACCTCGTCGATATAGACGATGCCGCGCTGCGCGCGTTCGACGTTGTATTCGGACGCCTGCAGAAGCTTCAGGATGATGTTCTCGACATCCTCGCCGACATAGCCCGCCTCGGTCAGCGTCGTCGCGTCGGCCATGGTGAAGGGCACGTCGAGGATGCGCGCCAGCGTCTGCGCCAGCAGCGTCTTGCCGCAGCCGGTCGGGCCGATCAGCAGGATGTTCGACTTCGCCAGCTCGATATCCGTCTTCGAGCTGTGGTTCAGCCGTTTGTAGTGGTTGTGCACGGCAACCGAGAGCACGCGCTTGGCATGTTCCTGCCCGATCACATAATCGTCGAGAACATTGCAGATCTCGCGCGGGGAGGGCACGCCGTCGCCGGATTTCAGCGCCGAGGTCTTGGTTTCCTCGCGGATGATGTCCATGCACAGTTCGACGCATTCATCGCAGATGAACACGGTCGGACCGGCGATCAGCTTGCGCACCTCGTGCTGGCTCTTGCCGCAGAAGCTGCAATAAAGCGTGTTCTTGCTGTCGCCGCCTGTCGGATTGGCCATAAATTCGATCCTCGCATTGCCCCGGAGGCCCGGCCTCATCGCCGGACGACCGCCTGTTGCGGGCGCGGGAACCGCCGCGCCGCGCGTCACAGGACATGTTACGAGCCGCCCCGGCCCGTCACAATCCCAAAAAAAGCCGGTCCTTCATCCCGAACACCGGCTCAGGTCGTTGGTTCCGCCTTGCCACGAGCCACCAGAATTTCGTCGATCAGACCCCATTCCTTCGCCTCTTCCGGCGACATGAAGCGGTCACGCTCCAGGGCCTCTTCGACCTCCTCCAGCGTGCGGCCGGTATGGGCCACATAGATCTCGTTCAAGCGGCGCTTGAGCTTTTCGGTCTCGCGCGCGTGGATGAGGATGTCGGTCGCCTGCCCCTGGAACCCGCCCGAGGGCTGGTGAACCATGATCCGGCTGTTCGGCAGCGAGAATCGGTGGCCCGGCTGGCCCGCGCAAAGCAGCAGCGACCCCATCGAGGCCGCCTGCCCGACCACGAGGGTCGAGACGCGCGGCTTGATGTATTGCATCGTGTCATAGATCGACAGGCCCGCGGTCACGACACCGCCGGGGCTGTTGATATACATGCTGATGTCCTTGTTCGGGTTCTCCGCCTCGAGGAACAGGAGCTGCGCCGAGATCAGCGTCGCGACGCCGTCATGGACAGGGCCCGACAGGAAGATGATCCGCTCCTTCAGCAGCCGCGAGAAGATGTCATAGGCCCTTTCGCCACGGCTGGTCTGTTCGACAACCATGGGAACGAGCGTGTTCATGTAGAATTCTGCCGGATCTTGCATGTCTTTCCCTGCTTATTTCCCTGCCTGCCCTGCCCGTTTCACGATTCGCCGGCCGGGACGACCCCCTTTTGGCAAACTCATAAAGACGAAGAGTTGAGAGAGTCTTAGTAACGCCCGCCCCCGAGGACAAGAGAGCGTAAGAATTTGCCCCTTCCGGCCCATGCGGGTAAGTTTCGGGGCAAGTGACGGAGAATGACATGAAACTGATCGTCGGACTGGGCAATCCCGGCGCGAAATACCAGCATAACCGCCATAATATCGGCTTCATGGCGGTCGACCGGATCGCGGCCGATCACGGCTTCGGTCCCTGGCGCGCACGCTTTCAGGGCGAGATTGCCGAGGGGCGTCTGGGGACGGAACGCGTGAGCCTGCTCAAGCCCGCGACCTTCATGAACCTCTCCGGCCAGTCGGTGGGCGAGGCGATGCGCTATCTGAAGCTCGATCCGGCGGATGTGATCGTGCTCCATGACGAGCTTGACCTCGCGCCCGGAAAGCTGCGGCTGAAATTGGGCGGCGGCCATGCCGGGCATAACGGGCTGCGCTCGCTCCACGAGCATATCGGCGACGGTTATCGCAGGCTCAGGCTCGGGATCGGGCATCCGGGGCACAAGGACCGGGTTGCGGGCTATGTCCTGTCGGATTTCGCGAAGGCCGAGGAGGACGGGCTCGACGATCTGCTGCGCGGGATCTCGGACGGGGCGGAGGCGCTGGCCTCGGGCGATGACGCGCGCTTCATAAACGCGGTCGCGGCCCGCACGGCCCCGGCGCGGAACAGCGGAACCCGGCCCGCGCCCGAGGCGCCTGCGCGACCCACGCCGGAAAAGGCGGCAGAACCGCCCGCCGCGCCGCAAAGCATCTCCGACCGGCTCCGCGCGCTCAGCGAGCGGTTCAGATAGGGAACGGATACAAAGGAAAGACGATGGATCCTGCGATCAATGTGCTGGGCGGCGCGCTCGCCCCCTGCTCGACGGTGCCGCCGACCGGCTTCTATCGCGATGGCTGCTGCAATACCGGGCCGGAGGATAGCGGGCTGCACACCGTCTGCGTCATCGTGACCGACGAGTTCCTCGCCATGTCTAAATATCTGGGTAATGACCTCAGCACGCCCCGGCCGGAATATCGCTTTCCGGGGCTGAAGGCGGGGGATCGCTGGTGCCTCTGCGCCGCGCGCTTCATGCAGGCGGCGCAGGAATATGCCGCGCCGCAGGTGGTGCTGGAGGCGACGCATCAGCGCACGCTGGACATCGTGCCGCTTGAGCTGCTGCGCGCCCACGCGGTCGAAACCTAGCGCCCGGTTTCCGCAAGATAGTGGCGCACCGCGTCGACCACGTGGCGAAAGCGGTCGCCGCCAAGATGCTTGCCGCCATACCAGCGCGTGAGCACCACCAGATGATCGGTGAGGCCGGCGCGTTCCAGCATTTGCAGGATGATCTGGGCCGCCCCGCTTTCGCCATCGTCGTCGCGGACCGGCTCTCCCGACAGGATCGCGGCCCAGGTGTTATGCGTGGCCTTGGCGAAGCGCTTGTTCTTCTTCAGCTCGGCCAGCAGCGCCTCGACCTCGGCGCGGTCTCGGGCCGGCCCGCCCGAGACGGCATAGCGCGACCCCCGGTCGGAGATGATCTTGTCGAAAACCCGCAGGCTCATTTCAGCTTGCGCACATAAAGTTCCAGCCGGTGGCGGACGATCTCATAGCCCAGCTCGGCGGCGATCTCGGCCTGCAGTTTCTCGATCCGATCGCTGACGAACTCGGTCACTTCGCCGGTCTCGATGTCAATGATGTGGTCGTGATGCTTGCCATCGGCGGGCTCGAACCGCGCCGGCTCGCCCTCGAATTCCAGCTTCTGGATGACGCCCTGCGCCTCGAGCGCGGAAAGCGTCCGGTAGACGGTTGCAAGCGACACCCCTGCCCCGGCCTCGGTCGCACGCTGGAAAAGCTGGTTCGCATCCGGGTGATCCTCGGCCGAGGCGAGCACGCGCAAAAGCGCGGCGCGCTGGCGCGTGATCCTGACGCCAGCGCGCCGCAAGGCGTGCTCAAAGGATTGTGCGCGGGCTTCATTCTCCATGCCCCTGTTTCGCCCAGTTGCGAACCAATTACAACTGGCTTGACAGTTGAGAATGGTTCGCAGATAAGAAGGAAAACCGGAGGCATGATGTTACGCAGGACTTTCCTCGGCACCGCATTGGCAAGCCTCGCCGCACCGGCCCTTGCGCAGGGGCGCAAGCTCAAGGTCGCGACGACCTTCACCATCCTCGCCGACATGGCCCGCAACGTGGCGGGCGACCGGGTCGAGATCGTCTCGATCACCAAGCCGGGGGCGGAGATCCACAATTACGAGCCGACGCCGAGCGACCTGATCGGGGCGCGGGGCGCCGACATGATCCTGCGCAACGGGCTGAACCTCGAACTGTGGTTCGAGCAGTTCCTGCGCAATCTCGGCGATATACCCTCGGCCACGCTGACCGAGGGGATCGAGTCGATGCCGATCTCAGGCGGCAGCTACAAGGGCAAGCCCAATCCCCATGCCTGGATGGCGCTGGATTCGGCGATGATCTATGTCGACAACATCGCGGCAGCGCTTGCCGGCCTCGATCCCGCGGGGGCCGAGGAATACCGGGCAAATGCCGAGGCCTACAAGGCCCGGATCGCCCGCACCATCGCCCCCCTGCGCGATCAGGCCCGCGCCCTGCCCGAAAATCGGCGCAGGCTCGTGACCTCCGAGGGGGCGTTTTCCTATCTCGCCCGCGACTTCCATCTGGAGGAGTTCTACCTCTGGCCGATCAATGCCGATGCGCAGGGCACGCCCCAGCAGGTGCGCCGGGTCGTCGATGCGATCAGGGCGCATTCGATCCCGGTGGTCTTTTCGGAAAGCACGGTCTCGGACCGCCCCGCGCGGCAGATCGCGTCCGAGACCGGGGCGCGCTATGGCGGCGTTCTTTATGTCGACAGCCTGTCCGAGCCTGACGGCGCGGTCCCGACCTATCTGGACCTGCTGCGGGTGACATCGGAAACCATCGTCAGGGGGCTTTCGGATGGCTGAGATCGGGATCGAGGCCCGGGGCCTGACCGTGACCTATCGCAACGGCTTCACCGCGCTGAGGGATGCAAGCTTCACCGTCCCGCCCGGCTCGATCACCGCGCTGGTCGGGGTGAATGGCGCCGGGAAATCCACCCTTTTCAAGGCACTGATGGGATTTGTTCCAGCAGCGAGGGGCGAGGTCAGGGTGCTTGGCCTTCCCGTCCCCGAAGCGCTGAGGCGGAACCTGATCGCCTATGTCCCGCAATCCGAGGAGGTGGACTGGACCTTCCCCGTGCTGGTCGAGGACGTGGTGATGATGGGCCGCTATGGCCATATGGGCTTTCTGCGCCGCGCCAGCGCCGCCGATCGTGCGGCGGTCGACGAGGCGCTGGAGCGGGTCGGCATGACCGAATACCGCAAGCGCCAGATCGGCGAGCTTTCGGGCGGGCAGAAAAAGCGCGTCTTCCTTGCCCGCGCCCTTGCGCAGGGCAGCCGGGTCATCCTGCTCGACGAGCCCTTCACCGGGGTGGACGTCAAGACCGAGGCCGCGATCATCGAGCTGCTCGGCCGGATGCGCGAGGAAGGCCGGGTGATGCTGGTTTCGACCCATGACCTCGGCTCGGTCCCGGAATTCTGCGACCGAGTGGTGCTGGTCAAGGGCACCGTCCTCGCCGCCGGTCCGACGGCCGAGGTCTTTACGCCCGACAATCTCCGCCTCGCTTTTGGCGGTGTGCTGCGGCATTTCATCCTCGGGCCGCAGCAACTGCATGACGACGACGATCCGCGCGGCGTGACGTTGCTTTCGGATGATGAACGGCCGCTGGTCTTTTATGATGGCGAGCGCCGCAGCCCCGAGGCCAGCGGAAAATGATCGAGACGCTGCTGATTCCCTTCCAATACAGCTATATGACCGACGCGATCTGGGTCTCGGCGCTGGTCGGCGCGGTCTGCGCCTTCCTGTCCTCCTACCTGATGCTGAAGGGCTGGTCCTTGATCGGCGACGCGCTCAGCCATTCGATCGTGCCGGGGGTAGCAGGGGCCTATATGCTGGGCCTGCCCTTCGCGCTTGGCGCGTTTCTCTCGGGCGGGCTCGCGGCGCTGACCATGCTGTTTCTGAACCAGCGCACCGGGCTCAAGGAGGATGCGATCATCGGGCTCATCTTCACCGGGTTCTTCGGCCTCGGCCTCTTCATGGTGTCGCTGAACCCGATGGCGGTCTCGGTCCAGACCATCACCATGGGCAATATCCTCGCCATCTCGCCGCAGGACACGCTGCAACTCGCGCTGATCGGAGGCGTGTCGCTGCTGATCCTGACGCTGAAATGGCGCGACCTGATGGTGGTCTTTTTCGACGAGAACCATGCCCGCACCATCGGCCTGCATCCGCGCCGGCTGAAGGTGCTGTTCTTCACGCTGCTCTCGGCCTGCACGGTCGCGGCGATGCAGACGGTGGGGGCGTTTCTGGTCGTGGCGCTGGTCGTCACGCCGGGCGCCACCGCCTATCTGCTGACCGACCGCTTTCCGCGGCTGATCTGCCTTTCGGTCGCGATCGGAGCGGTGACCTCGGCGCTCGGGGCCTATATCTCGTTCTTCCTCGACGGCGCGACCGGGGGCGTCATCGTCTGCCTGCAAACGCTGATCTTCCTTGCCGCGTTCCTCTTTGCGCCCAAGCACGGGATGCTCGCCGCACGCCGCCGCTCGGCCGACGCGCTGAAGGAGGAGGCCGCGTGATGGACTGGCTGACCATGCCCTTTACCTTCCCCTTCATGCGCGACGCGGCGCTGATCGGGCTGATGATGGCGGTGCCGGCGGGGCTGCTTTCCTGCTTTCTGGTGCTGCGTGGCTGGTCGCTGATGGGCGACGCTGTCAGCCATGCCATCCTGCCCGGCATCGTGCTGGCCTATATCGCGGGGCTGCCGCTGATCCTCGGCGCCTTCGTCGCGGGCCTTGGCTCGGCACTGATGGCGGGCTGGCTGCAGGCGAATAGCCGCGTCAAGCGCGACACGGTGCTGGGTGTCGTGATGTCGGGGATGTTCGGGTTCGGTGTGGTCCTTTACACCTCGATCCCCTCGGACCTGCATCTCGACCATATCCTGTTTGGCAATATGCTGGGCGTCGGGCCAGAGCAGCTGCGACTGACCGGCATGATCTCGGTCGTGGTGGGGGGATTTCTCGCGCTGAAATGGCGCGACCTCGCGCTGGTCGCCTTCGATCCGATCCAGGCCCGGGTCTCGGGCCTGCCGCAGCGCTGGCTGGATTACGGGCTTCTCGCCATGATCTCGGCCACGGTGGTCGCGATGCTGAGTTCGGTGGGCATCATCCTGTCGGTGGCGCTGCTGATCGCGCCGGGGGCCATCGCCTTCCTGCTGACCCGCAGGCTTTCCGCCATGCTGCTGCTTTCGGTCCTGATCGCCGGGGCAAGCACGGTCACCGGGGTCTGGGCCAGCTTCTGGCTGGACAGCGCGCCGGCCGCGACCATCGTTCTGGTGCTGAGCCTCGGCTTCGTCCTTGCCTTCATCGGCAGGACACTGGCGGTCAGGCGCATCGCCGCCGATTGACCCGCGCGGCTCTGGTCAACGCGCGGTCGCGGCGGCTAGACTTTGGCCGTGACCTGCCTCGTTGCCCAGGGGAGCGCCCGCATGAGCCTGACGACCAGCCCACCCACCGGCCCCACGCTTGGCCATGGCTCCGATGATCCGCATTACGTCAACCGCATGGGCTGGCTGCGCGCGGCCGTCCTCGGGGCGAATGACGGCATCATCTCGGTCGGTTCGCTGATCGTCGGCGTGGCCGCGGCGACACCCGAACGCGAGGCGGTGCTGATCGCGGGCACCGCCGGGCTGGTCGCCGGCGCGCTTTCGATGGCGATGGGGGAATATGTCTCGGTCAGTTCGCAATCCGACACCGAGCGCGCCGATATCGCGCGCGAGCATGCGGCGCTGCGCGACACGCCCGAGCAGGAGCTGCACGAGCTGGCGGCGATCTACGAATCCCGCGGCATGGCGCCCGGCACGGCATTGCAGGCCGCGCGGGAAGTGACCGAACATGACGCGCTTGCCGCCCATGTCCGCGACGAGCTGGGCCTGAACGAGGTTTCGGCCCCGAACCCGATCCAGGCCGCGCTGGCGTCGGCGGCGACCTTCAGCGTCGCCGCAGCCTTGCCCCTTGGGGCGGCGGTTCTTGCGCCGCAGGACGCGATGATCGCCGCCGTCCTTGCCACGGCGGTCCTTGCGCTGGCGCTGCTTGGCGCGACGGGCGCCTGGGCCGGCGGCGCGCGGCCCGCCCGCGCCATCCTGCGGGTGGTGCTGGGCGGCATCCTCGCCATGGCGGCGACGGCGGGCGTGGGCTGGCTCTTCGGGGTCTCCGTCTAGCCCGCCTCGCGCCGGTAGGAACTGCTCGCCGCAAGAAGTTCGCCGGCATAAGGCGTGCCGACCCGGCCGGAGCGCAGGGAGGCGGCCTCCATCTCCTCGACGATCTGGCCCGAGCGCATCACCGCGAGGCGGTCGCACATATGCGCGACCACGGCGAGGTCATGGCTGACCATCACATAGGTCAGCCCGCGTTCGCGGCGGAGATCGGAAAGCAGGTTCAGGATCTCGGCCTGGACGCTGACATCGAGGGCTGAGGTCGGCTCGTCGAGGAGGAGAAGGCGCGGTTCCGCCGCCAGCGCGCGGGCAATCGCCACCCGCTGCCGCTGCCCGCCCGAAAGCTGGTGCGGATAGCGGAAGCGGAAGCCCTGCCCCAGCCCGACCGCCTCGAGAAGCCGGGTGATCCGCCCGTCGATCCCGTCCATTCCCTGCAGGCGGAGCGTTTCCGACAACACCCGGTCGACCGAATGGCGCGGATGCAGACTGGCATAGGGATCCTGAAAGACCATCTGCACGCTGCGGTGGAAATTGCGCGACCTGTGCCCGCCTGACACCACCTCTCCCCCGACCTCGATCCGGCCGGACCAGCCGCTGGCAAGGCCGGTGATGGCGCGCAGGATCGTCGACTTGCCCGAGCCGGATTCCCCGACAAGGCCGTAGCTTTCCCCGGCGGCGACCGAGAAGGTCGCGCCCTGGACCGCATGCACGCGGTCAGGGGGATCGCCGAACCAGACGTCCAGATTTTCGACCTTCAGCATGTCGGCACGCTTGGCATTCGGGTATTTGAAAAACGGTGAAACCGCATGTCATAGCCCTCCCGGGAAGGGGGTCGCAATTTCCTCGTCGCGCCATGAGGGCTGGCGTTCGAGGACTGAAAGACGCGAGACCGGATGATCGAGGCGCGGCAGGCTGTCGAGCAACCCCCGCGTATAGGGGTGCCGGGCCTGATGGAGGTCGCGCGCCGCGATCTCCTCGACCACCCGGCCGGCATACATGATGAGCACCCGGTCGCAGAATTGCGCGACGAGGTTCAGGTCATGGCTGATGAAAATGAGCCCCATGCCGCGTTCGGCGACGAGCCGGTCCATGATGCGCAGCACCTCGTTTCGGACCGAGACATCGAGGGCCGAGGTCGGCTCGTCCGCGATCAGGATCTCGGGGTCGGGGGCCAGCATCATCGCGATCATGATGCGCTGGCCCATGCCGCCCGAGACCTCATGCGGATAGGCGTGGAAGACCCGTTCCGGGTCGCGGATCTGGACCGCGTTCAGCATCTCCATCGCTTTGTCGCGGGCCATGCGGCCGCCCTGGCCGGAATGGAGGCGATAAGCCTCCATGATCTGCTGGCCGACCGTCATCACCGGATTGAGGCTGAATTTCGGGTCCTGCATGATCATGCTGATCCGCGCGCCGCGCAGCGCCCGCATCCTGCGTTCCGGCAGGTTCAGGATCGATTCGCCATGGAGTTCCATACGCGCGGCCGTGACCTTGCCCGGCGGGCGGACGAGGCCGAGGATGGCGCGCCCGGTCATCGACTTGCCGGAGCCGGATTCGCCGACCACGCCCAGACGCTCGCGCCCGAGGTCGAAGCTGACGCCGCGCACTGCCTCGAACACGCCCTGTCGGGTCGGGAAGGCGACGCGGAGGTCGCGGATGGAGAGAAGCGGCGCGGTCATTCCTTGGCCCCCTTCGGGTCGAGCACGTCGCGCAGCCCGTCGCCGAGCAGGTTGAAGGCGAGGCTGACGATGAAGATCGCCATGCCGGGCATGGCCGCGACCCACCAGAAATCGAGGATATAGGTCCGCCCGTCCGAAATCATCGCGCCCCATTCCGGCATGGGCGGCTGCGCGCCGAGGCCCAGGAAGCCGAGGCCCGCCGCGGAAAGGATGATCCCCGCCATGTCGAGCGCCACCCTGACGATCAGCGAGGAGATGCAGAGCGGCCAGACATGGCCGATCAGCAGCCGGAGCGGTCCCGCCCCCTGCAGCCTTGCGGCGGCGATGTAATCGGCATGGCGTATGGTCAGCGTCTCGGCCCGCGCGAGACGCGCATAGGGTGGCCATGAGGTGATGGCGAGGGCGAGGACGGCGTTCCCGATCCCCGGGCCCAGCGCCGCGACGAAGGCGAGCGCGAGGATGAGCTTCGGGAAGGCAAGGAAGATGTCGGTGATCCGCATCAGTACCTGATCGACCCAGCCGCCCGCGAAACCGGCGACCGTGCCGACGAATAGCCCGATCACCGGCGCGATCAGCGCCACGGTGCCGACGATGAAGAGCGTGACGCGCGAGCCGTGGATCAGCCGCGACAGGATGTCCCGGCCCAGCGCATCGGTGCCAAGCCAATGCGCGGCCGAGGGCGGCTTCAACCGCTCGGCCAGGTTCTGCGCGAAGGGATTTTGCGGCGCGAGCCATGGCGCGAAGGCCGCGACGAACAGCAGAAAGAGAAGAATGGCGAGGCCCAGCATGGCAAGCCGGTTCGCCCGGAAGGTCAGCCAGCCCTGATAGATTGCCCCGAGCCGCGCCTGCCGGCGAGTCTGGGGCGCATCGGTCAGAAGCCAGGCGCGTGTGGTCATCTCGGTCATTTCGCCCTCGGGTCCAGCACGCGGTAGAGGATGTCGGAGAGAAGGTTCAGCGCGACGAAGCAGGTTCCGATCAGCACCGTCCCGCCCAGAACCGCGTTCATGTCTCCGGCCAGCAGCGCCTTGGTGATGTATTGGCCGATGCCAGGCCAGCTGAACACGATCTCGGTCAGGACGGAGCCTTCGAGAAGCGAGCCGAAGCTGAGCGCGATCACCGTGATCAGCGGCACCATGATATTGCGGAAGGCATGGCCCCAGACGACGCGCCGCTCGCTCAGCCCCTTCACCCGGGCGGTGGTGACATATTCCGCCGAAAGCTGCTCCAGCATGAAGCTGCGGGTCATGCGGCTGATATAGGCGAGGCTGAAATAGCCAAGCAGGCTCGCCGGCAGGATGATATGGCTGAAGGCGTCGCGGAAGGCGCCCCAGTCGCCCGCCAGAAGGCTGTCGATGAGGATCATCCCCGTCACCGTGGGCACCATGCCGTCAAAGATGATGCCCTGACGCCCCGGTCCGCCCACCCAGCCGAGAATGCCGTAGAACAGCAGCAGTCCCATCAGCCCGAGCCAGAAGATCGGCATCGAATAGCCAACCAGCGCCACGACACGCGCGATCTGGTCGATCCATCCGCCCCGGCGCGCGGCCGCGATCACGCCCAGAGGCACGCCCACGCAGACCCCGATCAGCGTGCCGAGCAGCGCGAGTTCGAAGGTCGCCGGAAAGACGCGCCGCAGATCCTCGGCGACCGGGTGCCCGGTCGAGATCGAGCGGCCAAAATCGCCCCTCAGCACCTCGCCCATATAGCGCAGGAACTGGTCCCATAGGGGGCGGTCAAGGCCCATGGCCTGATAGGCCGCGTCATATTGCACCTGTGTCGCCCGCTCCCCCACCACTTTCAGCACCGGGTCGATCGGCATGACCCGCCCGATGATGAAGGTGACGAGGAGAAGCCCCAGCAGCGTCAGCGCGAGCGAGAGGGCAAGCCCGCCGATGCTGGTCGCGCGGCGGCGTAGCCGGCTGCGGCCCGCCTTGGGCAAGCCGCCTTTGGTCGGGGGCAGGCTGCCCTGCCCCCCCGTATTCGCCATGTCCGTGTCGGTCACACCTTATTCCTTCGTGACCTGACGGTAGTAGACCGAGGCGACCGAGCCGCCGGCTGTCCAGTTCTTGATGTTCTTCTGCATCCCCGCCTGCTCGATCCTCTGGAAGAGCGGGATGATCGGCGCGATCTCGCGATACTGTTTCTGGATATCCAGATACATCTGCACGCGCTTGTCGGTATCGCCCTCCAGCGTGGCGGCGACGGTGGCCTTGTTCATCTCCTCCGGCACGGCCCAGCTGTTGCGCCATGCAAGCTGCGAGAGCTTCGCGTCATCGGCATTGTTCGGGTTATAGGCGAAGGTCGAGGCGTTGGTGTTCGGGTCGGCATAATCCGGTCCCCATTCGCCAATGAAGATCGGGACCGAGCGCGCGCGATAGGCGTCGAGCACCTGCGCCCCGGTCATCTGCTGGATCTCGAGCGTCAGGCCCGCCTGCGCCATAGATCCCTGCAGCGTCTGGGCGATGTCCACATATTCGCGGATGTCGCGCACCAAGGTCTTGACCGTCCCCGAGGTGATGCCGGCATCGGTCAGGATCTTCTTGGCCTTCTCGACATCATAGGTCCAGGGGTTCTCGTCCGAGGCGCCCAGATAACCCTCGGGCAGGAAGTTCTGGTGCGTCTTGAACTGGCCCTTGAGGAAGCTGCCCTCGATCCCGGCGTAATCCACGAGGTATTTCATTGCCTCGATCACTTCGGGCTTCGACAGCAACGGATCCTTCTGGCTGAGACCCATATAGAGGATGCGGCCGCGCGGTTCGGTGTTGACGGCGAGCTTGTCATTGCCCGAAATGCCATCCACATCGGTCGGCGTCAGGTTCCGCGCCACGTCGATATCGCCCTGTTCCAGCAGCAGGCGCTGGGCGCTGCTTTCCTGCACATGGCGCACGATCACGCGCTTCATGACCGGCGCGCCCTGCCAGTAGTCGTCGAATGCGACGAATTGCACCGCTTCATTCGGGCGCCATGCCTGCAGCGTATAGGGGCCCGAGCCAGCCTCATTGGTCGAGAGCCAGGTATTGCCGAAGTCCTCGCCCTCGACATGACCCATGACGGTTTCCTTGTCGACCACCCCGGCCACGTTCGAGGCAAGGCAGTTCAGCACGAAGGATTGCGCATAGGGCTGGTCAAGCTTCAGGATCACCTTGTTGCCGTCGAAGCTGACCATTTCCTCGACATTCTCGGGGGTGAAGCCGAACTGGTTCAGGATGAAGGCGGGGGACTTGTTCAGCTTGACGGCGCGCTGCAGCGACCATGCCGCATCCTCGGCCCGGACCGGGTTGCCGGAATGGAACTTCACCCCCTCGCGCATGGTCAGGGTGATGGTCTTACCATCCTCGCTGACCTCCCAGGCCTCGGCAAGGCTCGGCTTGAAGCCCGCCTCGAGGTCCAGCGGGTCGAAATCGACCAGACGGTCATAGAGGTTGTTGTCCACATCATTGCCCGAGAACTCGAAGCTCTGGCCGGGATCGAGGCTGATGATGTCGTCGATCTGCGCCGCGACGACCAACGTATCGGCAGGGGTTGCGGCATAGGCTGCGGGGGCCAGCGACACGGCCGTCGCCAGCAGGATCGCGCGAAGCGAGAAATGGTGCATGATTATCTTCCCTGTTGTCGCACCCCGTCCATGCGGGGCTTGATCCTGCCACCTTGGCGTGAAGCCGGCATTCCGGCAAGTGTCGTGTCATCCCCCCGTCATGGACTGCCTTCGCCGGCGCCGGACGCCATTCGGGGTTGAACAAGGCGGCGCAGTCCGCCATGTCGGTCCCGAGGAGAGACCATGGAAAAACGCATCCTGCCCGAGCGTCCCGGCTGGCGCGACGAGGCCGAAAAGCTCGGCTTCACCTTCGCCGACATGGGGGGCGAGCCCTATTGGGACGAAACCAGCGCCTATCGCTTCACGCTGCACCAGATCGAGGCCGATATCGAGGGGCCTTCGCAGGAACTCCACCAGATGTGCCGCGAGGCCGTGGGCCGGGCCCTCACCGATGAGGAATGGCTGGACCGGCTGGCCATCCCGCCCGAGCATCGCGACTTTGTCGCCGCAAGCTGGGCGCAGGGCGAGCCGGAGCTTTATGGCCGCTTCGACCTTGCCTATGACGGCAAGGGTCCGGCGAAGCTGCTGGAATACAATGCCGACACCCCGACCTCGCTTTACGAAAGCGCCTCGTTCCAGTGGCTTTGGTTCGAGGAGCAGCAGGCGCTTGGCGTGCTGGGCGAGGATACCGACCAGTTCAACTCGATCCACGAGGCGCTCGTCACCCGCTTCGCCGAGATCTGCGCGCCGGGCGAGGAGGTCCATTTCGCCGCCGATGCCGAGAACCCCGAAGATTACGCCACGGTCGAGGCGCTGGCATGGGCCGCGCGCGAGGCGGGACTTGGCGCGCATTTCACCGATCTCGCGCAGATCGGACTGACCGATGAGGGGCAATTCGCCGATGACCAGTCGCGGGTGATCGGGACGCTTTTCAAGCTCTACCCGTGGGAAGACATGCTGCGCGACGATTTCGCCGCGCATCTGCAACCCTCTGGCACCCGCTTCATCGAGCCGCCATGGAAGGCGATCCTGTCGAACAAGGGGATACTGCCCCTCTTGTGGGAGATGTTCCCCGGCCATCCGAACCTGCTGCCGGCCTTCTTCCTTGCCGATCTGGGCGACGCGCTGACCGGCGGGAGGCCCGCGGCGCGCATCGCGAGTGCATGGGACGCGGCGCAGGGCCAGCTTGCGCAGGGCTATGTGACCAAACCCATCTTCTCGCGCGAGGGGGCGGGCGTCACCCTCTTCGAGGGCGGCCACACCACCGCCGCCACTGGTGACGAGAGCTATTCGCATCACCCGCTGATCCTGCAGGCGATGGCGAAATTGCCGGAATTCGATGGCTTCCATCCCGTCGTCGGTTCGTGGATGGTGGGCGAGACCTGCTGCGGCATCGGCCTGCGCGAAGACCGCGCGCGCATCACCCACAACCTGTCGCGCTTCAAGCCGCATTACATCGAGGGCTGACACATGATCCGACGCAAACGCTCCCGCCATGTCGCGCTGGTCCTTGCCGGGGCTGCGACGCTTGCTCTGGCCGGTTGCAGGGAGGAGCAGGTCGATGCGCAATCCTTCCCCGACCTCGACAGCTGCATCGCGGCCAGCAAGGATGCGAGCCTGTGGTTCACCGAGGACGATTGCCGCAAGAACTTCGCCGCCGCCCAGAAGGAGTTCGAGGAGACCGCGCCGCGCTATGCCTCGAAGGAGCTTTGCGAGGCCGAACATGGCGCGGGGAATTGCGGCGGCGACCAGACGGCGCAGCAATCGGGCGGCGGCTTCTCGTTCATGCCGCTGCTGATGGGCTATATGATGGGGTCGATGCTGTCGCGCGGCGGCGGCATCTTCTCGCAGCCGATGGTGCGGACGGCGGATGGCCGCTATGCGACGCCGAAGGGCGACCAGAGCTTTGCCACGAACCGGGGTGCCGGGAAGGTGCCCTCCCAGACCTTCCAGCGCGCGCCGACCACCTTGGGCAAGCCGCCGATGACTGCCGCCGACGTGCGCCAGCGCGGCGGTTTCGGCGCGGCGCGGACCAATGCGGGCGCCGGGCGGTCCTTCGGCGGCTGAAGCGCCGCTAACGCTAACACCCGCGCTTGAACCCGCGCCCGGAAAAGCGCAACCTGCCGGGGAAATTTCCGACCCGAGCCGAGGAATGCCCATGACGCCCGAAATCCAGTCCCAGAAAAGCCGCGCGCTCTGCGAACTCGCGCCGGTGATCCCGGTCCTCGTCGTCGGCGATGCCGCACGCGCCGAAGGTCTGGCCACCGCGCTGGTCGCGGGCGGGCTGCCGGTCCTCGAGGTCACGCTGCGCACGCCCGCGGCACTAAGCGCGATCCGCGAGATGGCGAAAGTGCCGGGCGGCCATGTCGGCGCGGGCACCGTGCTGACCCCCGATGACGCGAAGCGCGCGAAGGATGCGGGGGCAAGCTTTGCCGTCTCGCCCGGCGCGACCGAGCGGCTGGTCCGGGCCTGCGAGGAGATCGGCCTGCCCCTGCTGCCCGGCGCGGTCACCGCCTCGGAGGTGATGCGGGCGATGGAATATGGCTATTCGATGCTGAAGTTCTTTCCCGCCGAAGCCGCCGGCGGCGCGAAATCGCTGAAGTCGCTGGCCGGTCCGTTGCCGCAGGTCAGCTTCTGCCCGACCGGGGGCGTGACGCCTGCCAATGCGCCCGAATATCTGGCGCTTCCGAACGTGATCTGCGTCGGCGGCAGCTGGATCTCGCCCGACGCGGATGTCGCGGCGGGGAACTGGCAGGCGATCGAGGCGCGCGCGCGGGAAGCGGCGGGGCTGCGCGGCTAGATCCGCGCCGGGGGCGCTGCCCCCGGACCCCCGGGGTATTTTCGAAACAGTGAAATCAGAAGAGGGATTTCTGCTTGCCCGAGTCCTCGGGCGGCGTGTCCTTTTCCGTGCGCCTTGAGGGGCTGTCCGGGCGGGCCTGCATCTTGTCGCGGTTCGCGAACTCGATCTCGAATCGCGGCAGGCGCATGGCTTCGGCCGAGCTGGTGATCAGGCCTTCGGGGCCGCGGATGATCGCGAAGCCGCGGCGCAGGGTTTCGTTATAGCCGAGCGTCTGGCGCAGGCGGTCGGTGCGCTCGAGCCGCTCGCGCCGTGGGGGCAGGATGCGGGAGGCGGCGGCGAGAAGGCGGCGGTTCAGCACCTCGGTCCGGTCGCGGTCGCGTCGGATGTTTCTGGCCGCGTCGGCGAGCATCCGCGCCCGCGCCCTTGCGAGGCGTTCGCCGAGTTCGGACACTCTTTCGGCATGGCGCGGCGCGAGCCTTGCCGCCCGGAGGGACAAAAGCTTCGAGAGTTCGTCGAGCCGGTCGCGGCGGTGACGGACCGTCGCGCGCAGGACCGAGACCGAGAGCGGCAGCGCCGCGAGCCTTGCCCGACGGGATATGACGAAGTTCCTGAGCGCGGGTTCCAGCCGGTCCCCGACCAGGTCGAAGCGCTGGCGGGCGGGCTGGATCAGCGCTTGCGGCCGGCCAAGCGCGCGGGCGAGGTCGGTCAGCCTCTGGCGCTGGCGCTGCTGGCGGGACTGTCCGGCCCTGATCATCCGCGTGCCGTATTCGCCGAGCCGCGCGAGGAGGTCGGCGCGGACCGGCACCGCCATTTCGGCCGCGGCGGTGGGCGTCGGCGCGCGGCGGTCGGAGGCAAAGTCGATCAGGGTGGTGTCGGTCTCGTGCCCCACGGCCGAGATCAGGGGGATGGCGCTTGCGGCGGCGGCGCGGA
This sequence comes from Paracoccus sp. (in: a-proteobacteria), assembly GCF_035556475.1. GTDB lineage: Bacteria > Pseudomonadota > Alphaproteobacteria > Rhodobacterales > Rhodobacteraceae > Paracoccus. The sequence goes on along the minus strand of NZ_DATMFA010000146.1, from coordinate 81,119 downwards.
CGACCGATTCCTCGTTGAAGCCCCAGAGATCCTCGAGGCTGCCGCCGCCACGGGCGACGATGATGAGATCGGGGCGCGGGACCGGCCCGGCGGGATCGAGCGCGTTGAAGCCCTGGATGGCGGCGGTGACCTGCGGGGCGCACCCCTCGCCCTGCACCGCCACCGGCCAGATCAGCACCCGGGTCGGGAAGCGGTCGCGGAGCCGGTGCAGGATATCCCGGATCACCGCGCCCGAGGGCGAGGTGACGACGCCGATCACCCGCGGCAGGAACGGGAGCGGGCGCTTTTTCGCCTCGTCGAAGAGCCCCTCGGCAGCCAGCGCCTTGCGGCGCTTTTCCAGCATCATCATCAGCGCGCCGGCGCCCGCGGGTTCGATCTCATCGACAATGAGCTGGTATTTCGACTGGCCGGGGAAGGTGGTGAGCCTGCCGGTGGCGATGACCTCGATCCCCTCCTCGGGGCGGGTCGAGAGGCGGGCCGCCTGCCCCTTCCAGGTCACGGCGGCGATGACCGAGCGGTCGTCCTTGAGGTCGAAATAGATGTGCCCGGAGGAAGGTCGCGAGACGCGGCCGATCTCTCCCCTGACGCGGACGCGGCCGAACTCGCCCTCGAGCACGCGTTTGACCGCGCCCGAGATCTCGGAGACGGTGAACTCATGGGCGTTGCTGCCGGGGGTGTCTTCGAAAAGCTCCATGACCGGGTTCTGGCCCGAGCCCGGGCCGGGCGCAAGGGAAGTTTCGGATTGATCCCGCACCGGGCAATTCCTATGAGGCGCCTGTGAACGACACGGGGGCCTGTCCATGAACATCCTGATCCTCGGCAGCGGAGGGCGCGAACATGCGCTGGCCTGGGCGATCCGCCAGAACCCGAAATGCGACCGGCTTTTCGTCGCGCCGGGCAATGCCGGGATGGAGCCGCTGGCGCGTCTTGCCGCGCTCGACATCCTCTCGGGCCCGGCGGTCATCGCCTTTTGCGAGGAGAACGCCATCGACCTCGTGGTGATCGGGCCCGAGGCGCCGCTGGCGGCGGGTGTGGCCGATGACCTGCGCGCGGCCGGGATCCTGGCCTTCGGTCCCTCGAAGGCGGCGGCCATGCTGGAGGCGTCGAAGAGCTTCACCAAGGAGGTCTGTGACGCCTGCGGTGCGCCGACCGCAGCATGGGCGCGCTTTGACGCGGCCGGACCGGCGCGGGCCTATATCGCCGAGAAGGGCGCGCCGATCGTCATCAAGGCGGACGGGCTCGCCGCAGGCAAGGGCGTCACCGTCGCCATGACCGAGGCCGAGGCCATTGCCGCCATCGACGATGCCTTTGGCGGCGCCTTTGGCGAGGCCGGGGCCGAGGTGGTGATCGAGGAGTTCATGGCGGGCGAGGAGGCGAGCTTCTTCATCCTCTGCGACGGCGAGAACTGCCTGCCGATCGGCACCGCGCAGGACCACAAGCGCGTCGGCGACGGCGATACCGGGCCGAATACCGGCGGCATGGGCGCCTATTCCCCCGCCCCGGTGCTGACGCAAGCGATCCAGGATGCGGTCATGGCCGAGATCGTCCGCCCCACCGTCGCCGAGATGGCGCGGCGCGGAACGCCCTTTCAGGGGGTGCTCTATGCCGGGCTGATGATCGAGGACGGGCGCGCGCGCCTTGTCGAATATAATGTCCGCTTCGGCGATCCCGAATGCCAGGTGCTGATGATGCGGCTGGGCGCGCAGGCGCTGGACCTGATCCTGGCCTGCGCGGAAGGACGGCTGGGCGAGACCGCCGTGAGCTGGGCCGATGACCATGCCCTGACCGTGGTGCTGGCCGCCCGCGGCTATCCCGGCAGCTATGAGAAGGGCAGCGAGATCCGCGGCCTTGACGCGCTGGTCGAGGATTCCTCGCATATGGTCTTTCACGCGGGAACGGCGCGCCGGGATGGCGTGCTGATCGCCACGGGCGGGCGCGTGCTGGCCGCGACCGGGCGCGGGGAGACGCTGGCCGAGGCGCATGCGCGCGCCTATGCGCTGGCCGACGCGATCGACTGGCCGGGCGGGTTCTATCGCCGTGACATCGGCTGGCGCGCGCTTTGAGATGTTTCCCCCGGTGACGCGGTCGGCGGGGGGTATTTCAGAAACGGTGAAACCGGGGCGGTGCTGGAAGATGGCGCCGCCCTTGCCTTTTTGCCTGCGTCAAAATTCTGCCGCCACGTCAATTTCTGCCTTTTCAAGCGCATGGCAGGGGACATATAGTCCGCCCCATGACTCGGATGCGACATATCGCCACCACCCGGAACGCGCAGATCGGCGCGCGTTTCGCCGTGAGCCTCCGCGGTCTTCTCCTTCTTACGCTGCGCTGAGCGGGTCTCCGGGCCGCCGCTCAGTCTGGTCGCGCCCGGACCTGCAAGAGCGTAACGAAGGATTCCAGAGACATGACCGACAAGAACCGCGTATTGATTTTCGACACCACCCTGCGTGACGGCGAGCAGTCGCCCGGCGCGACCATGACCCATGCCGAGAAGCTGGAAATCGCCCAGATGCTCGATGAGATGGGCGTGGACATCATCGAGGCGGGCTTTCCGATCGCCTCGGAGGGGGATTTCGCCGCGGTGAGCGAGATTGCCAAACGCAGCCGGAACTCGGTGATCTGCGGGCTGGCACGGGCGCAGGTTCCCGATATCGACCGCTGCTGGGAGGCGGTGAAGCTGGCCGCGCGGCCGCGCATCCACACCTTCATCGGCACCTCGCCGCTGCATCGCGCCATTCCGAACCTGGACATGGACCAGATGGCCGAGCGCATCCACCAGACCGTGACCCATGCGCGGAACCTCTGCGACAACGTGCAATGGTCGCCGATGGACGCGACCCGGACCGAGCATGACTATCTGTGCCGCGTGGTCGAGATCGCGATCAAGGCGGGTGCGACGACGATCAACATCCCCGATACCGTCGGCTATACCGCGCCGCGCGAATCCGCCGCGCTGATCCGAATGCTGCTGGAGCGCGTCCCCGGCGCCGACGAGGTCATCTTCGCGACCCATTGCCACAACGATCTGGGCATGGCGACGGCCAACAGCCTCGCCGCGGTCGAGGCGGGCGCGCGCCAGATCGAATGCACCATCAACGGTCTGGGCGAGCGTGCCGGCAATACCGCGCTGGAGGAGGTCGTGATGGCGCTGAAGGTGCGCCATGACATCATGCCCTATGACACCGGCATCGACACGACCAAGATCATGGGGATCTCGCGCCGGGTTTCGGCCGTCTCCGGGTTCGCCGTCCAGTTCAACAAGGCGATCGTCGGCAAGAACGCCTTCCTGCACGAATCCGGCATTCATCAGGACGGCGTGCTGAAGAATGTCGAGACCTTCGAGATCATGCGCCCCGCCGATATCGGCCTGAACGAGGCCAATATCGTCATGGGCAAGCATTCGGGCCGCGCCGCGCTGCGCTCGAAGCTGCATGATCTGGGTTACGATCTGGGCGACAACCAGTTGAAGGACGTCTTCGTCCGCTTCAAGGCGCTGGCCGACCGCAAGAAGGAAGTCTATGACGACGACCTGGTCGCGCTGATGCAGGACAGCGCCGCCAATACCGAGAACGACTATCTGCAGGTCAAGCATCTGCGCGTCATCTGCGGCAGCGACGGCCAGTCCGCCGACCTGACCATGATCGTCGGCGGCGAGGAGAAGACCGTCCATGCCACCGGCGACGGTCCGGTCGATGCCTGCTTCAATGCCGTGAAGGCGATCTGGCCGCATAATGCCATTTTGCAGCTCTATCAGGTCCATGCCGTGACCGAGGGCACGGATGCGCAGGCGACCGTCAGCGTCAGGATGGAGGAGGAAGGCCGCATCGCCACCGGGCAGGCCGCCGATACCGACACCATCCTCGCCAGCGTCAAGGCCTATGTCGGCGCGCTGAACCGGCTGAAGGTGCGCCGCGAGACGGTCGGCGAGGGCGCCGACGCGAAGCAGGTCAGCATGTATTCGCATTGAGAACGGAGGGGCGGCGATCGGGCCGCCCCTTTTCTTTCCCATAAGTCGCCGCCGGAAACCCCGGCCGCGAGCGCCGGAGTCATACCCGGAAGCAATGCTGCCGCCCGCCTTTGCGTCACCTGCGCAAGCGGGACGCATATTCCGGGTTTTCCCGCCGCAAATGGCGTCCTATATGTCGCGCGTCTCAGGCGGCGCGACTCAATGGGGCAAAGGTAGAATGGCCGTCGACCAACGACGGCGAACCGCCGTCGCGGCAGGGACGGCAGAAGGGATAGTCACATGGCCTTTGGCGGGTTGTTTTCCACGGACATCGCGATCGACCTCGGCACGGCGAACACGCTGATCTATGTCAAGGGCAAGGGCATCATCCTGAACGAGCCCTCGGTCGTGGCCTATCACGTCAAGGACGGCAAGAAACAGGTGTTGGCCGTCGGCGAGGATGCCAAGCTGATGCTTGGCCGGACCCCCGGCTCGATCGAGGCCATCCGCCCGATGCGCGAAGGCGTCATCGCCGATTTCGACAGCGCCGAGGAGATGATCAAGCATTTCATCAAGAAGGTGTTCAAGCGCACGACCTTCTCGAAGCCCAAGATCATCATCTGCGTCCCGCATGGCGCCACCCCGGTCGAGAAGCGCGCGATCCGCCAGTCGGTCCTGTCCGCAGGCGCCCGCAAGGCCGGCCTGATCGCCGAGCCGATCGCAGCCGCCATCGGCGCGGGCATGCCGATCACCGAGCCGACCGGCAGCATGGTCGTCGATATCGGCGGCGGCACCACCGAGGTCGCGGTCCTGTCGCTGGGCGACGTGGTCTATGCGCGCTCGGTCCGCATCGGCGGCGACCGCATGGATGACGCGCTGATCAACTACCTCCGCCGCAACCACAACCTGCTGATCGGGGAATCGACCGCCGAGCGCGTGAAGACCCAGATCGGCACCGCGCGGATGCCCGATGACGGGCGGGGCGCGACGATCATGGTGCGTGGTCGCGACCTGCTGAACGGGATCCCCAAGGAAATGGAGATCACCCAGGCCATGGTCGCCGAGGCGCTGGCCGAGCCGGTGCAGCAGATCTGCGAGGCCGTGATGGTCGCGCTGGAGGCGACGCCCCCGGATCTTGCCGCCGACATCGTCGATCGCGGCGTGATGCTGACCGGCGGCGGCGCGATGCTGGGCGAACTGGATCTGGCGCTGCGCGAGCAGACCGGGCTTTCGATCAGCCTTGCCGACCAGCCGATGAGCTGCGTGGCACTGGGCACGGGCAAGGCGCTGGAATATGAAAAGCAGCTGCGCCACGTGATCGACTACGACAGCTGATCGGTGACGGCCCATGGCGCGCAAGGGCCCAGATTACGCGGCTCCGGTCCGCCGCATCCTCGTCTCGCTGCTGGTCCTCGTGCTGCTGGCGGTCTTTCTGTTCTGGCAGATCGACAGCCCGCGGGCCGAGCGCATCCGCTCGGCGGTGATCGACCGCTTCGTGCCAAGCTTTGGCTGGGCCATGAGCCCGGTCACCCGGCTGAGCCGCATGGTGGCCGGGTTCGAATCCTATGCCCGGCTTTATGAGCAGAACCAGGAATTGCGGCGCGAGCTGCAGAAGATGTCCGCCTGGAAGGAAGCCGCCGTCCAGCTTGAGCAGGAGAATGCCAAGCTCCTTGCCCAGAACAGCGTCAGGATCGACCCTGCCCTGACCTCGGTTTCGGGCGTGGTGCTGACCGACAGCGGCACCGCCTTCCGCCAGTCGGTGCTGCTGAACGTGGGCGCGCGGGACGGCATCCTCGACGGCTGGGCGACGATGGACGGGCTTGGCCTTGTCGGCCGCATCTCGGGCGTGGGCGAGACGACCAGCCGGGTGATGCTGCTGACCGATCCGTCGAGCCGGATTCCGGTGACGATCCTGCCCTCGGGGCAGAATGCGCTGCTCGGGGGCGACAATACCGCCCTGCCCGCCCTCGACTTCATCGAAAGCCCCGAGAATATCCGCCCCGGCGACCGGGTCACCAGCTCGGGCGATGGCGGTGTCTTTCCGCCCGGCCTGCTGGTCGGACAGGTGGCGCAGGCCAGCGATGGCAGGCTGCGGGTCCGACTTGCCGCCGATTACGGCCGGCTCGAATTTCTGCGCGTGCTGCGCAGCCACCCCTCGGAGCGGCTGGCCGATACCGGCCTGCTGATCCCGCCGCCCCCGGCCGAGTTCATCGGCCCACCCATGCCGCCGGCAATGGGCATGGACCCTGCCGCCCGCCCGGAGGAGGCGCGGAATGATTGATCCGCAGCGGCGTCGACGGCTCGCGGGTCAGGTTCTGTTCATCCTGCTGTTCCTCGCGATCCTGTTCCTGCGTCTCATGCCGCTCAACCCCGGACGGGTGATCTGGCCGGGACCGGACCTCGCCGCCTGTCTGGCGCTGGCCTGGGTGCTGCGCCGCCCCGAGCAGGTGCCGGCGCTGACCCTCGCGCTGCTTTTCCTGCTCGAGGACGTGCTGCTCCTGCGCCCGCTGGGCCTTTGGGCCGCGGTCATGGTCATCGGGACCGAAGCCGCAAGGACGCGCGAGCAGCGTTGGCGCGAGCTGCCATTCATGGTTGAATGGCTGCGGGTGGCGATCCTGCTTGCGCTGATGCTGCTGGGATATCGCCTGGTCCTGGCGGTGTTCTTCCTTCCCCTGCCGCCGCTGGGCCAGGTGATCCTGCAATACATCGCGACCATCGGGGCCTATCCCCTGACCGTCGGGCTGATGCACTGGCCGCTTGGCCTCAGGCGCAGCCTTTCCGAATCTGACACGAGGCGCCGCTAGAGCCATGCGCAAGTCGCAAAAGGAAATCGCCGAAAGCAGTCGCCTGATCTCGCGTCGGGTGCTGATGCTGGGCGTCGTGCAGGCGGCGGTGATCAGCGCGCTGGGGCTGAAGCTGCGCTCGATGCAGCTGGAACATGCCGATGAATACCGGATGCTCTCGGACGGCAATTCGATCAAGATCCGCCTGCTGCCCCCGGCGCGGGGACTGATCCTCGACCGGAACGGCGTCATCATCGCCGGGAACGAGCAAAATTACCGCGTCACCCTGACGCGCGAGGATGCGGGCGACATCTCGACCGTGGTGGCGCGGCTGCGCCGGATCATCCCGATGACCGACCGACAGACGGCGGAGCTGATCGCCGAGATCCGCCGCCGCAGCGCGGTCACGCCGGTCATGGTGGCGGACCGCCTGACCTGGCAGGAGTTTTCGTCCGTCGCGCTGAACGCGCCCGCCCTGCCCGGCGTCACCCCGGAATCGGGCCTGTCCCGCAGCTATCCGCGCGCGGGCGACTTCTCGCATGTGCTTGGCTATGTCGGCCCGGTCTCGGATTACGACCTTTCCAAGATCGAGGATCCCGACCCGGTCCTGCGCCTGCCCGAGTTCCAGCTGGGCAAGGTCGGGATGGAGGCCAAGCTGGAGGACTCCCTGCGCGGCAAGGCCGGCAACCGCCGGGTCGAGGTGAACAGCGCCGGGCGCGAAATGCGCGAGCTGTCGCGGCAGGAAGGCCAGCAGGGCGCAACCGTCCAGACCACGATGGACGCGCATCTGCAGAACTTCGCCGCCCAGCGGCTCGGCAGCGAAAGCGCGGCGGCGGTGGTGATCGACGTGACCAATGGCGACATCGTCGCCATGTGTTCCTCGCCGGTATTCGACCCGAACAAGTTCGTGCGCGGGATCAGCTCGGCCGATTACCGCGAGTTGATGCAGCACGATCATCGCCCGCTGGCCGACAAGACGGTGCAGGGCGCCTATCCACCCGGCTCGACCTTCAAGATGGTGACCATGCTCGCCGGGCTGGAGGCCGGGGTCATCAATCCCGGCTCGCGCTTCTTCTGCCCCGGATATATCACGGTGGCCGGCCGCCGCTTCCATTGCTGGAGCCGGGGCGGCCACGGCTCGATCGACGCGATCCGCAGCCTCGAGCATTCCTGCGACGTCTATTATTACGAACTGGCGCAGAAGGTCGGGATCGACCGCATCGCCGCCATGGCCCGGCGGCTGGGGATCGGGGTCAGGCACGACCTGCCGATGTCCGCCATCACCGAGGGCATCGCCCCCGACCGCGCCTGGAAGATGGAACGCTACCAGCAGGAATGGCAGGTCGGCGATTCCATCAACGCCTCGATCGGCCAGGGCTATGTGCTGGCCTCGCCCTTGCAACTCGCGGTGATGACCGCGCGGGTGGCGACCGGCCGCGCGGTCGAGCCGCGCCTTGTCCGCGCGATCGACGGCGTGGTCCAGCCGGTGCCGGATTTCCCCGAACTCGGCATCAACCCCCTGCACCTGCGCACCGCGCGGGGGGGCATGGATGCGGTGATGAATGCCGCGCGCGGCACCGCGCGCCGTGCCCGCATCGCGGCCGAGGAATGGCGCATGGCCGGCAAGACCGGCACCTCGCAGGTCAGGAACATCACCGCGGCCGAGCGCGCCCGCGGCGTGATCTCGAACGACCAGCTGCCCTGGAACCGTCGCGACCACGCGCTGTTCGTCTGCTACGCCCCCTTCGACGCGCCGCGTTATGCCGTTTCGGTCGTGGTCGAACATGGCGGCGGCGGCTCGGCGGTCGCGGCCCCGATTGCGCGCGACATCCTGCTCTTCGCGCTGGCGGGCGGGCTGCCGCCGCTCAGCGCCTATCCCGATGGCGAGCGCGCCAAGGTTCAGGAGATCTGGTCCAAGATGAACCTGATGCCGCAATCGGCCCCCAAGACCACCCGCGCGAAAGCCTGACATGAGCTATCTCGATTACACGGTCGAACGCGTCCCGACCGGCTGGCGCAAGATCCTCTATCTGAACTGGCCTCTGGTTTTCCTTGTCACGGCAGTCAGTTGCATCGGATTCCTCATGCTCTACTCGGTCTCGGGCGGAGAGATCGACCGCTGGGCCATGCCGCAGATGGAGCGTTTCGCGGCGGGCATGGTCCTCATGATCGCGCTGGCCTTCGTGCCGATCTGGTTCTGGCGCTCGATCTCGGTCGGGGCCTATGTGATCTGCGTGCTGCTGCTGGTGCTGGTCGAGGTCATGGGCCATGTCGGCATGGGTGCGCAGCGCTGGCTGATCGTCGGCCCGATCCGCATCCAGCCCTCGGAACTGACCAAGATCGCCTTCGTGATGACGCTGGCCGCCTATTACGACTGGCTGCCGGTCGAAAAGGTCTCGCGCCCGCTCTGGGTGCTGATCCCGGTCATCCTGATCCTGACGCCGACCGCGCTGGTGCTGATGCAGCCCGACCTTGGAACCTCGGTCATGCTGATCGCCGGGGGCGGGATCGTGATGTTCGCGGCCGGGGTCAGCCTGTGGTATTTCGGCGCGGTGATCGCCGTCGTCGTCGGCCTCGTCACCGCCGTGATGGAGAGCCGGGGCACCGACTGGCAGCTTCTGCATGACTACCAGTTCCGGCGTATCGACACCTTCCTCGACCCCGGCTCGGACCCCTTGGGGGCGGGCTACAACATCATGCAGGCGCAGATCGCGCTTGGCTCGGGCGGCTGGTCGGGGCGCGGCTTCATGCAGGGCACGCAGTCGCGGCTGAACTTCCTGCCCGAGAAGCATACCGACTTCATCTTCACCTCGCTGGCCGAGGAGTTCGGCTTTGTCGGCGCGGCCTCGCTGCTGGCGCTTTACATCCTGATCCTCGGCTTCTGCCTCCATTCGGCGCTGACCAACCGGGACCGTTTCGCCAGCCTGATGACGATCGGCATCGCGGGGACATTCTTCCTTTACTTCTCGATCAACATGGCCACGGTCATGGGAATGCTTCCGGCCAAGGGCTCGCCCCTGCCGCTGGTCAGTTACGGAGGGACTTCGCTGATGATTCTGCTGATGGGCTTCGGCATCCTGCAATCCGCCCATGTCCACAGGCCGCGCTGATGCGGGTGCTGTTCGCGGCCCCCGACCGGAACTGGGCCGAATGGTCCCCCGCCCTTGCCGCCGCCTGCCCCGAGATGGAGTTGCTGCGCGAGGGTGATCCGGCGAGCTTCGACGCGCTGATCTATGCGCCCGGCTACCCGGAGGACGGGACTACGCTGGACTTTTCGCCCTTCACCAATGCGCGGGTGGTGCAAAGCCTCTGGGCCGGGGTCGAGCGGATCGTGTCGAACCCGACCCTGACCCAGCCGCTCTGCCGGATGGTCGATCCGGGGCTGGCGCACGGCATGGCCGAATATTGCGCGGGCTGGGCCATGCGCCTGCATCTGGGGATGGACGGCCAGCATCAAGACGGTATCTGGCGCGGCGGTCGGTTCCCCCCGCTTGCGACGCAGCGCAGCGTCACGGTGCTGGGGATGGGAGAGATGGGGCGTGCGACGGCGGCGGCTCTGGCCGGGCTCGGCTTTCGCGTGACCGGCTGGTCGCATTCGGGGCGACCGGTGCCGGGCATCGAAACTCTCGCCGGACCCGACCTGCCCCGGGCGCTTGCGCGGGCCGAGATCCTCGTCTGCCTGCTGCCCGACACGCCCGAGACCCGCGACCTTCTGGACGCGGAAAGACTGGCCCTGTTGCCGCGGGGCGCGCGGATCATCAATGCCGGGCGCGGCACCCTGATCGACGAGGCGGCGCTGCTTGCCGCCCTTGACAGCGGGCATCTGGGCCATGCCGTCCTCGATGTCTTCCGCACCGAGCCCCTGCCCCCGGACCATCCGTTCTGGGCGCATCCGGGCGTCACCGTCACCCCGCATGTCGCGGCGGCGACCCGGCCAGAGACCGCAGCCCCGGTCGCGGCCGAGAACCTGCGCCGGGCGATGCGGGGCGAGGCCCTGCTGCACCTCGTCGATCGTCAGCGCGGCTATTGAGGCAGACCCGGCTTGCGCGGCGCGAAATCCCCATGGATAACTGCGGTTGCAAGTTGAACGGCCGCGCGCCGAGGGAGTGACGCATGGTGATGACCCCAGTTCTTCTGGCCGGCGGATCGGGGACGCGGCTCTGGCCGGTCTCGCGCAAGAGCTTTCCCAAGCAGTTCGCGCCGCTGATCGGGGAGGAATCGCTGTTTCAGGCCTCGGCCCGCCGCCTGTCCGGCACCCGCTTCGGCGCGCCGCTGGTGATGACCAATGCCGATTTCCGCTTCATCGTCGCCGAGCAGCTTGACCAGATCGGCATTGCCCCCGCCGCGATCCTGATCGAGCCTTCGGGGCGGAATACCGCACCAGCCATCCTGGCCGCGGCGCTGACCGTCGCCCGGACCGATCCCGACGGGCTGCTGCTGGTCGCGCCCTCGGATCATGTCGTCCCGGATGTCGAGGCCTTCTGCCGCGCGGTCGAGCTGGGCATACCCGCCGCCGAACAGGGCCAGATCGTCACCTTCGGGATCACGCCGACCCGGCCCGAGACCGGCTATGGCTATATGGAAGCCGCGGGCTCGGGCGAAGGCCCGGTCGAGCTTCGCCGCTTTGTCGAGAAACCCGACCTCGCGACCGCCGAGGCGATGATCGCCGATGGCAATTATCTGTGGAATGCGGGGATATTCCTCTTCTCGGCCTGGGCGATGATCGAAGCCTTTCGCGAACACGCCCCTCAGTTCATCGGGCCGGTCGAGCAGGCGCTCGGCGAGGCACGCACCGATCTGGGCTTCCTGCGCCTTGCCGCCGAGCCATGGGACGGGCTGCCGGATCTTTCGATCGACTATGCGGTGCTGGAAAAGGCCGACAACCTCTCGGTCGTGCGCTTTTCGGGTCATTGGTCGGATCTTGGCGGCTGGGATGCCGTCTGGCGCGAGGCGCAGGGCGACAGCCCGGCGGAACGCGGGGCGGTGACGGACGCCCGCTCGACCGCGATAGATTGCGACAATGTGCTGCTGCGCTCGCAGGACGAGGGGATCGAGGTCGTGGGCATCGGCCTGAAAGACGTCATGGTCGTGGCGACGAATGATGCTGTGCTGGTCGCCGGCATGGACCGCGCACAGGAGGTGAGGAAGGCCGTCTCGGCACTGAAAGCCAAGGGCGCGCGGCAGGCGGAGAGTTTCCTGCGCGACCACCGGCCCTGGGGCTGGTTCGAGACGCTGGCGCTGGCCGACCGCTTTCAGGTCAAGCGCATCGTCGTCAATCCGGGCGCGGCCCTGTCGCTGCAATCGCATTTCCACCGCTCCGAGCATTGGATCGTGGTCAGCGGCACCGCCAAGGTGACGGTCGATGACAAGGTCACGCTGGTGACAGAAAACCAGTCGATCTATGTCCCCCTGGGCGCGGTCCACCGGATGGAGAATCCCGGCAAGGTGCCGATGGTCCTGATCGAGGTCCAGACCGGCGCCTATCTGGGCGAGGATGACATCGTGCGCTACGAGGACGTCTATTCCCGGAGCTGACGGGCGAAGCCGGGGGCGCTGCCCCCGGACCCCCGGGGTATTTCGGAAACGGTGAAGTCTCAGCGCGTCAGCAGGCGGCGATAGAGCTGGTCGAGGAAGACCTGCGCCTCTGCATAGGGGTCATGGTCGGGGCCGAGGACGGCGCGGACCTGCACCTCGAAATCGGCGTAATGCTGGGTCAGCGCCCAGATCGAGAAGAGCAGATGATGCGGATCGACCTGGGCGATCCGCCCCTCGGCGATCCAGCCCGAGATCAGGGTGGATTTTTCCTCGACGAGGTCGCGCAGCTCGCCGCCGAGGATCGGGGCGAGGTGCCCGGCCCCCTGCAGCACCTCATTGGCGAAAAGCCGGCTTTCCTGCGGGTAATCGCGCGACATTTCCAGCTTGCGGCGCGCATAGGCAAGGATCTGGTCGGCCGGATCGCCCTCTGCCCGCAATTCGCGCAGTGGGCTTAGCCACATCTCGAGCAGGCCTTGCAGCAATGCGCTGTGAATCGCCTCCTTGGACGGGAAATAATAAAGGACGTTCGGCTTCGAGAGCCCCGCCGCCTCGGCGATCTGGTCGATGGTGGTTCCCGCGAATCCGCGTGCCGAAAATTCTTGCAGCGCCGCGGAAAGGATGGCCTCGCGGTTCTTTTGCTGGATGCGGCTTTGCCGGCGTGGCCTGTCGTCCATGGTTCTCCGTCAGGGCTGGGGGCAATAGTCGCGGGTGCCGGTATCGAGGCGCTTGACTGACCCTAGCCCCGTGCTAGCGTGATCCTGACCAAATGGTCAATATTTTGCGGAACGGCTCGTGCAGGCAGCCCGTGCGACCAATCCCGCCGACCGGACCGAAGAAGACGGCGGCCAGACAGGAAGGAAGACAGGATGACGACTGCCCCCGGCGGCACGGATACCGACGCCATGCCCGCAGCCAATATGAAGGTCGATGGCGACCGGCTGTGGACGAGCCTGATGGATATGGCGAAGATCGGCCCCGGCATTGCCGGCGGCAACAATCGCCAGGCCCTGACCGATGAGGATGGCGAGGGTCGCCGGCTGTTCCAGGGCTGGTGCGAGGAGGCTGGCATGGAGATGTCGGTCGACCAGATGGGGAACATGTTCTTCCGCCATGAGGGCACCGAGCCGGGGCTGGACCCGGTCTATATCGGAAGCCATCTCGACACCCAGCCCACGGGGGGGAAATATGACGGCGTGCTGGGCGTACTGGCGGGGCTGGAGGTCATCCGCTCGATCCGCGACCTTGGGATCAGGACACGACGCCCGATCGTCGTGACGAACTGGACGAACGAGGAAGGGACGCGCTTTGCCCCTGCGATGCTGGCCTCGGGCGTGTTCGCGGGCGTGATCGATCAGGATTACGCCTATGCCCGGAAGGATGCCAAGGGCAGGAGCTTTGGCGAAGAACTGGAGCGGATCGGCTGGAAAGGCGAGGAGAAGCCCGGCGCGCGCAAGATCCACGCCATGTTCGAATATCACATCGAGCAGGGCCCGATCCTCGAGGCCGAGGCGACCCAGATCGGCGTCGTCACCCATGGCCAGGGTCTGCGCTGGATCGAATGCACCGTGACCGGCAAGGGGCAGCATACCGGCTCGACCCCCATGCGGATGCGCAGGAATGCCGGGCGCGGATTGGCGCAACTGACCGAGTTGGTCCATGAGATCGCGATGAAGCATCAGCCCGATGCAGTGGGCGCGATCGGCCATATCGACGTCTATCCGAACAGTCGGAACGTCATTCCCGAGAAGGTCGTCTTTACCGTCGATTTCCGCAGCCATCTGCTGCCGGTCCTGCTGGGCATGGCGGATGAGTTCCTGTCGCGGGCACCCGCGATCTGCGCGGAGCTGGGCTGCGAGTTTTCAGCCGAGATCTCGGGCCAGTTCGATCCGCCCGCCTTTGACGAGGCGCTTGTCGCGCGGGTTCGCGCGGCCGCGGACCGGCTGGGCTATAGCCGCATGGATATCGTCTCGGGCGCGGGGCATGACGCCTGCTGGGTGAACAAGGTCGCGCCCACGGTGATGATCATGTGCCCCTGTGTCGACGGGCTGAGCCATAACGAGGCCGAGGAGATCAGCCCGGAATGGGCCGCCGCCGGCGCGGATGTGCTGCTGCATGCGGTGCTGGAGACCGCCGAGATCGTCGCCTGACGCAAGCGGGGGCGCTGCCCCCGCACCCCCGGAGTATTTTTGGAACGAAGAAGGGATGAGGGATGAGCACGGTCATCAGGGGCGGCACCATCGTCACGGCGGATCTGAGTTACAAGGCGGATGTGCTGGTCGAGGGCGGCCGCATCGCCGCGATCGGCGAGGGGCTGATGGGGGACGAGGTTCTGGACGCCTCGGGCTGCTATGTCATGCCGGGCGGAATCGACCCGCATACGCATCTGGAGATGCCCTTCATGGGCACCTATTCGGCCGATGATTTCGAGAGCGGAACCCGCGCCGCGCTGGCCGGCGGGACCACGATGGTCGTCGATTTCGCCCTGCCCTCGCCCGGGCAGAGTTTGATAGATGCGCTAAAGATGTGGGACAACAAGTCCGGGCGCGCGCATTGCGATTATTCCTATCATATGGCCGTCACCTGGTGGGGTGAGCAGGTCTTTGACGAGATGGAGGAGGTAGTCGGGCGCGGCATCACCAGCTTCAAGCATTTCATGGCCTATAAGGGCTCGCTGATGGTGAATGACGACGAGATGTTCTCGTCCTTCCGCCGGGTCGGCGATCTGGGCGGGGTGGCTTTGGTCCATGCCGAGAATGGCGATGTGGTGGCGGAGTTGTCGGCGCGGCTGCTGGCCGAGGGGAATGTCGGGCCGGAGGGCCATGCCTATTCCCGCCCGCCCCAGGTCGAGGGCGAGGCCACGAACCGCGCCATCATGATCGCCGACATGGCGGGCGTGCCGCTTTACGTCGTCCACACCTCCTGCGAGGACAGCCATGAGGCGATCCGGCGGGCGCGGGCACAGGGGAAGCGCGTCTGGGGCGAGCCGCTGATCCAGCATCTGGTGCTGGACGAGAGCGAGTATTTCAACCCCGACTGGGACCATGCCGCGCGGCGGGTGATGTCGCCGCCTTTCCGCAACAAGCTGCATCAGGACAGCCTGTGGGCCGGGCTGCAATCGGGCAGCCTGAGTTGCGTCGCGACCGATCATTGCGCCTTCACCACCGAGCAGAAGCGGACCGGGATCGGCGATTTCACCAAGATCCCAAACGGGACAGGCGGGCTTGAGGACCGGATGCCGGTCCTCTGGACGCAGGGCGTCGCGACCGGACGTTTGACGCCGAATGAGTTCGTCGCCGTGACCTCGACCAATATCGCGAAGATCCTGAACATGTATCCGAAAAAGGGCGCGGTGCTGGTGGGATCGGATGCGGATCTGGTGATCTGGGATCCGAAGGCCGAAAAGACAATCAGCGCGGGCACGCAGCAATCCTCGATCGACTACAATGTCTTCGAGGGGATCAAGGTCACCGGCCTGCCGCGCTTTACCCTGACCCGCGGCGTGGTCGCCGTGACCGAGGGCAAGGTCGAGAGCCGCGAGGGCCATGGCGAGTTCGTCGCCCGCGAGGCGCGGCCCGCCGTCAACCGCGCCCTCTCGGCCTGGAAGGAGCTGACCGCGCCCCGTCCCGTCGAACGATCGGGCATCCCCGCAAGCGGGGTCTGACTTGGGCGAGATCAAGGCACGCGGCGTCAGCCTGACCTTCCAGACCGCGGATGGTCCGGTCCATGCGCTGAAGGATGTCAGCCTGACCATCGGCAAGGGCGATTTCGTCAGCTTCATCGGGCCTTCCGGCTGCGGCAAGACCACCTTCCTGCGCACCATCGCCGCGCTGGAGACGCCGACCGCGGGCCAGATCCGCGTGAACGGGATGGGGGCGGACGAGGCGCGGCGGGCGCGGGCTTACGGCTATGTCTTTCAGGCGCCGGGACTTTATCCATGGCGGACGATTTCGGGGAATATCTCGCTGCCGCTTGAAATCATGGGATTTTCCAAGGCAGAACGACGTGAGCGCATTGCGAGGGTGCTGGATCTGGTCGAGCTTTCCGGTTTTGGCGGCAAATATCCCTGGCAATTATCCGGGGGCATGCAGCAGCGGGCCAGCATCGCCCGGGCGCTGGCTTTCGATGCCGATATCCTGCTGATGGACGAGCCCTTCGGCGCGCTGGACGAGATCGTGCGCGACCGGCTGAACGAAGCCTTGCTGGAGTTATGGAGGAAGACCAGGAAAACCATTGGTTTCGTAACACATTCCATACCGGAGGCCGTCTATCTCTCGACCCGGATCGTGGTGATGTCGCCGCGTCCCGGCCGGATCAGCCGCATCATCGAAAGCACCTTGCCGCGTGAACGGCCCCTGGAGATCCGCGACACGCCCGAATTCATCCGTGTCGCCCATGAGGTGCGCGAGGGCCTGCGTGAGGGGCAGAGCTATGACTGAGGGCGGAATCCGCGCCGGCGGGGTCGCGACATGAGCCGCGCCCTGCCCGTCCTGACCGTCCTCTCGGTGATCGTCCTGGTCTGGTATGGCGCGGCGATCGGGCTGAATGCCCCCTGGGCAAGGGATCAGGCGGCCCGCGCCGGCGAGGCGCTGAGCCCGCGCCAGTTGGTCGAGCGGACCATGACGCAGGAACGCCCCGTCCTTCCCGCCCCGCATCAGGTCGCGAAGGGGCTCTGGGACGGGATCACCGGACAGAAGATCACGTCGAAGCGCAGCCTCGTCTGGCATGGCTGGATCACGCTTTCGGCGACGCTGGCGGGATTCGCCATCGGCTCGCTGGCCGGGATCCTGCTGGCGGTGGGCATCGTCCACAGCCGGGTCGTCGATCTGTCCGTGATGCCCTGGGCGGTCGCCAGCCAGACCGTGCCGATCCTTGCCATCGCGCCGATGGTGATCGTGGTCTTTGCCAGCGCCGGCGTTACCGGGCTGCTGCCCAAGGCGATGATCTCGGCCTGGCTGTCGTTCTTCCCGGTGCTGGTCGGCATGGTCAAGGGGCTGCGCATGCCCGACGCCATGCAGATGGACCTGATGCGATCCTGGAACGCATCGCGCGCGCAGGTCTTCTGGCGGCTGCGCCTGCCCTCGGCCATGCCCTACCTGTTCGCGAGCCTCAAGGTCGCGGTGGCGGCGGCGCTGGTCGGCACGATCGTCGGCGAATTGCCGGCTGGCGCGACCGCGGGGCTGGGGGCAAGGCTGCTCTCGGGCAGTTATTACGGCCAGACCATCCAGATCTGGGCCGCGCTTTTCGCCGCCGCCGCGCTGGCGGCAGGGTTGGTCGCGATCATCGCGGGGATCGAGCGTGCCACCCTGCGCCGCATGGGCCTCGCGCGATGACGGCCGCATTGCCCCTGATCGCCGTCTGGCTGGCCGCCCTTGGCCTCAACGGCTGGCTGGCCCGCCAACCGGGACGCCTTCCGGTCCTGCTGGTCCCGTTGATCTTCGGCGCAACGCTGCTGGTCTTGTGGGAAATGGCCTGCCGTAGCTTCGCCATCCCCGCCGTCATCCTGCCCGCCCCCAGCCAGATCTGGACCGCGTTCATCGGAAACCTGCCGCTCCTCTGGGGCGATTTCGTCCAGACCATCCTGAAGGGTGCACTGACGGGCTGGCTGATCGGGGCGGCCCTTGCGGTCCTGACCGCCATTGCCATCGACCGCTCGCCCTTTCTGCAGCGGGGCCTGCTGCCGATCGGAAATTTCGTCGCGGCCCTGCCGATCGTCGGCATCGCGCCGATCCTTGTCATGTGGTTCGGCTTCGACTGGCAATCCAAGGCGGGGGTGGTCGTGGTCATGGTGTTCTTCCCGATCCTCGTGAACATGGTCGCGGGGCTTGCCGCGACCGATGCACTGGCGCGCGACCAGATCGCGACCTGGGGGACAAGCTACCCGCAGGCGCTGTTCAAGCTGCGCCTGCCCGCTGCCATGCCCTTCCTCTTCAACGGGCTGAAGATCACCACCACGCTGGCGCTGATCGGGGCGATCGTCGCCGAATTCTTCGGCAGCCCGACCCGCGGCATGGGCTTTCGCATCTCGACCGCGGTGGGACAGCTCAATATGGCGCTGGTCTGGGCCGAGATTCTGGTGGCGGCGCTCGCCGGAACCGCCTTCTATGGAATTGTCGCGCTGGTCGAGAAACGGGTGACGTTCTGGCATCCCTCGCAGCGCCAATAAGCCGGGGCCCAGCCCCACAACAGTGGAGAGTGGAATGAAAGCATTGCTGATCTCGGCCGGGCTCATCTCGCTGATGGCGGGCGCGGCCTCGGCGGCGGATGACCTGACGCTGCAACTGAAATGGGTCACCCAGGCGCAATTCGGCGGCTATTACGTCGCCAAGGACAAGGGCTTCTACGAGGAGGAAGGGCTGAATGTCACCATCAAGCCGGGCGGCCCCGACATCGCCCCGGTGCAGGTTCTGGCCGGCGGCGGCGCGGATGTGACCGTCGAATGGATGCCCGCCGCCCTTGCCGCCCGCGAAAAAGGCCTGCCGATCGTCAATATCGCCCAACCTTTCAAGAGCTCGGGGATGATGCTGACCTGCCTCAAGGAATCGGGCATCGTCGATCCCAAGACCGACTTCAAGGGCAAGACGCTCGGGGTCTGGTTCTCGGGCAACGAATATCCGTTCCTCAGCTGGATGAACCACCTCGGCCTCAAGACCGATGGCGGGCCCGATGGGGTGACCGTGCTGAAACAGGGCTTCAACGTCGATCCCCTGCTGCAGAAACAGGCTGCCTGCATCAGCACCATGACCTATAACGAATATTGGCAGGTGATCGACGCAGGCCTGAAGCCCGAGGATCTCGTAACCTTCAAATACGAGGATCAGGGCGTCGCCACGCTCGAGGACGGGCTCTACGTCCTTGAAACCGCGCTGGCCGACCCGGCGATGGAGGACAAGCTCGCCCGCTTCGTCCGCGCCAGCATGAAGGGCTGGAAATATGCCGAAGAACATCCCGACGAAGCGGCCGAGATCGTGCTCGAAAATGACGAGACCGGCGCCCAGACCATCGAGCATCAGGCCCGCATGGCTGCGGAGGTCGCAAAACTGACCGCAGGCTCCAACGGCGCGCTGGAGGAGGCCGACTTCAAGCGCACTGTCGACACGCTGCTCTCGGGCGGCTCGGACCCGGTGATCTCGAAGGCGCCCGAAGGGGCATGGACCCATGCGATCACCGACAAGGCGCTGAACTAGGATCCCTTCACCGTTTCAAAATACCCTCGGGGGGAATCTCCGCAGGAGATGGGGGGCAGAAGGCCCCCCTTCTTTCCTCACTCGTCATCGGGCAAGGCGGGCAGGCTCCGCAGGTAAAGGATGATCGCATCCAGATCCTCGGGGGTCATCTTCGCAAGATAGGGATAGGGCATCGGCGGATGCATGGCGCTGCCATCCGGCCGCTTGCCTTCGGTGATCATCGCCTTGATCTGGTTGTCGGCATAGTCCGCCAACCCGTCCGGCCCGTTCGTCAGGTTCGCCGCGACCGAGACGCCCCAGGGTCCGGCGAACTCGAACCCGCCTGCCCCAAGCCGCGTCCCGACCAGCGGACCCTCTGGGCCCATGGGCGTGTGGCACTCCATGCAATGCGAGATCGGGCCGGCCAGATAGGCGCCATATTCGACCGTGACCCCGCGTGGCGGTGGCGTGACGGCGGCAATGGGGGGACCATATGCCGGGGGCAGCGGGATCGCATATTCCGATTTCCCCGGATCACCCGTGACAGCCGGAACGCCCCGCAGATACATCACGATCGAAGCGAGGTCCTCGTCCCCCAGCCCGCGATACATGGTGAAGGGCATGGGCGGGCCGATCAGGCTGCCATCGGGCCGGATGCCCTCGCGGATCGCGCGGGCAAGCTCGGCATCGCTCCAGCCCGCGATGCGGCCAGCGGGGGTGATGTTCGGCGCGATGGCGGTGAAGGCCGGGTTCTTGTCGACGAGGCGTCCCGACAGGTCCTTCGCCATGTCGAAGCCCTGCGGTCCCATCGGCGTGTGGCAATTGCCGCAGCCTGCCGGTCCCTGGACAAGATATTCCCCGCGCTCGAGGCTGGGCGCGGCCCAAGCGGGCGCGCCCGCCACGATGAAGCCGAAGGCAAGGGCAAGGATCGGGTGACGCATGATACTGGTTAACCTGACTGGGACATCGCGCCGGCATTCTATCATGCCGACGATTGCCCTCAGACAGTCCACGCGTCACGGTTTCCCTGTCCCTTGGGTCAGGTTTTCCGGCGGCCAGCCCCCTGCGAGGCAGGAACGCGCCTCAGGCGGCGACTCCCAGCGCGCGCTTCACATTGGCGGTCCAGCCCAGCAGGCGCTTCTCGCCCTCGACGATGGCCGGGCGCTTCATCAGCGACGGCTTCGCGCCCAGCATGGCAAGGGGCGTGCCCTCACGCTCGCCGGCCGACATGCCGCGCCAGGTCAGGCTGGCGCGGTTGACCAGCTTCTCGCCGAAATCCGCGATCATCCGCTGCCATTCCTCGTCGGAAAGCGGCGCGTCCTTCACGTCGCGAAAAGCGACCGTCCAGCCGGCCTCCTCCAGTTCGCGAATGGCCTTCTGGCAGGTCGAGCAATGGCCAAGGCCATACATGGTCAGGGTTCGTGTCATCAGATCACCGGGATGAGGGGGATATTGCAGGCGGAAAGCGCGGCCACGGCCAGGATGCAAAGCACGAGTCGCAAGGAAATCTCCTGAGAATTGCGCCGGGGTTATCGCCTTGCCGGGCCGCGCGGTAAAGCCGGTTCAGTGATCCGCATGCAGCCTTGCGCGGATCCGCCGCATCCCGAACCAGACCGCCAGCACCGCAAGCGGCGTCAGCCCGGCGATCAGCACCGCCTTGTCCAGATCAAGCGCATGGGCCAGCGGATAAAGCGCATAGCCCAGCAGCCCGACCGCGTAATAGCTGATCGCCACGACCGACAGCCCCTCGACCGTGTGCTGCAGCCGCAGTTGCAGGTCGGCGCGGCGGTCCATGCGCTCCATGATCTCCTGGTTCTGGGCGCCGCGCCAGACATCAACGCGGGTGCGCAACAGCTCGCCCGCGCGCTCGGTCCGGTCGAGCAGCGTGGAAAGCCGCCGCTCGGCCGACCGCACGGTCCGCATCGCGGGCGCATAGCGGCGCGCCATGAATTCGGTCAGCATCTGCCCGCCGCGAAAGCGCGTCTCGCGCAGGGCCGCGACGCGGTCCATCACGATCGCCTCATAAGCGGCGGTGGCGCCAAAGCGGAAGCTGTGCCGCGCCGCCGCGCTTTCCAGCCGGGTCGAAACCGAGAGGAGATCGTGCAGCAGCGCCTCGGCCGGGCGCGAATCGTCGGCCATGCTCTCGACGATGTCGCTGATCTGCGGGTCGAGCGCGTTCAGCTGCTCGCTCAACTCCCGCGCGCGGTTGAGGCCCAGCATCGACATCGAGCGATAGGTCTCGAGGTCCAGGAGGCGCTGGACGATGCGCCCGATCCGCCCGCTGCCGGTGCCGGGACGGACAAAGACGGCAAAGCGCATCCAGCCCGCCGGATCGAGGCGGAAATCGCCCGCGACGACCGCGGATTCGTCCAGCACCCAGGCCGAGGCGAGGCTGTCCGCCGCGAACCACCGCTCCAGCCTCGGCTGGATCTCGACCGGATCGTCGGGCAGCACATCGACATGGATCATCACCGCCGCGACCCGCTTGCCCGGCGCGCGCCGCTGCCATTCGCCGGGAAAGATCTCGCCCACCGAGGGATCGAAGGGCCGCGTCGGCAGCCCGCGCGCGAAGGCGGTATAGGTCACGAACTCGGTATGGCTTTCCCAGCGCAGCTTGTGCCGGCCAAGATGCGCGGCGTAATGCCCCGCCTCCGGGTCGGGGCTGGGGGCGCCGTGGCGCAGGCAAAGCTCGGCCAGATGGGCGACATCGCTCGCCCGGTCGCGATTGGCTGCGTCACGCGGCTCCTTGATCGCGATGAAGACCGCCGTGCAGGGCGCCTCCAGCCGCGGCGAGGGCCGGGCATGCAGTTCGTTGACAAGCGCATAGCGCAGCGGGTGCT
Source organism: Paracoccus sp. (in: a-proteobacteria) (assembly GCF_035556475.1). Classification (GTDB taxonomy): domain Bacteria; phylum Pseudomonadota; class Alphaproteobacteria; order Rhodobacterales; family Rhodobacteraceae; genus Paracoccus. Next base: position 58,855 of record NZ_DATMFA010000146.1, on the reverse strand, counting down.
CGGCATCATCCTTCATGCCCGCATGATTAGCCGGCGCAATTCAACCCGCAAGCGGAAAGCCCTGGACGTGTGATAACCGCCTCGGCTCAGGATTTCGTGATTGCACCCGCATTGCGACCCACGCGCGAGACAGGCAAAATAGTGCAAAACCATGCTGCGAGGGGCAGAGATGCAACGCTGGCTATCCAGATTGATCCTGATCGGCGTGATTGCCGGACTGGCCGCCTGTGCGCCCAGCAAGTTCAAGCGCTATAACGGTCCGCCCGTGACCGAGGTTCTGGTCCAGAAGGGCGAGCGCAAGATGTATCTGCTGAACGGGAACCGCGCCCTCAAGGTCTATGACATCGGGCTGGGGAATGAGCCGATCGGCCACAAGCAGTTCGAGGGCGATGGCAAGACCCCGGAGGGCGTCTATTTCATCGACCGCCGCAACCCGAACAGCCAATATCACCTGTCGATCGGCGTCTCCTATCCGAACCCGCTCGACACCGCCTATGCGGCGAGCGTGGGGATGCGGCCGGGCGGCGACATCTTCATCCACGGACAGGGCCCCGAGGGGCGCGCCCTCTCGCAATACCGGCGCGACTGGACCGCGGGCTGTATCGCCGTCCGCGACGAAGAGGTCGAGGATGTCTATGCCATGGTCAGGGACGGCACGCCCATCCTGATTACGCCCTGAGGCATCGCCCTGCGCCAGCGCCAGCCCCGGTCTTCCGCCTGTATGGAAGACCTGTTCAAAAGGTCAGATAGGATTCATCTGGTCAAAGAGTTAACAAGTCATTCAAGTTCAAGAGTACGTACCAAGAGTCATGCATCTACCGCCTGTCATCCATGACGCCCTGATCGATTCCGATGAGACCCGGGGATATGTTCCCGGCCTGATCGAGTCCGTGATGCGCTTCGGTCCTCAATCTCGGTGGCGTGCCGGCGCCATCGTGGAAAGTTCGATCGAACGCTCGCAGGCCGTGGCTACGCGCTGCGCCCTGCTCATCCCCCGCAGGGGGAAACGCACGCGCAAGCTGGCGCTGCATCCTGCGCTTCCTGCCGATGTCATCAAATCCATGCTCCAGGCTCTTTGATCACCACCAACTTGGCGGAAGAAAAAGGCGGGCCCCACCGGGGCCCGCCTTAATCATTCGGCCGATTGGCCCCAAGATTACTCGATCATCGGCAGAAGCGCGTCGATCGACTTCTTGGCGTCGCCGTAGAACATGCGCGTGTTCTCCTTGTAGAACAGCGGGTTCTCGATCCCGGAATAGCCGGTGCCCTGCCCGCGCTTCGACACGAAGACCTGTTTCGCCTTCCAGACCTCGAGGACCGGCATCCCGGCGATCGGGCTGTTCGGATCTTCCTGCGCGGCCGGGTTCACGATGTCGTTCGAGCCGATGACGATGGCCACGTCGGTCGAGGGGAAATCATCGTTGATCTCGTCCATCTCCATGACGATGTCGTAAGGCACCTTCGCCTCGGCCAGGAGCACGTTCATGTGCCCCGGCAGACGGCCCGCGACCGGGTGGATGGCGAAGCGGACGTTCTTGCCGCGCGCGCGCAGCTTGCGGGTCAGTTCGGAAACCGATTGCTGCGCCTGCGCCACCGCCATGCCATAGCCCGGAACGATGATGACCTCGTCGGCATCATTCAGCGCCGCGGCGACCCCTTCGGCGTCGATGGCGATCTGCTCGCCCTCGATCTCCATCGCCGGGCCGGTCTCGCCGCCGAAGCCGCCGAGGATCACGCTGACGAAGTTGCGGTTCATCGCCTTGCACATGATATAGCTCAGGATCGCACCCGAGGAGCCGACCAGCGCGCCGACCACGATCAGCAGGTCATTGCCCAGCGTGAAGCCGATCGCCGCCGCCGCCCAGCCGGAATAGCTGTTCAGCATCGAGACCACGACCGGCATGTCCGCCCCGCCGATGCCCATGATCAGGTGATAGCCGATGAAGAAGGCGGCAGCGGTAATGACCAGCAGCCACAGCACCGGAGCCCCGACCGAGCAGTAAAGGATGACCGCCAGCAGCGACAGAGCCGCCGCACCCGCGTTCAGCAGATGCCCGCCCGGCAGCTTCTTCGGCTTGCCGTCGATCTTGCCGGCAAGCTTGCCGAAAGCCACGATCGAGCCGGTGAAGGTCACCGCGCCGATGAAGATTCCCAGCGCCACCTCGACCTTCAGCATGGCGATTTCGGCGGGGGTCTTGTGCGCCAGCACGGCGGCAAAGCCGTGGAACTCGGCCGCGGCGTCAGCGGCACGGGCGCGGATCACGCGGCCCAGCTCGAACTGGGCGTTGAAGCCGATCAGCACGGCGGCAAGGCCAACAAGGCTGTGCATCGCGGCGACAAGCTGCGGCATCTCGGTCATCTGGACGCGCTTGGCGACGACCCAGCCGATACCGCCGCCGATGGCCAGCATGACCAGCGACAACAGCCAGTTGCCCGCGCCGGGGCCGAACAGCGTCGCGACCACGGCCAGCGCCATGGCGCTGATCCCGTACCAGACCGCGCGCTTGGCGCTTTCCTGTCCCGAAAGCCCGCCCAGCGACAGGATGAACAGGACGGCCGCGACCACATAGGCGGCGGTGGTGATTCCGTACTCCATCACCCTCTCCTTACGACTTCTGGAACATGGCAAGCATCCGGCGCGTGACCAGGAAGCCGCCGAAGATGTTGACGCCCGCCATCAGGACCGAGGCCGCGCCGAGCAGGACCACCAGCCAGGAGCCCGAGCCGATCTGCAAAAGCGCGCCAACAATGATGATCGAGGAGATCGCGTTGGTGATCGCCATCAGTGGCGTGTGCAGCGAGTGGCTGACATTCCAGATCACCTGGAAGCCGACGAAGCAGCTGAGCACGAAGACGATGAAATGCGACAGGAAGCTGGCGGGGGCAAAGCTGCCGACCAGCAGCATCAGGACCGCGCCTGCGACCAGCAGCGTGACCTGCGACCGGGTCTGCGCCTTGAAGGCGGCGACTTCTTGCGCGCGGCGCTCCTCGGGCGTCAGTTCCTTGGGCTTTTCCTTGGGCTTCTGCGCCGCGATCGCCGCGACCTTGGGCGGCGGCGGCGGCCAGGTCACGTCGCCGTCATTGGTGACGGTGGCGCCGCGGATGACGTCATCCTCCATGTTCTGGACCAGAACCCCGTCCTTGCCAGGGGTCAGGTCAGCCAACATGTGACGGACGTTGTTTCCGTAAAGTTCAGAGGCTTGCGTCGCCATCCTCGACGGGAAATCGGTATAGCCGATGATGATGACGCCGTTTTCGGTCACGAAACGCTCGTCAGGAACGGTCAGTTCGCAATTGCCGCCGCGCTCGGCCGCAAGGTCCACGATGACGCTGCCGGGCTTCATCGCCGCGACCATGTCCTTGGTCCAGAGCTTGGGCGCATCGCGGCCGGGGATCAGCGCCGTGGTGATGACGATGTCCATCTCGGGCGCAAGCTCGCGGAACTTCTCCAGCTGCTTTTCGCGGAATTCCGGGCTTGAGGGCGCGGCATAGCCGCCGGTCGCGGCGCCGTCGGTCTGGGTCTCGGCAAAGTCGAGATAGACGAACTGCGCCCCCATCGATTCGATCTGCTCGGCCACTTCGGGGCGCACGTCGAAGGCATAGACCTGCGCGCCAAGGCTGGTCGCGGCGCCGATCGCGGCAAGCCCCGCGACGCCCGCGCCCACCACCAGCACCTTGGCCGGCGGCACCTTGCCCGCCGCCGTCACCTGCCCGGTGAAGAAGCGGCCGAAATTGTTCGCGGCCTCGATCACGGCGCGGTAGCCCGCGATATTCGCCATCGAGCTCAGCGCGTCCATCTTCTGCGCCCGGCTGATCCGGGGCACCATGTCCATGGCGATGGCGGTGATGCCCTGCTCGCGCGCAGCCTCCAGCAGTTCGGCGTTCTGCGCCGGGTAGAAATGCGAGATCAGCGTCTGGCCGCGTCGCATCGCCTTGATCTCGGCATCACTCGGCGGACGCACCTTGACGACCACGTCCACGTCGTTGATCAGCGCGCCCGCCGTCGGCTCGACCGTGATCCCTGCTGCCTGATAGGCCGCGTCGGTAAAGCCCGCCCGCGTACCCGCCCCGGCCTCGACAAAGACCTCATGTCCCAACTTCCTGAGATGAGCGGCCGAAGACGGCGTGATCGCGACCCGGGCCTCCCCCTCAAAACTTTCCTTCAAAGCGCCGATCTTCACCAGAACACTCCCCTGTTGGCATCGCAACGCGGTCTGCATAGCATCGAAATAATCTTTCACAAGACCGCGAGGGGAGAAGCAATCCCGAAAAGTGACGCGACGTTTCACGGACTATACCTCCGGCCCCTCATTGCCGATGGCCGAAAAGCAATGATCCCGGCACCGCGCGAAGGGCGGGCCGGGATCAGGGAATCGTCAGGTATGCAGGGATGTCAGGCGGCCTGATCGGCCTTGGCCTGCAGGCGGCGGGCGTGCAATACCGGCTCGGTATAGCCCGAGGGCTGGACGCGACCGAGGAAGACCAGATCGCAGGCCGCCTGGAAGGCCACCCCGTCAAAGCCCGGCGCCATCGCCCGATAAAGCGGGTCGGCGGCGTTCTGCCGATCGACGACCTGCGCCATCTTGCGCATCGCATCCATCACCTGCTGCTGGGTGATGACGCCTTGATGCAGCCAGTTCGCCAGCGACTGGGCCGAGATGCGCAGCGTCGCCCGGTCCTCCATCAACCCGATATCGTTGATGTCGGGCACTTTCGAGCAGCCGATGCCCTGATCGATCCAGCGCACGACATAGCCAAGGATGCCCTGGCAGTTGTTGTCGAGTTCGCGGGCGATCTCCTCGTCGCTATAGTTGCGGCCAAGGGCGAGCGGGATGGTCAGCAGATCGTCAAGCCGCGCCGGGCGCTTCAGCGCCGCGATCTCGGCCTGGCGGGCATGGACATCGACCTTGTGGTAATGGGTCGCGTGAAGCGTCGCCGCCGTCGGGCTGGGCACCCATGCCGTGTTCGCGCCGGCGCGGGGATGCGCGATCTTCTGCTCCAGCATGTCGGCCATGCGGTCGGGCATCGCCCACATGCCCTTGCCGATCTGCGCCTTGCCGGCCAGCCCGCAGGCAAGGCCGATATCGACGTTGCGGTCCTCATAGGCCGAGATCCAGGGCTGCGACTTCATCTCGCCCTTGGCGAACATCGTGCCCGCCTCCATGGAGGTATGCAGCTCGTCCCCGGTGCGGTCGAGGAAGCCGGTATTGATGAAGGCGACGCGGCTCCGGGCGGCGCGGATACATTCCTTGAGGTTGACGCTGGTGCGCCGCTCCTCGTCCATGATGCCCAGCTTGACGGTGTTTTTCGGCAGGCCCAGCACCTCCTCGACGAAATCGAAGACCTCGCAGGAAAAGGCAACTTCCTCGGGGCCGTGCATCTTGGGCTTCACGACATAGATCGACCCGGTGACCGAGTTCTTCGGCCCCTCGCGGTCAAGGTCGCGCTTGGCGCAAAGCGCCGTCACCATGGCGTCGAGCAACCCCTCAAACACCTCGTTCCCCTCACGGTCGAGGACGGCGGGCGTGGTCATCAGGTGACCGACATTGCGCACCAGCATCATCGCCCGGCCCTTATGCGTCACGGTCGAGCCGTCCGGCGCGGTGAAGCTGACATCGGGGTTGAGCTTGCGGGTGAAGGTCTTGCCGCCCTTCTCGACCTGCTCCTCGAGGCTCCAATCCATCAGGCCCAGCCAGTTGGCATAGGCCAGCGCCTTGTCCTCGCCATCGACGCAGGCAACGGAATCCTCGCAATCCATGATCGCGGAAAGGGCCGATTCCAGCACGATATCCGAGATGCCGGCGCGGTCCTGACCGCCCACCGGGGTCGAGGGGTCGATGACGACACGGATCAGAAGGCCGTTATTCTTCAGGAACACGTCCGAGGGCCGCGCGGCATCGCCGATATGCCCGGCAAGCTGGGACGGATTGCGCAGCGCGGGCGACAGCACGCCGCCCGCGACCGAAAGCGCCGCGACATCGGACCACGACCCTTCAGCCAACGGCACCGCCTCATCGAGGAAGCCGCGCCCCCAGGCGATCACGCGCGCGCCGCGTTCCGCGTCATAGCCCTTGCCCTGCGGCAGGTCGCCCATCGCATCGGTGCCATAAAGCGCGTCATAGAGGCTGCCCCAGCGCGCATTGGCCGCGTTCAGCGCATAGCGGGCATTGGTGATCGGCACCACAAGCTGCGGCCCCGCGACCGAGGCGAATTCAGGATCCGTGTCAGGCGTGTCGATGGCGAAATCCTCGCCCTCGGGCTGGAGATAGCCGATCTCGGCCAGAAAATCGCGATAGGCACCGACGTCGAAAGGCTGGCCACGACGGCCAATGTGCCACGCGTCGATCGCCAATTGCAGCTCGTCCCGACGCTCGAGCAGCGCGCGGTTCCTCGGCCCGAAATCATGGAGCAGGTTCGACAGCCCCTCCCAGAAGCGGCGCGGCTCGACGCCGCTGCCGGGCAAGGCGCGCTCGTTGAGGAAATTGGCCAGGGTTTCGTCGACCCGCAGGCCTGCCTTTTCAACGCGCGCCATCGCTGATCCTTCCTTCTTTGTAACCGGGAGCTATTTTGTACACGGTGGTATGCCAAACATCTCCGGCATTCAACCTGACCGCTCTTATAGCGGGAATTGAAAAAGCTTTTCGGAAAAAGCGAAAACCGCCGCCCGGACAACCCGGACGGCGGCGCAAATTTCGGCCTTCCCGTCAGTTGGCGGGAGGGGTCGTCGTCGTGGTTCCAGCCGGAGGCGTGGTCGGGGCCGGGGTCGCAGGGGCCGGGGTGGTCGGCTCGACCGTGATCGCGTCCTCCACGGCTTTCTCGGCATTGTCCATCGCCTGTCCGGCAGCGTCGACGGCGTCGCCGGCAGCCTTTTCGGCCGCAGTCGCCGCATCGCCTGCGGCAGTGGCGGCATCATCTGCGGCTTCTTTCATCGCGGCACCTGCGGCATCTGCGGCATTGCCGGCAGCGGTCGCCGCGTCATTGGCGGCATCAGCGGCAGCGTCAGCGGCATTGCCCGCCGCATCGGCCGCGTTATTGGCGGCATCGGCAGCCGCATCCGCCGCCGGAGCCGTCGCCGCAGGCTCGGTCGTGGTCGCGGGCGCGGTCGAGGTTTCGGCCGGCGCGGTGGTGGTGGTCGCGGCAGGCTCCTCGCCAGTCGTCACGTCATTTCCGGCCATGAAATACTGGACGACGAAATAGGCGATCGCCAGGGCCAACAGGATGCCGATGATCAGCGGCAAGGGCGAGGCGCGACGCTCGACCGGCTCGACATAGGTCTGGTTGACCTGACCGGGACGCTCCGGATCGACGGGATCGGTCCGGTTCGGGTCGTTGGGGTCGTAATTTGCCATCTAGGCTCTCCTCAGCACAGGTTTCCGATGGATCGCACAGGCGGGGGTTGTGCGACACAACACCACCGGCTTGGCTTGCGACCCGCCTATCCCACGATTAACAATCGGGTTTCCATGAGAGTTCCGCGCTTTGCGAAGATTTTTTGAAGGGTTCGGTCATGACCGCTACGCATCTTCTCGCCGACTGGCGCCCCTACCCGTTCGAGATTGCTGAAACGCGGCTGGTCTTCCGGCTCGCGCCCAAAGCCGCGCGCGTGAGTTCCAGCATAGTTTTCCGCAGGACCGGACCCGGCGACCTCGTCCTTGACGGCGTGGGCCTCAAGACCCTTTCGATGACGATTAACGGCCAGCCCGTCGACCCTGCGCTGATCCGCCCGCAGGAGGAGAAGCTGGTCATCCCGGCGGCGGACCTGCCCGAGAGCTTCACCTTCGCCGCCGAGGTCGAGATCGACCCAGAGGCGAATACCGCATTGGAAGGGCTCTATCTTTCCGGCGGCATCTTCTGCACGCAATGCGAGGCCGAGGGCTTTCGCCACATCACTTGGTATCCCGACCGCCCCGATGTGATGGCCCCCTTCCATGTCACCATCCATTCCGACCAGCCGGTGCTGCTGTCGAACGGGAACCCGGTCAGCGCCGAGCCGGGCAAGGCGGTCTGGCACGATCCGTGGAGGAAGCCCGCCTATCTTTTCGCGCTGGTCGCGGGCGATCTGCGCGGGGTTCCCGACCGCTTCACCACCATGTCGGGCAAGGATGTCGCGCTGAACGTCTGGGTCCGCCCCGGAGACGAGGGCCGTGCCGGTTATGCCATGGAATCGCTCATCCGCTCGATGAAATGGGACGAGGAGGTCTATGGCCGCGAATATGACCTCGAGGTCTTCAACATCGTGGCCGTCGATGATTTCAACATGGGCGCGATGGAGAATAAGGGCCTGAACATCTTCAACTCGAAGCTGGTCCTCGCCACCGCCGAGACCGCGACCGATGGCGATTACGAGCGTATCGAGGGCGTGATCGGGCACGAATACTTCCACAACTGGACCGGCAACCGCATCACCTGCCGCGACTGGTTCCAGCTTTGCCTCAAGGAAGGGCTGACGGTCTTCCGCGACCAGCAATTCACCTCCGACATGCGCTCGGCCGCGGTGAAGCGCATCCATGACGTCCAGACCCTGCGCGCCCGCCAGTTCCGCGAGGATGCCGGCCCCCTCTCGCATCCGCCGCGGCCTGATCATTATCAGGAGATCAATAACTTCTACACCGCGACGGTCTATGAGAAGGGCGCCGAGGTCATCGGGATGCTGAAGCGGCTGGTGGGCGACGAGGGCTACCGGAAATCGCTCGACCTCTATTTCGACCGCCATGACGGACAGGCCTGCACCATCGAGGACTGGATCAAGGTCTTCGAGGACGCGACCGGGCGCGACCTTACGCAGTTCAAGCGCTGGTATACCGATGCCGGAACGCCCCGCCTGTCGCTCCGCGAGGAATGGGCGGATGGCAGGCTGACCCTGACCTTCCGGCAGGAGACCGCGCCGACGCCGGGCCAGGACCAGAAGCCCGCGCGGGTCATTCCGATCGCCCTTGGCCTGATCGGCCCGAATGGCGACGAGGTGCTGCCAACCACCGTGCTGGAGATGACCGAGGCCGAGCAGAGCTTCAGCTTCGACGGCCTTGGCGCGCGGCCCGTGGTCTCGCTGCTGCGCGGTTTCTCGGCCCCGGTGACCGTCCAGCGCCAGATCACAGCCGAGGAACAGGCATTGCTGCTGGCCCATGACAGCGACCCCTATGCGCGCTGGCAGGCCGGCCATGATCTCGCGCTCGACGGGCTGATCAGACGCGCGAAGGGCGAGGCGGGCGGGGCCGAATTCATCCGCGCGCTTTCGGGCGTTCTGGCCGATGCCGAGGCCGACCCGGCCTTCGCGGCGCTCTGCCTTGCCTTGCCGGGCGAGGAGGAGATCGCGACCACCATGGCGGCGGCGGGAACCGTGCCGAACCCCGATGCGATCCATGCGGCGCGGGGCGCGCTGATGGGTGACATTGCGAGCGCATATGAGGCGGAACTCGCCGCGCTTTACGACGCGATGGCCCCGCGCGGCCCCTACCGCCCCGATGCCGAGGGGGCGGGGCGGCGCAGCCTGCGCCTCGCCTGCCTCGCCTATCTGACCCGCATCGACACCGGTACGCACGCCGAGGCGCTGTTCGCAGGGGCCGGAAACATGACCGAGCGTCAGGGCGCGCTCGAACAGTTGATCGCCGCCGGGCGGGACGAAGCGGCGCTTGCCACCTTTGCCGAGGAGTTTCGCGACAATCGCCTCGTCATGGACAAATGGTTCATGGTCCAGCCCTTGCGCGCCAAACCGCGCGAGGCCGTCGCCCGCGCCCGCGCCCTTTCCGAGCGTGCGGATTTCGACTGGAAGAACCCGAACCGCTTCCGCGCGCTGATCGCGGGCCTGACCTCGAACCATGCCGGTTTCCATGCCGCGGACGGGTCGGGCTATGATTTCCTGGCAGAATGGCTGATGCGCCTCGACCCGGTGAACCCGCAGACGACGGCGCGCATGTGCTCGGCCTTCGAGACGATCTCGCGCTATGACCAAGGGCGGCAGGCCAAGGCCCGCGCGGCGCTGGAACGCATCGCGAAGATGCCGGGGCTTTCGCGCAACACCTCTGAAATGGTTACGCGTATCCTTGCCGGTGCAGCCTGAAGTGGCACGAACGACCCTTGCGGGCGCCCAAAGCCACGGCGATACTGCCAGCATGGATGCCCGCGAGGACATGAAACGCCGCCTTGATCCGCTGATTCACGAGCGGGCGCCCTGGCTTTTTTCCCAGCACCGGCATCACGATATCGCCCGTCGCGCGCTGATGTGGCTGCTGCGCTATGACCGGACGGTAGAACTTGGCGCAGAGTTCCGCGACCTGCCCACGGATGAGATCATGCGCCGCATGGCGCAGCTGATCCTGCGCGACCTGAAGGTCGAGGGACTGGAACAGATCCCCGCGACCGGACCCGCGCTCATCGTCTCGAACCACCCGACCGGGATCGCGGACGGGATCGTCCTGAATGCCGTTGTCTCGGCAATCAGGGACGATCTTTTCATCTATGCCAATCACGACATCATGCGGGTCCTTCCGCAATGCGGCAGCCTGATCGCTCCGGTCGAATGGCGGGTGGAAAAGCGCAGCCATGCCAAAACGCGGGCGACGATGGATTATACGCGCGAGGCGCTGGGACGGGGCCGGATCGGGTTGATCTTTCCTTCGGGCCGGCTGGCAAAGCGCCGCGGGCTGAGCCTGCATGAGCGCCCCTGGATGGCCAGCGCCGCGATGATCGCCAAGAAATTCGACGTGCCGGTCATTCCGCTGCATATCCGGGCCCGGAACTCGACGCTGTTCTATCTGCTCGACATCCTGCACCCGACCCTGCGCGACGTTACGCTGTTCAACGAGGTGCTGAACAAGGCCTCGCAACCCTACCGAGTGACGATCGGAACCCCGATCCCCGCCAGCACCCTGCCCGCTCGCAGCGAAGACGGCATCCAGATGCTGCGTGAGGCCGCGCTCTCATTGCCGGAGCCCGCTGCGAATGCTGCACAATTCTCGCAGATCCGCCGGCTTGGGCAGCAGCACCGGGCGGTCGCAAAGCCGAGCCCTATCGACTAGCCACACCGCGAGCCGCAACCTCGCATGGGTATTTAAGAAACGGTGAAGATCTGGCGCAGCGCCTCATCTTCACCGTTTCTTAAATACCCATGCCAAGGGTGAAGCCTGGTGCAAAGCCTACCGGATAGGCCTCAGACCACCATATCGTCGCGATGGATCAGGGCGGCGCGGCCGGGATAGCCGAGGATCGCCTCGATCTCGTCGCTGCGATGGCCGGCAATGGCGCGGGCCTCGCTTGCCGAATAGCGCACGAGCCCGCAGGCGAGCCGTGCGCCCTGCGTGTCGAGGACCGTGACCGGGTCGCCGCGGCCGAAGCGGCCGCTGACCGCGCTGATCCCGGCGGGGAGGAGGGATTTTCCGTTCCTGAGCGCGATCGCCGCGCCGGGATCGACGATGATCTCTCCCTTGGGCTTCATTGCCGCGATCCAGCGCTTGCGGGCCGCCTGCGGATCGGTGTCGGGCAGGAACCAGGTTACCCGCGCGCCATCGGCCACGGCGCGCAGCGGGTTCAGGACCGAGCCCTCGGCGATAGCCATAGCGCAGCCGCCGGCGACGGCGGTGCGGGCAGCCATCAGCTTGGTCTTCATCCCGCCCTTGCTGAGACCGGAGATCGGATCGCCGCCCATCGCCTCGATCTCGGGCGTGATCTGTTCGACGACCGGCAGGTGGCGGGCATCGGGATCGGTCTTGGGGTTGGCGGTATAGAGCCCGTCCACGTCCGAGAGGAGGAGGAGCTGGTCCGCCCCGCATGTCACCGCGATCTGGGCCGCGAGGCGGTCATTGTCGCCGAAGCGGATCTCGTCCGTTGCGACGGTGTCGTTCTCGTTCACGATCGGCACCACGCCGAGGCCCAGAAGCGTCTGCATGGTGGCGCGGCTGTTCAGATAGCGGCGGCGGTCCGTGGTGTCGTCGAGCGTGACCAGAAGCTGCGCCGTGGTCACGCCATGCGGAACCAGCGCCTCCTCATAGGCGCGGGCGAGGCGGATCTGGCCGACGGCTGCGGCGGCCTGCGATTGCTCGACCCTGAGCGGGCCCGGCGGCAGGCCGAGCACCTGCCGGCCAAGCGCGATCGCACCGGAGGAGACGAGGACGACATCGGTGCCGCGCGCGCGGGCCGCCGCGACATCGTCGCAAAGCGCCCGCAGCCATTCGCCGCGCAGACCATCGCCATTGACGAGCAGCGCCGAGCCGATCTTGACGACCAGCCGCCGCGCCTTGACCAGCGCCGGGGTCACGGTTGCCACGGCCTGTCGTCCTGCTCGCTGACCGGTTTGCGCGAGGGAGCGATCTCGGTCCAGAGGGCGCGCAGCACGTCCTGCACCCCCTCGCGCGAGACGCCGGACATCAGGTGGACCGGGCCGCCGATCTCGGCCTCGAGTTCGGCGCGGCGCTCGGCCAGCGTCTCGGGGTCGAGCGCGTCGATCTTGTTCAGCGCGGTGATGCGCGGCTTTTCCGCGAGCGCCGGGGAATAGGCCTCAAGCTCGGTCAGGATGGTCCGCGCATCGCCCGCCACGTCCTCGGCCGTGCCGTCGATCAGGTGGAGCAGCACGCGCGAGCGTTCGACATGGCCGAGGAACTGGTCGCCGAGGCCCCTGCCCTCGGACGCGCCCTCGATCAGGCCCGGGATGTCGGCCATGACGAATTCATGCCCGTCGATGCCGACCACGCCCAGATTGGGATGCAGCGTCGTGAAGGGATAATCCGCGATCTTCGGCCGCGCGTTCGAGACGGCCGAGAGGAAGGTCGACTTCCCGGCATTCGGCAGCCCGACAAGGCCCGCATCGGCGATCAGCTTCAGGCGCAGCCACAGCGTGCGCTCGACCCCCGGCAGGCCCGGATTGGCATTGCGCGGCGCACGGTTGGTCGAGCTTTTGAAATGCAGGTTGCCGAAACCGCCATTGCCGCCCTTGGCCAGCAGCACGCGCTGGCCCGGCTCGGTCAGGTCGACGATCACCGTTTCCTGATCCTCGTCGAGGATCTCGGTCCCGACCGGGACGCGCAGGATCGCGTCATCGCCGCTGGCGCCGGTCCGCTGCGACCCCATGCCGTGCTGGCCGGAGCTGGCGAAGAAATGCTGCTGGAAGCGGAAGTCGATCAGCGTGTTCAGCCCCTCGACCGCCTCGGCCCAGACATCGCCGCCGCGACCGCCATCGCCGCCATCGGGGCCGCCGTATTCGATGAATTTCTCGCGGCGGAAGGACACGCATCCCGCGCCTCCGCCGCCGGACCGGACATAGACCTTGGCGAGATCGAGGAACTTCACGGGATTTTCCTTGCGGATGAGGGTTGGGGCAGAGCGTGGGATACGCGCTTGCCCCTGCCGATTCAAGGGTGGCGCTTCAAGGGCGGCGTGACAATCCCGCCTTGGTCGGGCTAGATCTGCGGCGAAAGCCGCCACGGAGTCGAGATGCCCCTGCTGACCTATGCCACGCTGATCGTCGCGATTTCGCTGGAGGTCGTCGGCACCACCTTCCTGCAGCGCAGCGAGCAGTTCACCCGCCTCGTGCCCACGCTGCTGATGGGGCTCTGCTATGCCGCGTCCTTCTATTTCCTGTCGCTGACCCTGCGGGCCATGCCCCTGGGGATCGCCTATGCGATCTGGAGCGGGCTTGGCATCGTGCTGGTCTCTGCGATCGGCCTCGTGGTCTTTGGCCAAAGGCTGGACCTGCCGGCGGTGATCGGACTGGGGTTGATCGTGGCCGGGGTGATCGTGGTCAATCTGTTTTCAAAGAGCATCACGCATTGAGGCGCGACCGGTCCCGCGCCCTTAACATTTGCGCATTGAAGGCTAGATAAGGTCGAAAGGAGGGTCACGATGATCCACTTCGACAACAGCTATGCCCGCCTGCCCGAGGGCTTCTTTACCCGGACCGCGCCGACCCCGGTTCGCGACCCGAAGCTCATTGCGCTGAACCGGCCGCTGGCGCTGCGGCTGGGGCTTGATCCCGACTGGCTTTCCGGCCCGGAAGGCCTGCAGATGCTGGCCGGGAACGCCGTGCCCGAGGGCGCGGAGCCGATCGCGCAGGCCTATGCCGGGCATCAGTTCGGCGGCTTCTCGCCCCAGCTTGGCGACGGGCGCGCGATCCTGCTGGGCGAGGTGGTGGCTCCCGACGGCCTGCGCTTCGACATCCAGTTGAAGGGCTCCGGCCCCACCCCCTTCTCGCGCCGGGGCGACGGTCGGGCGTGGCTGGGTCCGGTCATGCGCGAATATCTGGTCAGCGAGTTCATGGCGGCCTTTGGCGTGCCGACGACGCGGGCGCTGGCCGCCGTCTCGACCGGAGAGACGGTGATCCGCGAGACCGTGCTGCCGGGCGCCGTCCTGACCCGCATCGCGGCCAGCCATATCCGGGTCGGCACCTTCGAGTTCTATGCCGCGCGGGGCGACCGCGAGCGGCTGCGCCTGCTGGCCGAGCATGTCATCGCGCGCCATTACCCGGACGCTTCCGGCCCCGCCGACCTGCTGCAACGCGTGGTCGAGGCGCAGGCCCACACGATTTCCTGCTGGATGGGGCTGGGCTTCATCCACGGCGTGATGAACACCGACAACATGTCCGTTTCGGGCGAGACGATCGACTATGGCCCCTGCGCCTTCATGGACGAATACCGGCCCGACAAGGTCTTTTCCTCGATCGACACGCAGGGGCGCTATGCCTGGAACGAACAGCCGAGGATCGCGGTCTGGAACCTCGCCCAGCTTGCAAGCTGCCTCGTCCCGCTGATGGGGAATGACGATGCGGCGGTGGCCGAGGCGACGCGGATCGTGCACAGCTTCCCCACCATCTATCAGCGCGAATGGCTGGCCCGCTTCGCGGCCAAGCTGGGCATTTCACAGCCCCGGGACGAGGATCGGAAGCTGGTCGAGCGGCTCCTCGACCTGATGGCGGCCGAGGGATCGGATTTCACGACGACCTTCGCCGCGCTGAGCGAGGGTGACGGGGCGCGCGACCATTTCCTCGATCGCGCGGGTTTCGACGCCTGGGCGGCGGATTGGCGCGCGCGCATCGCCGGGCTCGACGACGCGGCCGAGGTCATGGCGCGGGCCAATCCGCGCCGCATCCCGCGCAACCACCGCATCGAACAGGCGATCGCCGCGGCGCGGGACGAGGGGGACTATACCCTTTTCCATCGGCTGGATGCCGCCCTGCGCGAGCCCTTCGCCGACCGGCCGGAATGGCAGGACTTGTCCTTGCCACCGGAACCGGATGAGATCGTCCAGCGTACATTCTGCGGCACCTGAGCGAAGAAAGGCCCCATGTCCTCGCATTCGGATCGATTGAGACTGGCAAGCTACAACCTGCACAAATGCCGCGGCATGACCGGGCCGCACGCACCGGAACGCAATCTGAAGGTGATTGCGGATATCAATGCCGATGTAATCGCGTTGCAGGAGGTTGATTTCCGCCTCGGCCGGCGGCCGGAGGCGCTGCCGCGCGCGCTGATCGAAGCCGCGACCGGCCTTGTCCCGGCGGTGTTCAACCCGACCGGCGAAAATTCGCTGGGCTGGCACGGGCAGACGATCCTGCTGCGCCCCGAACTTCTGGAACAGGCGCGGATCCGCCGCCTGCCGCTGCCGGGATTCGAGCCGCGCGGTGCGCTTGCGCTGCGGCTGCCGGGCCTGACCATCATCGCCATGCATCTGGGGCTGGCGCGGTCCTCGCGCCGTGCGCAACTGCGCCGGATCATCGCGCAGGCCGGGCGCTTTGGCCATGACCGGCTGGTCCTGACCGGCGATTTCAACGAATGGCGCGACAATCGCGGGCTGGAGGCGCTGGAGCCGATGCATGTCCTCGCCCCCGGTCCAAGCTGGCCCGCGCCCTTCCCGCGGCTGCGCTATGACCGCTTCGCCGTCTCGCGCGGGATCGAAGTCCTCGATTCCGGCGTCTGGGACAACGAGGTCGCGCGGCAGGCCTCGGACCACCTGCCGATCTGGGCGGATATCGCGCTTGAGCCGCGCTCGGCCGCACCTGAACCCGGGATTTCCGGCCGTGTGAGCGATAACCCCGCGGAATGATGCTTTTCTGCATCTGCGAAGGCCGCTACACATCGCCTAAACTTTGTCACGAGAGGGACGGACATGACCGCCATCATCGACATTTTCGCGCGCGAGATCCTGGACAGCCGCGGCAACCCGACCGTCGAGGTCGATGTCACGCTGGAGGACGGCACCATGGGCCGCGCCGCGGTGCCCTCGGGCGCCTCGACCGGCGCGCATGAGGCCGTCGAGAAGCGCGACGGCGACAAGTCGCGCTACATGGGCAAGGGCGTCCTCGAAGCCGTGGCCGCCGTGAATGGCGAGATCGCCGAGAACCTGATCGGCGAGGACGTGACCGACCAGATCGGCATCGACCGGCTGATGATCGAACTCGACGGCACCGCGAACAAGGGCCGCCTTGGCGCGAATGCCATCCTCGGCGTCTCGCTGGCCGCCGCGAAAGCCGCCGCCGAGACCAGCGCCCAGCCGCTTTACCGCTATGTCGGCGGCACCGGCGCCCGCATCCTGCCGGTCCCGATGATGAACATCATCAATGGCGGCGAGCATGCCGACAACCCGATCGACATTCAGGAATTCATGATCATGCCGGTCGCGGCGGAGAACATCCGCGAAGCCGTGCGCATGGGCTCCGAAGTCTTCCACACGCTGAAGAAAGAACTGTCCTCGGCCGGCCTCTCGACCGGGATCGGCGACGAGGGCGGCTTTGCCCCGAACCTCTCCAGCGCGCGCGACGCGCTCGATTTCATCCTGAAGGCGATCGAGAAGGCCGGCTATGCGCCGGGCGACGACATCATGCTGGCGCTCGACTGCGCCTCGACCGAGTATTTCAAGGGCGGCAAATACGAGATGAAGGGCGAGGGGAAATCCCTGACCCCGGCGGAAAACGTCGCCTATCTGGAAGCACTCTGCAACGACTACCCGATCCTGTCGATCGAGGACGGCTGCTCGGAAGACGACTGGGACGGCTGGAAACTCCTGACCGACACGCTGGGGAACCGCGTGCAGCTGGTCGGCGACGACCTTTTCGTGACCAACCCGGCGCGTCTGGCCGAGGGGATCGCGCGGGGCTGCGGCAACTCGCTTCTGGTCAAGGTGAACCAGATCGGCACCCTGACCGAGACGCTGGATGCGGTCCGCATGGCCGACCGCGCGCGCTATACATCGGTCATGTCGCACCGTTCGGGCGAAACCGAGGACGCGACCATCGCCGACCTCGCCGTCGCGACCAACTGCGGCCAGATCAAGACCGGCTCGCTGGCGCGGTCCGACCGGCTGGCGAAATACAACCAGCTGATCCGCATCGAGGAAATGCTGGGCGCTTCCGCCGAATATGCAGGGCGTAGTATCCTGCGCGGCTGATCTTCGCGGGACCGGAATGACGAAGGGCGGCCCATGGGCCGCCCTTTTTCACATCCACCAGCGATGGGTCAGGGCGAAGGCCCCAAGCGCAAGCCGCCTTCGGAACTCGGATGGGTGGGGCCTGGCGGCCAGCGCCTCGACCCCCAGTGGCGCGGCGTCGAGGACGGGCTTCACCCCTGCCCCTCCGAACAGAACCGGGGCCAAGCTGCGCGGCACGTCGCGGCGCAGGCCGCGCGCCTCGGCCAGTCTCTGCCGCGCCATGGCCGCGATGCGGCCAAGCGCCTCGGGCGAGGGGTCCCAGAGCCCGAGCCCCAGCCCTTGCAGGGCAGGCAGCGCGGCAAGCCAGGTCGCAAGCCCCAGACCCTCGGCCTGCGCGGCGATCGCGGGCATCGCGGCCTGCGGCCCATCGAGGGCCTCGGCCGCGAATCCGGCCAACGGCACCGCCGTCGCCCGCACATAGGCCGCGACCGCGTCCGGCCCGTCATGCGGCTCACGCGCGCAATCCCTGCGGCGACCCTCGGCCAGCACGGCAAAGGCTGCGGCGCGTTCGCCCCATGCCTCGGCCAGTGGGCCCAGAAGCTCATGGGATGCGACATTCCCCTCGCCGATATCCTCAAGCCGCTCGATCCACCATTGCACCCGCATCTCGGCGATCAGCGGCTCGTTCGAGGCGAGCGGGGCGCGCGCAAGCTCAAGGTTCAGCGCGTAGAGGGTCAGCAATCGCGGCCGCGCCGCCGCCGGGGCCAGCAGACAGATGCCGAAGCGGTCCGGGTCATGCTCGCGAAGCTCTTCGGCGCAATGCTCAAAGCTCATGCCGGGGCCACGCCGTCGCGGATCAGCTTCCAGCGGATCGCATCGACCAGCGCCTCGAAGCTCGCATCGACGATATTGTGCGAGACACCGACCGTGGACCAGCGGCGCCCCTGCCCGTCGGCGCTGTCGATGATGACGCGCGTGACCGCATCCGTGCCGCCCGCGGTGATGCGGACCCGGAAATCGACAAGCTGCATATCCTCGATATGCGACTGGTAGGGCCCCAGATCCTTGGCCAGCGCGCGGGAAAGCGCATTGACCGGGCCGCGATCCTGCCCCTCCTCGTCCATGCTTTCGCTGACAGAGAGCATGCGCTCCTCGCCGATGCGCACGACGACCACCGCCTCCGAGACGGTGATGCGGCGACCCAGCGCGTTCTTGCGCCGCTCGACCGTGACGCGGTAACGCTCGACCCCGAAGAACTGCTCAAGCCGGCCAAGCTCGGACAAGGCCAGCAGCTCGAAGCTGGCCTGCGCGCCGTCATAGGCATAGCCCTCGTCCTCGCGGGTCTTCACCAGATCGAGGATGCGACCCAGCGCCGGATCGTCGCGGCCGACCTCGATGCCGGCATCCGCCAGCCGGGCGCGCAGGTTCGACTGCCCGGCCTGATTGGACATCGGGATGATGCGCTCATTGCCGATGATGCCCGGCCCGACATGTTCATAGGTCGCGGGATTTTTCAGGATCGCGCTGGCATGAAGGCCCGCCTTATGGGCAAAGGCCGATGTCCCGACATAAGGCGCGGCGCGCGAGGGGGCGCGGTTCAGGATCTCGTCCAACCGGCGCGAGAGGCGGGTCAGCCCCGCCAGCCCCTCGGCCGAGACGCCGATTTCCAGCGACGAGCAGAACGGCTCCTTCAGCATCAGGGTCGGGATCAGCGTGGTCAGGCTGGCATTGCCGCAGCGCTCGCCCAGACCGTTCAGCGTGCCCTGAATCTGGCGCGCGCCCGCCTCGACCGCCGCAAGCGTGCAGGCCACCGCATTGCCGGTATCGTCATGGCAATGGATGCCAAGGCGGTCGCCCGGAATGCCGCCCGCGATCACCGCGCGGGTGATCTCGGCCACCCGGCCCGGCAGGGTGCCGCCATTCGTGTCGCAAAGCACGATCCAGCGCGCCCCCGCCTCCAGCGCGGCCCGCAGACAGGAGAGCGCATAGTCCGGGTCGTCCTGATAGCCGTCGAAGAAATGCTCGGCATCGAACAGCGCCTCGCGCCCCTCGGCGACCAGATGCGCGACCGAAGCGCGGATATTCTCGACATTCTCGTCCAGCGAGATCCCCAGCGCCTCGCGGACATGGAAGGGATGGGTCTTGCCGACAAGGCAGACCGAACCCGTGCCGGCATTCATCACCGCCGCAAGCACGTCGTCATTCGCGGCCGAACGCCCGGCGCGCTTGGTCATGCCGAATGCGGTCATGGTGGCGCGCGTCTTGGGCGCCGCCGCGAAGAAGTCGCTGTCGGTCGGGTTCGCCCCCGGCCAGCCGCCCTCGATATAATCGACGCCAAGCTGATCGAGCATCAGCGCGATCTCGGTCTTTTCGGCGGCCGAGAATTGCACGCCCTGCGTTTGCTGCCCGTCGCGCAAGGTGGTGTCGTAAAGATAAAGGCGATCCGTCACAGCAAGGCCCCCAGAGCCGCCACATCAAGGCGCGGACCGGCCAGAAGCTCGACCCCCGCCTTGGACATGCGCACCTCGACCCCGGCTTCGGTCAGCGCGGTCTTGAGCGCGTCGACGGCCGAGAAATCCTTGCTCTGCATCGCATCGGCCCGCAAAGCCACCAGCTTCTGCGTCAGCTCCTCGATCGCGTCCTTGACCGAGAAATTGACGTTCGCGATGCTGGCAAGATCATGGCGCATCCAGTCGCCCATCTCGGGCTGGAGCAAGCCGAGGAACCGGGCCGAAGCCAGCAGCAGGGGCGGATCATCGCGCAGCCCGTGCAGGACAGAAATCGCGCCCGCGGTGTTCAGGTCATCGGCCAGCGCCTCGATCACGCGCGGATCGGGCGCCGCCGCCGGCTCGACATCCTTGGTCAGTACGCGCCAGTCCCACAGCGTATCCTCGGCCGCCTGTGCCTTCTCGGCGGTCCAGTCCATGGGCTTGCGGTAATGGGTCGAAAGCAGGACAAAGCGGATCGCCTCGCCCGGCACGCGCTTTTCCAGCAGGTCGCGGACGGTGAAGAAATTGCCGAGCGACTTCGACATCTTCTTGCCCTCGACCTGCAGCATCTCGTTATGCAGCCAGACATGGGCGAAATCGCCATGCGGATGGGCGCAGCAGCTTTGCGCGATCTCGTTCTCATGGTGGGGAAATTGCAGGTCGATGCCGCCTGCATGGATGTCGAAGCTTTCGCCCAAAAGTTCATAGGCCATGGCCGAGCATTCGATATGCCAGCCCGGACGGCCCCGGCCCCAGGGGCTGTCCCAGCCCGGCAGCTCCGCATCCGAAGGCTTCCACAGCACGAAATCCATCGGGTCGCGCTTGAAGGGCGCAACCTCGACGCGCGCACCCGCGATCATGTCATCGACCGAACGGCCCGAAAGCCGACCATATTCGGGGAAGGAGCGCACGTCGAAGAGGACATGCCCCTCTGCCGCATAGGCATGGCCCTGCGCGATCAGGATTTCGATCATCGCGATCATCTGGCCGATATAGTCGGTCGCGCGCGGCTCATGGTCGGGACGCTCGGCCCCCAGCGCGTCCATGTCGGCGTGATACCAGCTGATCGTCTCCTCGGTCCGTTCGCGGATCAGTTCCTCGAGCGTGCCGGAGGCGCCCAGTTCCTTGCGCTGCACTGCCGCGGCGTTGATCTTGTCATCCACGTCGGTGAAATTGCGCACATAGGTCACATGATCCGCGCCATAGACATGGCGCAGCAGCCGCACCAGCACGTCGATCACCACCACCGGGCGGGCATTCCCCAGATGCGCCCGGTCATAGACCGTCGGGCCGCACAGATAGAGCCGCACATTGGCAGGGTCGATCGGCCGAAAGACCTCTTTCCCGCGGGTCTTGGTATTCGTCAGTCTGATCTCGACCATGACTTCCCTCGAATTGGGCATCCCGAACCTGTCCCGGCGCGGGCGTCATTGGTCACGAAGGTAACGCCCGCCTGAATTTTCAGCCGGTAATGATGCAGCGGATGGTGGCGGCGCAAAACTTCATGCCGTTGCCATAAACCATCGCCTTGTCTCTGCCAAGAGAGGCTGCAAAACTCGCAAGCATGAGCCGCGAACTTGTCAATGAGATCTGCGCCGGGCAACCGGGGGCGGAATGGTCCGATCCCTGGGGTGGAGGGCATGATTGCTGGAAGATCGGTGGCAAGACATTCGCCGTGACCGGCACGGCCGGAACCCATGTCGCGGTCAAGACCGATGGCGCCGAGCTTGCCGCCTTCCTGATCGAAACCGGAGTGGCCGAGCGCGCGGCCTATCTGCATCGAAGCTGGGTCGCCCTGCCCCTCGATTCCGCGCCCGATGAACTGGCCCATCGCATCCGCCACAGCTATCGGCTGGTGCGCCATGCGCTGCCGAAGAAGGTGCAGGCGGGATTGCCGCCCCTTTAAGCAAAGGGGCCGGCCCCCATCGCGAAGGGCCGGCCCCGGCATTCCCGGCCGGAGCGACCCTGACCGGAAATGCCATCAATTGTCAGTCCGTCAACTCGGCACTTGCGCGGCGAGTTGCTGGAGGAGCGTGTCCATCTGCTTGCAGAGCGCATCCTCGGTCGTCTTCTGCTCGGTGGCGGCATCGGCAAGCGTGCGCTCGACGCCCATGGCCGAGACGGTGCCTTCCTTGCCCTTGGCCTCGGCCGCGTCACCCTTGGCGGTGTCACCGGCCGGGATCATGGCGAGCAGCTTGGTCTGGGTCTCGACCGCCTTGCCGTCGATGAAGCCCTTTTCCTGGCAATAGTTCAGCACGCCCAACTGGTTGCGCGCGCTTTCATATGCAGCGCCATTGTCCTGCACCGGCGCGGCCGCAGGGGCCTCGGTCGTGGCCGGAGCGGCGGGCGCCGCGGGCGCGGCCTCCTGAGCCGAGGCGATGCCTGCGGTCAGCGCCGAAGCGGCCAAAGCGAGTGCGGGAAGAATGGCGGAACGTGCGATCATCTTGGATCTCCGTCTGTTGCATTGCCTGACGAACGTGGCACGCCTCGGCCCGGGCCGCAAATCCGGCATGGCAATATCTTGCCGGAAGGCGTGGAAATCAGCGGAAAAGCACCAGCGAGCCGGGAGACCAACTCACATTCGCGCGTGTTCCGACATCCTGCACCTCGCGGCCAAAGACGTTGCGCATGGCGATCCTGACCGGGCGCGCCTTGCCGTCGAAACTGGCCGAGCCGTCGAGCCGCACGTCGTAATAGGTCATGTCGCCGTAATAGACGACCTCGTCGATCACCCCCCCGGTGACGCGCCCGGTCCCCGACTGGCTGGCCGAAAGCAGCGAGACGGCCTCGGGCCGGAAGCCGACCGAAGGCCCCTCGTCGCCCGGATCCCTGCGGCTGACATTGCCGGCCGGGATCTCGACCCGGCCCAGACCGGGCACCTCGACCTCGACGCCGTTCGGCGTTTCGCCAAGGACATGGGCGGGCAGGAAGTTCATCACGCCGATGAAATTCGCGACGCGGCGGCTGGTCGGGCGGGCATAAAGCGCCTCCGGCCCGTCAAGCTGGGCGATCTGCCCCTCGAACATGACGGCGATGCGGTCGGACATGACCAGCGCCTCCTCCTGATCATGGGTGACGAGGACGAAGGTGATGCCGACCTGACGCTGCAACTTGATCAGTTCGACCTGCATCTGCTCGCGCATCTTGCGGTCCAAGGCGGATAGCGGTTCGTCCAGCAGCAGCACCTTGGGCTTCAGGATCAGCGCGCGCGCCAGCGCCACGCGCTGCCGCTGGCCGCCGGAAAGCGCGTGGCTGGCGCGTTTGCCATAGCCCTTGAGGCCGACCATCTCCAGCGCCTCCTCGACCGCGGCGGCCTTCTCGGCCTTGGAGCGCGGGTCGCGGCGCAGGCCGAAGCCCACATTCTCGGCCACGGTCAGGTGGGGAAAGATCGCGTAGGACTGGAAGACCATATTGGTTGGGCGGCGGTTCGCCGGCACCCCCTCCATGTTCTGCCCGTCGATCAGCACGGCACCCGAGGAAATATCCTCGAACCCCGCGATGGTGCGCAGAAGCGTGGTCTTGCCGCAGCCCGAAGGGCCGAGGAGCGAAAAGAACTCCCCCTCGCGGATCGTCAGGTCGATGCCCCGCAGCGCGTGGTAATCGGAATAGTATTTCTGCACGTCCCGGCATTCGATCATCGGACGGGCGGCCGCCGTGCGGGCGCGATGCGCGGCAGTGCTGCTGCTTGGGGTCGTCACAGGAAGCCTCCGGTATCCTTGGCGCCGGTCTTGGCAAGGCCGCGACGGCGGAAATATTCGGCGATGGTCAGAAGAAGGATCGACATCACGACCAGCACCGTCCCCAGCGCCATGATCATCGGAGTCTGTTTCGGGAAACGCAGCTGGCTGAAGATATAGGTCGGCAGCGTCGGCTCGTTCCCGGCAAGGAAGAAGGCGATGATGAATTCGTCCAGACTGATCGTGAAGCTCATCAGCAGCGAGGAGATGATCCCCGGCATGACCAGCGGCAGGATGACCAGCCGGAACGCGCTCCATTTCGTTTCCCCAAGGTCATAGGCCGCCTCCTCCAGCGACCGGTCGAGCGAGTTGAACGCGGTCGAGAGGATCACCGTCGCATAGGGCATGCAGATCAGCGTATGGCCAAGGATCACCGTCAGGATGCTGAGCTGCACCCCGATCGAAAGCAGCACGACGAGGAGCGAGATCGAGACGATGATCTCGGGCAGGACCAGCGGCAGCATGATCATCGCCATGATCGGCGTCTTGCCCGGAAACTCGAACCGGGTCGAGGCGCGGGCGGCGAAGATGCCCAGGCAGGTCGCAAAGACCGAGGCCGAGACCGCGATGGTCAGCGAATTGAACAATGCCTTCCTGAGCGAGGCATTGCCGAACATCTGCACGAACCATTCGGTCGTGAAGCCCTTCAGCGGAAAGGAAATGACGGTGCCCGAGTTGAAGGCAAAGACCGGCAGAAGGAAAATCGGCGCATAGAGAAAGAGCAGATAGGCGACCGCATAGACCCTGAGACCGCCGCCCTTCATTGCCGCACCTTCAGGAAGCGGCGGTTCACGAGGACGAAGAGCAGGCTGAGGATCGCAACCACCAGCATCGAGGAGACGGCCAGCGCCGAACCCATCGGCCGGTTGTCCTGATCCAGCATCTGCGACTGGATCATGTTGGCGATCATCGGGATCTTGCCACCGCCGATCAGCGCCGGCGTCACATAGTCGCCGATGGTCGGGATGAAGACGATCAGCGAGGCCGCGACCACGCCCGGCATGGCAAGCGGCAGCGTCACCCGCCAGAAGGTCATCGCCCGGCTCTCGCCAAGGTCGCGCCCGGCCTCCAGCAGCGAGCGGTCGATCTTTTCCAGCGCGATGAAGATCGGCAGGATCGCGAAGGGCGCATAGGCATGGGCCAGCGTCATCACCATCGAGTTGATGTTGTAGAGCAGGAAGCTCAGCGGCTGCTCGATGATGCCAAGCGATTTCAGCCCGGAATTGATGACGCCGTTATAGCCGAGGATCACCTTCCACAGGAAAACCCGGATCAGGTAGCTGGTCCAGAACGGGATGGTGATCAGGAAAAGCCACAGGCCCTTGCGCTCGGCCGCGACGACGAAGCTGAGGAAATAGGCGACCGGGAAGGCCAGCGCGACCGTTACCAGCGTCACCATCGCCGCGACGCCCAGCGAACGGCGCAGGATGGTGTGGAAGATCGGGTCCGACCAGACCGCGCGGTAATTCTCCAGTGTGAATTCGCGGATGACCGTCAGATAGCCATCCTTCAGGAAGGAATAGGCAAGGATGGTCACCAGCGGCGCCGCCATGACCAGAACGGCATATGCGAGTGGTGGCGCGATCAGGGTAAGACCCTGCGCCGCCTGCGATCGGTTGCCTGCCGCCATTCCCTGTCCTTGCACCTTGGCCATGCGCCTTTTGTTGCTCAAATTTTTCACAACATGACGACAAGTGAAAGGAAATTTAGCGCCGGGGGCCGAGCTTGTTCAACCTGCCTGAAACGCGGCCAGCACCTCGCGCCGATGCGGGGCAAGGCGGTGTTCGACAAGGTAGACGCCCTGCCATGTGCCAAGCAGCATCCGCCCACGCTCGACCGGGACCTGCAGACTGGTCGGAAGGATCGCGGCCTTCAGATGCGCCGGCATGTCGTCCGGGCCTTCGTCCCGGTGGGTGATCCAGCCCATCGACGGCTGATCGGCAGAGGGCGCGACGCGATCCAGCCAGGCCAGCAGGTCACGCTGCACATCGGGATCGGCATTCTCCTGAATCAGCAGCGAGCAGGACGTGTGCCGGACGAGCAACGTCAGGACACCGTCCCCGGCACCGATCGAGGCGAGCCATTCACTGAGCCTGCGGGTGATCTCGTGAAGCGCCGGCCCCCTTGTCTCGACATGGAGGCGGGTCAGGCTCACTCCGCCGCTTCCTCGGGCAGGGGAAGCGTGCCGCCGTCATGGTCGAGGCCGAGGCGCTTTTGCGTGCGCGCGCCCAGTTCCCGCAGCATCTCGGCCTGACGGATGACATTGCCCGAGCCGCGCGACAGCCGGTCCATCGCCGTGGCGTGGCTTTTCTGCGCCTTGTCGAGGGCGACACCCACATCCTCGATCGCCGAGACGAAGCCATGCAGCTTGTCGTAAAGCTGGCCCGCCCGCGCCGCGATCTGCATCGCGTTCGACTCGCGCCGCTCGACGGTCCAGATGTGATCGACGGTGCGCAAGGTCAGCATCAGCGTGGTCGGCGTCGCAAGGCCGACGCGGTTTTCCATCGCATATCGGGCAAGATCGGGATCGACCCGCAGCGCCTCGGAAAACGCGCCCTCGACCGGAATGAACATCAGCACGTAGTCGACCGAGCCGTCGTCCAGCGCCTGATAGCCCTTGGCGGCAAGCTGCGCGACATGGCCGCGGACCGAGGCGACGTGGCGGCGCAAGGCCGCCTCGCGCAGCAGCGGATCCTCGGCATTCACCGCTTCCTCATAGGCGTTGAGCGAGACCTTGCTGTCGATGACCAGCAGCTTGCGCTGCGGCATCCTGACGATGACATCGGGGCGCCACAGCTTGCCCTCGGCGTCGCGGTGGCTGGTCTGGCTGTGGTAATGGGTGCCTTCCAGAAGGCCGGAATCCTCAAGGATCCGCTCAAGGATCATCTCGCCCCAGGCGCCGCGCTTCTGGCTGTCGCCCTTCAGCGCGCGGGTCAGCGCGACGGCCTCCTGCGAGATCTGTTCGGAGCGTTTGTGCAGGTATTCGATCTGCTCCTTCAGCCGCGCCCGCTCCTCGTCGGTGGCTTTGTTCCGGGTCTGAAGCTCGGTCTGGAAGCGGTTCACCTGCTCCTTGAACGGGTTCAGCAGCGCGTTCAGCTGGTCGCCATGCGTCTTCTGCATCTCGGCCCCCTGCACGCGCAGGGTTTCGTTCGCCATCAACCGGAAATGGCCGGTCATTTCCTCGCGCAGTTCGCGCAGGGTCTGGATGTCACGCTCGGCCGCCTCGCGGTCCTTCTCGGCTGCAAGCCGGGTTTCGGCCAATTCGCGCTGCAGCGATGAGAGCAACCCGCGCTCGCGGTGGAGAGCGTCGGTCAGCCCGTCCCGCTCCTCGACCAGTTCCCGCATGCGCTGGTTCAGCGCCTCGCCCCGCGTCTCAAGCCGGCTCGCGGCAAGAAGCTGGTCGCGCAGCGCCCGGCTTTCCTGCTCCAGCCGGTCGCGCAATCCATCCTCGGCAATGCGGGAGGCAAGCGCCGCCGCCGCCGCCGCGCGCCGTGTCCTGGCCAGCGCGATACAAAGGATCAGGGCCACGCCAAGCGCAAGCACAAGGAGAACCTGCAGGTTCGCACTCTCCCCAAGCCATGCTTCGATCTTCCCGCTCACGCTGCCCACCATCTTGGGCCGCCGTCGCGACCCTTTCCTTGATCCAGCTGTGACTGTTCACCTTTTGCCCCGAAAATGCAAGCAAGCATTGGTGATCAGAGGTCGCCCGCGCCCCAATACCTAGATTGCATCACGAATGACAAATGCCGCGCCCATGGGACGCGGCATTTTCATTTTCGCCGGATCAGGCCGATCGCAGGCCGCGCAGCTCAGACAGCATGAAATCCAGCAACCCGCGCGAGAACGAGGTCTGGTCGCTGACCTGGATCCCCTGCTCGGCCACCCAGTCGAAGAGGGTGCCGGCATTCGAGGTTCCAAAGCCCATCTCCCAGCCGCGGAACCTGCGGTCGGGCTGCGTGCCCTGCCAGATGAAATCGACATCCCAATGGCGGCGGTCGCCGGTGATCATCTGGCCAACCTCGGCCAGCGCATTCGGCGGACCCTCCAGCCACTGATAGAAACAGCCGTCCTCGAGATGGAGATAGCCCGTCAGCCCGAATGCCTGATTGCGGGACCGGGACGCAGCCAGAATGTCCGCGCAGCCCGAAGACCGCGCAGTCAACTCCGTCCGGCTGCGATAGAGAAAAAAGGACGTCTCCAATCCTACTGATCCAGGAACGACCGAAGTTTCCGCGACCGGCTCGGGTGCTTGAGCTTGCGCAGCGCCTTCGCCTCGATCTGCCGGATCCGTTCACGCGTGACGCTGAACTGCTGGCCGACCTCTTCCAGCGTGTGATCGGTGTTCATGCCGATGCCGAAGCGCATCCGCAGAACCCGCTCCTCGCGCGGGGTAAGGCTGGCCAGAACCCGGGTCGTCGTCTCCTTCAGGTTTTCCTGAATGGCGCTGTCTAGCGGCAGGACGGCGTTCTTGTCCTCGATGAAATCGCCAAGCTGGCTGTCTTCCTCGTCCCCGATCGGGGTTTCGAGGGAGATCGGCTCCTTGGCGATCTTCATCACCTTGCGGACCTTCTCCAGCGGCATCTGGAGTTTCTCGGCCAGTTCCTCGGGCGTCGGCTCGCGACCGATCTCATGCAGCATCTGCCGCCCGGTCCGCACCAGCTTGTTGATCGTCTCGATCATGTGGACCGGGATACGGATGGTGCGGGCCTGATCAGCGATCGAGCGCGTGATCGCCTGACGGATCCACCAGGTCGCATAGGTCGAGAACTTGTAGCCGCGCCGATACTCGAACTTGTCCACGGCCTTCATCAGGCCGATATTGCCTTCCTGAATAAGATCAAGGAATTGAAGGCCACGGTTCGTGTATTTTTTAGCAATCGAGATGACGAGGCGCAGGTTCGCCTCGACCATTTCCTTCTTGGCCTGACGCGCCTCTTTCTCGCCGCGCTGGACCTGGTTCACGATGCGGCGGAACTCTTCGATATCGACGCCGACATGCTGGCCGACCATGGCCATGTCGCTGCGCAGGTTCTCGACCTGGCTGCGCGATTTCTCGAAAAGGTGCTGCCAGCCGCGCCCCTTGTTGGTCATCATCCGGTCAACCCAGGTCGGGTCAAGCTCGCAGCCGCGATAGGCGTCGATGAACTCGCGCCGGTTGATGCGCGCCGCGTCGGCCAGCTTCACCATGCCCGAGTCGATGGTCACGATACGGCGGTTGATGCCATAGATCTGGTCGACCAGCGCCTCGATCCGGTTGTTGTGCAGGTGAAGCTCGTTCACCAGCCCGACGATGCGCGAGCGCAGGCGCTGATAGGCGATCTCATCGGCGGCCGAGAAGGTGCCGTCCTCGTTCAGCGTGGCCGACATGCGGTTGTCCTGCATGTGCGCCAGTTCTTCGTAACCCTGGGCGATCAGCTCCAGCGTCTCGAGCACCCTGGGCTTCAGCGAGGCTTCCATGGCCGAGAGCGACAGGTTCTGGCCGTCCTCGTCCTCTTCCTCGTCCTCGGACCGCCGCATCGGGTTGCCATCGGCGTCGAGTTCCTGATCATCGCGACCGTTCGCATTACCGGCCTCGGCGCGCGGCGCCTCTTCGGCCAGCACGTCCTCTTCCTCGCCCTCCTCGTCCATCGAGCGGCCGAAGGTGGTTTCGAGGTCGATCACGTCGCGCAGCAGGATGTCTTCGTCCAGAAGTTCCTGCCGCCACATGGTAATGGCCTTGAAGGTCAGTGGGCTTTCGCAAAGGCCCGCGATCATGGTGTTGCGCCCGGCCTCGATCCGCTTGGCGATGGCGATCTCGCCCTCGCGCGACAGCAGCTCGACCGAACCCATCTCGCGCAGATACATCCGCACGGGGTCGTCGGTCCGATCCAGCTTCTCGGTCTCGGTCGTCGCGACCGCGATCTCGCGCGAGCCGGAAGAGGTCGTCGCGACCTCGCCCGCCGACTCGCCGTCGTCGGATTCCTCATCGTTCTCGACGACGCGGATGTCCATTTCGGACAGCATCGACATCACGTCCTCGATCTGGTCGGAACTGACTTGTTCCGGCGGCAGGACGGCGTTGAGCTGGTCATAGGTGATGAAGCCGCGTTCGCGCCCCTCGGCGATCATCCGCTTCACCGCAGCCTGGCTCATGTCCAGCGAGTGATCGTCGTCCTTGGTGTCGGGCTTCTGGTCGTCGTCGTTAGCTGCCATGCTGGCTCCCTTGAAGCGGTGATTCGCGAATCGGCGAATCGGGATCGGCTATCGGCCGGTTCTATCGAAGTCCGGGCAGGAATCAAAGCCTGCCGCCCGAACCGGGATCAGTGATTCGCCGACCCTGATTCGGACCCGGAGGGGTCGGCAGGAAAGGATCGGCTCAGCGGCGCGGTTTGCGCCAGATTTCATTCTCGAGCGCGGCACGCAATTGCGCCGCCATCGCTTCGCGATCCTCGCCCAGATCCGAAAGATCGGCGAGCGAGGGGTGATCGGCCAATTGCCGCGCACGCGCCGATTGCGCGACGCGCCAGGTCAGGCCCTCATCGGCCATCCCCTCGATCTCGGCCTCGGCGCGGGCAATCTCTTCGCGTGCAGAGCGCCGCGCCTCAATCCGGTCGAGCGCGTTCGCGAGAATCCCGCCCGCGGCATCACCCTCCTGCGGTCGCAGGATCGCCGGAGCGGCCCTGACATGGGGTTCGGCCATGACGCTTTCAAGGGCGCGCTGGCCCGCCTGGGACTGGCTGCCGGCAAGAAGATCATGGATCAGCGCCGCCCGGTCCGCATCCGCCGGCTCAAGCCGTTCGAGCCGCGGCTCGACCGCGGCGATCAGCTCGGGATGGGTCGCGCAGATGGCAAGGACCATGGCCTCGATCATCCCCTCGGCCGCATGTTCGTCAAGATCGGGCGCCGAAAGCCGCGAGGCGCGGGTCGAGGCGACCGGCGCCACCGGCCCCGGAAACGCGCCGCGCATCCCCTTCGGCTGCCAGGCTGCGCGCGGAGCCATGGGCTGGGTCGCGGGTTCGCGGCGACGATTGCCGAAAAGCTCCCATTTAAGCTGTTTCAGCGCCGCGAAATAATGCTCGCGCGTGTCCTTGTCGGGAACCCGCGCCACCGCATCGCCCAAGGCCTTGTCCAGCGCGGCCTTGCGCTCGGGGCTGTCAAAGACCTTGCCCTCGGTCTCGCGCCGCCAGAGCAGGTCGACCAGCGGCCGGGATTCGTCCAGCACCGCCGACATCGCCGCCGCGCCCCTGCCCCGGATCAGGTCGTCGGGATCCTGCCCCTGCGGCAGGAAGGCAAAGCGCAGCGCCTGCCCCGGCGCGGTCATCGGCAAGGCCAGGTCGATCAGCCGCATGGCCGCGCGCAACCCCGCGCTGTCGCCATCCAGCGCGATCACCGGCTCGGGCGAGATGCGCCACATCAGGCGAAGCTGGTCCTCGGTGATCGCGGTCCCCAAGGGGGCCACGGCGCCCTCGAAACCGGCGCGGACCAGCGCGATGACATCCATATAGCCCTCGGCCACGACCAGCGGCTTGCCCTTGGCGACAGCCGCCCGCGCCGGGCCGACATTGTAGAGGTTGCGCCCCTTGTCAAACAGCGCGGTCTCGGGGCTGTTGAGGTATTTCGCCCGCGCATTCGGATCCATGGCCCGCCCGCCAAAGGCGATGCAGCGCCCGCGCCCGTCGCGGATCGGGAACATGATCCGCCCCCGGAACCGGTCAAAGGGCGCGCCGCCGTCATCGGGCTTTGCGACCAGCCCGGCCTCGACGATGAGCGCCTCGGCGATCCCCTTCGAGCGCAGGGCATTGAAAAGCCCCTGCCGCTGATCCGGCGCGAAGCCGATGCCGAACTGCTCGCAGGCCGCGCCGTCCAGACCGCGCCGCGCCAGATAGTCCCGCGCATCCGCGGCAAGGCCGGAGCCGAGTTGCAGCCGGAACCAGCGCACGGCCTGTTCCATGAGCTCGACCAGTTCGGTGCGCCGGTCGGCGCGCTCGACGCTCCTCGGGTCGCGCTCGGGCATCTGGAGCCCGGCCTCGGAGGCGAGGATCTCGACCGCCTCGATGAAGCCCAGCCCCTCGGCCTCGCGCAGGAAGGTCAGCGCGTCGCCCTTGGCGTGGCAGCCGAAGCAGTAATAGAAGCCCTTCTGATCATCGACATGGAAGGATGCGGTCTTTTCGCCGTGGAAGGGACAGGGCGCCCACCAGTCGCCCTTGGCCTGGTTCGAGCGGCGCAGATCCCACACCACCTTGCGGCCGATCACGCGCGACAAAGGCACGCGGGCGCGGATCTCATCAAGGAATTGGGGCGGAAGACTCATGCTGCCTTATATCTGATTGCGCGGACCGGATGGAAAGGAAAATCAGGCGCCGACCGCGCCACGGACCAGATCCCAATAGATGGCGACCACCCGCTCCTGATCAAGCCGGCCGCCTTCGCGATACCAGTTGGTCACGCCGGTCAGCATGGCGATCAGCGCCATGGTGGTCAGCCGCAGGTCAGGGACATGCATCACGCCCTCGGCCTCGCCCGCGGCAAGAATCGCCTCCAGCGCCTGTTCGTAGCGGCGGCGCAGTAGGGCGATCTGGCGGCGATTTTCGGGGCTGAGGCTGCGCAGCTCCATATAGGAGAGGAACACCGCCTCGGGCCGGGCAATGCTGGTCTCGACGTGGAAGCGCAGAAAGGCGTTCAGCCGCTCCAGCGCCGGTCGCGCCGGATCGTCCTGCCATTCGGCCAGCAGATCCTCCATATGGCCGCGCAGAAGATCGGCCAGCAGCGCCTGCTTATCAGGGGTATAGGCATAGATCGTGCCGACCTGCACGCCGACCTCGGCCGCGATCTGGCGCATCGAGACGGCGCTATAGCCGTGACGCGCGAACAGGTTGCGCGCAGCCTCACGGATCAGCGGTCCGGTAATTTCTGCCTTTGATCCATGCGTGCGAGCCATGCCTACTTCTAGGCCGGGCGGCAGACGGCGGAAAGAGCGGATCTTGTGCCGGACTTCACCTCGCGCCTATGCTGACGCGCGTTCGGACGGGGGATTGGATGACGGTGACACGGAACGGTTTGGCGCTGGCGGCATTGCTGGCGCTGGCGGGTTGCGACGACCGCATGGGGGATTACCCCGCCCTGCTGCCCACCGACCAGCTTCTGGCCGAGCCGCGCCTGCCCCAGCACGCGGCCGAGGTGGCGGCAAGCCCCGATTCGGTCGCCCACGGCCTTGAGGGCCGGGCGGCCGGCCTTCGATCCGGCCCGCCTGCGCCCACCGGGACCGGCGCGGACCTGGCCGCGCGGGCCGATGCGCTGCGCAGCCGGGCAGCCACGCTCTCGAACAAATCGCTCGACGCCTGCCCGGATGGGGCCGCGTCCTGCGATGAACCCGCCCCGGCACCCGCCCCTGCCGGCAACTGAAACCAAGGAAGGAAGGCCAAATGCCCGTTATCACCTGCATCGACGATCTGAAGGCGATTTACCGTCGACGGGTGCCCCGGATGTTCTATGACTATGCCGAGAGCGGCAGCTATACGGAAAGCACCTTCCGCGAGAACAGCACGGATTTCGCCAAGATCAAGCTGAGGCAGAAGGTCGCCGTCGACATGACCGGCCGGACCACCGAAAGCACCATGATCGGCCAGAAGGTCGCGATGCCCGTGGGCCTCGCCCCGGTGGGCATGACCGGGATGCAATGCGCCGATGGCGAGATCAAGGCCGCGCGGGCCGCCAAGAAATTCGGCGTGCCCTTCACCCTCTCGACCATGTCGATCTGCTCGATCGAGGACGTGGCCGAGGCGACGCAGCATCCGTTCTGGTTCCAGCTTTACGTCATGCGCGACCAGGAATTCCTCGAGGCGATCATCGAGCGGGCGAAGCGCGCCAATTGTTCGGCGCTGGTGCTGACGCTCGACCTCCAGATCCTCGGCCAGCGGCACAAGGATCTGAAGAACGGCCTTTCCGCCCCGCCCAAGCTGACGCTGCCGGTCATGCTGAACCTCGCGATGAAGCTGGGCTGGGGGCTTGAGATGCTCAGGACCAAGCGGCGGTATTTCGGCAATATCGTCGGCCATGCCAAGGGCGTCGGCGACACCTCCTCGCTGATGAGCTGGACGGCCGAGCAGTTCGACCCCCAGCTCGACTGGACGAAGATCGCGCGCATCCGCGACCTCTGGGGCGGCAAGCTGATCCTGAAGGGCATCAATGATCCCGACGACGCCCGCATCGCCGCCGATTTCGGCGCGGATGCGATCATCGTCAGCAACCATGGCGGGCGCCAGCTTGACGGGGCCGCAAGCTCGATAAGGATGCTGCCCGACATCCTCGAAGCCGTCGGCGACAAGATCGAGGTGCATCTCGACAGCGGCATCCGCTCGGGTCAGGACGTGCTGAAGGCCCTCGCCATGGGGGCGCATGGCACCTATATCGGCCGCGCCTTCATCTACGGGCTGGGCGCAATGGGCGAGGCGGGCGTCACCAAGGCGCTGGAGATCATCCAGAAGGAACTCGACATCACGATGGCGCTTTGCGGCGAACGCGACGTGAAGAACCTGGGCCGCCACAACCTGATGATCCCGAAGGGCTTTCTCGAGCCCTATATCTGATCCGGCCGGAGGGTCTGCCGCGCAGGCCCTCCCCCCGCCGCGGGGCGGTCATGCCTGCCGAGCCGCCGGAACAGGACCGGCTTCATCCGATCCCAGCACATCAGCGCGATGACCGGCAGGCTGACCCCGGCCGCCACATAGATCACCACGTCGTCGATGCCGAAGAAATGACGCAGGAACAGGATGACGAAGATATGCAGGAAATAGATGCTGGAGGACCAATTGCTGAGGTTGACGTTCACCTCCGGCAGATCGGCCCGCAGGAAGGCCAGAAACAGCAGGACCGGCGCCAGAATGGCGAGGAGCGGCATCTCGGGCAGGACGCTGAGGCTGAGGCCGTGCAGGCGCAGGACGATCATCGCCTCGACCAGCCGCGCCCCGAACAGAACCGCCACCGCAAGCCAGAGCAACCCGAGCCGCGGCAGGCGGTCACGCCCGTTCCGCGCCACCCAGACCGCGAGGGCATAGCCGATCGCGGCAAAGGGAAAGATGACCGTCAGCCCGTTTCGCTGATACTCCAGCGGCATGTCGGATTGCGCGAAGAAGGCCCAGAAGGACATGGCCTGCCCCAGCAGGTAAAGGACAAGCGCGGCCAGCAGCATCGGCCAAAGCCCGCTGCGCGTGATCTCGCCTAGCCGCAGGAAGCCCATGATCAGCACCGCCGCGACGATCAGCCCGGCGATATACCACAGATGCATCGTGCCAAAGACCACCGCAATCAGCACCTCATGCAGGGTCGAATAGGGCTTGAGCCAGATCGGCACATAGAACAGCGTCCAGAAGGCATAGACCAG
Organism: Paracoccus sp. (in: a-proteobacteria); assembly: GCF_035556475.1. Classification (GTDB taxonomy): domain Bacteria; phylum Pseudomonadota; class Alphaproteobacteria; order Rhodobacterales; family Rhodobacteraceae; genus Paracoccus. The sequence goes on along the minus strand of NZ_DATMFA010000146.1, from coordinate 23,924 downwards.
CACCAGCCCCGACAGCCATTTCCGCGACTTCCCGCGCGAGCGGGTGAAGAAGAAGCAAAAACCGGAAACGACCGAGAATGCGGGGACCAGACTGCGCAGCACGCTCATCCCCAGCAGATAGCTCCATTCCCGCAAATCCATGTGAATCAACAGCGAATGGGCGACCACGACTCCGATCGCGAGGAGGCATTTCAGATAATCTATTGAAATGGAACGCTGCGACATCAATAACCCCGGACAACAGGAAAAGACTGCTCCCTATGCGGTATTGCGGACAAGCGTTTTCCCGCCGATCGGCTATCTTTTTTCGCTTCCAAAATCCAGACGATTGAACTATAGGCGCGGCTTCGGCCATGCACCCTTGGAGGATGGCCGCGAACACTCATATGTAAGGAATACCAATATGGCCAAAGAGATCCCTGATCTGGTGGCCGAGGCACGCGCGGGGACAGGCAAGGGGGCCGCCCGCCAAGCTCGCCGCGAAGGCAAGGTGCCCGGCATCGTTTATGGCGACGGCAAAGAGCCGACGCCGATCCAGCTCGAGTTCAACTCGCTGCTGACCAAACTGCGCGCAGGTCGCTTCATGTCCACGCTGTGGAACCTGAAGGTCGAAGGCCAGGATGACGTCCGCGTCGTCTGCCGCGGCGTCCAGCGCGACGTGGTGAAAGACCTGCCGACGCATATCGACTTCATGCGCCTGCACCGCAATACCCGCGTGAACCTGTTCATCCACGTGACCTTCGAGAACCACGAAGCTGCTCCGGGCCTGAAGCGCGGCGGCACCCTGGTCGTCGTCCGTCCCGAGGTCGAGCTGGTCGTGACCGCTGCGGACATCCCCGATCACATCACCGTCGACCTGACGGGCAAGCAGATCGGTGACACCATCCACATCAACGACATCGTCCTGCCGAAAGGCGTCAAGCCGACGATCGACCGCAACTTCGTCATCGCGAACATCGCCGCGCCCTCGGGCCTGCGTTCGGAAGACAATGCGGAAGCCGCGGCAGAAGAAACCACCGAGGCCTGATTTCCTTCCGGCCAAGGGTTCGACAGATCGGGCGGCATCCCCAGCGGGTGCCGCCCTTTTGCTTGTCCGGCGGGAATGCTATGACGCCCGCCTGACGCGAAGGGGTAAAAGATGGAACCTGTCCACATCATCGGCGCGGGCCTCGCGGGCTCGGAAGCGGCATGGCAGATCGCGCGCGCCGGCGTGCCCGCCATCCTGCACGAGATGCGCCCGGCGGTCGAAACCTTCGCCCATCGCACCGGCGACTGCGCCGAGATGGTCTGCTCGAACAGCTTCCGTTCCGATGACGACCAGATGAACGCGGTCGGGCAATTGCATTGGGAGATGCGCGCGGCCGGCGGCCTGATCATGGCCATGGCCGACCGCCACCGGCTGCCCGCGGGCGGCGCGCTGGCGGTGGATCGCGACGCCTTCTCGGCCGCGGTGACGCAGGCGCTGCGGGACGAGCCGCTGGTCAGCTTCGAGCCGGGCGAGATCACCGAGCTTCCCACCTCGGGCCGCTGGATCGTCGCGACCGGGCCGCTGACCTCGGCCGCGCTGGGGCAGTCGATCCTTGGCGCGACCGGCGAAGGCGCGCTCGCCTTCTTCGATGCCATCGCCCCGATCGTCCATGCCGAAACCATCGACATGTCGGTCTGCTGGCTGCAAAGCCGCTACGACAAGGGCGAGACCGAGGAAGAGCGCACCGCCTATATCAACTGCCCGATGACCCGCGAGGATTACGAGGGCTTCATCGACGCGCTTCTGGCCGCCGACAAGACCGAGTTCCACGAGGGCGAGACGGCGGGCTATTTCGACGGCTGCCTGCCGATCGAGGTCATGGCCGAGCGCGGGCGCGAGACGCTGCGCCATGGCCCGATGAAGCCGGTGGGCCTGACCAATGCCCATAACCCGACCGAGAAACCCTATGCGGTTGTCCAGCTTCGCCGCGATAACGCCCTGGGCACGCTTTATAATATCGTGGGTTTCCAGACCAAGATGAAATACGGCGCCCAGACCGAGGTTTTCCGCCGTATCCCCGGCCTGCAAAACGCCAGCTTCGCGCGGCTGGGCGGCATCCACCGGAACACCTTCCTGAACTCGCCGCGCCTGATCGACGACCGGCTGCGCTTGCGCTCGCGTCCGAACCTGCGCTTTGCCGGGCAGGTCACGGGGGTCGAGGGCTATGTGGAAAGCGCCGCGATGGGCCTTCTCGCCGGTCGCATTGCCGCGGCCGAGGCTCTGGGTCGCGACCTGCCGCCGCCGCCCGTCACCACCTCGATGGGCGCGCTGGTCAACCACATCACCGGCGGGGCGGATGCCAAGACCTTCCAGCCGATGAACGTGAATTTCGGCCTCTATCCCCCGCTCGAGGAAATGCGCGGCGGGCGAAAGGGCCGCAAGGACCGCTATCCGGCCTATACCGACCGCGCCAAGGAGGACTTTCGCGGCTGGCTCGCGGGTCAGGCGTGAACCGCACGCGGTTCGCCCCCTCGCCCACCGGCCCGCTGCATCTGGGCCATGCCTTCGCGGCCCTGACCGCAGCCAGGCTGGCCGATCCCGGCCAGTTCCTGCTGCGGATCGAGGATATCGACCAGAGCCGCTGCCGTCCCGAATATGAGGCCCTGATCTTCGAGGATCTGCACTGGCTGGGCCTCGACTGGCCGCACCCGGTCATGCGCCAGTCCGACCGCCTGCCCGCCTATCGGCAGGCGCTCGACCGGCTTGCGGCGCTGGGGCTGATCTATCCCTGCCGCTGCGGTCGGGCCGATATCCGCGCCGCGCTTTCCGCCCCGCAGGAGGGGGCCGAGGTGCCGATCGGTCCCGATGGGCCGGTCTATCCCGGCACCTGTCGCCATCGGAGCATGGCCGAGGCCGCGCCGGGCGACGCGATCCGCCTGAACGTGGCGCGCGCCTTCGAATGGCTCGGGCTGGCGGAAACGTCCTTCGGGGACGAGAATATCACGCCCGGCACTCCCCATCGCCTCGCGGCGCAGGATTTCATCGCGGGGATCGGCGACGTGGTGCTGGCGCGGCGCGGCATGGGCACGTCCTATCACCTCTCGGTGGTGGTGGACGATGCGGCGCAGGGGATCACGCTGGTCACGCGCGGCAAGGATCTGCTGGATTCGACCCATATCCACATCCTGTTGCAGCGCCTGCTGGGCCTGCCCACTCCGCGCTATCACCATCACCGCCTGATCCGCGACGAGGCGGGCAAGCGCCTTGCCAAGCGCGACGACGCCCGCGCCCTGCGCCTCTATCGCGAGGAAGGCATGACTGCCGCCGAACTGCGTCAGTCGCTGGGGTTCTGAGGCTCCATGATCACCACTTCCTCGCCGCCCCTCAGCGCAGTGTAAAAGCAGCTTCGCCGGTTGGTGTGACAGGCGGGGCCGGTCTGCTCGACCAGCACGAGGAGGCAGTCGCGGTCGCAATCGACGCGCAGCTCGGCCAGCTTCTGGACATGGCCCGAGCTTTCGCCCTTGACCCAGAACGACTGGCGCGAGCGCGACCAGTAGGTGACCTTGCCGCTCTCCAGCGTGCGGGCGACGGATTCGGCGTTCATCCAGGCCATCATCAGCACCTCGCCGCTCTGGTAATCCTGCGCGATGGCGGGGATCAGCCCGTTTGCGTCATATTTCAGGCTGGCGGGGTCGAACATCGGCTTTCCTTTCGGCGGCGTCGCACCTATCTAGACATGGCGCGACCCAAGCGAAAGCCCAGGCGAGACATGGCCGATACCGATCTGATGCAGCTCTATTCGCGCCGAATCCTGGCCTTGGCGTCGGATATCCCCCATCTCGGCAAGCTTGCCGAACCGACCGGCAGCGCACATCGCCGCTCGCCGCAATGCGGATCGTCGGTGACGGCGCATGTGGTCGTGCGCGACGGGAAGGTCGCCGATTTTTCGCAAGAAGTGCGGGCCTGCGCGCTGGGTCAGGCCTCGGCCTCGGTGCTGGGGGCCACCGTCCTCGGGCGCAGCCGCGACGAAATCGCGAAGGCCACCGCAGAGCTGACCGCCATGCTGAAATCGGATGGCCCGCCCCCAACCGCTCCGTTCGACGGGCTAGAGGCGCTGCTTCCGGCGCGTGAATTCCCGAACCGCCACGCCTCCATCCTGCTCGCCTGGCAGGCCGTGCTGGATGCGATGGATTCCTCGGCGGAATCCGCGACAAACCAGCCGGCCTGACCGGCGAATAAAATGCCGACCCACAAGGGGCCGGCAGTTGCGCGCATAAGAGACCGGGGACAGGTCACGGCAGGACCAGGCGAAGGTGCCGCCAGCGCGGGGCAGGACAAAATCAGAAGGGTCAGGCGACCATGACCGGCGGAACGATCGCCGGCAGGGAAAACAGCAGAACGGCCGTCACCGAAATTGCGACGACACCAACAAGATCAGAGAGAGTTTCGCGGGTCATTGTCAGTTCTCCACGGTGTGTTTCACATTTGTTCTCACCGAATCGGAACAAAGTAAAGAACTTTTTAGGAACATTAATGGAACATGAGGCGGGCTGAGGTCAGCCTGCCGCAATCAGGCGGATCGCGCGGTCCTGCTCCATCAGCCAGAGCAGCAGCCGAACCGCCCGCCCGCGTTCGCTCTCCATCGCCGGGTCGCGCTCAAGGAAAGCCTGCGCATCCTTCCGCGCCAGCGCCATCAGGCCGGCCTGACGTTCCAGATCGGCGATGCGAAAGCGCGGCAACCCGGATTGCGCGGTGCCGATCACGTCGCCCGCGCCGCGCATGACCAGATCCTCCTCGGCGATGCGGAAACCGTCCTCGGTCTCGCGCAGGATGCCGAGCCGCCGCCGCCCGGTCTCCGACAGCGGCTCGTGATAGATCAGCAGGCAGCTCGACGCCTTGCTGCCGCGCCCGACCCGGCCCCTCAGCTGGTGAAGCTGCGCGAGGCCAAAGCTTTCCGCGCGTTCGATCACCATGATCGTCGCTTCGGGAACGTCCACGCCGACCTCGATCACCGTGGTTGCGACAAGGATACCGGCGCGCCCGGTGGCGAAATCCGCCATCGCCGCGTCACGCTCCTCGGGCGGCATCTGGCCGTGGACCAGACGGACCTGATCTCCGAAACGGGCGCGCAATTCCTTGAACCGCGCCTCGGCCGCGGTCAGGTCGACGGCCTCGCTCTCCTCGACCAGCGGGCAGACCCAATAGGCGCGCGCCCCACCCTCCAGCGCGCGGGAGAGGTGGTCCAGCACTTCGGGCAGGCGCGTATCGGCCATGACCGTGGTGCGGATCGGCTGCCGCCCGGCGGGCTTTTCGTCAAGGATCGACAGGTCCATGTCGCCGAACTGCGCCAGCGCCAGCGAGCGCGGGATCGGCGTCGCGGTCATCACCAGCATGTCGGGCGGCAGGTGCCCGCCCTTCGCGACAAGCTCCATCCGCTGGTTGACGCCAAAACGGTGCTGCTCGTCGATGATGGCAAGTCGGAGGTCGCGGAACTCGACCGTCTTCTGGATCACCGCATGGGTGCCGATCAGGACGTCGATCCGCCCCTCGCTGAGGTCGGTCAGGATATTGCTGCGGGCATCACCCTTGTCGCGCCCGGTCAGAACCTCGAGGCGGATGCCGGCGAGACGTGCCAGCGGCTCCAGCGCGCGGAAATGCTGGCGGGCGAGGATCTCGGTCGGGGCCATCAGCACGCCCTGCCCGCCCGCCTCGACCGCGACCAGCAGCGACAGGAACGCAACCAGCGTCTTGCCCGCCCCGACATCGCCCTGAAGCAACCGGTTCATGCGGCGCGGCGCGGCCATGTCGGCGGCAATCTCCTCGACCGCGCGGCGCTGCGCCCCGGTCGGCGGCCATGGCAGCCCGACCAGAACCTTGTCGCGCAGATGCCCGTCGGCACGGGTGACAAGGCCCGCGAGCCGCCGCCGGTCCCGGCGCAGCAGCGCAAGCGTCATCTGATGCGCGAAAAGTTCGTCATAGGCGAGGCGCGCCCGCGCGGGATCGGTGGGCGCAAGCTGACCCGGCCCGGCGGGGGCATGGGCCCGCGCCAGCGCCTCGGCCCAGGCGGGCCAGCCCTCGCGCGCGACCAGCGCCGGGTCGATCCACTCGGCCACCTCGGGCAGGCGCGTCATTGCGGCGCGCACCGCCTTTTGCACCACGCCCTGCGTCAGCCGGCCGGAGAGGGGATAGACCGGCTCGAAATCCGGCGGCGGCGGTGACCCCTCGGGTGCAATCAGGTCGGGATGGACCATCTGCGCCATGCCGTCGAAAAGCTCGATCTTGCCCGAGACGAGGCGGCGCGCGCCCACTGGAAGCTGCCCCTCGATCCAGTCGCGGCGCGGATGAAAGAAGACGAGTTGCAACTCGGAAGTCCCGTCCGAGCATTGCACCCGCCACGGCCGCCCCTTTGTCGCCGGCGGATGGTGTCGCTCGACACGGACAGTCACCGTCACGATCTCGGGCGGATGCGCCTCGGCCAGATGCGCGATCGCGCGGCGGCGGATGCCGGAATGGGGCAAAGTCAGGATCAGGTCACGCGGGCGCGTCACGCCCAACTGCGCGAAAGCCTCGGCCGCGCGGGGGCCGACGCCCGGCAGCGTCTCGAGCGAGGCGAAAAGCGGGAAGAGCGCCGGGGGCCGCCCCCCTATCCCTTGGCGATCAGCAGCCATTCGTCCTCGTCGATGACCTTGATGCCCAGATCCGCCGCCTTCTTCGCCTTGGAGCCCGCGCCCGGCCCCGCGATCAGCAGGTCCGTCTTGGCCGAGACCGAGCCCGCGACATGGGCGCCAAGCGCCTCGGCCCGCGCCTTGGCTTCGGCCCGGGTCATCTTCTCAAGGGTGCCGGTGAAAACCAGCGTCTTGCCGGTGATCTCGCTATCCGTCGCCCGTGCCTCGGGGGGGATAATGTCGGTGAGGGCGGTGATCAAACGGTCGATTGCGCCGCGCTCGCGCGGATTGGCGAAGGCGTCGGAAAGCGAAATGGCCAGCGCCGGGCCGATGCCATTGGCCGAGGTCAGATGCGACCATGCCGCCTCGGCCTCGGGCGGAACCTCAAGCCCTGCGGTCGCTGCGGCACGCGCCTCGCTGATGCGGGCGCGGCGGCCCTCGGCGCTCGCGGCCTTGCGCTCGTCCTCGGCGGCAAGATCGGCGGCGCGATGCGCCAATGCGGCGGGGCGCAACCGGTCCAGCGCCCCGGCCAGCGCCTCCCAACTGCCGAAATGGCGGGCGAGGTCATTGGCCGCCACCTCGCCCGCGTGGCGGATCCCGAGGGCGAAGATCAGCCGGTGCAACTCGATCCGCCGCTTGGCCTCGATCGCCTGGAAAAGATTGCTGGCGCTGGTCGCGCCCCAGCCCTTCACCTCGGCAAGGGGCGTCGCCGAGAGCTTCTCGAACGCCCGGCTCTCGCCATTCGTCGCGAGGCTCATGGAATCGACCCCGAGAGAAATCAGCAATTCGCGGCTTTCCTCGGGATCCTTGTCGCGCAGGAAATCCTCTGCCCGCTCGGCCAGCATCTTGCGGCCGGAGGCGTCGCGGTCCCTGAGGGTGAAGATGTCGGAGGGTTCAGCGATCCAGTTCAGGCGGTGGAACAGCTCGACCTGCTTGGCGCCCAGCCCCTCGATATCGAAGGCGGCGCGCGAGACGAAATGGCGCAGCTTCTCGACCGCCTGCGCGGGGCAGATCAGGCCGCCGGTGCAGCGCCGGACCGAATCGCCCTCCTCCCGCGCGGCTGGAGAGCCGCATTCCGGGCAGATCTCGGGGAAGGCATAGGGCACGGCGCCCGGCTCGCGCTTGGCCAGATCGACATCGGCGACCTTCGGGATGACGTCACCGGCGCGATAGACCTCGACCCAGTCGCCAATGCGGATGTCCTTGCCGCCCCGGATCTCGCGCCCGTCGGCACCGCGGCCGGCGATGTAATCCTCATTGTGCAGCGTCGCGTTCGAGACGACGACGCCCCCGACCGTCACCGGATGCAGCCGCGCGACCGGGCTCAGCGCCCCGGTCCGCCCAACCTGAATGTCGATGGCCTCCAGCCGGGTCCAGGCGCGTTCGGCCGGGAATTTATGCGCGATCGCCCAGCGAGGCGTGGTCGAACGCATCCCGAGCCGCGCCTGATAGCCAAGGTCGTTCACCTTGTAGACCACGCCGTCGATGTCATAGCCCAGCGTCGCGCGCATCTGCTCGATCCCGGCCCAAGTCTCGATCATCTCGGCGACGGAATGGCAAAGGCGCATATGCGGGTTGGTGCGAAAGCCGAAGCCCTCCATCCGCGCGACCGCGCCCATCTGGGTCTGGGCAAGCGGCTCGGAAAGCTCGCCCCAGGCATAGGCGAAGAAGCGCAGGGGCCGTGCCGCGGTGATCGAGGGGTCAAGCTGGCGCAGTGATCCGGCGGCAGCATTCCGCGGATTGGCAAAGACCCGGCCGCTGTCGGATTGGTTCAGCTTCTCGAAATCGTCATGCGACATGTAGCATTCGCCGCGAATCTCGACGATGGCGGGAATAGCGGCCCCGGCCAGCCGATGCGGTATGTCCGAGATGGTGCGGGCATTGGCGGTCACATTCTCGCCCACCGCGCCATCGCCGCGCGTCGCCGCCTGCACGAGTTCGCCGTTCTCATAGCGCAGCGACAGCGAAAGCCCGTCGATCTTCGGCTCGGCAGTGACCTCCAGCGGCACATTCGCGGGCAGGCTGAGGAAGGACCGCACACGCTGTACGAAGGCCGTCGCATCCGCCTCGTCAAAGGCATTCTCCAGCGACAGCATCGGCAGGCGATGGGCCGCCTTGGCAAAGCGCAGGTCGGGCGCCGCCCCCACCTGCCGCGTCGGACTGTCCTGCGTGCGGAGCGCCGGGAAACGCTCCTCGATCGCGGCCAGACGGCGCTTCTTCGCGTCATATTCCGCGTCGCTGATAAAGGGGGCGTCCTCGGCGTGATAGGCCTCGTTCGCGCGCTGGAGGGTTTCGGCCAGCGATGCGGCCTCGGCCCGCGCCGTCGTCTCATCAAGGCCTTCGACCCCGGCTGCGACCTCCGGCGGGGTCTCGTCCGCAGCCTGATCCTTCGTTTCCCGGGCCATCGCCGCCTCCGCCTTCGCCAGCCCGACAGGGGCTTTTCTTCAGGCCCAGAGTGATAGCTTCTTGCCGGACTTCTTGTCCAGCGCCTCGGCCCGTCTCAGGCCGTGCGCAGCGCCTCCTGCCGCTCACGGATGGGATCGCGCAGGACATAGCCGCGCCCCCATACGGTCTCGATATGGTTCTCGCCGTTCAGCGCCGCGGCCAGCTTCTTGCGCAGCTTGCAGACGAAAACGTCGATGATCTTCAACTCCGGCTCGTCAAGGCCGCCGTAAAGGTGGTTCAGGAACATCTCCTTGGTGAGGGTGGTCCCCTTCCTCAGGCTGAGCAGTTCGAGGATCTGGTATTCCTTGCCGGTCAGGTTGACCGGGCGGCCATCGACCTCGACCGAGCGGGCGTCGAGGTTCACGACCATCCCGCCGGTGCGGATCACCGACTGGCTGTGGCCCTTGGAGCGGCGGATGATGGCCTGGATGCGTGCAACCAGCTCGTCCCGGATGAACGGCTTCGTCATGTAATCGTCGGCGCCGAAGCCGAAGCCGCGCAGCTTGACCTCGGTATCGTCGGAACCGGTCAGGATTAGGATCGGCGTATCGACGCGCGACATGCGGATCTGGCGCAAGACCTCCATCCCGTTCATGTCGGGAAGGTCGAGGTCGAGCAGGATCAGATCGTAGTCGTAGAGCTTGGCGAGATCGATACCCTCTTCGCCCATGTCGGTGCGATAGACGTTGTAGCTCGCCTGCGTCAGCATCAACTCGATGCTGCGAGCAACGGGCTGGTCGTCTTCCACAAGAAGAATGCGCATTTCAATGCCTCTGGTCGATCCGGTTTGGAGCGGTTTTTTCACGAAAACGTTAATAGCATGTTACCAAGGGAAGTCTCCCCCATAAAACAACCTATAGTTGTTTAAATTTCTGTAACCGCGTGATTTTCAACGCATCGTGCCCGTGGCGCGACACCGCCTGCTGCCAGGAATCGAACTCTTCCTCGGTCAGGTCATAACGGCGGAGCGCAGCGTCGCGGCTGAGCAGCCCGTGCTGGACTGCCGCCACCACCACCGCCTTGCGCCGCGCAACCCATCGCGTCCTGCTGGGCGGCAGGTCGGCGAGGGTCAGGATGCTGCCATCCGGCAGGGTGGCGGTGCGCCGGCCGGGCGTTTTCTTCACGAACATCTGCAAAACTCCTGTCCAGAGCAGCACCGTCCTCGCAGGAAAACCTTAAATCACCGTGAAACAGCGCCGGGTTCCGCCCCTCCCGGCCTTGAGAATTGCGGCAATTTTCACTAAATGTCCTGCGATACCGGCGCGGACCCACCTTCGAATACGCGCCAAAGGATGATCCATGACAAGCCGCAGCCAAGCCCTTCGCGCAGATGCGCCAGATATGCCATTGAACTCGCTGGGTTTTGCGAAACCTCCGGCCGAGACGCGCGTGGTCGTCGCAATGTCAGGGGGCGTCGACAGCTCGGTCGTCGCCGCGAAACTCGCGGCCGAGGGCTATGACGTCATCGGCGTGACGCTGCAGCTTTACGACCATGGCGCGGCGCTGGCAAAGAAGGGCGCCTGCTGCGCGGGTCAGGATATCCATGACGCCCGGCGCGTTGCCGAGCGCGTGGGCTTTCCCCATTACGTCCTCGATTACGAGAACAAGTTCCGCGAATCCGTGATCGAGGAATTTGCCGACGCCTATCTTGCCGGCGCGACGCCGGTACCCTGCATCCGCTGCAACGAGCGGGTGAAGTTCCGCGACCTGCTGCAAACTGCGCGCGAACTGGACGCCGATTGCATGGCGACCGGGCATTACATCCGCCGCTTCGATGGTCCGAAGGGGCCGGAGCTGCACATGGCGGCCGACCCGAACCGCGATCAAAGCTATTTCCTGTTCTCGACCACGCAGGAACAGCTCGACTTCCTGCGCTTTCCGCTGGGCGGGCTGCAAAGCAAGGCCGAGACCCGCGCGCTGGCCGCGGAATACGGCCTCGCGGTCGCCGACAAGCCGGACAGCCAGGACATCTGCTTCGTTCCGAACGGCAATTATGCCAGCGTGATCGAGAAGCTGCGCCCCGGCTCGGCCGATCCGGGTGAGATCGTGGACATGGACGGGAATGTGCTGGGCACCCATCGCGGCGTGATCCATTACACCATCGGCCAGCGCCGTGGCCTCGGCATCGGCGGGCTGGGTGATCCGCTTTACGTCGTGCGCCTAGACCCCGACGCGCGGCGCGTCATCGTCGGGCCGAAGCAGGCGCTCGCCACCAAGGTGGTTCCGGTGACCGAGGTGAACTGGCTGGGTGACGAACCCTTCGAGGGCGAAATCGCGATCACCGCGCGCATCCGGTCGACCCGACCGCCCCGCCCGGCGATCCTGCGCCCGACCGGACCGAACCGGGCCGAAGTCGAATTGCTCGATGCCGAGGAAGGCGTCAGCCCCGGTCAGGCCTGCGTCTTTTATGCGACCGAGGGCACGCGTGTTCTGGGCGGCGGCTGGATCTCGCACCGCCGCGGCGGCTGATCCTCAGCCAGCGGCGGCCAGCAGGCGGATACGCTCAACCATGGCGCGCAGACCATTCGACCGCTGCGCCGAAAGATGCTCCTCAAGCCCGAGGCGGCGCAATTCGGCCGGCGCGTCGATGGCCGTGACTTCGCCCATGGGCACGCCGGAATAAAGCGCGTGCAGAATGGCGATCAGGCCGCGCACGATCAGCGCATCGCTGTCGCCATCGAAATCGAACCTGCCGCCGTCGATCCGGGGCATGATCCAGACCTGGCTCGCACAGCCCTCGACCTTGGTTGCGGGAACTTGCAGCGCCGGGTCCATCGGCGGCATCGCCTTGCCCAGTTCGATGACATGGCGATAGCGCTCCTCCCAGTCATCGAGAAAATCGAAGGTCTCGGCGATGTCTTCAAAGGCGGGCGTGGCCATGGCAGTCCTTTCCATCCGGTTCTCCCGGGGCGGCCTTGGCATAGCGCGATGGCGCGCAGAGGTCAAAGAGGCTTTCGCGCCTTCGCGCTTTGTCCTATCACACCACGGAAACGACAAGAACGGGGGCGGCCGACATGCGGATCAGGACCTTGGGACATATCGGCTGCGCAATGCTGGTGCTTGCGGGATGCGGACGGTTCGGCGGGGACAGCGACAGCAGCTGGAATCCGTTCCGATGGTTCGGCGGCGGCTCGAATCAGCCCACCACGCTCGAGCCGGAGGGCGGCTATCCGACCACCACCACCGACGGGCGGCTGGGTCTGGCCCATATCACCGCGGCCCGCTGGGAGCCGCTCTATGAGGGCCGCCTGCTGGTCGTGGACGCGATCCCGGCGACGAAAGGCTGGTGGAACGTCGCCCTCGTGACCGAGGTGCCGATGCCGCGCGGCCGCGTCCGGGCCGATGCGACCGGAACCCTGCGCCTGCGTCTGGTCGGAAACCCGCCCGCCAAGGGCACCGCCGCCGCAAGCAGCCCGGCCAATCCGACAAGCGACACGATCACCACCGCCATGACCATCTCGAACGAGGCGCTTGCCGGGGTTGATGAGGTGATCATCACCGGCGGCGGAAACAGCGTGACGCTGCGCAAATAACCCCTCACGAAATGAAAAAGGGCACCCGAAGGTGCCCTTTCGTTTTCCGTGGCCCGGTCAGGCCATCTTGCGAAGATAGGTCCAGGTCGGCACCCGCGCATCGCGCGCGACCGACCAGCTCTCGGCATCGCCGAGATATTCGAAACCGCAATTCGTCAGCACGCGGGCCGAGCCGGGATTGTCCTGAAACGCCTCGGCGAACAGGGTGCGCGAGCCGTGGGGATTGGCGGCGACAAGGGCCGCGACGGCCTCGGTCGCGAATCCGGTATTCCAGAAGCCCGCCCCGATCCAGAAGCCCAGTTCGGACTGGTCCGGCTCGATCCGGGTCAGCGAGACCACGCCCAGAAGCTCGGCAAGCTTGTTCTCGGACCCGTCGATGGCCCAGACATCCTCGTCCCGCTCGGGCGACATGGCGCGCTTGACATAGGCCTCGGATGCGCCCGGCGGCAGCGGATGGGGAATCGAGCGCGTGCCCACGGCGACCCTGCGGTCCTGGGTGTAATGCGCGATCAACCCGGCATCCGACCGCCTCAGCGGCCGCAACAAAAACCGTTCGGTCGCGATCTGGGCCTGCATGTGCAGGTCCGGCGCGAACTGGTCATTCATCAAAGTTTCCTCCCTCGTCCTCAGAAAACATATGTGCATGGTCCATGGAAAACCGAAGGGGACCGGCTTTCGCCGATCCCCTTTTTTAGCACCGTAGTGTTAAAATCGGCTTATTCGGCAGCCTCGAGATTGGCCGGAAGCACGGAAATGAAGGTGCGGCCCTTGAGGCCCTTGCGGAACGTTACCTGGCCGTCGGTCAGGGCGAACAGCGTGTGGTCACGGCCCATGCCGACATTGGCGCCGGCCCACCAGGTGGTGCCGCGCTGACGCACGATGATGTTGCCGGCCACAGCTTGCTGACCGCCATAGAGTTTCACGCCAAGACGGCGACCGGCCGAATCGCGACCGTTGCGGGACGAACCGCCTGCTTTCTTATGTGCCATGGGTCAGTCTCCTCAGTTGGCGGTTTCGGCGTCGTGGCGGCGTGCAAGACGCGCACCGACAGCAACTTTGACGTCGGACTTGTCCGCGCCTTTTTCCAGCAGCTCGGTGACGCGAACCAGCGTCAGTTGCTGACGGTGGCCACGGGTGCGCTGGGACGAGTGCTTGCGGCGGCGCTTGACATAGGTGATGACCTTGTCAGCCTTGATGTTGTCGATGACTTCGGCCTGCACGGCAGCGCCAGCAACCAGCGGCGCACCGATGGTCGAGCCGATCATCAGCACTTCGTTGAACTGGATCTTGTCGCCAGCTTCGGCGTTCAGCTTTTCAACGCGCAGCACGTCACCGGCCTGAACCCGGTACTGCTTGCCGCCCGTCTTGAGAACTGCGAACATTCCGTCTTTCCTTGCTTCTACCGCGTCCTGCGGCCCCTGCGAGGCAGGTGTTGGGGATCCGGGATCCGCCTTCGGACAGCGCACCCTTTGGTTGTGGGTGAGATTAAAATAACGCACCGGCAACGGGCAAATACCCGGCCGGTCGCGGTCATATGGCGGATTCGCCGCGGAAAGTCAATCGGAATGCAGGCCGGTCAGGCCAGAAGCTCACCCGCAAGTGAATTCGGCGCGCTACGCGTGATCCGAACCCGGACGAGGTCGCCGACACGGGCGTCGGGCGCCTCGACAAAGACCGCGTGAAGATAGTCTGACTTGCCAACCATCTGGCCCTCGAGCCGGCCGGGCTTTTCGAAGAGAACCCCAAGCTCGCGCCCGATCATGCCCTCCTGCGCGGCCTTCTGCTGGGCCGAAAGCAGCGCCTGAAGCTCCTGCAACCGCGCATCGGCGACCTCGCTCTCGATCTCGGGCCGGTCATAAGCCGGGGTGCCGGGGCGAGGGGAATACTTGAAGCTGAAGGCAGTGCCGAAATTCACCCGCCGGACAAGGTCCAGCGTATCGGCATGGTCCTGATCCGTCTCGCCGGGGAAGCCGACGATGAAGTCGCTGGTCAGCATGATGTCGGGCCGCGCATCGCGGATGCGGTCGATCAGGCGCAGATACTGGTCGACCGTATGCTTGCGGTTCATCGCCTTCAGGATGCGGTTCGACCCCGATTGCACCGGCAGATGCAGATAGGGCATCAGCTTCGGCTCGGCCCGGTGCGCCTCGATCAGGTCATCGGCCATGTCGTTCGGGTGGCTGGTGGTATAGCGGATGCGGTCCAGCCCGTCGATCTCGGCCATGGCGCGGATCAGGCGGCCAAAGCCCCATTCGCGGCCCCCTTCGCCCATCCCATGCCAGCCGTTGACGTTCTGGCCCAAGAGCGTGATCTCGCGCACGCCGCGCGATACCAGATCGCGCGCCTCGCGCAGGATGCGGTCGACGGGACGGCTGACCTCGGACCCGCGGGTATAGGGCACGACGCAGAAGGCGCAGAACTTGTCACAGCCCTCCTGCACCGTCAGGAAGGCCGCGGGCGCGCGGCGGGTCGCGGCGGGCTTCGGCAGATGCTCGAACTTGTCCTCGGCCGGGAATTCGGTGTCGACGCCCCTGCCCGCGCGGGCCATGGCGGGCAGGCGGTGATAGGCTTGCGGGCCGACGACCAGATCGACGATCGGCATCCGGCGCTGGATCTCCTCGCCCTCGGCCTGCGCAACACAGCCCGCGACGCCGATCTTCAGATCGGGCCGCTCGGCCTTCAGCGGCTTCAGCCGGCCAAGATCGGAGTAAAGCTTCTCGGCCGCCTTCTCGCGGATATGGCAGGTGTTCAGCAGCACCATGTCGGCTTCCGACTGGTCTTCGGTCAGGACATAGCCCTCGGCACCCATGGCCTCGGCCATGCGCTGGCTGTCATAGACGTTCATCTGACAGCCATAGGTCTTGATGAAGAGCTTTTTCGCCGCCTGAGCGTTGGTGCTGGCTTGGTCGGTCATGCCGTGCTGTCCTTGGAGTTCGCGCGCTGATACAGGAAAGCATGAGCTTTGGAAAGTCTGGCAGCGCATGACCGACCTGACCGGGATCCCGAATATCGGCCCCGCCACCGCCCGCGCGCTGATCGCGGCAGGCATCCCCGAGGCCGCCGCTCTGCGCCGGATCGGCGCGCATGAAGCCTATCGCGCCCTGATCGCGAATGGCGAGCGGCCGCATTTCATCGGCTATTACGTCCTGCACATGGCCTTGCAGGGCCGTCCATGGAACGATTGCCGGGGTGAGGAAAAGGCGGCCCTGCGCAAGACATTCGACGGGCTGGTCGCCGAGACGCGCGGGCCAGCGCTCTCGGGGATCGAGGCGGAGCTGCGCGAGATCGGGCTGATCTCGCCTCAGCCGGCCGGGCGCAGCTGACGGGCAAGGAAGCGGCCAGCGCGGCGCCATGCCTCGTCATTGTCGCCGCGAAAGTTCAGCTCCTTGTGGACCACCATCCGCCCCTCGTCGACATTGACGACGCTGGCGAAGATCTGAAGGATCAGCGTGCTGGCCTTTTGCACGACGATGAAAAGCCCCCGATCCGCCCCGCGTTCCTTCAGGAGGCCGAGAAGGCAGTCGGTCGTCTCGCGCGGGCAGGCCGCCGCGACCTCCTCGCGTGAGAGCGTGACGCCCGGGAGTTCCTCGCTCAGCACATCGGACAGCAGGTCGAGGCGGCGGGCATGGTCGCCGGCCTGATCCTCGGCCTCATGCGAGGTGTCGAGCAGCTTGACCGGCAGAATCATCAGCGGGTCCGCCAGCGTGGAGACTGGCAGCCAGAGGCAAAGGACAAGGATCAGCAATCGCATGTCTGATGGCCCGCAATGGCGACAAGGGCCAGTCTGCGCCGGGCGCAGGGACCGCACAATTCGGAAAAACGTCGGAGAGCGCGGGCAGATCGACGCCGCCCCGCTTTCCTCCCGTCACTCCGCCCGAAGGCGCGGCCTGCCCCATTGAATGCCTCACGGCGCCCGGCTAGCCTTGCCCGGACATGCATACGGAGGCTGATGCCATGAACCAACTGCAAAGCTGGGAAGCCCGCGCCGAGGAATATTCGCTCTACGGTTTCACGGACATGCCATCGGTCCACCAGCGCGGAACGGTGGTCATCACCCGCGGCGAGGGGCCTTATATCATCGACGTGAACGGCCGCCGCTATCTCGACGCCAATTCGGGCCTCTGGAACATGGTCGCGGGCTTCGATCACAAGGGTCTGATCGAGGCAGCAAAGACCCAATACGAGCGCTTCCCCGGCTATCACGCCTTCTTCGGGCGCATGTCCGACCAGACGGTCATGCTGTCGGAAAAGCTGGTCGAGGTCTCGCCCTTCGACCGGGGCCGGGTGTTCTATACCAATTCGGGCTCCGAAGCGAATGACACCATGGTCAAGATGCTGTGGTTCCTGCATGCCGCCGAGGGCAAGCCCGAACGCCGCAAGATCCTGACGCGCTGGAACGCCTATCATGGCGTGACCGCCGTTTCCGCCTCGATGACCGGCAAGCCCTATAACTCGGTCTTCGGGCTGCCGTTGCCGGGTTTCATCCACCTGACCTGCCCGCATTACTGGCGTTTCGGCGAGGAAGGCGAGAGCGAGGAGCAATTCGTCCAGCGCCTCGCCCGCGAGCTTGAGGAGACGATCGCGCGCGAAGGGGCCGACACCATCGCCGGTTTCTTCGCCGAGCCGGTGATGGGCGCGGGCGGCGTCATCCCTCCGGCCCAAGGGTATTTCCAGGCGATCCTGCCGATCCTGAAAAAGCACGACATCCCGATGATTTCGGACGAGGTGATCTGCGGCTTCGGGCGCACCGGGAACACCTGGGGCTGCGAGACCTACAACTTCATGCCCGATGCCATCATCTCGTCCAAGAACCTGACGGCGGGTTTCTTCCCGATGGGCGCGGTGATCCTCTCGGGACCGCTCGCCGACCGGATGCAGGACGCGATCGAACGGATCGAGGAGTTTCCGCATGGCTTCACCGCCTCGGGCCATCCCGTCGGTTGCGCGATCGCGCTGAAGGCGATCGACGTCGTGATGAACGAGGGGCTGGCCGAGAATGTCCGCCACCTCGCCCCCCGGTTCGAGGAAGGGCTGCAACGCCTCGCCCTGAAGCCCAATATCGGCGAATATCGCGGCATCGGCTTCATGTGGGCGCTTGAGGCGGTAAAGGACAAGCCGACCAAGACGCCCTTCGACAGCACGCTTTCGGTCAGCGAGCGGATCGCCAATACCTGCACCGATCTGGGGCTGATCTGCCGGCCGCTGGGTCAGTCCGTTGTCCTCTGCCCGCCCTTCATCCTGACCGAGGGGCAGATGGACGAGATGTTCGAAAAGCTGGAAAAGGCCCTCGACAAAGTCTTTGCCGAGGTCGCCTGACCCGGTCGGGCGATCCTACCAGGGATCGCCCCCGCCAAGGACCGCGCGCGCCATCACCACCCGCTGCGGCTGAAGACCGGCCGAGGCGGCGAAATCCAGCACGCGCTGATCCTGTTCCAGCAGGAAATCCAGCACGAATTGCGCGAATTCCGGCCGCGCGGCCATGGCGCGCAGCCCGGCCGCATCCGTTCCGGCCTGCCCCAGGAAGGCTGCCACCAGCTCCGCATCCGCCGCGATATGGCTGAAACCGGCATCGGCGATGTCGCGCGCTTCGGATCTGGTCATCTTGCCCTCGCCTCTGTCGTTCCGATCAGGAATGGAAACGGTTTTTTAATCATTGCGGCGGCAAGATGCGCGGAAGGGAATGGGGTGTAAAGCAGCCAGATGAACGTAGCGGGACGCATTCTTGTCGCGGATGGTGCGCCGGCGACGCGGATCGGGATGAAAGCGCGGCTGAACTCCGCGTGCTACGAGGTGACGGCAACCGGCTCGGGGCGGGAGGCGCTGCGGATCGCCGCGACTGTCCAGCCGCAGATCGTCCTGATCGGGGCAAGCCTTCTCGACATGGACGGGGCCGAGCTTTGTGCCGCCCTGCGCAACCAGCGCAGCGGTGCCGACCTTCCGGTGCTGATGCAGGTCACGGACGCGCAGCGCATCCCCGCCCTCCGGGCCGGGGCCTCGGCCCTGATCGACGGGTTCGACGACGATCTGACGCTATTTGCCCGGATCCGCGGATTGATGCGCAGCGAGGGGCAGCTTTCACGTGGCGATCCGGGCCGCGAAGCCGCGCCCGGCTTTGCCGAGCCGGGGGCCGAATATCGCTGTCCCGGCAGGCCGCGCGCCGTCTTCGTGGCCGAGCAGCCGGGCGCGGCACTGGGCTGGCGCCATGCGCTGAAGGACTGGCTGGACATGGCGGTTTCGGTCAGCGACCCCGATCGCGCACTCTCGGATGCGGCAAGGGGGCGGGTGCCGGACCTCTACCTGATCGCGGGTGACATCCAGCAATCCGGCGACGGGCTGCGGTTGCTGTCGGAGCTGCGCTCGCGTCCGATGTCGCGCGATGCGGGCTTCGTCGTCGCCCTGCGACCCGAGCGGGCGGATCTGACCGCGATGGCGCTGGACCTTGGCGCGGGCGACGTGCTGACGGCGGATCTGGGCCAGCCCTCCGCCGCAATCGAGGCGGCGATGCGGCTCAGCGCCCAGCTTGACCGCAAGCTGGCCGACGACCGCAAGCGCGAGGAGGCGCGGCTCAACCTTCGCTGGGCGATGACCGATCCGCTGACTGGGCTCTCGAACCGCCGCCATGCCCTGCCCCGCCTGAGTGAGCTTCTGGCCGAGGCTGGCCGGAGCGGCGGGAACCTCGCGGTCATCCTGCTTGATCTCGACCGCTTCAAGCAGGTGAACGACCTGCATGGCCATGCCGCGGGCGACGCGGTGCTGCGCACCGTCGCGCGGCGGATGGCGGCGAGCCTGCCGCCCGGCGCACTGGTCGCCCGGATCGGCGGCGAGGAGTTCCTGATCGCCCTGCCCGATTGCACGCTCGATGCGGCCCGCAACCATGCCGAGGGGATCCGACGGGCCATCGCCGCCCCTGCGATCGACCTGCCGCCGGAATGCATGACCGGCGCGGTCTCGGTCACGATCTCGGCCGGCATTGCCGGCTGTGATGCGCGGCTGCGGCAGGCCGGAACGGAGATGAGCCAGCTCCTCGCACGGGCGGACCGCGCCCTCCTGACCGCCAAGTCGACCGGGCGGAACCGGATCATCGTCGCCCCCGCCGCCATCGCCGCATGAAGTGGTGCGACCTTTCGACCGCTTTTAATCCTGCCTCGCACATCCTAGATAGGATGGATCGGGAGAGGATTGCGTGAATGTCCGGACTTTCCAGAACCACCCCGGCCGAGCGGCCGCTGAAACCCGCAATGCTGCGCGGCGCGATGCGCCGCTGCCCTGCTTGCGGCGAGGGGGCCCTTTTCGACGGCTACCTGACCGTGCGCGACCATTGCGACCATTGCAGCGAGGATCTGTCGCATCAGCGCACCGATGACGGGCCGGCCTATCTGACGATCCTGCTGGTTTCGCATCTTGGCGCGCCATTGCTGCTGGCGGTCTACATGGCCTATCGGCCCTCGCCCATGGCGTTGCTGATCGGCTTCGGACTGGGCGCGATCGTCGCCTCACTGGCACTGCTGCCGGTCATCAAGGGCGGGTTCGTCGGCCTCCAATGGGCGCGGCGGATGCATGGCTTCGGGGGTGCGCCCGGCCGGCCCGAGGCGAAGCCCCGCGCAGAGCTTCCGCAGGCATGACGCCGACGGCCGACGCCCCGCCGATCCGCGATGCCGCGACGATCATCGTCCTTGATCGCGAAAGCCGTGGCGGACCATCGGTCCTGATGGGGCAGCGCGGCTCCTCCGCCGCTTTCATGCCCTCGAAATACGTCTTTCCGGGCGGGGCCGTCGATCCCGCCGATGCGTCGGTGCGCTTCGCGGCCGGACTTGGCCCGCAAGAGCAGCGCCGCCTCGCGGCCGAACCGCGGATGGATGCCCCCGCCGCCTCGCCAGAGGCCGTCGCCGCCGCCGCCCTGCGCGAACTGGCCGAGGAAACCGGCCTCCTGACCGGCACGCCCGGCCCCGCGCCCGAGGGTTGGGGGCATTATGCGGGCGCGGGGCTCAGCCCCGATCCCAGCGCGCTCATCTATTTCTTCCGCGCGATCACGCCGCCCGGACGGACCCGGCGCTTTGACGCGCGCTTCCTGCTGCTCGACGCAAGCCGCCTCCATGGCGATCGCTGCGATTTCAGCGCGGCCTGCGACGAGCTTTCGCATCTGCATTGGGTTCCGATCACCGAGGCGCGGGCGCTGGACCTGCCCTTCATCACCGAAGTGGCGCTGGCAGAGGTGGCAACCCTCGCCCGCGGCAAAGGGCCGCTTGCACCGCCCCCCGCCGTCCCCTTCTTCGACAATCGCGACAGCGAGCCGCGTTTCACCCGCATCGCCTGAGCGTCAGCGGCCCCGAAACACCGGCCGGCGCTTTTGCAGAAAGGCCGCGACCCCTTCGGCAAAATCCTCGGTCGCGGCCATGCGGGCCTGCAACCGGGCCTCGACCTCAAGCTGGGCGGCCATGTCATTGACCGCCGTTTCCGCCAATGCCTCGCGGATCGCGAGGTAGGATTGCGTCGGACCCTGGGCCAGAGCGGTCGCGCGCGCGGTCACCTGCGCCTCGAAGCCGGCATCCTCGACCGCCTCCCAGATCATGCCCCAATCCGCCGCCTGACGCGCGCTGACAGGCTCGGCGAAAAGCATCATCCCCTTGGCGCGCGCGGTGCCGGTGCTGCGCGGAATGATGAAGCTGCCCCCGGCATCGGGGATCAGGCCGATCCGGCTGAAGGCCTGCACAAAACTGGCGCTCTCGGCCGCGATCACCACATCCGCGGCAAGCGCCAGATTGGCCCCCGCCCCCGCGGCGATCCCGTTCACCGCCGCGATCACCGGAACCGGAGCCTCGGTGATCGCCCGCAACATCGGCTCATATTCCTCGCGCAGGATGCGGGCGACATCCAGCCCCGCAGTCGCATCCGAAAGATCCTGCCCCGAACAGAAGGCCTTGCCGTTCCCGGTCAGCACGGCGCAACGCGTGTCGGTGGGCAGATCCCTCAGCGCGGCGGTGATCTCGGCGCGCATGGTGCTGTTCAGCGCGTTCATCACCTGCGGCCGGTTCAGCACGATCCGGGTGATGTTCTCGTGATGCGAAACGGTGATGGTCTGATGGTCCATGGATCCTCCCTCGGCATTCGCCGGCCATCCTGACCTTAGCCCGCGCGGGGAGAAAGCACTGACCTCGCGTCAGTCGCGCATCAACCGGTCGAGCCGCGCCAGCTCCTCGGGATCAAGGGCATCAGCCTCGGTCTCCGCGCCCTCGCGCGCGCGGATGAAGCGCCAGCCGATCAGCAGCGCGATGAGCGCCATGACCGGGCCGGCGAGGTAGAGAACCCAGTTGATGCCCCGCGCCGGCGGCTCAAACAGGACATATTCGCCGAACCTGTCCACCACCGCCTCCAGCGCCGCGTCGTCGGTATCCCCGGAGACCAGCCGTTCGCGCAGGTAAAGCCGCAGGTCGCGGCTGATCGGGGCGTTCGATTCGTCGATCGTCTCACCCTGGCAGACCGGGCAGCGCAGCACTTTCGAGATCTCGCGCGCCCTCGCCTCCAGCGCCGGGTCAGAGAGGATCTCGTCGGGCTGCACCGCGAAAGCGGGACCGGCGACAAGCAGCATCAGGCAAAGGAGAAGATAGCGCATACCCGTCACTCGGCCGGCCGGACCATCGGCGCGGGACTGCGGGCCCCCGCCGCGACCCGGTATCTGCGGTCGGAGAGGCTGACCAGCCCGCCAAGCGCCATCAGCGCCGCGCCCAGCCAGATCCAGCTTGCGAAGGGCTTCACATAGCTGCGCACCGCCCAGCCGCCACCCGCCTGCGGATCGCCGATCACCAGATAGAGGTCGCGGAACAGGCCGTTCTGGATCGCGGCCTCGGTGGTCGGGGTGCCCTGAACCGGGTAAAGCCGCTTTTCGGGATGCATCACGGCGACCTCGCGCCCGCCCTTCACGACGCGCATCGTCGCGACGGTGGCGTCATAATTGGCGCCGGGACGCTCCTCGACCGCCTCCAGCGTGATCCGGTAGCCCGCGACGTCGAAGCTTTGGCCGACCTGGGCCACGCGGATATCCTCGACCTGCCAGGCCATCAGCAGGCTGACCCCGATGAACGTGACGCCAAGCCCGCCATGGGAAATCGCCTTGCCCCAATCCGCCCGCGGCAGGCGCCAGAGGCGCGAAATTCCCGAATTGCCGGTCCGCAGCCACAGGTCGGCAATCGCGCCCCCGACCAGCCAGGAGCCAAGCCCGGCCCCGATCACGGCAAGCGCCGAATGCCCGGTCGAGACTGCAAAGACCAGCGTGGCCACGGCCAGCGCAAAGACCAGCGGTCCGCGCAGCGACGGCAGGATCTTTTCCAGCCTGCCCCGTTTCCACGGCAGCATCGCCCCCAGCGGCAGCACGATGGCCAGCGCGATCATGAAGGGGGTGAAGGCCTTTTCGAAGAAGGGCGGGCCGACCGACAGCTTGCGGTCCCAAAGCATCTCGGCCACCAGCGGCCAGACGGTGCCGACAAAGACGACGAGGGCCGAGACAGCCAGCAGGATGTTGTTGAGAACCAGCGCCCCCTCGCGCGAGATCGGAGCGAAGGCGCCCTTGGCCTGCATCGCGCCCGCCCGCGCCGCATAGAGGGTCAGCGCGCCGCCCACGAAAAACGCGAGGATGGCAAGGATAAAGACCCCACGCTCGGGGTCGTTGGCAAAGCTGTGGACCGAGGTGATGATGCCCGAGCGGACGATGAACGTCCCGATCAGCGAGAAGCCGAAGGACATGATCGCAAGCAGGATGGTCCAGCTTTTCAGCACCTCGCGTTTTTCGACCACGATCGCCGAATGCAGAAGCGCGCCCGCCAGCAGCCAGGGCATGAAGCTTGCGTTCTCGACCGGGTCCCAGAACCAGAAGCCGCCCCAGCCGAGTTCGTAATAGGCCCACCAGGAACCGAGCGCGATGCCGATGGTCAGAAAGACCCATGCCGCCAGCGTCCAGGGCCGCACCCAGCGCGCCCAGGCGGCATCGACCCTGCCCTCGATCAGCGCCGCCACGGCAAAGCTGAAGGCCATCGAGAGACCGACATAGCCGAGATAGAGGAAGGGCGGATGGAAGGCGAGGCCCGGATCCTGCAGCAAGGGGTTCAGGTCGCGCCCGTCAAAGGGCGCGCTCTCAAGTCGCAGGAACGGGTTCGAGGTGAAAAGGATGAAGGCCAGGAACGCGACCCCGATCGCGCCCTGCACTGCAAGAACCCGCGCCCGAAGCCGTGGCGGCAGATTGGCGTCGAACACCGCCGCCGCCGCCCCGAAGAGCGCGAGGATCAGCACCCAGAGCAGCATCGACCCCTCGTGATTGCCCCA
>NZ_DATMFA010000145.1:0-61398 GCF_035556475.1 Paracoccus sp. (in: a-proteobacteria) | reverse complement strand
GCGTCTGACAAGCGCCTACTCCGGCGTCCAGAACAAGCCCTGCGGCAGGGCGGATACGCCGCCCGTCAGTTCCTCGCCCCCGAGTGCTGCCATGGTGGCGAACATCTTTTCCGCATTCGCGACATCGACCGGCCCGGCGGCCGGAATGCCCGCGCGCCAACCGGCACGGAGCGCGTCGAACTCGGCCTCGTCCTTGGCATCCATATAGCTGCGGATCGCCTCCCACGGGGCGTCCTCGGTCGCCAGCAGCTCCTTGGCGGCGTGGGAAGCCTTGGCAAGCCCGGATGCGAGCGTGGGATTCTCGGCGATCCAGCTTTCGCGCAGCACATAGCCCAGAAGCGGGGTCGAGGGATCAAGGCCCAGATCGCGGGCCGCCGTCGCGACCGACATCACCTCGCGCATTCCACGGGCCTGCATCTTGGCCTGAAAATGCCAGAAGTTGATCGCGGCATCGACTTCGCCCGTCTCGGCGGCGTTGAGGATCATCGGGGGCGCGCCGAAGACCTGCTGGGTCATGTCGGCCAGATCCTCGCCCAGCTTCTCGCGCGACCATGCGCGCAGGATCAGCCAGCTTTTGTCGACCGGCCCGCCCGCGATGCCGATTTTCTTGCCCTTGAGGTCGGCAAGGCTCTGGACCGGGCTGTCGCCCTTGACCATCACCCCGCCCACGGCGGTCGAATAGGGCAGGAAGGTGAAGTCGCTGCCCCGCGCGCGCTGCTGGGCGACCCAGAGCCAGTCCGACACGATGGTTTCGACCTCGCCCCCCTGCATCGCGACCTGCGTTGCCGGGTTGCCGGCAAGGATCATCGGCACCAGCGAGAAGCCGTTGGCCTTGTCGAGGCCCTGCCCGATGATCGTCTGGATCTCCCAGTTGACGGTGCCGTTTTCCAGCGTGCCGATGCGAATCGCCGCATCGGATGCCGCGGCGCGGCTGCGAGAGGCGATCCCCGACAGCATCGCAGCCCCGCCCAGCAGGGTGATTCTTCTGCTCAGTTGGATCATTTTCGTCTCTCCCCCCGGTGCGGCCAATTTGCCATGCAGGCGGTGGGCTGGCCAATACACCCGAAGTCTTAGGGGATTTTCCCCGATCGCGCCATCAGGCTTGCGCCAAGCCGGAACCAGCCTAAGATGAGGTATCTTCTGTCGGAGAATATGCCCGGCAACCATCCGTTTCTTTGGGAGGAGAACGATGGCTTCAGCATTGCTGCATGTCCAGGAACGCGTCGGCGCACCCAGGCTTTCTGCGGATCGTGTGCGGGAAATCCTGATCGTCGATGACCATCCGCTGATGTGCGACGCGCTTGCACTGACGCTGAAGATCAGCTTCGGCCTGAAGAATGTAAGAACCGCCCGCAGCCTTGCTGCCGCGCTGGAACAGATCCGTTGCCAGGGGGCGCCCGATGCGGTGATCCTTGACCTGAACCTGCCCGATGCGCGCGGGGCCGAGGGGCTGGTGACATTGCGCCGCCAGATCCCCGATGTTCCGATCACCATGATCTCGGCGGATCTGGAAAATGCCATGATCTCGGCCGCGATGGCGGCGGGCGCGCAGGGCTATATCTCGAAATCGCTGGGCCGCGAGGCGCTGGTCGACAGCCTGCGCCGCATGTGGGAGGGGGAGCGCGTCACCCCCGACAGCTATCACCCCGAACATGTCGGCGAGGAGGATGCGGCGCGGGTCGAGCTGGCCCGGCGCTTCTCCAGCCTGACGCCGCAGCAGATGAAGATCCTGCGCCTGATCTGTCAGGGAAAGGCGAACAAGGAAATCAGCTATGAGCTGTCCATCGCCGAGGCCACGGTCAAGACGCATATCACGGCGATCATGTCCAAGATCAACGCGCGACGCCGCACCCAGGCCGTGCTGCTGGCCAACAG
Organism: Paracoccus sp. (in: a-proteobacteria); assembly: GCF_035556475.1. GTDB lineage: Bacteria > Pseudomonadota > Alphaproteobacteria > Rhodobacterales > Rhodobacteraceae > Paracoccus. The sequence goes on along the minus strand of NZ_DATMFA010000145.1, from coordinate 59,523 downwards.
CGTGAGGTTGTTCGAACCCGCATGACCTCTGCCTTGCCCGAGCCGTGGCCGGGAGAGGCAACGCCCGTCCGGTCCCGGCCAGTTCCCCCTTCTCCGGCGACACCGGTGGTGCTGGCTGTTCCTGCCGATGCGCCCGATCTGGCCGCGCGTCTGGTCGAGGCTTTCCAGCCCGCCTCGCCATCGCTGGTCCTGCTGTTCGGAATGCCCGAGGCGGGCCTGCCCGCGCTTGGACGCGAGGTGGGGGCGGCGCTTGGTCCGGGCTGCCGGGTGGTCGGTTGTTCCTCGGCGGGCGAGATCGGGCCGCAGGGTTACTGCAAGGACAGCATCGTCGCGCTGGGCTTTCCGGCGGAAAGCTTTCGCGTCGGCATCTGCATCCTCAGGCATCAGGCGCAGGTTCCGGTTTCGGACTGGATGGCGAAGCTGAGGAAGCTGCATGCCGGGTTTCGTCCCGACCCCCGACGCTCCAGCTTCGGGATCCTGCTGGCCGATGCCCTCGCCCGGCAGGAGGACGTGCTGGTCGCGACGCTGGACGCGGCGATTCCGGGCCTGCCGGTGATCGGCGGTTCCGCCGCCGAGGGCATCCGCTTTCTGCCCGCCTGCCAGATGGTCGATGGCGAGGATCATTGCGGCTCGGCGGTGTTCATGCTGATCGAAACCGACCTTGCCGTGGCCGAGGTATCCTTCGCGCATTTCCGTCCAACCGACCGCCGCGCCGTGGTCACTGCCGCCGACCCGCATAACCGCATCATCTGGGAGCTGAATGCCGAGCCTGCGGCGCAGGAATATGCCCGCCTGACCGGCATCGCCCCCGATGCGCTGACCACGACCGAATTCGCGCGGCATCCCTTGCTGCTGCGCACCGGGCGGCGCCATCATGTCCGCGCCATCCGGGCGATGACGCCCGATGGGGGCCTGCAGCTTCTGTCGGGGATCGAGGCGGGGAATATCCTGACCCTTGGTCATGCCGTGGACATGGCGCAGGGTTTTGCCGATGCGATGGATGCGCTGCCGCGCCCGCCCCTGATGGTGCTGGGCTTCGACTGCATCCTGCGCCGCCTCGCGCTGGAGCGTGCCGGCATGGCCGAGCGGATGTCGGAACTGCTGGCCCGCTATCACGTCGCGGGCTTCAATACCTATGGCGAGCAGCATAGCGGGATGCATGTGAACCAGACCTTCGTCGGCATGGCCCTGATGCCGCCCGAGACAGGCTGAGCCATGTTCCTGCGCGAGGATGACAGCGAACTGCGCCGGGTCGAGAAGCTGACCCGGATCTCGGACGTGCTGGTCGAGCGGATCGACCGGCTGGAGGAAAGCCGCGGCTCGGCCTGGTCGATGTTTCAGGCGGCGGTCGCGCTGGAGCAGGAGGTTCAGGTCCGCTCGCGCGAGCTGGAGCAGGCCTTGGCCGACCTCTCGGAACGCAACCGCGAACTGGCGGTGGCCCGCGCCCTTGCCGAAGAGGCGAACCGGTCCAAGACAAGATTCCTTCGCGCCGCCAGCCATGATCTGCTGCAACCGCTTTCGGCGGCCAAGCTTTTCCTCGCCGCACTGACGGATACCAAGCTGGACGAATTGCAGACCGAGTTGGCGCAGCGTCTGGCGGGCGCCTTCGAGTCGGTCGAGGAACTGATGCACGCTGTGCTGGACATTTCCCGCCTCGACAGCCAGCGGATCGAGTTTCAGTGCAAGCCGGTCGAACTGGGCGAGCTTTTCCGCCGCCTTGCCATCGAATATGCGCCGATGGCCGAGGCCAAGGGCCTGCGGCTGAGCTTCGTTCCGACCTCGGCCGTGGTCCAGAGCGATCCGACTTTCCTGCGCCGGATCGCGCAGAACCTCGTCTCGAACGCTATCAAATATACCGACCGGGGCGGGGTTCTGATCGGCGTCAGGAAGCGCGGCGAACGGGTATGGCTGGAGGTCAGGGATACCGGCATCGGCATCGACGCGCCCGACCGCGCCCGGATCTTCGACGAGTTTCACCGCATCGGGCGTGAGGGCGGGGCACCCGGCATGGGGCTTGGCCTTTCGATCGTGCGGCGGGCCTGCGCAAAGCTCGGCCACCCGATCGCCATGGACAGCGAGCCGGGCCGCGGCACCGTCTTCCGCGTCAGCCTGCCGTTAGTTACGGCCGAGGTCTCGGGCAAGGGGGCGGCGCCGGTGCAGGAGGGGCCGTCATTGCGCGGGCGCGTAGCACTCGTGATCGAAAACGACGGGGCGATGCGGCGCGCCTATCAGCTGATCCTGCAGGACCGGCTGGGCATGATCGCCCGTGTCACCGGCGGTATCCCCGAGGCGCTGGCGCAGATGGGGGACGAACCGCCCGATGTGGTGATCGCGGATTACAATCTCGACAATGGCGATACCGGATTGCAGGCGATCCGCGAGCTGCGCCTTGCCGCGGGCCAGCCGGTGCCCGCAATCGTGGTTTCGGCCCGCCGCGATGCCGAGATCTCGCGCGCCTGCTTGGAACTGAGCGTCCCCGTGGTCGAAAAGCCCGTCCGGCTGGAGGACCTGCAAGCCGTGCTTCAGCACATGCTTGCCTAAGACCAAAGAATTATAGCCGGGCGGGCGGACTTTCGCGGCTGCGCCCGCGGATGCAGGCTCGGCCCCGAGGGAAGAGGAAGGCCGACATGAAAATCCTGCGCATCATTGCCCTGCTGGCTCTTGCCGCGTCGCCACCGGCGCTGGCGGACGAGGCGGGCGATCTGGTCTTTGCCGAACGCGGGCCATGGGATCTGTCCAATGGTCCCCTGACCTGGAACATCAGCCAGCAGGGACCGGAGGTCGAGGGCTTCAAGCCGCTTGGTCAGGGCACGATCGTCCTGTCGCAGGGGGTGGACCCTTCGGACGGCAAGCCGATCCTGCAACTCTCCGAGGAGACGCTCCGCATCAAGCGCAAGATCGGCCCCTTCCCGGTGTCGGGCGGCGATCCGTCGCTGACCTTCTTCCTCGAGACCGCGGCGCGGGACATGGCCGCGCTGACCGGGGGCAGCCCGTTCTATATCCGCAACCGGCTGAAGGATGCGCTGTTCCGCGGCGGTAAACTGGTCGAGGAGGATGGCCGCAAGGTCGCGGTCTTCCTGCCCTTCGAGGAGGATGCCAACAAGGAGCGCATGTTCGGCTTCGAGGCGCTGGAGCTGCGCTTTACCCTCGAGGACGAGGGGAAGGAGCCGATCCGGCGCATGATCGCGCGCACCGGACCCCTGGCGGGGGGGCAGCCCGCTTATGTCGTCGAAATGGTGCTGCAATGATCCGGCCGGTGATTCCCGTGATGGCGCTGATGCTCTGGGCCGGGTCGGCCGGTGCGCAGGCGGTCAATGACTATCCGACGAATGCCCGGGCGGATTACGTGTTTGTCTGCATGGCGACCAATGGCCAGACCCGCGACATGCTGGACAAATGTTCCTGCGCGATCGACCACATCGCCTCGATCCTGCCCTATGACGACTTTGTCCGCGCCGAAACCGTCCTCAGGATGCGGCAGGTCGCTGGCGAGCGCACGGCCATGTTCCGTCAGGGCCAGCAGGTGAACGAGATGGTCGCGACCTATCGCCGGGCCGAGGCCGAGGCCGAGATCCTCTGCTTCTGAACTGGACAATCACCGCGCCGCGCGTTTCCTTGTCGGCAACCTGACAGGAGGAACGCATATGGATCTGGGCATCAAGGGTAAGCGGGGGCTGGTCTGCGCCGCCTCGAGAGGGCTGGGCCGGGGCTGCGCCGAGGCGCTGGCCGAGGCGGGCGTCGATCTGGTCATCAACGCCCGCGGGGCCGAGGCGCTGGAACAGACCGCTGCCGAGATCGCCGGGAAATACGGCGTGAATGTCACCCCGGTCGCGGCCGACATTACCACCGAGGCGGGCCGGGCCGAGGTGCTGGCGGCGCTTGGCGGGCAGGCTGACATCCTTGTCAACAATGCGGGCGGCCCGCCCCCTGGCAAGTGGACCGACTGGAACCGCGACGATTTCATCAAGGCGCTCGACGCCAACATGCTGAGCGCGATTGCCCTGATGCAGGCTCTGGTGCCCGGCATGATGGATCGCGGCTGGGGCCGGGTCGTCAACATCACCTCGCAATCGGTCAGGACGCCGATCGCCATCCTCGGCCTCTCGAACGCCGCGCGCTCGGGCCTGACCGGCTTTGTCGCCGGCATGTCGCGGCAGGTTGCGCCGAACGGCGTCGTCGTGAATAACCTGTTGCCGGGGATCCATGCCACCGCGCGGGCCGACAGCCTCGACGCCGGGGTGTCGAAGGCCGAGGGCATCTCGGTCGAGGAGGCCCGCCATCGGCGCGAGCAGACGATCCCGACCCATACCTATGGCACGCCCGAGGATTTCGGGGCGACCTGCGCCTTCCTTTGCAGCCAGCATTCGCGCTTCATCATCGGGCAGAACATCCTGCTGGATGGCGGCGCGTCCAACATCTCGATCTGAGGTTTCGGGGCGGCAGGTTGGCCCTTGCCAGAATCCTGCCGCCCCGCTACGACGAAAGTCGGAAATCGGGAGACACTGGCGGAGGCCAGGGCCGAAGGAGCAACCGCCCCGGTAAACTCTCAGGCAAAACGAACCGTTTTCCACCAAGGACTCTGGAGAGTGGCGGCATCTGTCGCCCGCCGAAGGGATAACGATCTCAGGCGCCCCCAAGGGGTAGGGACAGAGGGGGCATCGAAACGGACGGGATTGGTCTGTCCGCCAAGATGAGGGATGCCCATGGCCGAACTTCGGCGAACGAAGCTTTATGACCTGCACATCGCCCGTGGGGCGAAGATGGTGCCCTTTGCCGGTTGGGAAATGCCGGTCCAATACCCGATGGGCGTGTTGGGCGAGCATCTGCACACGCGCGCCAAGGCCGGCCTGTTCGACGTGAGCCATATGGGACAGGTGATCCTGCGCGGCGCGAATGTCGCCGAGGCGCTGGAGACGCTGGTTCCCGCCGATATCGTCGGGCTGGGGCAGGGGCGCCAGCGCTATGGCCTTTTCACCAATAGGGCGGGCGGGATCCTCGACGACCTGATGATCGCGAACAAGGGCGACCACCTGTTTCTGGTGGTGAACGCCGCCTGCGTCGATCAGGATATCGCGCATCTGGGCCAGCTCGAGGCGTTGGGGGTTTCGGTCGAGCCGATCACCGATCGCGCGCTGGTCGCGCTGCAGGGCCCGGAAGCCGAGGCGGTGCTGTCGCGGCTGGTGCCGGGCGCGGCTGTGATGAAATTCATGGATGTCGCCGAATTCGACTGGCAGGGCGCGACGCTTTGGGTCAGCCGGTCTGGCTATACCGGTGAGGATGGGTTCGAGATCTCGGTCCCCGAGGCCGAGGCCGAGGCTTTCGCGCAAACGCTGCTGGACCAGCCCGAGGTCGCCCCGATCGGCCTTGGTGCGCGGGACAGCCTGCGGCTGGAAGCCGGGATGCCGCTTTACGGCCATGACATGGCCCCCCGCACCACGCCCGGCGCGGCCGCGCTGGGCTGGTCGATCCCGAAGGCGCGCCGCAAGGGTGGCGCGCGTGCGGGTGGTTTTCCGGGCGCCGATGCGATCCTCTCCGAGCTTGCTGCCGGGCCTGCCGCGACCCGTTGCGGGCTGCGTCCCGAGGGCCGTGCCCCGATCCGCGAGGGCGTCGAGATCTATGCCGCGCCCGAAAGCGGCGACGTGATCGGCAAGGTCTCATCGGGTGGGTTCGGCCCCTCTGTCGGCGGCCCCGTCGCCATGGCGATCCTGCCTGCCGGTCTTGCCGATGGCGCGACCGTCTTTGCCGAGCTGCGCGGCAAGCGCCTGCCGGTCACCCTGACCCCGATCCCCTTCCACAAACCGAGCTACAAGCGCTGAGAGGCCAGCATGCTGAAATACACCGAAGACCACGAATGGCTGAAACAGGATGGTGACGAGATCCTTGTCGGCATCACCGCCCATGCCAGCGAGCAACTGGGGGATGTGGTGTTCATCGAACTGCCGGAGATCGGCCGTGAGGTCGAGGCCGGCGAGGAGATCGTGGTGATCGAATCCGTCAAGGCGGCCTCGGACATCGTGGCCCCGGTCGCGGGCGTGATTACCGCGGTCAATGAGGCCCTGCCCGACACGCCCGGCGCGGTGAACGAGGATGCCTTGGCCACCTGGTTCTTCCGCATCAAGCCGGCTGCGGTCGACCTCTCGGGCTTCATGGACGAAGCCGCCTATAACGAACTGATCGGCTGAGCCCCTGCTGCCGGGCCGATTGGCCCGGCGGTGGCCGAGGGGGCTTTCCGCCCCTCGGGCTCCCCCGAGGGTATTTCTGAAACGGTGAAAGCCGCATGGCGCGGTCTGACCGATCTTACTGGAAGGCGCATATGGCCCGCTGGACCCCGACCACATACAACCCCGACGATTTCGCGAACCGGCGTCATATCGGCCCCTCTCCCGCCGAGATGGAGGCGATGCTGAAGGCCGTGGGCGTCGACAGCCTCGACATGCTGATCGAGCAGACCGTGCCCGCGAGCATCCGGCAGGAGAGGCCGCTGGACTGGCCCGCGCTGTCCGAGGCCGCGCTGCTGGGCCGGATGCGCGAGGTGGCGTCCCGCAACCGCGTGATGACCAGCCTGATCGGGCAGGGCTATTACGGCACCGTGACGCCTCCGGCGATCCAGCGCAATATTCTGGAGAACCCGGCCTGGTACACGGCCTATACGCCCTATCAGCCCGAAATCGCGCAAGGCCGGCTTGAGGCGCTGCTGAATTTCCAGACCATGGTTGCCGACCTGACCGGGCTGCCGGTGGCCAATGCCAGCCTGCTGGACGAGGCCACGGCTGCCGCCGAGGCCATGGCGATGGCGCAGCGCGTCGCGAAGTCGAAAGCGAAGGCGTTCTTCGTGAGCGACGACCTGCATCCGCAGACCATCGCGGTCATCGAGACCCGGGCCGAGCCGCTGGGGATCGAGATCATCCGCGGAACGGAATGCGATCCTTCGGCCGTGTTTGGCGCGATCTTCCAGTATCCGGGCACCTTCGGACATGTCCGCGACCTGACCGAAGATTGCGCGGCCCTGCATGCGGCCGGCGCCGTTGCCATCGTCGCGACCGACCTTCTGGCGCTTTGCGTGCTGAAGGAGCCGGGCGCGATGGGGGCCGATATTGCCGTGGGCTCGGCCCAGCGGTTCGGCGTGCCGATGGGCTATGGCGGGCCGCATGCGGGCTTCATGTCCTGCCGCGACGAGATGAAGCGCGCCATGCCGGGGCGCATCGTCGGCGTCTCGATCGACGCCAAGGGCAACAAGGCTTACCGCCTGTCCCTGCAGACGCGCGAGCAGCATATCCGCCGCGAGAAGGCGACCTCGAATGTCTGCACGGCGCAGGCGCTGCTGGCGGTGATGGCCTCGTTTTACGCGGTCTTCCACGGGCCGGTGGGCTTGCGCGCTATCGCGCAGCGCGTCCATCTAAACGCGGTGACGCTGGCGAATGCGCTGCGGGCCGCGGGCGCGGATGTCGCGCCGGAGGCCTTCTTCGACACGATCACCGTGCGGGTCGGCGTCGGCCAGCAGGGCATCATGGCCGCGGCGCGCCATCGCGGCATCAACCTGCGCAAGGTCGGTCGCGACCGGGTCGGCATTGCGGTCGACGAGACGACGGATGCAAGCGTCATCGCGCGGGTGCTGGATGCGTTTGGCATCTCGGATGCCGCCGAGATTGCCACGGCCCCGGCCATCCCCGAGGCGCTGATCCGCGACAGCGACTATCTGACCCATCCGGTCTTTCACATGAACCGGGCGGAGTCCGAGATGATGCGCTATATGCGCCGCCTGTCGGACCGCGATCTGGCGCTGGACCGGGCGATGATTCCGCTCGGCTCCTGCACGATGAAGCTGAATGCCGCGGCCGAGATGATGCCGATCACCTGGCCGGAATTCGGCGCGCTGCATCCCTTCGCACCCGAGGATCAGGCCGCAGGCTATCACGAGGTTTTCGACGACCTGACCGCGAAACTGTGCGAGATCACCGGTTATGACGCGTTCTCGCTGCAGCCGAACAGCGGTGCGCAGGGGGAATATGCGGGTCTGCTGACCATCGCCGCCTATCACCGCTCGCGCGGTGAGGATCGCGATATCTGCCTGATCCCGGTTTCTGCCCATGGCACCAACCCCGCCTCCGCGCAGATGTGCGGGATGAAGGTCGTGGTGGTGAAATCGGCCCCGAACGGCGATATCGACCTAGAGGATTTCGCCGAGAAGGCCGCGAAGGCGGGCGAGAAGCTGGCGGCGGTGATGATCACCTATCCCAGCACCCATGGCGTCTTCGAGGACACCGTGCGCGAGGTTTGCCGGATCACCCATGATCACGGCGGTCAGGTCTATATCGACGGCGCGAACATGAACGCGCTGGTCGGCCTGGTGAAGCCGGGCGAGATCGGCGGCGATGTCAGCCACCTGAACCTGCACAAGACCTTCGCCATCCCGCATGGCGGCGGCGGTCCGGGTATGGGGCCGATCGGGGTCAAGTCGCATCTGGCGCCCTTCCTGCCGTCGGACCCGCGCTCGGGCGATGCCGGCGCGGTTTCGGCGGCGCCCTGGGGCAGCGCCTCGATCCTTCTGATCAGCTGGGCCTATTGCCTGATGATGGGGGGCGAGGGGCTGACGCAAGCGACGCGCGTGGCGATCCTGAACGCGAACTATATCGCGAGCCGTCTGGCCGGGGCCTATCCGGTCCTCTTCATGGGCAATCGCGGCCGGGTGGCGCATGAATGCATCCTCGACATGCGGCCCTTCCAGGCGCATGGCGTGACGGTGGACGATATCGCCAAGCGCCTGATCGACAATGGCTTCCACGCGCCGACGATGAGCTGGCCGGTCGCGGGCACGCTGATGGTCGAGCCGACCGAATCCGAGACCAAAGCCGAGATCGACCGTCTGATCACCGCCTTCGAGGCCATCCGGGCCGAGATCACCGACGTGGCCGAGGGACGGATCAGCGCCGAGGCCTCGCCCCTGCGCCACGCCCCGCATACGGTCGAGGATCTGGTCGCCGAATGGGACCGCGAATATTCGCGCGAACAGGGCTGCTTCCCCGCGGGCGCCTTCCGGGTCGACAAATACTGGCCTCCGGTCGGGCGGGTCGACAATGCCTATGGCGACCGCAACCTGATCTGCACCTGTCCCCCGGTCGAGAGCTATGCCGAGGCGGCGGAGTAATCGCCCATTGAAATCCGGCATCGCGGGCTCATCTTTGGGGGAAAAGCCTTGGAGAACCGCGATGCCTGCCGTCAAACTGACCTGCCTGTCCTGTGGACAGGTGAACCGTCTGCCATCCGAGCGTCTGTCCGAGGCGCCGAAATGCGGCATCTGCGGTACGGGCCTTATGCCCGGCAAGCCTCAGCCGGTGGATTTCGCCACCCTGCAGAAGGCTGCGCGCAATGACGATGTGCCGTTGCTGGTCGATTTCTGGGCGCCCTGGTGTGGCCCCTGCCGCGCGATGGCCCCGGAGTTCGAGAAGGCGGCTCGCGAGTTGCAGGGCAGGGTGCGGCTGGCCAAGATCGACACCCAGGCCCATCCCGAGGCCAGCCAGCGCTGGAATATCCGTGGCATCCCGGCCTTCATCCTGTTCCGCGCCGGCCGCGAGATCGCGCGCGAGGCCGGCGCCCGCCCGGCGACCGAACTGATCCGCTTCGCCGAGGCGCATTCTGGTGCGCGGGTATCTTGACATTCCCTTTTTGGCAGGCCAATTAGCCGCCTGTGGGGCCGTAGCTCAGTTGGTAGAGCGCATCGTTCGCAATGATGAGGCCAGGGGTTCGATTCCCCTCGGCTCCACCAGATATCCGCATCAGTTTGAAAGATCTGGAACTTCCTGCTTTTGCTGGGCGAGCAAACATTGGACCGTTGCTACGCCCTCGGCGTCGTAGGCTGACATGTGGCGGTCGGGTTCACTCTATCCCATGTTCTCGAGGAAAGAAGCCCTAAGCGACCCCTGCTCGCCTTAGGCCCGCATGGGTATGGCTTCGCTCGACATGGTCTTTCGGGAAGAAAGCTTCGGATCTGCCGACATGACCGGACTCCCCAACTGAAAAGGCCGGGCTGCCAGCGGGCGGCCCGGCCTTTCCTGTTCCGGCGTTTCGTGGATCAGTCGCCTTTCAGCGTCGTCTTCAGGAATTCGACCATTTCCGGGGTCTGGTTCAGCGCCTCGGCCACGGCATCGCCCACCGGGGCGCCTACGACCGGATCGATCGGCAGTTCCATCTTGTTCGCGCGTTCGAGGAATTCCGGGTCGGTCACGGCAGCCTCATAGGCAGTGCGCAGCGCCTCGAGGCGATCCTCGGGAATGCCTTTCGGGGCCGCGGTCAGGCGCGAGATATTGCCCTGCGACGCCACCAGCGAGATGACGCGCTGCCCGGCCTCGTTATCCTTGACCAGCGAGGCAAGCTGCGGCACGTCGGTTTGCGAACCGCCGATCTGCGCGATCATCACCGCATGACCCTCCTTCACGAACGGCTCGAGGGACGAGCGCGCGCCAAGGGTGCCCACCACTTCGCCGCGGCGGATTGCCAGCAGCCCATCATTGCCGTCATAGCCGGTGATCAGATTGACCGGCAGGTCCAGCGAGGTAATCAGCATCTGCGTCTCGACGGTCGAGGCGCTGCCCACCCCCGCCGCGGCGAAGCGGACCGGTTCCTTCAGCGCGAGGAGATCCTCATAGCTGGTGATGCCCGAATCCTTGGCGACGATGATCACCCGCGGATCCGAGGTCAGCTTGCCGACCCAGTCCATCTTGCCAAGGTCGAAGCGGCTGCCCGCCTCGCCGGTCAGCTGCGAATAGATCAGCCCTGTATTGAAGGTTCCCAGCGTCAGGCCGTCGGGCTTGGCCGCATAGATGAAGGCGGCGCCGATCATATGGCCCGCGCCCGGCATGTTGCGGATCACGAAGGTCGAGCCGGGCAGATGCTTCTGCATGAACTCGGCGACAAGGCGCCCGTTGGTGTCGTAGCCGCCACCCGGAGACGTCGCCACCACATAGTTCACGGTCTTGCCGTTGAAGAAATCGGCGCCCGATTGCGCCAGAGCCGCCGTGCCCCATGTCGTGCCGAAGCCGGCCGCAAGAACGGTGGCAGCAATCGCTGCGGCCCGCCTGATCATTTTCATTATGGTTCTCCTCCCACCATATGACAGCGCGCCCCGGATCGTTCCGGGGGCGCAAACCATGTCAATTTTTCTTGGTCGCGCTCTTCAGCAGCTCGACCACCTCTATCGGCTGCTGCAATGCCTGATGGACCAGCGCGCCAACGGCATCCCCGACCAGCGGGTCGACCGGAATGTCGATGGCCTTGGCCTTCGCAAGGAATTCGGGATCACTGGTAGCCGAGGCATAGGCCGCCTGCAGCGTGGCGAGGCGGTCGGCCGGCAGGTCCGGCGGCACCGCAGTCCAGCGGCCCAGCTGGCCCTGCGCCGAAACCAGCGCAACCGAGCTTTCCTGCGCTTCGGTCGTGGCGAAGCTGGCGAGTTGCGGCACGTCGGTCTGGGTGCCGCCGATCTGCGCGATGAACCGGCCGCGACCCTCGGCCACGAAGCTTTCGAACTCCGAGCGTGAGCCGAGCGTGCCCTGCACCTCGCCGCGCATCATCGCGAGTTGCCCCTCGTTGCCGTTATAGCCCGAGATCACCTGCACAGGCAGCTCGAAGGTCGAGACCAGCAGGCTCGATTCCACCATCGAGGCGCAGCCGACACCGCAGGTCGCGAACTTGACCGGGCTGGTCAGCGCCTTCAGGTCATCGAAACTCTCGATGCCGGATTGCGTCGTGACCACAAGCACGCGCGGATCGGTGGCGACCTTGCCGATCCAGTCGATCTCGGACAGGTCGAACTTCAGCGCCGGGTTCTCGACAAGCTGGCCATAGATCAGCCCGGTGTTGAAGGTGCCCATGGTCAGGCCGGTCGGCTTCGAGGCATAGACATAGTTCGCCCCGATAATGCCGCCCGCTCCGGGCATGTTGCGCACAACGAAGGTCGAGCCGGGCAGGTATTTCTGCATGAACTCGGCCACCAGTCGCCCGTTGGTGTCATAAACCCCGCCGGGATCGGTGCCGACGATATATTCGACGGTCTTCCCGTCATAGAATGCGGGGCCGTCCTGAGCCAGCGCAGCGCCGCCGATGGCAATGGCCAGGCCGGCAGCGGCGGTGATTGCTTTCAGAAACATACGCTTCTCCGTGAGACATAAAAGATGAACCCATAGCCGTGTGTCCGGCGATGCAGCGTCACTTCAGGCATCCTGAAGATCGGCCCCGGCCGGGATCCGGCGGGGCCTGTCGTGCGGGCTATTCTTTGTTCGCCATGATTTCGTTGAGGAAGGACACCATTTCGGGCGTCTGCTCCAGTGCCGTGACGACGGCGTTTTGCACATCGGCGCCGACCAGCGGGTCGATCGGCAGTTTCGCTGCCTCGGCCTTGGCGAGGAATTCCGGGTCGGTCACCGCCGACTGATAGGCAGCACGCAGTGCGTCCAGGCGATCCTGGGGAATATCGGCGGGACCGGCGGTCAGCCGGGCAATAGTGGCCTGCGACGCGACCAGAGCGATGGCGCGCTGCGCCGCCTCGTCGGTCGTGACGGTCGAAAGTTGCGGCACGTCGGTCTGCGAGCCGCCGATCTGGGCGATGAACTTGCCATGACCCTCGGCGACGAACTGCTCGAAGGACGAGCGCGAGCCGAACATGCCCGCAACTTCGCCCCGGCGCATGGCAAGCTGGTCGTCATTGCCATTGTAGCCCGTGACCAGATCGACCGGCAGGTTCAGTGCCTTGATCAGCATGGTGGATTCCAGCATCGAGGCGCAGCCCACGCCACAGGTGGCGAATTTCACCCGGTCGCTGCTTTTCATCAGGTCGTCGATGCTGTTGATGCCGGATTCCGTCGACACCACGATGACCCGGGGATCCGAGGCGACCTTGCCGATCCAGGACATCTTGCTGAGGTCAAACCGCGCTGCCGGATCCTCGATCAGCTGGCTGTAGATCAGGCCGGTGTTGAACGTGCCGATGGTCAGCCCGTCGGGCTTCGAGGCCGAGATGTAGTTGGCGCCGATGATCTGACCCGCGCCGGGCATGTTGCGCACCACGAAGGTCGAGCCGGGCAGGTATTTCTGCATGAACTGGGCGACGAGGCGGCCGTTGGTGTCATAGCCCCCGCCGGCATCGGTCGCGACGATATAGTTCACGGTCTTGCCGTCGAAAAAGGCCGGGCCTTCCTGAGCCTCGGCCGCCGTCACCACCAGCAGGGCGGCCATCGCTACGGCACAGCGTTTGATTCCACGAAACATTGGTATTCCTCCCCGGAAATTCAGTGGCGGATATATGCGTCCGCCGCGCATTGGACCGCCCCCCAAATGTTGGAGGGCGGTCTGTATGCTCTGGCTCAAAGTCCGATCGAATGCAGCAGGTCGCCGGTCAGGAAGCCGGGATGCAGCTGGAACTGCAGCAGCGTCTCGAACATCAGATGCATGACCGTGGTGCAGATCAACCCGGCCAGGATGGCATAGGGCAGGCGCACATCGGCCTCGCGCCACAGATAGATCGCCACCATGACCGGCACCGACAACACGAAGCCGAACAGCAGGACGGCAACCATGTAGCTGAGGAAATAGACCCAGATCGTGATTTCGGCGCCCACGGTCTCGGGGCCGAACTCCTCCTCGGGCGATGCGGCATCGGCGAGGTGCTCATGCTCTCCGGCCGGGTACTCGTCCAGATGGTGCTGGCCCGCGCGCGGTTCCGAGTGGAAATGCGCGCCGATTTCCGTCTTGTGGGAGCCGAACCAGTCGATGACCAGTTGCAGCAGACACATCAGGATGGCCGGAATGCCGACGACCAGCGGCATGAACCGCGCCCCCGGCGGATAGCCGAGCGAGATGATCACCATCGTCGAAAAGATGACCAGCATCAGAAGGGTGATCCAGGTGCTGAAGCTGTTGAACATAGTTTTCATGTCAGTCACCGAACTGCACCGTCGGAGCCTTCGGCCCGAGATTGCGATAGAGTGCATAGCCCAGCAGGCCGACGATCATGGCGATCAGGACCAGCGACATCGGGCGAAGGAAGAACGAGTAGCCCCACAGTTGCAGCGCCTGATGCAGCGAACCCTCGGCATTGCCGCCCAGGATCAGGCCGATCACGAAGGGAGACCGCGGCCAACCCGCCCGCATGAAGGCATAGCCAAGCACGCTGAACACCGACAGGATGATGAGGTTTTCCCAGTTGAAGTCGCTGAGGAAGCAACCGAGCGAGATGAAGACCAGCACGAATGGCACCAGAAGGCGGCCGTTTATGAAGGTCAGCACCGCGACATAGCGGCAGATCACCAGAAGCAGCGCCACGGCCATCAGGTTGCCGACGACCAGCGCCCAGATCAGGCTCCAGACCACGTCGAGATGTTCGGTCATCATCAGCGCGCCCGGCTGGATGCCCAGGATGATGAAGGCGCCCAGAAGCACGGCCATGCCCGACGAACCCGGAATGCCGAAGAACAGCGTCGGCAGAAGCGAGCCACCCTCTTTGGCGTTCGATGCGGTCTCGGGGGCGATCACGCCCTCGATTGCACCCTTGCCGAAGCGCTCGGGATGCTTCGAGGTCTGCACGGCATGGCCATAGCAGAACCACGCGGCGGCGGAGCCGCCCAGGCCCGGGATGATCCCGATGACCGCGCCGATGACCGAGGTGCGGATCACCAGCCACCAGTGCCGCGGCACTTCCATCACGCCCGAGAAGAGCTGCCGATAGGAGAAGCTGGCCGAATCGCGCGGCACGTCGGCGATCGACTTGCCCTGTGCGCCCAGACCCAGCATTTCGGGAACGGCGAACATGGCTAGGACCGCGGTAACAAGGCTGACCCCGTCCCAGAGCATCAGGATGTCGCCGGCGAAACGCGGCGTGCCGGTTTGCGGGTCCATGCCGACAGTGGACAGCATCAGCCCCCAGAAGCCGACGATCAGACCTTTGACGATCTTGTGGCCGCTTGCGAGGAAAGCGATGAAGCTGATGCCGAGAATGGCGATCAGGAAGAACTCCGCGGGGCTGAACTGCAGAACCACCGGTTCGAGCACGGGAATCAGGATGGCAAAGACCACCGCGCCGATGATGCCCCCCACGCCCGAAGCCGTGATCGAGGCGCCAAGCGCCCGCGCCGCCTGTCCCTTCTTGGCCAATGGATGCCCGTCCAGCGTCGTCGCCGCGTCATCGCCATCGCCGGGGATGCCGAACATGATGCTGGAAATCTGGCCGCTGGTGCCGTTTACGGCATGCATCGTCAGCAGGAAGACCGCCCCCGCGATCATGTCCATGCCATAGACAAACGGAATTGCCATCGCGATCGAAAGCTTGCCGCCGATACCCGGCGTCACGCCCACAAGCACGCCGAATACGACCGCGATGAACATCAACCCCATGATATGAGGTGAACTCACCAGGCCATAAAGCGAGCCAAAGATAGTTGCTAACATAAAAGGTAATGCTCCTCCCCAGGAGTATGGTGCGTTGATCGTGTCTGGATCGACTGAACTTGTCTTTTGGTAGGCATTTTGTCCAAAGCAATTAGATACGGACTGCCCGCAGTTTTTTGACGGACAAGGGGAGGGGCCGTCCGTTGATTGCTTGAGGATGACAGGTGGTCTGGTAATTATCTAATTATTACAAACAACTGCTCGTTGTGCGATCGAAACCTGAACGCTCACGACGCAGACAGCGCGGCCCGGTTCGAGGGCGGATACAGATACTATCCATTTCGGCAGTTATGATCAGACCCAGCTGTCGCAAACGCCCTGGTCCACCCTCGGTTGCAGCCACCGGATGACGACGGGAAACTGCCCCCGCGGACGCATGCAAGACGCCGTTCCCAGAAGGTGGAGCTATTCGGGATCGGCCTTTCCGTCCCCGTGATCTCGATTGCCCGGTTCGGGTCGCGGCAGACGCGGCCTGAGTTCGTCGGCGGCCTTCTTAAGCAGCTCCCGCGCGATATCGACCCGCTCGTCCGTGAACCGGCTTATCAACCCGGAGACGGAAAGCGATCCGACCAGTTCCCCGAAGGTATTCGTGATTGGCGCCGCCACCGCTGCCAGATCCTCATTGCGGCCCCCTCTCGAGAGGATCGTGCCCGTCACGCGAAGCTCGGCCGCGCTTGGATGGTCCGAGGAATCGCCGTGCCAGGTCAGCAACAACCCCGCTGCGCCGGTGGCAAGCGGGTGACGGGTGCCCTCCTCCAGATGATGCCGGACGCTGCGCGGGGAGTTCACGCGATAAAGGCAAATCCGCTCCTCGCCGTCGCGAACATAGAACGATGCCGTTTCCTGCGTCTCGGCGCTCAACCTCTGTAGGGTGGGGCGGATCAGGCCCTCGAGGGTGAACTTGGCGCGGCTCAACTCGCTCAGTCTGTGCAACTCCGGCCCCAGGCGATAGCGGCCTTCGATGTCACGCTCGAGCAGGCCCGTATAACGCAATGACCCTGCCAGTCGAAGGATCGTGCTTTTGTAGAATCCCGATCGTTGGGCGAGGGCGGAAAGTGTCAGGCTCTCACCGGGTTCGGTGAAGCATTGCAGAAGCGCGATGGCGCGTTCCACCGCCTCGACTCGGTCCTTCCCAATCTCACCGCTGTCCGTCGTCCTGTCCATTTTTTTCATTTAGCGCTCCTGCGCGTTCCGTCCAACAGAATATGTTCCTCTTGACAGAACGGTGTTCCAAGTTATGAGTGACCGCACAAGGCTGCCGGGGCGTAGCTAACGATTCCAGATGATGCCCAAGGGATGCTTTCTTCCTGCCGCGTTGCTGGAAACCCGGTTCGACGACCTGAGCTGTGAGGAGGCGGCGCGGGTTCTTCACCTTGACGATGACATGGTTTGGGCTGGCCAGAAATAGCCCGCGCCGACACTTCGGGGTGGCAAGGGAGGAAAAAGGAATGCGAGCAAGCTGGGCATTTGGAGCGGCGTTCATTGTCGCCCTGACCGCCGGAGGCGCGTCGGCGCAATCGGGCGCCGAGTTCTTCAAGGGCAAGACCGTCAGCTACATCGTCCCTACGGATCCGGGCGGTGGCTATGACACGAACGGCCGCCTGGTGGCCGAGTTCATGGAAAAATATCTGCCGGGTTCGACCTTCGTTGTCCGCAACATGCCGGGCGCCGGGCAAATCCTTGGCACCAACTTCCTTGCGGCATCGAAGCCCGACGGGCTGACCATCGGCACGTTCAATACCGGCCTGATCTACAATCAGCTGATCGACGATGCGGCCATCAAGTTCGATCTGAACGAGATGAGCTATATCGGGAAAGTGGCAGCCGATCCGCGGGCCATCATCGTCTCGGCAAAGTCTGGCATCGACAGCTTCGAGGGTCTGGCAAGCCTGCCTGCGCCGGTCAAGTTCGCCACCTGCGGCATCAGCTGCGTGTTCGAGTCGACAATGCTGATCGAAACGCTTGATCTGCCGATCGAGCTTGTCACCGGGTATAACGGCAACGAGGACCAGCTTGCGATGCGTCGCGGCGAGGTGGCCGGGGTGATCGGCTCGCGCTCGTCCTTCGAGCAGTTTGTCGCGGATGGCAACGGCAAGTTCATCGCTCAGATCGGCGGCACGCAGACCGACACGCCGCAGCTGGCCGATCTTGCCGATGACGCGGCAGGTCAGGCGATTGCGCTGGCGGCAACGCAGGCCGAAATCGCGCGAATGACCGCCGGTCCGGCAGGCATCCCCGAGGACCGGCTGGAGGCACTGCGCGACGCCTATCGCGCCGCGACCAGCGACCCGGAATTCATGAAGAAAGCCGCGGCGATGAAGCAGCCCGTAGAGCCTCTGGTCGGAACCGATGTCCAGAATGCGGTCATCGGCGCGCTCGATCAGACCCCGGAGATGGTCGAAATTCTGAAAGGGGCCGTGACCAGGCCGTAAAAGCCGCCGGCAATGAACATGCCCGGAAAAGCCGAGATCGGCGAGTTTTTTGGAGAAGCTCAATGCACGATAACTATCCACATAACCATCCCGAGGAAGTCGAGGAGGGCCCGGCGGGCTATTATCATTCAAAAAAAGACCGCGTGTTTCTGCGAGGCATCGAGGGCGCATATAATCTGAGCGAGGAACTGAAGCGTCTGCGCGCCGCGCCGCGCGTGCGCAGAGCAAGCGATATCAAGTTCGTTGATGGTCCGCAGGCTTACAGCCGCCATTATGTCGAGCCCGAGAACGGGATCACCCAGACCTTCCACCTGCATCTTGAGGAATATGGGCCCGGCGGAAAAAGCCAGAAGCACGGCCATGTCAACGAGGCTGCCTTCTACATCCTCGACGGAGATGGCTACGAGATCCATGACAACGTCCGCTATGACTGGACTGCTGGCGACATCGCGATCGTGCACAACAACTGCGTGCATCAGCATTTCAACGCCTCGGATACGCAACCGGCGCGCGCTTTGGTGATCAAGACCAAGCCCATGTATCTGTTCATGAACATGCTGTTCCAGAAGATGGTCGAACCGCGCGACACCGAGCCGGCTCCCGGGGGCGAGGATTTCGTCGTTCGCGAGGAAGAAGAAGATTACAACCATGGGGCAGGATACTGAGATGGCCTGGGGAGAGAATACGCGCTGGATTGCCGGCGAAGAGAACCGGCCGCTTTATCAGGCCCTGCTCGACAATGCCGCCGAGGCGCCGGCCCGTAACGCGCTGCGCAAGAAGATCGTGCGCCCGGATGAAATGCCGTGGGAAATGTCGCGGCAGGGTTTGCTCAAGCATCTGATCAACGAGCAGATGAATACGCGGATGGAAACGGTCGATGCCTATATGCAGATCATTCCTCCTGGCAGTCATTCGGGCAAGCATCGGCATTTGGCGGAAGAATGCCTCTATGTCCTGGAAGGCCATGGTTATGACCTGCATCAGGATTGCGATGTCGAGATCACCGACAAGTTTTCCTGGAAGCCGCAGGATGAAATCCAGCGCTTCGAATGGCAGGCGGGGGATGTGATCTATATCCCGCCAAATACCATCCATCAGCATTTCAACGCCGATCCGGCCCGTCCGGTCCGCCTTATTTCGGCGATCAACCGGATTTTCAAACATTCCGGCCTCAATGACCTGGAGCAGATCGAGAACGCGCCGGAATATGATCCCGCCGTCGTCCTGACCAGCGAGAATATTCGGGACTATCTGCGGGGCGGTCGGTAACGTGAACGGGCATCGGATAAACGTCAATCGACAGGATTTCGCCACCGCGATCTTCCTGATCCTTCTGGGTATCGCCGGCTTTGTCGCCTCATCTGCGCTGCCTGTCGGCACGGCAATGCGGATGGGCGGGGGATATGTCCCGCGCCTGCTCAGCTTCCTGCTGCTCGGCTTCGGCGGAATCCTGATCGTGCAATCGCTGTTTGGAAACGGCGAGCGTGTTCAGAAAACCGTGCTCCGCCCGCTGGTCTTCGTGCTGGTGGTGCCGCTGATCTTCGCGGCGCTGATCGACACGCTGGGACTGCCGCTGACGGTGCTGTTCTGCGTTCTGGCCGCCGGCCTCGCCTCGTCCGAGACGCGACGCTGGGAAATCCTTGCCGTTGGGGCAGGGTTGGCCGTCCTGACCTATGTCCTGTTCGTCACTGCCTTGGGACTCCCGATGCAGTTCGGACCGGAATTTGGATAAGCTTATGGATATTCTACACAATCTCGCCACCGGCTTTTCGGTCGCACTAAGCCCCGCCAACCTGTTCTATTGCCTTGTCGGCACGCTGATCGGCACGCTGATCGGGGTTCTGCCGGGGATCGGTCCGATCGCCACCATCTCGATCCTGCTGCCGGTGACGCTGTATCTGGATCCGACCTCGTCGATCATCATGCTGGCGGGGATCTTCTACGGCGCGCAATATGGCGGCTCGACCACCGCGATCCTGGTCAACCTGCCCGGCGAGGCGGCTTCGGTCGTGACCTGTATCGACGGCTACCAGATGGCGCGGAAGGGGCGCGCGGGTTCGGCTCTGGCAGTCGCGGCACTGGGATCGTTCTTTGCGGGCACCGTCGCCACGCTGATCATCGCCCTACTGGCGCCGCCGCTTTCGGCAGCAGCCCTCCTTTTCGGTCCGGCCGAGTATTTCTCGCTGATGGTATTGGGGCTGATTGCGGCCATCGCCATGTCGCAGGGTCGCCTGATCAAGGCGCTGGCCATGCTGATGGTCGGGTTGCTGCTGGGTGCAGTCGGCACGGATGTCGATACCGGCGCGCCGCGCATGACGCTGGGCATTTCCTATCTGGCGGACGGCATCGACTTCGTGCCGCTGGTCGTCGGCCTTTACGCAATCCCCGAGATCATCCGCAACATCGAATGGCCCGAGGATCGCGGCGTGCTTGGCGCCAAGATCTCCCGCCTCTGGCCCTCGCGCGAGGAGTTCCTGCGCGCACGCGGCGCGGTGCTGCGCGGCACCGCAGTCGGCTCGGTTTTCGGGCTGATCCCGGGCGGCGGCTCGCTTCTGTCGGCCTTTGCCTCCTACACGCTGGAAAAGCGTCTGTCGCGCAACCCCGAGGAATTCGGCAAGGGTGCGATCGAGGGTGTGGCCTCGCCCGAGGCTGCGAACAATGCCAGCGCCCAAACCTCGTTCATCCCGCTGCTGACGCTGGGCATTCCGTCGACGGCGGTGATGGCGGTGATGGCCGGGGCACTGACCATCCAGGGCATCCAGCCGGGACCGCATGTGCTGAACTCGCGCCCCGAACTGTTCTGGGGGCTGATCGTCTCGATGTGGGTCGGCAACCTGATGCTGGTCATCATCAACCTGCCGCTGGTCGGGATCTGGGTGCGAATGCTGCGCATCCCCTACCGGATCTTCTATCCCGCGATCCTGATCTTTTCCTGCGTCGGGGTCTACAGCCTGCGGAACAGCTATTTCGACGTGATGCTGGTCGCGCTGTTCGGCCTGCTTGGATATTGCCTGCAAAGATGGCGCTGCGACACCACGCCATTGGTGTTGGCCTTCGTGCTGTCGCCGATGCTCGAGGACAACCTGCGCCGGGCGATGCTGATATCGCGCGGGGATCCGGCGGTCTTCGTGGAACGCCCGCTGAGCCTTGGGATGTTGCTGGTCGCGCTGGCGCTGCTTGGCTTCGTGCTGCTGCCCAGTTTCCGCAAGCGCCGGGAAGTCATCTTCGAAGAGGACTGAGACGCCTGCCAGCGGGACATGACCGCTGGAGGGAACCGGTCTTCTGAACATTATGGGAGAGAGAGAATGAAAAATTGGACTAAACTTGCGTGGGCTGCGGGCCTCGCGGCGGGCCTGATGCCCGCCATCGCCTCGGCTAAAAGCGACTGGCCGACCAAGCCGGTGCAGATCATCGTCCCCTATGCGCCGGGCGGCACCAGCGACACGCTTGGCCGGATCGCAGCGCAAGGTCTGACCGAAAAGCTGGGCCAGCAGTTCAACGTCGAGAACCGGCCCGGCGCCGCCGGCACGGTCGGCTCATCGACCGTCGCCGCAAGCAAGCCGGACGGTTATTCCCTGGTGGTGTCGGGCGTCGGCTCGCATGCGATCTCGCCCGCGATCAATGCGACGGTGGATTTCGATCCGCTGAACGATTTCCGGCATATCGTCGTCTTTGGCGGGCCGCCCTCGGTGCTGGTGGTGAACCCGTCCTTGGGCGTCAAGACGCTGGCCGAGTTCGTCGAATTGCTCAAGACCACCGACGAACCGGTGTCCTATGCCTCGCCGGGGGCGGGGTCGCAGGGGCATCTTGTCGGCGAGTATTTCAAGACATTGGCCGGGGTCGAGATGGAGCATATCCCCTATCGCGGCGCGGGCGCGACGATTGCCGACATCATGTCGGGCGTGATTCAGGTCGGTTCGGTCACGCTGTCGAGCGCCGCGCCCCAGATCGAGGCTGGAAACTTCGTGCCGCTGGCCGTGACCTCGGCCGAGCGCGTTCAGGCATTCCCCGACATCCCGACCTTTGCGGAATCCGGTTATCCCGATCTGGTCGCAACCACCTGGTTCGGCCTGTCCGGGCCGAAAGACCTGCCCGATGACATCGCCCTGAAGATCAACGAGACCGTCACCGAATATCTGCAAACCGACGCGATCAAGGCGAAGCTCGAGCAGGATTCGATCACGTTCAAGCCGATGACCCTCGACGAGGCTACGGGCTTCTTCAAGGAGGAGATCGATCGCTGGGGCCCGGTCGCCAAGGGGTCGGGCGCGCAAATCCAGTAAGCCACGCGCAGTTTTCTGCCTGCTACCCAAGGGCCGCGACCACCTGAAAGTGGTCGCGGCTTTTTGCTATGCGAGGGCGCCGCGCCGCTAGGTCGCCACCCCCGCAAGGTCGGCCAGGAAGTACAGCCCTCCGACCGCTGCAAGAATGGGATAGGGGCCAAGCGAGGTATAGCGCAGGATCGCCATGGTCGCTGCGATGGCGACCCCGTCGGCGATCCCCAGATCCGCGATGCGGGCAACCCCGACCGCGCCGGCAAGGATCAGGCCGACCGCCACCGGCATCAGGCCCTTTTCCAGCGCATTGCTCCAGATCGAGCCGTGATGCCGCTGCCAGATCTGCCCGACGCCGCAAATCAGCAGGGACGAGGGCAGGAAGATCGCGACGGTGCCGGCAAGCGCCCCCCAGATCCCGGCGATATGCCAGCCGATCAGCGCCACGATCAGCGTGGCCGGCCCCGGCGCGGTTTTCGAGATGGCGAAAAGATCGGTGAACTCGCGCGATGTCAGCCAGTGCTGGACCTCGACCGTCTGCTGCTGCAGGCCGGCATGGATGGTCTGCCCGCCCCCGAAGGACATGAGCGAAAGCGGCACGCAGATCAGGACCAGGCTGATGATCTTGCCCATGTCATCCATGACGTTTCGCCCTTTCCTGCCACCAGCACAGACCCACGCTGAGGGGCACGACGACCAGCACCACCTCGATCATCGGCAGCCGCAGCAGGGCCACCGCCACGAACGTCCCCGCCGCGATCGCGATGCCGGGGATGTTCTTTCGGATCCGGCTGGCGCTTTTGATCCCGGTCAGCATCATCGCCGACAGGCCCACGCAGGCGAGTCCGCCCAGAACGGCCTGTGCATGGGGATAGGACGCGATCCGGCTATAGGTGATGCTGAACAAGAGGATGATGACGAAGGGCGGCGCGATCATGCCGAAGGCCGCGACCGCAGCGCCCAGATAGCCTCGCAATTGCAGGCCGACATAGACGGCGAGGTTCACCGGATTGGCGCCCGGCATAGCCAGCGCGACCGTGAGGATCTGCATGAACTTCTCCTCGCTGATCCAGCCGCGCCGGTCCACGACCTCACGGTTGATCCAGCCGACCGACCCTCCCCCGAAGGAGGTCGAGCCGAGCTTGAGGAAGGACAGCAGGATATGGTTCAGAGGCACATATTGCGCGCGTGTCTTAATAGGCGGGTCACTTGCATCCGAGGCATCCATGTCTGTCATTCGCAGCCACCTTCCGATGATGTGTTTTTATTCAGATACTTATTGTGATATAATGTTCCTTATAAAGGAACATAGTTCCAATAAAATATCAGGCGCGGGTTTTTCCCGCAATCGAAATTCCGGTGCGCGAGAGGGGAGAGAGGGCATCGGGCCGCTGTTCCCGACCGGCTTTGGGAGGCCTGTCGGGATCGCGGCGGGGGCGGGGGATGAGAATGGGATAAGGATCGCGGAGTCTATCCGCAGCGAGAACCGGGTCAGGGATTTCCCGGCCTAGAAACTCTCCTGCACATGCATATGGACATGGGTTCGCGGCTGCCCGTCGCCGTGGTCGTGATGTTGCAGCGCCGCCTCGACCGGTGTGAGGGCGACCGCACCATGCCGGATCCCGCGTTCCAGAAACAGGGCCTGGGCAAAGTCGTTCACCTGCCTGAACGTGCCCTTCATGACGGCGAAATCTATGGTGTAGCGGTGATCGACCGGAACGCTTGCGGAAAAGATCAGCTCGTCATGGCGGTCGAGCCGGCTCATGCGAAGCATCTTGGCCAGTCCCGGCATGGTCTGGTCGATCGTGTAGGAGATGACGCCGACACACGAGGAATCTTCATGTTCCTCGGGCACCGTGTTCAGGCCCCGGCGCACCAGATCGCGGATCGCCTCTGAACGGCTGGAGGCGCCCGTGCGCTCGATATAGGCGTCAAGCTCGCTCGTGAGCCCGGCGTCCATCGTGATCGTGGTTCGTATCATTTCTCAACTGCCTCGCCGTCGCTGCCGCACGGACCGAGGTTAGACAGGAATGGCACGGATTGCATCACCAACCTCATGCCGCCACGGATCATTACGCGGCCGCATTCCCGGTGAGGGGTTGCAACCGTCCTTCGGCCAGCCGCAGCTGCCTGCCGCAGATCGCGCCCCGCAGCGCATCGTCATGGCTGATCACGATCAGCGACATCCCGCGGCTGTGGACCAGCGCCAGCAGCGCGCGCCACAGATCCAGCGCGGTCAGCGCGTCGAGCTGGGCGGTGATCTCGTCGCAGATCAGTACCCGGGTCGAGGGCAGGAAGAAACGCGCCAGTGAAACACGGGCCAGCTCGCCCCCCGAAAGCTCACCCGGGCGGCGCGCGAGCCATGCGGAGCGGATGCCAAGCGCCGCCAGCACGGCGGGATCGCTCGGTGCGCCGTTTTCCAGCACGCGGGCCACGGTCCATCGCGGATCGACCGCCAGCTCGGGCGATTGCGGGACATGCTGGACCGCGCGCGCGCCCGGCCGGTCCCAGATGACATGGCCCGCATCGGGGCGGATCTGCCCGGCAAGAATGCGGCCAAGCGTGGATTTGCCAACGCCGGACGCCCCGCCAAGGCCCAGAACCTCGCCCGGTGCGAGCCGCAGCGAGACATCGTCCAGCACCCTGCGGTTCTGGAATGCGTGGCGGATATTCTCGGCGATCAGCATGGCGCGCTCCAGAATTGCGCGGCCCAGAGATCGCGCGAGAAGGGGTGGCAGAGGCCGTCGCTGCCAAAGGCGCTGGCCTCGGCGGTTTCGATCGGCCGGCCCTCGCGCAGGATGGTGACGCGGCGGGCGATCGCCACCAGCCGGGGCAGGTCATGGCTGATCAGCAGGACGCCCCGTCCTTCGGCGGCAAGTCCGGCGAGGAGCTGCATGATCCGGTCGGCATTGGCCGGATCGAGGCCCAGTGTCGGCTCGTCCGCGATCAGATAGTCGGCGCCCGTCGCCAGCGCGGTGGCGATCAGCACCCGCTTGGCCATACCGCCCGACAGCTCATGCGGATAGGCGTCAAGCGCCGCTGCGGGCAGGCCGAGTGCTGCGAAAAGGCCCGGCGCATCGGCCTCGCGCCCGGCAAGGCGGGCGAAGCGGTCCACCTGCCTGCCGCAGCGCGCCAGCGGGTCCAGCGCGTCCACGGCCTGCGGCGCAAGGGCGATGCGCCCCCGCGCGGGGTGCGCGGCGTCGATGCGGATGCGGCCCGACAGTTCCGCGTTGCGGGGCAGGCGGCCCATCAGCGCCTCGGCCACAAGGCTCTTGCCGGCTCCTGACCCTCCGACAAGGCCCGTGACCTCGCCCGGTGGCACGGCGAGGGTGATGCCCTCGAGCGGTCGGGTCAGGCCGCCATCATGGCCGCGAAAGCTGACCGAAAGGGCCTCGATCGTCAGCATGCGATGCCCTCGACCGGGTCGGCCGCGCGGCGAAGTGCCTCGCCGAAGGCCTCGAAGGCCACCGCCACCAGCATCAGCGACGCACCGGGGAAAAATGCCACCCACCACTGGCCCGCCATGATGGCGCGCAGGGATTCCGACAGGATCACCCCGATCGAGGGCAGATGCGGCTCGATCCCCAACCCGATGAACGAGAGGCCGGCCTCATGCAGGATGGCATGGGGAAAGATCAGCACGAAGCCCGCCACGATCTGCGGCAGCAGATGCGGGGCGAGGTGATGGCGCGCGATCCAGCCCCGGCTGCGCCCCAGCCCCCGCGACACTGCGACATAGTCCGAGGCGGCGATGGTTCGCGCCTCGTGGCGCAGGATGCGGGCGAGGCGCGGCCAATGGGTCAGGCCGACCCCCACGATCACCCCCGCCATCCCGCCGCCCATGGCATAGGCAACCAGCATGACCAGCACGAAATGCGGCAGGCCGAGCGCCAGCTCGGTGGCGATGCCGACCAGCCGGTCGGCGCGGCGGCTGCTGGCTGCGGCGAGGCCCAGAAGCACCGCGGCCAGGGTCGAGATCACCGCCGCCATCAGCCCGACCCGGACCGAGAGCGACAGCGCCTTCAGCGTGCGCCAGGCCATGTCGCGGCCCAGATGGTCAGTCCCGAACGGATGGGCGGCCGAGGGCGAGAGGTTGCGCGTCAGATGGTCGACCGCCGCGCCGCTCTGGGGCAGGGCTGCGGCGCCGAGGATGATCGCTGCCAGCATGACCAGCACCAGCCCGGCGCGAAAGGTCAGGCTGCGGCGAACCGGAGAAAGCCGTGCAAATTGCGGTGCGGCAAGGGAAATGTCGGTCATTCCGGCCTCCTCAGGCGAGGGTCAAGAAGATGGGCGGCGATATCGGCCAGAAGGTTGCCGGTGAAGACCAGCAACAACGTCGCCAGCGCGATCCCCATGAGCAGCGGCGCGTCTGCCCCGGTGGCGGCCCGCACGGCGGCCTGCCCGAGACCGGGCCAGGCAAAGACCGTCTCGGCCAGGACCGAGCCGCCGATCAGCTCGCCCGCGCCCGCAAGATGAATGGTCAGCGCGGGGCCGAGCGCGTGGCGCAGCCCCCAGCGGAAGGTCAGCGGCAGGGGGCGCGCGCCATGCGCCGCCAGATGGGCGGCGGCGGGGCCTTCCAGAAAGGCGGTCGCCCGGGCGCGGGTGTGCAGGATCAGGGGTGAGATGCCCACCACCGAAACCGCAGCCGCAGGCAGGATCAGGTGCCGCAGCCGGTCCGCCCCGCCGACCTCGGCGGCGGTCAGCCCGACCGGCGCCGCGCAGCAGCCCGGCAACCAGCCGAGGCCCACCGCGAAGGCCGCGATCAGCAGGATCGCGATCCAGAAGCCGGGGCTCGCCGTCAACACCACCGCGACCGCGCGGATGCAGCGGTCCGGCCAGCGCCCCCGGCTGGCCGCCGCCACCAGCCCCAATCCCGTTCCCAGCAGGAACGAGATCGCGAAGGCCATGCCGATCAGCGGCAGCGACGCCGCGGCGCGGTTCAGGATCAGGTCGAGGACCGGCGCGTTGAAGGTGATCGAACTTCCCAGATCGCCCTGCACCAGATGCGAGAGCCAGTTCAGGAAGCGCTCGTGCAAGGGGACGTTCAGCCCCCAGGTCTCGGCGATGGCGGCGCGCTGCTCGGGGCCGATCAGCGCCATGCGCTCGCCGATATAGGCCTGGACCGGATCGACCGGCGCCAGCGAGATCAGCGTGAATAGCCCCACCATTGCTAGGGGCAGCAGCCAGAGCAGGCGGACCGCCCGCTCAACCAGCAGCGCGGAGAGCCAACCCCGCTGCGTCACGGGCAGGTCCATTTCCAGGATTGGAGACCTTGGGTGATCGGATAGCCGTGGCCATGCGGCTCGATCTGAACCGGGCCGATGTCCAGGCAATCGCTGACCCAGTAGGAATGGTCGAGGTTGATGAGCCAGGCCCAGGCGGCATCCCCGCGCGAGCCGAAGCCGGTAGTGCCATCCCATTGCGCGGCTTTCCATTCTGCCAGCGATGCCTCGAAGTCCGGCGCACGCTGTGCCGCGTCGAAATGGGCATCGACGGCGGAATTGGCGTAGAAACCTGCATTGTAGGAATCCACGCCCGCGAAGCTGGAATGATAGAGATTGTATATCTCCGACGGATCATGCGCGCCCCAACCATAAAGCACCGCATTGGAGTGCTTCAGCACATTCACCTCCTCGCGGCCCTTGCCGGCCGGTTTGATGGCGATTCCAAGGGGCTTCACCTGTTCGGCAACGCCCAGCGACAATGCCTGCCGCAGTGAATCCCCTGCGAAGTAGATGAGGTCGAACTTCGCTTCGCGCCCATCCTTTTCGCGGATGCCATCGCCGTTGGTGTCGATCCAGCCCCCCGCTTCGAGGGTGGCCCGCGCCGCGTCGAGGTTGTTGCCCGGGATGTCGGCCTCGGGATTGTCCCAGGGCAGGTTGTCCACCGGCCCCCTCGCCGGCGAACCATGGCCATTCATTGCCAGCGCCACCAGCGCGTCGCGATCGAGCGCCTGATTGATCGCCACGCGAATCACCTTGTCCGAGGTCACGTCATTGCCAAGGGGCAGGCCATCCGCGGTGGACTGGCCGGCGGGAACCATGGGGAACATCACGCCGCGGTTGTCGACTGTGTCGACATGCAGCAGGCGCATGCCCTGCGGGGCGGCGTCGGCCTCGCTCGGCGGAACCGACACCACCTGCGCCGCGCCGGTGCGGCCCATGGCAAGGTTGGTCGCCTCGTCACCGAAGACGAGGGTGATGCGCGGAAACGGGATCTTGCCGCCATGCCAATAGGGATTGGGGGCAAGGATCAGTTGCTCACCCTCGCGCCATTCGACCATCTGGAACGGGCCGGCCCCGACGGGGTGGCGTGCGTAATCCGCGCCATAGCCCGATTTCGGCACGATTCCCAACGCGGTCAGATGTGCGGTGAAGGTGATCTGCGGCTTCGTCAGCTCAAGCTCCACCTTGTCCGGCGCGATGGCGCGCGCCTCGCGCAGGATCTTGAGGTCGGCGAGACCACCCGCATCACGGGCCGTGTTGAAGGTAAAGACCACGTCCTCGGCCGTGAGGGGCGTCCCGTCCGAGAATTTCGCGTCCTGCCGCAATGTGACGGTCCAGGTCAGGCGGTCTTCGGACAGCGCCCATTCGGTCGCCAGATCCCCCACGAGGTTCAGGTTGCTGTCGAGCTTCAGCAGCGTCGCCTGAAACAGCGGATTGCCATAGCGGCCCCAGCCCTGAATCGGATCGAACCCGGTCTCCGGCTCTCCGCCCACGGCCAAGACAAGCGGGGGCGGCGTCTGTTCCTGGGCCAAGGCCTGCGCAAGTCCAAGGACTGATGCGGAAAGGGCGAAAGGCACGATCAGTCTGCGCATGAAGCTGTCCTGAAGTATGATAAACGATCCGTTTCTTCATACACCCTAACGGCGGGGCTGCGTGCCTGTCAATATGTTCCGTAATAAGGAACGATGTTCCAAAAATGAAAAAATTTTGCGAGATGCCAAGACGAGAAAAACCCGTTCCTCCGGTCAGCTTCTGGCGAGGGAGGCGGGGCCGTCGAAGGAGATAAAACATTGATCTACAATATATTGAAAGATGTCCTGGCCTTCGCCTGGATGAAAGGCATCCTCGCCTCAACCCCGTTGAGGGGAAATCGCGGATCGTGGCACGTGTCTTGAT
Organism: Paracoccus sp. (in: a-proteobacteria); assembly: GCF_035556475.1. Lineage (GTDB taxonomy): Bacteria > Pseudomonadota > Alphaproteobacteria > Rhodobacterales > Rhodobacteraceae > Paracoccus. Next base: position 30,264 of record NZ_DATMFA010000145.1, on the reverse strand, counting down.
CTGGTGTCGCGGGCCGGTTATTCGGTCGCGGTCCCGGACTGGCGGGACCATCGCCCGGCAGGCCTTGAATATTGAGACCTGCGGGCCGCCAAGGATCGGAAAATCACATGGATCAGGCTGTCCTGGGGCAATGCCTTGCCCTGTTGTCGGCGATTTGCTTTGCCTTCTCGGTGGTCTTTGTCGCGCGCTCCGAAGTGCGCGAGGGGGATCGCGGCGTCTTCTTCTCGGTCCTGATCACGCTGGTCTTTTCGGCCCTGCTGTGGATGGCGCAAGAGCAGACGGCGGGACAGGCCGCCGATCACGCGCATTGGTGGTCCGGTTTTTCGTGGTTCGTCTTTGCCGGGGTCTGCGCCATGGTTCTGGGGCGAAAATTCGTCTTCACCTCGATCCAGAGCCTTGGCCCGACCCGGGCTTCGGCGATGAAGCGGCTCAATCCGTTCTTCTCGGTCGCGGCCGCCGCGCTGTTCCTGTCCGAGCCGATCTCTCAGCTCGGCTGGCTGGGGATGGCGGTGATCGCGTCCGGCTTCGCGCTGCTGATCCGCGACGGCGCAAGACGGGGCACCGCGCAGTCGATTCCCGCCCCGACGGCCTATCTCTGGGGGGTGGCGGCGGCGCTTGCCTATGCCGGGGCCTATGTCGCCCGCAAACTGGGACTGGCCGACCTGCCCGCTCCCGCCTTCGGCACGCTGATCAGCGCGGCGGCGGGGCTGGTCTTCATGCTGGCGGCGGCGCTCGTCTCGTCCCGTCAGCGCGCAATCGTGCTTGGGGTGTTCCGCAATCTCGACCGTTGGGTGGTGATGGCCTCGGTCTTCATGTCGCTGGGCCAGATCCTGCTGTTCGTGGCGCTGCTCTATGAGCGGATCTCGGTGATCACCATGATCGCCTCGACCGAGATCTTCATCGCGACCTTCCTGTCGGTGGTGATCTTCCGCACCGAAAGCCGTCCCGGCTGGCAGACGCAACTGGCCGGGGCCGTGACGATGCTGGGGGTGATCCTGGTCGCGCTGAACTAGGTCAGATCACCAGATGGGCATAGGGCCCGATCCTGTGGGCCAGCAGCCCGATGATCCGTTCGACGAAGACTTGCATCTGCTCGACATCTTCCGGGCGGTGGCGCTGCTCCGAATAGGCCAGAAACAGCGTCAGGCTGAGGGGTGGGCGGATCAGGCGCCGTCCCTCCAGCTCTCCGGCGCGGATCTGATCGGCGACGATGCCGTAAGGCATGATGCTTTGCGCGATGCCGTGCTGGATCAGGGTCTTGATGCCCTGCATCGATTGCACGCGATAGCTGGTGTTCACCTCCATCGAGAGATGGGCGGCGGCGTCATAGACCATCTGCCAGATGACATCCCGTTCCGAGACCAGCGCCAGATCGCCCGACAGCGCGTTTTTCAGCGTGATCTCTTCGCCGAATCCGTATTTCTCGCCGAATCCCGGCCCGGAGATATGCAGCAGATCTTCTTGCAATAGCGGGATCCGGCGCAGCCCCGGCGTTTCCTGAATGTCGTAGACGAGGGCGAAATCCAGATCGCCCCGGTTCAGTGCATCGACCAGCAGGAAGCTGAGCTCCTCGATCACATGCAGCTCGACTTCGGGCATGACCTCGCGCGCGACGACGATCAGATCGGCCCCGATCATCTTCAGGACGCTGGGCGTGGCTCCGAACCGGATCGGGGATTTCTCGCTGGCGAAGGCGCGAATCTCGCGCTGCGTCTCCTCGATCTGGCGCAGGATCTGCACCGCGCGCTCATAAAGCTGCGTCCCCGCAAGGGTGGGCCTGACGCCCCGCGAATGGCGTTCAAGCAGCTTGACGCGCAGATCCTCCTCAAGGTTGCGCATCTGCACCCCGATCGCGGTCTGAGCCACGTTCAGTTGATCGGCCGCGCGGGTGATGTTGCCGGTTTCGACGACTTTGACGAAGAATCTAAGCTGCCTTAGCTTCATCTCATGCCTCACGCGTTCTGCTGGCCTGCCTGCCCTTGGCGGGCCTTGCCAGAACGGTCTTGCTGCATACAGATTCGCGGCAATTCAGCGGAATTGCAAGGATTGTCCAATCCGCAGGCAGTCCCGGGCGGGCGCATGTGTGTGGCATGTTGCGTTCCTCTGAAAACAGGGCTATGTTCGATATAGGAACACTATTCCGCATAAAAGAACAACCCTTAGCCTTGCTCGATGCAAGGCTCGCAGAGCGACTGGAGGAGCGCGCGATGCACGACGATCCCAAACATGGAGCGCATTGGCATGAGCCTGCGGGAAACCGCAAGGCGGGTTTCGGCGAGTTCCAGAAACAGCCCACGCCCTACGATCTCTTCATGGAGGAAGAGGGTATTCCGGTCTTCCGCGATCTGGGCATCTCGGACGTCAAGAACCTGCCGCTGAAGCCCTGGGCGCGCACCGGCGGGCGCGGCACCTATATCCAGCTTTACGGCACGGAAACCAAATGGGGCTGCCATCTGGTCGAGGTTCCGGCCGCGGGCGCGCTCAATCCCGAGAAGCACATGTATGAGGAAATCTACATCGTGGTCGAGGGCCGGGGTTCGACCGAGGTGTGGCTGGACGGCGAAGAGGACAAGAAGCACGAGTTCGAATGGCAGGAAGGTTCGATGTTCTCGATCCCGCTCAACGCCATGCACCGGATCGTGAACGCGACGAACAGCCCGGCGCTGCTTCTGGGCGGGACCACCGCGCCGGTGGTGATCAACGCGCTGCAGAACTTCGACGCGGTCTTCAAGAACTCCTTCGTGTTCCATGATCGTTTCTCGTCCGACGAGAACTTCTACAAGTATCGCGAAGAGATCGAGCCCGATCCCGTCCGCGGTCTGGCGATGCGCCGCACGAACTTCATCCCGGACGCGGTCCATTGCGACCTGCCGCTGGATAACCGCCGCTCGCCGGGCTATCGCCGGGTCGAGCCGTTCATGACCAATAACAGCTTCTATTTCTGGTTCGGCCAGCACGAGAACGGCCGCTATTCCAAGGCGCATGCCCATACCTCGGCCGCGATCCTGATCTGCCTGCAGGGCGAGGGCTATACTTATACCTGGCCCGAGAAATATGGCGTGAACCCGTGGAAAGACGGCCATGCCGACAAGGTGCGCCGTCTGGACTATGGCAAGTTCGGCATGGTCACCGCAGCGCCGGGTGGCGCGCAGTGGTATCACCAGCATTTCTCGGTCTCGAAAGAGCCATTCCGCCTGATGGCCTGGTTCGGTCCCCACAACCCGGGCCGCGATCCGGGTGCGCCGGGGCAGAAGCATACCGACTATACCGCGATCGACGTGAACGAGGGCGGCACCGCCATCCCCTACTGGATGGAAGACCCCTATATCCGCAAGGAATACGAGGCGCATCTTCAGCGCAACGGCGTGGATCTGCGGATGAAGCCCGAGTGGTATGAAAAGCCCGAGGACACCACCACGAAGAAGTCCACGGTCGTCTGAGGCATGTCGGACCTCGCAACCGAAGAGCAGGGCGGCCGGATATTCTTCTCGAATATCGGCCGCAGCATGGAGGCCGAGGACGAGATCGAGCTGACCAGCGTTGGCATCGACATCGGCTCGGCGACCTCGCATCTGGTATTCTCGAAGATCGTGCTGGAGCGTCTGGATACCCGCTATATGGTGGTGGAACGGACGCTTCTGCATGAATCGAGCGTGTTGTTGACGCCCTACAGCGCCGATGACGACATTGATGCAGAAGCCCTGGGCGAATTCATCGCGGCGCAATATGCGCAGGCGGGATTGCAGCCCGACCAGATCGATACCGGGGCGCTGATCCTGACCGGGGTTGCGGTGCGGCGGCGCAATGCGCGCGCCATTGGCGAGCTGTTCGCGGCGCAGGGCGGCAAGTTCGTGGTGGTCAGTGCCGGCGACGGGCTGGAAACCACGCTTGCGGCCTTTGGCTCGGGGGCGGTGACGCGTTCCTCGCGCGAGGGCGGGCAGAAAGTGCTGAACATCGACATCGGTGGCGGCACCTCGAAACTCGCCTATTGCGAAGGGGGCGCGGTGCGCCATGTCACCGCGCTGGACGTGGGCGCGCGGGTTCTGGCGACCGACGCGGCAGGCCGGTTGGTCCGCATCGAGGAAGCCGGGAAGCACTTCGCGGGGCAAGCCGGGATCGAGGTCGCACTTGGCCGCGATCTGACCGAGGCCGACGCGCGGCTGATCGTGAAGAAGCTGGTCGACGCGCTGATGGATGCCGTGGCCGGTGGCGCGAATACGGGGGCGCTGCATCGTCTGCCCGCGCTGCCTTCCGGTCTGCAACCCGATGTGATCACCATTTCGGGCGGGGTGTCCGAGTTCTTCTATGGCCGCGCCAGTGGCACATACGGAGATCTTGGCCATCTGCTGGCCGAAGAGCTGCACAGGCGTCTTGCGGCGCTTCCGGTCAAGATCGACGAGCCCGAGCAGGGCATTCGCGCCACGGTCGTCGGGGCGTCGCAATACACGGTGCAGGTCAGTGGCTCGACGATCTTTGTCGAGCCGATCAACCTGCTGCCGATGCGCAATGTCCCGGTGATCAAGCCCGACATCAAGCTGGGCCCGGAAATCGACCCCGAGGAGATTGCCGCCGCCGTGCGCGCCGCGCTGCTGCGTCTGGATCTGGACGGGGGCGACAGCCCGGTCGCGCTATTCTATGACTGGGCGGGCTCGGCGACCTATCACCGGCTGGACGGGTTCTGCCGGGGCGTGCAGATGGGCCTGTCGGCGCATCTGGAAAAGGGTCATCCGGTGATCCTGGTTGCCAATACCGATATCGGCGGCCTTGTCGGGATGCATTGCGTCGAGACGCTGGGCCTGAAGCAGGTCGCCTCGATCGACGGAATCGAGCTTGACGAGTTCGACTTTATCGACATCGGCGCGATCCTTGAGACCTCCGGCGCAGTGCCGGTGGTGGTGAAGTCGCTGATCTTCCCTGATCAGGGATTGGGAAGGACGGCGCTGGACAATCCGTAGGGCGGGGAAGGGGCGGCGATGAAACTGGACTGGGCCTTGATTGTCTTCACCCTGATGGCGGTCGGGACCGGGCTGGGCTGCTATCTGCTGTTCGGCCCCGATGTCTTTCTGGACTCGCTCGAAAGCGATCTGGATCTGATCGGCTTCGTCCTGCCGCGTCTGGGCGCGGCGATGTTGATTGCGGGCTTCGTCCAGGCCCTGCTGCCTCCCGGTTTCTTCGCCCGGATGATGGGCGAGGAAAGCGGCGTCAAGGGTCTTGCCGTCGCCACCGTGGCGGGGGCGGTCACGCCGGGCGGGCCGATGACCTCCTTCCCCATCGTCACCATGATGCGCGATTGCGGCACCGGCGCCCCGGCGCTGGTGGCCTATGTCACTGCCTGGAGCACGCTGGGTCTCCAGCGCGTGTTCCTGTGGGAAGTGCCGTTGATGGGCGTCGAGTTCGCCGCCCTGCGCTTTCTGGTGTCGCTGCCGCTGGGGGTGATCGCGGGCCTTCTCATGCGGTTCATGCCACCGCCATCGCCGGCATATCCCGACGGGTCGGAGGGCTGAACATGGTATTGGCGGCGCTCTGGCTGCTGGCGGCAATTCTCGGCTATTTGCTGTGGCGGCGGGACGGGGCGGCGGCTTTCGCCGCGGTCGCCAAGGGGGCGGGATGGCGGTCACTGGGGCTTTTGCCGCGCATCGCCGTGGCGATCATGACGGCGGGCTTCGCCGCCCGGTTGCTCGAGTCGGTGCCCATTGCGACCTATATCGGCCCGGATTCCGGCTTTTCCGGGGTGGCGCTGGCAATGCTGGTGGGCAGTGTCATCCCGGCGGGGCCGGTGATCTCGTTCCCGCTGGTGGTCGTGCTGAGCCATGCGGGCGCAGGCACCGTGCAGATCATCACCTTCCTGACGGCATGGTCGGTCTTTGCGATCCACCGCGTCCTGACTTTCGAGGTGCCGCTGATGGGCCTGCGTTTCACCGCAATCCGCTTTCTGGCCTCGATCCCGCTGCCCTTCATCGCCGCGGGCCTGACCGCGCTCTATCTGTCGCTGCTGCGCTAGCCCGCCCCGAGGGTGCGGTTGACCGAGGGTCAAAATCGAGTATTATACAGGAACAACGTTCCGTATAAAGAAACTTACGGAATTAATAACAATAAAAATCAATGTGTTGATGGTGCGAGAAAATGCACATAGCGCACATGGCCTGCTGAGGAGGGGCCTTTGATGGGGGAAAAGCTGGTTCTGCGAACCGCCTTGGGCAATCATGCCCATGTCGCACCTCTGCGGGATGGGCGGGTTGCGTCCGACCGTCTGGAATTTGACTTTCAGGACTTCGAGCCACTGCCCAAGGCATTCCGCCTGATGGTGCGCGGCGGCGAACTTGACCTGTCGGAAATGGCGGTCGTCACGCATCTGATGGCCCATCACTTCGAAAAGCCGCTGACAGGCCTTGCGATTCCGCTGTGGTCGCGCCTGCCGCATACCAATCTTGTCTGCAAGACCGACAGCGCCATTCGCGGTCCCAAGGATCTTGAAGGCACCACGGTCGGGGTGCGGGCCTATGGCCAGACCTCGGGCGTCTGGGTGCGGGGCGTGCTGGAAAGCGCCTATGGCGTCGATCTGGACAGCATCCTCTGGGGCACGATGGAGGATTCGCATCTGTCGGAATATGTCGATCCGGCCAATACCCGACGCTATCCGCCCAAGCCCGCGCTGCGCGATCTGATGATGGAGGGCGAGTTCTCGGCCATCATGGGCGAGCGTGTGGTCGATCCCGCCGCCATCCGTCCCGTCATCGAGAATGCTGAGGCGGTAGGTCGGGCATGGGTAGAGGAAACGGGACTGTTCCCGATCAACCACGGCCTGACCCTGCGGACCGAGCTGCATGAGGCGCATCCCTGGCTCGCGGCCGAGCTGATGGAGCTGTTCACCCGCGCCCGCGAAATCGCCGTGGCCGAGGACGGGGCCGAGGCGCCGCCCGAATACGGTCTTGCGGCCAACCACGCCTCGATCCAGCTTTTGCTGGACCATTCCGCGCGCCAGCAGATCACGCCCCGGCGTTACGCCCCCGAAGAACTGTTCCTGTCCCTCTGATCCACCGGAGCCTGAAATGAGCACCGCATTGCAAGCCGACGATCCCGTCGCCGTCCCCGATCCCGAGCATCGGAAATTCCTGCTTGATCCCTACAAATCCTGGGCCGAGGGCGAGGGTATTCCGATCCATCTGGATTTCGGCCACCAGCTTCTGAACCTCGAGACCAAGCCCTGGGACCGCTATGACGCCAAGGGGTGCTTTGCGCATACGCATGGCATGGGCGATTTCATGGCCAATTATGTGCTGGAGGTCGATCCGGGCAAAAAGACCCGCCCGGTGCAGCACATCTATGAGGCGTTCTTCTTCGTGCTGGCGGGGCATGGCTCAACCATCGTCTGGCTGCCGGGCGGCGAGACGCGGATCTTCGAATGGGGCCCCAAGGCGCTGTTCGCCATTCCGCTGAACTGCAAGTATCAGATCCTGAACGCTTCGGGGTCCGAGCCGGTGCGCCTGTCGGTGACGAATGACGCGCCCTTGGTGCTGAACCTGTTCCACAATACCAGCTTCGTCTTTGAAAACCCCTGCGAGTTTTCCGACCGGGTGGGCGATCCGAACCATTTCGAGGGCGGCGGCAACCTCTATACCTATGGCAAGGATTCGCTTTCCAAGGTGCAAAACATCTGGGAGACGAATTTCGTCAACGACCTGTCGAAGGTGCGGCTCTATGCCTTCGAGGGCCGGGGCAAGGGGTCGACCAACGTGAATTTCTCGCTGGCCGATGGCACGGTCCATGCCCATGTCTCGCAGATGCCGAAGGGCCGCTACAAAAAGGCGCATCGGCACGCCGCCGGCACCCATGTCCATGCGATCGACGGGACGGGCTATTCGCTGCTGTGGTATGAAGGCGACAGCGAATTCGTGGAAATCCCGTGGGAACACGGCTTCATGTATACGCCGCCCTTCTGGATGTATCACCAGCACTTCAATACCTGCGACCAGCCGGCGCGCTATTTCGCCTGCTCGCTCGGCAGCCGCCGCTATCCCTTCATCGCCCTGCGCCGCAAAAGCGCCGAGGGCGGCGGGGCGCAATCGGTCAAGAAGGGCGGGCGGCAGATCGAATACGAGGATCAGGATCCCCGTATCCATCGCAAATTCCTTGAGGAGTTGCAGAGGACCGGCGTACCCTCGGAAATGGGCGACGTGTTCGACGAGGCGGCGATCCTTGCCATTCCGCAAGAGGAACTGACCGGCGTGATCAAGGTTCCGGCCTCGATCGGTCCGGCGGTCTGACACCGGCGGGGCCGCCTTGCGCGGCCCGGCTAGCCTTGGGAGAATGAGTCATGCACGATCTGGATTTCGACCACGAGCACGAGGCGGCGCTGGACGATGCGACGCAGCTTGCCATCGCCCAGGCGATCTGGGAGCAGGAGACCGTCGACCTGCTGACCGTGGGCATCGACATCGGCAGTTCGACCACGCATCTGCTGTTCGCCCGCGTCATCCTGCGCCGTCAGCAGCACGAGCTGTCCAGCCGCTTCGTGGTGGTCGAGCGGCGCATCGTCTGGCGCAGCCCGATCATGCTGACGCCCTTCCGCCCCGACGGCACCATAGACGCGCATGAACTGCGCCATTTCTTCGCCCATTGCTATGAGGATGCCGGTTTCCGTCGCAGCGACGTCGATAGCGGCGCGGTCATCCTGACGGGCGAGGCGATCAAGCGCACGAACGCCCGCGCAATCGACGAGATCTTCGCCCAGGAATCGGGCAAGTTCGTCTGCGCGACAGCGGGGCACAAGCTGGAGAGCATTCTTGCCGCCTATGGCTCGGGGGCGACGGCGCTTTCGGTCAAGCGCGGGGCTTGTGGCCTCCATGTCGATATCGGCGGCGGCACGACCAAGCTGGCACTGGTCCGCGACGGCGAGATCCTCAGCGTCGCGGCCTTTGCCGTGGGCGGGCGGCTGATGGCGATGGACGACAGCGGGCGCTGGACCCGGATCGACGATCCCGCGCGGCAGGTCGCGCAGTCGCTGGGCATCGACGCAACGCCCGAGACGATCGCCGACCCCGACACGCGCAACCGGATCGTCCACCGGATGGCGCAACTGGTCATGGACCAGATCGCGGGCCGGCCGCTCGATGCGCTTGGCCAGTCGCTTTTGCTGACCGAACCGCTGAACCGGGTCGAGGAGCCGCAATTCATCAGCTTTTCGGGCGGGGTGTCGGAATATATCTTCGGCTATGAAAGCCATGATTTCGGCGATGTCGCCCGGATGCTGGCGGGCGAGGTCGTGGACCAGATCCGGCAGGAACCCGCGCTGACCGTGGTGGATGCCGGCCAGCGCATCCGCGCCACGGTGATCGGTGCATCGCAATTCACGGTTCAGGTCAGCGGCAAGACCCTGCATCTGACCGATCCCGATGTCCTGCCCGCGCGCAACCTGCCGGTGGTCCATCTGGGCCAGCAATTGCCCGAGGAGATTGACCCCGAGGCGATTGCGGCGGCCTTCCGCAATCAGGCCGCGATGCGCGATGTCGATCTGGCGGCACCCGTGGCGCTGGCCTTCGACTGGACGGGCCTGCCCGAATATTCCCGACTGCGCGCCATGGCCGAGGCGATCCAGCTCGCCTCCACGGTGGACGGTCGGCGCGAGGCGCTGCTGGTGGTGGTGATCGAGGGGGATGTGGGTCTGAGCATCGGCCGCATCCTCGACCGCGAGTTGAATTTCCCCGGCAGTCTCGTCTGTCTCGACGGTGTGCAATTGCGCGATCTGGACTTCGTGGACGTGGGCAGCCTGATGGAGCCGCCCGGCGTGGTGCCGGTGGTCATCAAGTCGCTGCTGTTTGCCTGAACACTACCGCTCCGAACGGAAAAACCCCCGCCTTGGCGGGGGTTTTTGTTGTCACAGCCCGCGGGCTTTCAACTGTGCGTCCAGCCGCGGATAGGCGCGGCGGGCATTGCCCTCGAACACCTTGGCGCGATCAGCCTCCGACAGCGGCAGCGCGTCCACATAGCGCTTGGTATCGTCGAAATTATGGCCGGTTTCCGGGTCCACGCCCTTGACCGCGCCGAACATCTCGGACGCAAACAGGATATTCTCCACCTCGATCACCCGGAACAGCAGGTCGATCCCCGGCTGGTGATAGACGCAGGTGTCGAACCAGACGTTCTTCATGATGTGCTGGTTCGGATGCGGACGCCCCAGCATGTCGGCGAGGCCCCGATAGCGGCCCCAGTGATAGGGCACCGCGCCGCCGCCATGCGGGATGATCAGCTTCAGATCGGGGAAGTCACGGAACAGGTCGCCCTGCAGGAACTGCATGAAGGCGGTGGTGTCGGCATTGATGTAATGCGCGCCGGTGGCATGGAAGTTCGGATTGCACGAACCCGAGACATGGATCATCGCCGGAACGTTCAGTTCGACCAGTTTCTCGAAGAACGGATACCATGCCCGGTCGGTCAGCGGCGGCGCAGACCAGTGCCCGCCCGAGGGGTCGGGGTTCAGGTTGCAGCCGACGAAGCCCAGTTCGGTGACGCAGCGCTCAAGCTCCTCGACCGAGTTCTTGATCGGCACGCCGACCGATTGCGGCAACTGGCAGACGCCGAAGAAATTCTCGGGGAACAGCGTCACGACCCGGTGGATCAGGTCGTTGTTGATCCGCGTCCAGACCTTCGAGACGGCCTCGTCGCCCTCGTGATGGGCCATGGCGCTGGCCTTGGGCGAAAAGATCGTCATGTCCGCGCCACGCGCGCGCAGGGCGCGCAGCTGGTTCTGTTCGATGCTCTCGCGGATCTCGTCGTCGCTGATCGCGGCGAGGACTGGAGGCGTGCCGCCGGATGCGAAGGCGGCAAGCTGCGCGTCGCGATAGTCCTGAAGCTGGCGCGGCGCGGTGGTGTAATGCCCGTGGCAGTCGATGATCATGGAACCCTCCGCCTCAGATGTATTTCAGGCCCTTGGCCGCGAGGGCCGGGCGCATGTTGTTCATGTCGAGGCCCAGCTCGCCCTTGGCATAGCGGGCGCGGATCCCGGCCTCACGCTCTTCGCGGGCAAGGGATTTCGACAGAACGTCGGTTGCTTCCCCGCGCGCGACCACGACCACGCCGTCATCATCGGCGATGATCGTGTCGCCGGGATTCACGATCTGGCCGCCGCAGACCACCGGAACGTTGACCGAGCCCAGAACCTCTTTCACCGTGCCCTGCGCCGAGATGCATTTGGACCAGACGGGGAAGCCCATCTCCTTCAACTCGGCCACGTCGCGCACGCCGGCGTCGATGATCAGCGCCCGGACGCCTCGCGCCTTGAAGAGCGTCGCCAGCAGGTCGCCGAAATAGCCCGCATCGGAATAGGAGGTCGGGGCGACCACCATGATGTCGCCGGGCTGGCATTGCTCGATCGCGACATGGATCATCCAGTTGTCGCAAGGCGGGACCCAGACGGTGACGGCGGTGCCGGAAATGCGCGTGCCCTGCTGGATCGGGCGGATCTGCGGCGCCATCAGGCCCTTGCGGCCTTGTGCCTCGTGGATGGTGGCGACGCCCAGTCTGCCAAGTCCGGCCACGGTGTCGGCATCGGTGCGGTCGATGTTCTGCACAACGACGTTCATGAATTTCCTCCGGTAGAATGCCTTTTGACGGCGGGTTATGGGATCAGGCAGCCGCCGCGCAGGCGTCGAAGGCGGTTTGCAGCGCCGCTGCATCCAGATGGCGGCCGATGAAGACGATACGGCTGAGAGGGGCCTCGCCCTCGGGCCAGGGGCCCAGGAAATCGCCCTCCAGCAGCATGTGGACTGCGTGAAAGACCAGCTTGCGCGGCTCGTCCTTGGCATGGACGATGCCCTTGACCCGCAGGATGTCGCGGCCGTTCTGCGCAAGATGGGCGGCCAGCCAGTCGCTGATCAGCCCGGCATCCATCGGCGCCGCGCTTTCGACCAGCACCGTGCCGATATCGTCGTGATGATGATGGTCGTGGTGGTGGTGATGATGGTGATCATGGCCGCAATCCGGCCCGCATTCCTTGGGCGCCGCCATGGATTGCAGCAATTCCTCGATCCGTTCCAGATCGAAGCCGCCCCGGCGCAACAGGCGCTGGGGATCGACCTTTCCACGCTCGGCCCGGATCAGTTCGGCCTGCGGGTTGATGCCGCTCAGCAGGGCCTCGACCTGTTCCAGATCGGCGGGGGCGACCAGATCGGTCTTGTTCAGCACGATCTGATCGGCGAAGGCGATCTGCGCGCGCGCCTCGGGGCCGGGCGTCGGCTCGGCGGAGATCTGGCCGGGCGCGTGGCGCGCGTCGATCACCGTGGCGATGCTGGTCAGCATCATACGCGCGCGCAGCACGTCGTCGATCAGGAAGGTCTGCGCCACCGGGCCGGGATCGGCAAGGCCGGTGGTCTCGACCACGACCCCGTCGAAACCGTCCAGACGCGGCAGCAGCCCGTGCAGCGTGCGGATCAGATCGCCCCGCACGCTGCAGCAGATGCAGCCGTTGTTCATCTCGAACAGCTCTTCCTCGCCGCTGTCGATCAACTCGCCGTCGATGCCGGCCGCCCCGAACTCGTTCACGATCACCGCCAGCCGCAGGCCGTGACCGGCCCGCAGCAGATGGTTGACCAGCGTGGTCTTGCCTGCACCAAGGCAGCCGGTCACGATCAGGACGGGCAGGGCGGGCCGGGTCATGCTCACTCCCAGGGCAGAAGCGAGACGTGGATCACGTCCTCGGCCCCGCCGACGGCCTTGATGGCCTTGTCGGTGTCGTTGAGGCCGAAGCGGTGCGTGGTGATGATGTCCAGCGGGAAGCGGGTCGAGGCCAATTGCTGCATCGCCAGCTCGCAGGACAGGTGGTTATGGCCGCGCGCGGCCTTGATGGTGATGTATTTGTTGGCGATCTTGGCGATCGGGAAGTTCGGGAAATCGCTCATCTCGCCCTGGATCAGCAGCGTGCCGCCCTTGCGCTTCAGCGCCTCGATCCCCAGCAGGATCGGGATGGTTCCGGCGCCCGCGGTGCAATCCAGCGCCACATCGACGCCCTGATTTGCGGTGATCTCCATGATCCGGGCGAGCGGATCCTCTTCGGTGACGTTGATGACGTAATCGGCGCCAAGGCGCTTGGCCGCCTCAAGCCGGGCCTTGTCCTTGCCGGTGCCGGTAACGATGATCAGCGCGGCGCCCGCCTGCTTGCAGGCCACGACCTGCGACAGGCCTTGCTGGCCCGGACCCTGGATCAGCACGGTGGTGTTATAGCCGACCTGGCAGTCGAGAAGCGCCCATTGGATGCCGTTCGACATCGGCGTGACGATGCCCGCGAGTTCCGATGAGACGTGATCGGGGACTTTGTGCAGAACGGCGTTCCAGGGCAGGTACATGTATTGCGCGAAGCCGCCCCACAGATGCGGGGCGCGGTTGGCCGAGGTGTAGCCATAGCGCAACCCGTTCGGGTTCTTGCGCCAGTCGGTGGCGTTGCACAGCCGGTATTCGCCCTTGTGGCACCACTCGCACTGGAAGCAGGGTACATAGTGTTCGACGAAGACCCGATCGCCCTCTTTCACGCCCTTGCGTTCCAGGAAGGTCTTTCCGGCCTTGGCGATGGTGCCGATGTTTTCATGGCCCATGATGACCGGGTCGGTGATCGGGGGCTTGCTGTAGAATTTGACGTCCGTGCCGCAGATCCCGGCGACTTCGACTTTCAGAAGCGCGCCGTCATCGGGGATGTCGGGCATCGGGAATTCACGGAGTTCAATTTTCGAGGCCCCGGTGCGAACGGCGGCGAGTACGGTTTCGGTCAAGACGTGTTCTCCCTTGGATGCGCCTGGACGCTAGCACTCAAATGATCCGCTGACAAGAACATTGGTCCGCATAAAGGAACTGTGTTATGTGATGCGCAGGAATGAAAGGGGAATCATGGCTCTGAAAATGCGAAGGCCCGGCGCAGGCGCAATCGCCGCCGCCCAGGTCGAGGCGATGGTGCGCGAGCGTTTCGCCCTTGCCGAAACGGTTGTCATGGTGGTGGCCGAGCTGAGCTGCCAGACGCCGGGTTGTCCCCCGGTCGAAACCGCCATCGCCTTCTGGGACGAGGCGGGGCAGCCCTATCGCATCCGCATCTTCAAGCCGGTGGCGGAGGTCACCGAGGATGACCTGCCGCCCCGCTGGCTGTTGCCGGGCCTCATTGATGAGGGAGAGGGCTGCTGCTGAGCGGCAGCCCCCTCGGCCGCCTCAGGCCGCGACCGAATCGAGGAATTGCAGGATGCGGGCCGGCGCCGTTTCCTCGGTCTGTTCGTCGGGGGTGACGTCCCAGAACTCCACCCGCTTCGAGCATTCCTCGATGAAGCGCGCGGCGGAAAGCGAATGGGCATTGTCGCGGCCGGGGATGATCAGCGTCGGAATATCCAGCTGCATCAGATCCTCGGGCTCGAATCCCGGAACGCTGTCGCGGTCGATCAGCACGCGGGCAAGGCTGCCGACGATCAGCTTGTAGCGTGCAAGATCCTGCGCGAGGAACGATTCGCGGAAGGCCGGGTCGCGGCGCAGCACCGGCGCCCAGGGACCGGGACGCGGATCCTTGCCGAATCCGTCGCTGGTGGACAGCGCCAGATCGACGATTCCCTGCAATCCGCCTCGCTCCACCTCGGCCAGATGGATGGCAAAGCGGCGATGTCCGTTCATGCGGAACTGCGCCCCGCCCACCGGCCAGTATTGCACCATGCTGAGCACGCGGTCGGGATGGCGGGTGGCAAAGGCCGCGACCGGGCAGCAGCCCATGCAGCCGCCCATCAGATGCGCCTTTTCGATTCCCAGATGGTCGAGCAGGCCCGCGCCCTGCGCGACATATTGCTCCCACCCGATCCGCTCGACGCGGCCACCGGACTTCCCGGTCTCGCGGCGGTCGAACACGATGCATTTGTAGCGCTGCGGCAGGTGGTCCAGCAGCTTGATCTTGGCGTAGATGCCAAGGTTCGACCATTTGTCGAGGCTGGCGTCGAAGCCGCCGGGCGCGAACATCAGGATCGGGGCGCCTTCGCCGATGACTTCGTAATTGGTTTCGATCCCGTCGATAACGGTGCTGGGCATGGTATCCTCCTCCATCCCGGTGGACGGCCGCGTGCTGCGGCTGTCAGATGACGAATTCCTCAAGGGTTTCAGGGGCAAAGACCGCCGTTGCGTCGCCGCCGTTGCGGCTGAGCCCCTGTTCGCGGTGATAGCGCAGGAAGGTTTCGATGGTCTGGCGGTTCGCCTCCAGCCCATAGGGCCAGAAATCCGGCCCCATCAGATCGAACGCTTCCTCGGCATGGGCGTTGAACCAGGGCAGCATGCCCTTCAGCGCCGCGGTTTCGCGCAGGCCCTGATAGCAGATGCGCTGCGCCTCGACGAAGGCCTTCTGCAGCGCCCGGGCCACCCATCGGTTGCTTTCGTAGAACGGGCGCCGGATCACCACGGTATGCATGATCGGAAAGATCCCCGTGTCGCGCCAATAGGCCTTTTCCACGGCGACATGGTCAGCGAACAGCCGCCGCACCCGCTTGCCGTCGAAGGTCGAAGGCTTGCGCGCCGTGACCAGCGCGTCGATCTCTCCCGTCCGCAGCATCTGGGCCAGGGTCTTGTCCTCGCCGATCCGCTCGACGCGGAAATTCGCGGGCAGGTCCAGCGGCAGCTTCTCGGTCCGTCCGGGGGCTTCCTCGCCGCCGGTGACGTGGATCACGCTATCCACCGGGACGCCGTAATGTTCGGCCAGGATGCCGCGAATCCAGACCGGGGCGGTCATCTGGTATTCCGGGCAGCCGACCCGCTTGCCGATCAGGTCCGCCGGCTTCTCGATCCCCGAATCCGCGTTCACATAGATGCAGGAATGCCGGAAGAAGCGGCTGGGAAAGACCGGGATGGCGATGAAGGGGCGCTGCGGTTTCTCGAAAGACATCAGGTAGGACGACAGCGACATCTCGGCCGCGTCGAATTCCTGATAGCGCAACATGCGGAAGAAGGTTTCTTCGACCACGAGATTGTGGAAATTCAGGTCGATGCCGTCGGGATGGACGGTGCCGTCCAGCAGGGGACGGACCCGGTCATAGTCCCAGCACGCCAGCGAAAGGGGAAGCTTGCCCATTCTGAAATCGTTCCGCCCGGCTCAGTAGAATTCGTCGAAATGGATCTGGGCCGGGGCCACGCCCCGCGCCGCCATGGATTGCCCGATGGCCGCGGCCATTGCGGGCGGTCCGGCAAAGTAGATCTCGGCCTCCTTCAGCGCCTCGCCCAGCTGCGCCTCGGCGACTTCGTGGATGAAGCCCTGTGCCCCGGTCCAGCCATCTGCCTGCGCGGCGTCCGAGATCGCGCCGATATAGTGGAAACGCGGGTCGGTGATCTCTTGCAGGAAGGCGGCCGCCTCGATGTCGCGCGGGCCGCGGCCGCCGAAGAAGAAATAGACCTTGCGGTCGGGATGCGCCTCGGATTGCAGCGCGCCGCGCGCGATCGAGACCATGGGCGAGAGCCCCGATCCCCCGGCCAGCAGCACGATGTCGCGCGCGCTGTCCTCGCGCAGATGCGCCTGACCATAGGGGCCGTCGACCGTGATCCTGTCGCCGGGCTGCATGGATTCGAACAGCTTCGTGGTGGCGGCTCCCCCCGGCACGCGCTTGATCTGGAAGCGCCAGATATCGCCTTCGGGCAGGTTGCACATCGAATAGACGCGCTGCCCTTCGACCCCTTCCACGCCCAGAAGCGCATATTGGCCGGGCAGGAAGGTGGGGTCGCCGTCGACGCGGATCTCGAACTCGCCGATGTCGTGGTTCAGCATCCGGCGGCTCAGCAGCGTGCCCTCGCGCTTCAGCGGCGGATGGAGGGCGACCGCGCCGGGATCCTGGCGAAACTTGATCGTGCAATCCCCGCCCGGAACCGCCTGGCAACCCAGCCAGCGGTTCCGCTTGCGGTCCTTGTCCGTATAGGCGGGCGAGTCGACCCGCAGATGGGTCACGTCCCCCTCGACCAACTCGAATCGACAGTTTCCGCAGGAGCCGACATTGCAGGAATAGGACATGCCCAGCCCCGCGCGCAGAGCGGCGCGCAGGATGGTGTCGTCACTTTTGCAGTCAAAACCAATGTCGCTGTCGTTCAGGCTGATGCGTGGCATGAGTTCCTCAGAGGGTGTTCTGCCTCTGGCCGGTGCGATAGCCAAGGCGCTCGGAAAGCCGTTGCGCCGATGCGGCCACCACCTCTGCCAGGGCGGAGAAGTTGCGTTTTCGAATCCGCTCGCGAGGGCCTGCGACCCCGACGGCGGCAATGATCTGGCCATCGGCGCGATAGACCGGGGCAGCGATGCAGCGGGCGCCCAGTTCGAATTCCTCGTCCTCGACGGCAAAGCCGGTGCGGCGGACGCGGCGGATCTTTTCCATGAGCGCCTCGGGATCGGTGATGGTGTTCGCCGTCAGCGCGGCCAGCGGGCCTTGCAGGAATTCGTTCAGCGCGGCGTCGTCCATGCCGGCAAGGATGCAGGCCCCTTCGGCGGTCGCATGAGCATCGCGATATTGCCCGGTGACCGAGCGCAGGCGCACCGGCTCGGGGCTTTCGAAGTCGTGGATATAGACCGCCGACCGGCCGCCCAGCACCGCCAGCCGCGCATTCTCGCCCGTCTGGTTGCGCAGGTCGTGCAGCAGGGTCTTGGCCTCGGCGGCCACGTCGAAGCGCCCCCGCACCAGCGTCCCCAGCGAGAACAGGCCGATCCCCAGCCGATAGCGGCCGTTTTCCGGGTTCTGCTCCAGAAGCCCCTCTTCCAGAAGGGCCGAGGCAAGGCGATGGACCGTGCTTTTCGCGATATGCAGCCTCTTGGCCAGCTCGCTGATCCCCAGCTCCGGCTCGCGCTCCGAGAAGGTCTTCAGCAGATGGATGGCTGTCGTCACGGAGGACAGCCGCTGCGCATCGCGCCGCGGGTTGCGATTCAGGCTGCGGGGTTTTTCTTCGGTCATGCTCATAGCCTTTCTCTGATAGCTGTTCCTTTATATAGAACCGCTAGGCAGAGAATAGATGCTCCCCTCCGGACGCGACGGCTGTTTCGCCATTCCATTCCGGCCTCATTGTTGTTCCTTTATACGGACCGATGGTCCATGTTGGCAGACATTAGCAAGCCAGACGGGTTTGGCAATGGGTCTCGGACGGGATCGGGCCTCAGACCTCGATCATCACGCGTCCGTCGCGCACGATGGTGGTATAGACCCTCAGCGGCATCGTGCAGGGCGGGGCGGTCACTTCGCCGGTGCGGATGTCGAAGCAGCCCTGGTGGAAATCGCATTCGATCTCGTATCCATCCAGCTCGCCCTCCGAGAGGGAGCCGGGGCCGTGGGTGCATGTGTCGTCGGTAACGTAGAATTCGTCGTTCACGCGGAAGACGGCCAGCGTCAACCCGCCCGCTTCGACCTTCGCGGCCTCGCCCGATTCGATGTCGTCGATCGCGATCAGGTCCAAAAGCTCTACGGTGTTCATCCTTTTCTCACTCCCTGAGGGTTGGCGCGGATTGACGTCTGACGTCTCCTATGACATTCTGCATACACGAACGAAGTTCCGCATACAAGAACTAAAATTGCCGCTCTGGACAGCGGTCGGTTATCAAGCCCGCCCGGCAAACCGGGGGCGCCAGAGAGGAGGAGGAGAACGATGCTTTCCAAGGAAGTGAATGATCTGCTGACCCAGACCGGGGCCGATGCCCCGATGGGACAGATGTTCCGCAAATACTGGATCCCGGCGTTGCTGGCGAATGAACTGCCTGAAAACGACAGCCCGCCGGTGCGTGTGAAGCTGCTGGGCGAACGCCTGATCGCATTCCGCGATTCAAAGGGCCGCTATGGCCTGATCGACGAATTCTGCGCCCATCGCGGCGTGTCGCTGTGGTTCGGCCGCAACGAGGAAGAGGGCCTGCGCTGCCCCTATCACGGCTGGAAATACGACTATACCGGCCAGTGCATCGACGTGCCCTCGGAGCCCGAGGAAAGCGGCTTCTGCGAGAAGATCAAGCTGAAGGGCTATCCGCTGGTCAAGATCGGCGACGTGCTCTGGACCCATATGGGCGACAAGGACGATCGCCCGCCGATGCCGGAATGGGAATTCTGCAGCGTCCCGGCCGAGCAGACCTATACCTCGAAGCGGTGGCAGGAATGCAACTGGCTGCAGGCGATGGAGGGCGGGATCGATTCCAGCCACGTCTCGTTCCTGCATTCCGGCTCGCTGGCCGGCGACCCGCTGTTCAAGGGCGCGAAGGGCAATAAATACAACCAGCAGGACCGCAAGCCCGTTTTCGAGGTCGTCGACGCACCCGGCGGCCTGTTCATCGGCGCCCGCCGTCAGGCGGAGGACAACCAGTATTACTGGCGCATCACGCCTTGGGTCATGCCCAGCTTCACCATGGTTCCGCCGCGCGGCGACCATCCGGTGCATGGCCATTTCTGGATCCCGATCGACGATCACAACTGTTGGGCGTGGAGCTATGACTATCACCCGACCCGCGCGCTGAGCGATGAGGAGCGCACCGCGATGGAAGAGGGCTGGGGGGTCCACAACAAATATGTGCCGGGCACCTACCGTCCGCTGCAGAACAAGGACAATGACTATCTGATGGACCGCGAGGCCCAGAAGCGCGGCGAAAGCTATTCGGGCATCTGGGGCATCGCCATGCAGGACGCCTCGCTTCAGGAAAGCATGGGGCCGATCATCGACCGGACGAAAGAGAACCTCGTCTCGACCGATAACGGCATCATCATGGCGCGTCACCGGCTGCGCAAGGCGGTGCAGGCGATGATGAAGACGGGCGCCGTGCCTCCGGGCATTGATCCGGTGCATCAGCGCGTGCGTTCGGTGGCCAAGATCCTGCCGCAGGATGCGCCTTTCGTCGAAGCCTGCCGCGACGACCTGACGGTGCGTCCCGGCGTCAAGCAGACCTCGGTGTGAGCGATGCATGACGATGTCGAATACCCGATGGGGACACCGACATTCGCGCGACCGACGCTGCTGAACTCCTGCGCGATGGCTGCGACGGCTGCCGAAGCGAGTTTCCGGGTGCCTTACCCGAACTCGATGACGCGGCAATCGCGCATCATCGCGCTGGACGAAGGCGCGCGCCGGGCGATGCTCGGGATCGTCGAGGATCCCTGGAAGGGGGCGCATTTCCTGACGCTGGCCCCGCGCCAGCCCGATATCAGCCCCAACGATGTGGCCCTTGTCGGGATTGACGGCACGCGGTCGCTTTATTCGGCCGAACTCGAGGGGGCCGATCTGGTGGTGCTTGTCGCCACCACCTCGGAGGGTGCGCGCGAGGCTGCGATCATCGGGCAGGTCGCCCGGTCACGGGCGGTGATGACCGCGGGGATCGTCGTGCCGCAGAACGAGCAGCTGGCCGACTCTGTCGCGGCTGCGATGCGGCCCTCGGCCTCGGTTCTGGTGATCGCCTCGGGCGATGACTACCTGCCCGCGATGCTCTCGGCGATGCGGGCCTGAAACAGATGCCCCGCCACCTCGTAAGGGGTGGCGGCGGCGCGCGAACCAAATTCCGCACCGAAAAATCCTGCATCTCCGGCCCAACGCCGCGCTTCTCCGGCGCGATCAGACCCGGCGTGCCCCCTGCGCCGCAAGTCTCCGGTTTGCCGCGCCACGGTGCCTGCAACCGCGGGGTGGTATCAGCAAAAAGCTATAGCTCGGCGCGGATTTCAGCCTTGGACATAAGGCGCAAACCCGACTGAACTTCCTGCGGGAGAAGGCGGCAAGATCCTTGCCGATGAGACGGCCAAAAGCAGGAATCAGGGAGGAGAACGACCATGCAGAACTTTCTGCGCAGGCTGCGCATGCTTGTCGCCACCGCGACGATTGCAGTGCTGCCCACGCTCGCGACAGCCCAGACGGGGGCCGAGTTCTTCAAGGGCAAGACGGTGAATTATGTGGTCGCGACCGCGCCGGGTGGCGGCTTCGACACCTATGGCCGTCTGGTGGCCGAGTATATGGAGAGATACCTGCCCGGCTCGACCTTTATCATCCGCAACATGCCGGGCGCGGGACATGTGCTGGGGGCGAATTACGTCTATGCCGCCAAACCCGACGGGCTGACCATCGGCAGCTTCAACACCGGCCTCGTCTACAGTCAGCTGGCCGGGGCCGAGGGGGTCAAGTTCGATCTGGGCAAGATGTCATGGATCGGCAAGGCCGCCTCGGACCAGCGCGCGATCATCATGTCCGGCAAATCGGGCATCGAGACGCTGGATCAACTCATGGCCGTGCCGCAAAAGGTGAAGTTCAGCGCCGATGGCATCGGCTCGGGCTCCTATGTCGAGACCATCATGCTGGAGAAAGCCGTCGGCGTCCCGCTGGAGATCATCACCGGCTATGATGGCAATGCCGACCAGCTCGCCATGATGCGGGGCGAGATTCAGGGCGTCGTCGCCTTCCGCTCCAGCTATGAGCCCTTCGTGAAGGAGGGACGCGGCCGCTTTGTCGCGTTGATCGGCGGCGAGGATCCCGATCTGCCGCAGCTTGGCGACGTCGCGACCACCGATCAGGCCCGCGAGGTGATTTCGCTGATCGAGGCACAGGGCACGATTGCCCGCGTGACTGCCGGTCCGCCCGGTATCCCCGAGGACCGGCTGGCCGCCCTGCGCGAGGCCTATTCCAAGGCGCTGAACGACCCGGAGTTTCAGGAGCGCGCCGCCAAGCTCAGCCTGCCTGTCGATCCGATGGTGGGTGACGACGTGCGCGACGCCATTCTGGTCGCGCTGAAGCAGTCCCCGGCGACGGTCGATCTGATCAAGAGCGCCCTCAGCAAGTGAGTTGGGGGCAGGGGCCGGCCCCCCAAGGGCCGGCCGCATCAATGACATGCCCAAGGAGTGACGGAATGGCATTCACCAGCTGGCGCGGAACCATCGGCTGCATCAAACCCACCCTCAGACCCGGATCGCTCGAAGAGCTTGTTCGCATCCTGCCGGATGGGATCGGGGTGATCCCGCTGTTTCTCGACATCAAGAAGGGCTCGCAGGACGAGATGGACCGTGCCGTCGACGGCTATGAACCGCTGATCGCCCGCCTTGCCGAGGCCGGGGTCGATCTGATCCACCCCGAAGGCGCGCCGCCCTTCATGCTGCTCGGCCACCGGAAAGAGGCGGAACTGGTCGCGGGCTGGGAAAAGACCTATGGCACCCAGATCTTCACCTCGGGCACCAACCACATCCGCGCGCTGAAGGCGCTGGGGATCCGGCGCTTCGTAGGGGCCTCGTATTTCGGTCCCCGGATGAACGAGGTTTTCGCGACATATTTCCGCGATGCCGGTTTCGACGTTCTGGCGATGGAGGGGATCGACACCGCCTTCGGCAATGTCGGGGCGCTGTCGCCGGAATCCGTCTATACCCATATCAAGCGCAGCTTCCTGCCGCATCGGGACAAGGCCGAGGCGATCTATCTGCTCGGCTCGGGCTGGCGGGTGCTGACGATCATCGACCTGCTCGAGCAGGATCTGGGCGTGCCGGTGATCCATCCGGTTCCGGCGCGCTGCTGGGAAATCCAGCTACGACTGGCGATCCGACAACCGGTCCAGGGCTGCGGCCAATTGCTGGCCGAGATGCCCGCAGGCTGATCCGGGGGCCTTCGGGCCACGGAAGCCGGGAAGGCGGCCTGTCGAGGAGAGCAGGCCGAATATCAGACCACAGGGAGGAGAAACACCATGCAGATCGTTCTGCAGGGCCTGCGAAGCCTTGCCGCCGCGCTGGCCATCGCATCATTGCCGACGCTGGCCGCAGCCGAGGCGGATGTCGCGTTCTTCAACGGCAAGACCGTGAACTATGTCGTCCCGACCGAACCGGGCGGCGGCTATGATACCTATGGCCGTCTGGTGGCCGAGTTCATGCAGAAATACCTGCCCGGCTCGACCTTCGTGGTGCGCAATCTTCCGGGCGCCGGCCATATCATCGGCGCCAACCAGATCCATGCCGCGAAGCCGGACGGCCTGACCATTGGCACCTTCAACACCGGCCTCGTCTATGGCCAGATCGCCGGGGTCGACGGCATCCGCTTCGACCTTGAGAAGATGTCCTGGATCGGCAAGGCGGCGACCGATCCGCGCGTGCTGATGGTCTCGTCGAAATCGGGGATCGACAGCGTCGAGCAGCTTCTGGCCAGCAAGTCCCCGGTCCTTTTCGGTGCGACCGGGGTGGGAAGCTCGGACTATGTCGACATGGTGATGCTGGCCGACGCGCTGGAACTGCCGGTCCAGATCATCAGCGGCTATGGCGGCAAGGAAAACGAGATGGGCATGATGCGGGGCGAAATTCAGGGCGTCGTCGGCTCGCGCTCGAGCTATGAGCCCTTCGTGCGCGACGGCAAGGGCAAATGCCCGCGCCATCGCCGCCGAGACCGAGGATTTCGGCGAAATGGTCTGCGCCGCCGCGGGCCATCATCTGGAGGCGCGACTGGCCGCCCATGGTTCCGGCGCGGTCGCAGCCAGCCTTGGCGGGCGGCGGGTGCCCATCCGGCAGAAAGGGCGTAGCTGCGACGGGAGAGAGGAACAGGGTCCGCCTTTGCCAGCTGCCGCCCTGCGCCTCCAGCCGGGAAAACGCCACCTGCGTGCTGGAGGAGCCGATATCGACGCCAAGGCTGAGGAAGCTGGTGAGGGGCGGCGCCTGATCCTCGGGGAAATCATGATCGTGGTCATGGTCGAAAAGGCCCGATCCATGATCGTGCCCTTCCAACTGGCCCCAAAGATGATCCTCGATCCCGTGCCCGTCCTGCGACGATCCCGCGATCACCGCTCGCCGCGCAGATAGTCGCGCACGATCTGGTCGGTCAGCACCATGCGCGGGTCATATTCCGGGGCGTCGTCCAGTTGCTCCAGCGTGTTCAGCCCGATCTGGTTGAAGATCCGGTTGGTCGAAGAGATCAGCCGCACCGGCCGGTCGGGGTCGAGGTTGAAATGCTGGTGGATGGTGTTCGGCGGGATATAGACCACATCCCCCGCTTCCCAGTCAAAGCGCTGGGTCTCATCCCGCGCACGCCATTCGAAGGCGTCATTGTCCACCACCATGTCGCAATCCTGATGGATGTCATAGCCGCACCCCTCGAGGACATAGAAGCATTCCTCGGCCAGATGGCGGTGGCGGCCCGAATGCGAGCCGGGCGGGATGATCTGCATATAGGCGTCGACCGTCTCCATCCGCGTGTTCATCTTGTCGTTGATCAGATGCTTGAGGATGCCCTGCCGCGACATCTCCCACGGCATGTCGTCGGGCCGGATGATCTTCTTGCGCCGGGCATTGCGCGAGGGCGCGTCCTGCGCATCGTCCAGCAGGCGCTGATACAGCCGTTCATTCGCCGCGCCGGTCAGCCAGGCGCCGGTTTCGTCCCATGCCATGTCAGTATCCTCCGCCCGGATGGTTCAGGTCGTCTTCCTCCTCGCGCACCTCGAAGCCTTCGCTTTCCGGGGTGTGATCGACGGATCGCTCGGTGATCGCCTTCTGGAACAGCATGTTGAGGAACATGTACATGGGCTTGGTCTTGATCACCAAGGCCCGCGCCGGCCGGGTCTTCGAGGCATTGAAATGCTGGTGGACGCAGCTGTTGTGAACCACCACCACATCGCCGGCCTGCCAGTCATAACGCACGCCGTCATGGATCTCGTAGCCGGCACCGTCGAGGATGTAGAACGCGGCCTCGTTCACATGCGCATGTTTCTGCGAACTCGCGCCGGGGGCATATTCCTCGAGATGCAGGTGGAAGGTCTGGGTGATGCCGTCCTTCGGCTCGATATAGTGCCGGGTGAAGGCCTGCGGGCCGTCGACGAAGGCGGTCTCCTTCGCGCGCTTGACGCGGGGCATGGAGCGCAGCTTGTCCATCGCCTCCTGCATGTTATAGGCGCCCTGCAGGCTGCGGACGAAGATCCGGTCCTTCTTCTTCTGGTAAAGCTGCGCCTCCTTCTCCTCGCGGGTCAGGTTCTGCGAATTGTGATGCAGGCCGGGGGCCTCGGACGTGTCCGCCATGAATGCCTCCCCCTGCCTATTCGGAACCCGGCATGATAGCCGAGACGCCGCCGTCGACAAAAAGCGTCGTGCCGTCGATGAAGGCCGAATCCTCGGACAGCAGGAACAGGATGGCCCGCGCCAGATCCTCGGGCATGCCGGGGCGGTTGACCAGATTGACCACCGGGCGGGTCGGATCGAACGTGTCCTTGCCGACGGGTGAGCCGATCTTGTTCGGGACCACGCAGTTCACCCGGATATTGTGCTTGGCCAGCTGGATCGCCGTCGAGCGCGTCATGTTCGCCACCCCGGCCTTGGCGGCGGTATAGGCAATGGCGCGCGGCCGTCCGTAGAAACCCGAGGTCGAGCCGACATTGACGATCCGCCCTCCCTTTTCGGCCGCGACCATCGCCCGTGCGCAATGCTGCGTCATCAGGAAGGTGCCGGTCAGGGTGACGGCAATCACCCGGTCCCATTCCGCCTTGGTGATGTCCAGAAGGTGCTTGTTGTCGGAAACCGCCACATTGTTCACCAGCATGTCCGGCGCGCCGAAACGCGCGCCCACCTCGGCGAACAGGCGGGCCACGTCCTCCTCCTCGGCGATATTGGCCAGAAAGACCTCGGCCGAGCCGCCGGCGGCGTTGATTTCCCCGGCGATGCGGGCGGCGTTGGTCGCCTCGATATCGACCATGGCGACATGGGCGCCCTGGCTTGCCAGAAGGCGGGCGGTTTCCTCGCCGATATTGCGGCCTGCGCCGGTGACGATGGCCACCTGGCCCGCGAATTGTCCGCTCATTCGGTAACTCCCTCGGATATGGATGTGTTTACAGTCGGTTGGTGGGGCGCCAGCGGTCGAAGCGCCGCTCGATCAGCCGCAGAAGATTGGTCAGGATCACGCCCGCGCCCGCGATCAGGATGATGCCGACCATCAGCTTGTCGGTCTGGAAGGTGGCGCCGGCCTGCGCGATCATGAAACCGATCCCGGCCTGCGCGGCATAAAGCTCGCCCACCACGATCCCGATCAGGGCATGGCCAAGGCCGAGCCGCAGCCCGGTCAGCAGGAACGGCACCGAGGCGGGCAGCACCACGGTCAGGAACATCTGCCGGTCGCTGGCCCCGAAGGAGCGCCCCACCTTCACGAAGTCGCGGTCCACCGACTGCACGCCCGCGATGGTGTTGATCAGGATCGGAAAGATCGCGCTGAGGAAGATGATCGCGAATTTCGACCCGAGGCCGATGCCGAACCAGATGACGATGAGCGGCACCAGCGCGATGCGCGGCGTCGCGTAAAGCGCCGAGATGATCGGATCAAAGGCCGCGTTCAGCCGGCGATACCAGCCGAGCAGGATCCCCAGCGGCACCGCCACCAGAATGGCAAGGCTGTAACCCACCAGCAGTTCCAGCCCCGAGATCGCCAGATGCGGATAGATGCTGCCATCCGCGAACATCTGATAGCCCGCCGACAGGATCCGCGAGGGCGAACTGGTGAACAGCGGATCGGCAAGACCAATCCGCACCGCGATTTCCCACAGAAGCAGCGCCGCAAGCGTCGTGCCCAGCCCGAGCAGCGCGTTTTCATGCCGCAGCAGCCAGAAGGTCAGGGACGGCTCCCGGCGCTGCCTGCCTCCGGTCGCGACCCGGTCGCTCGACATATCGGTCATGGTCATGCCTCCCCTGCGGGCGCGAGGCCCATCTTGCCGGTTTCCTCTTCGATCAGTTGCCAGATATGGCGAAAGATCTCCTGAAACCGCGACGTGTGCTTCAGATCCAGCGTGCGCTGTGGCGGCAGGTCGATATCGACCACCTCCTTGACCTTGGCGGGCCGGGCCGAGAACACGACGACGCGGTTCGAGAGGAAGATCGCCTCGTCGATCTGGTGGGTGATGAACATTGCCGTCTTCTTCGCCCGGTCGAGGATCTTCAGCAGCTCGAACTGCATGTATTCGCGGGTCTGCGCGTCCAGCGCGGCGAAGGGTTCGTCCAGCAGCAGCAGATCGGGGTCCACGGCCAGCGCGCGGGCAATGTTGACGCGCTGGCGCATGCCGCCGGAAAGCTCGCCCGGATAGGCGTCCTCGAAACCCTTCAGCCCGACCAGTTCGACGAAGCGGCGGGCGCGGTCGCGGATCTCGGCCTTGGGCAACCGGCGCTGCAATTCCAGCCCGTAAGCCACGTTGCGCAGCACCGTCCGCCACGGGAACAGCGAATCGTGCTGGAACACCAGGCCCCGGTCGTGACCCGGCCGCGTCACCTTCCGCTCGTCGATGCGGATCTCGCCGCCGTGGATGGTCATCAGCCCGTCCACCGCCGACAGGAAGGTGGATTTTCCGCAGCCGCTGGGGCCGACGATGCTGACCAGCTCGCCCTCGATGATGTCGAGGTCAATGCCGTCCAGCACGCGAAGATCGGTGTTGCTGCGGCTGTTGCGGTAATTCAGGCAAACGCCCCGCGCCCTCAGCTTCACCGGGTTTGAGTGTTCCATGGCTATCCTCCCGTCCTCCATGAGGCTCAATTCAGACCGGCCAGAACGCCCTCGGCTTCCAGCCCGTCCA
Source organism: Paracoccus sp. (in: a-proteobacteria) (assembly GCF_035556475.1). GTDB lineage: Bacteria > Pseudomonadota > Alphaproteobacteria > Rhodobacterales > Rhodobacteraceae > Paracoccus. The sequence continues at coordinate 2,783 of NZ_DATMFA010000145.1, read as the reverse complement.
GAATGGTCGTGTCGACAAGGCTCGCGGGGTCCACCGACGCGGCGGCGGGAACCGAGGCGGCAAGCTCCTTCAGCACCTCGGCCACGCCCGGCACCGTGGGGCGCAGGTCCATCTGGTAGACATGCTTGCTGAAGTAATCGACCGCCATCGGCAGATTGCCGCCCGGCTCCATCTTCAGGAACTCGGCGGTCACTTCGGTCGCGCCCTCGGGATCAGCGGCAAAGGCGCGCAGCCCCTCGGCCATGGCCTTGTAGAAGCGCTTCACCGCCTCGGGGTTCTTGTCGAGATAACGGCGCGTGGTGGCGAAGGCGGTATTCGGATAGCCTTGGGCGATGGCACCCACATCGGCCATCATGGTCGCGCCCTCGTCGACCAGATCCTGCGCGCCGGGCAGCTGCACCATCAGCCCCTGCACCTGTCCGCTTTTATAGGCCGCAAGGCGCGTGCCCTCATTGCCCAGTTGCAGGATGTTCACGTCCCGCGTGGTCAGGCCCAGATGCTCCAGCGCCAGCCGCGCCGCCACGTCGGTGGACGAGCCATAGCGGCTGATGGCGATGCTCTTGCCGCGCAGATCCTCGGGTTTGGTGATCGCGCCGTCCGTCACCAGCATCATCGGCAGCACATTGGCCATGCCGCCGATGATCACCAGATCGGCCCCGGCTACAGCCGCCGTCACCACCGGAGCATAGCCGTTCTGCGCGATATCGACGGAACCCCCGACCAGCGACTGGGTCAGGACCGAGCCGCCATCGACGAACAGCAATTCGACCTCCAGCCCGTTCTTCTCGAATATGCCGTGTTTCTGGATGTATTGCAGCGGCGCCCCGGTCATGGTGAAACCGTCATAGGCGACGCGCAGCTTGATCGGGTCATCGGCCCGTGCCGCGCCCGCGATCATCATTGCCGCGCAAAAGGCCGCGGCCAGCCCTTTCAACAGTTTACCCATGTTGTCCTCCCCTGGGCGGTTCGCTTGCGAGGGGCCTCCTCTGCCCGCCCCGCAAGATCATGGTTCAGTCGAGCAGGCTTTTCATCCTGTCGCGGTCCATGGTTTTCATCAGCTGGTCGACGAGGCTGTTCAGCGGCACCGGCAGCTTCACCTGCTGAGCAAGGTCGAGCGCCACGTCCATGTCCTTCTCAGCCCATTTCCCGGTGCTTTGCCCCCAGCGGGACAGCGAGTTGTTGGCGCCCGAGCTGTATCCCAGCGCCTCGATCAGCGTCGGGATGTCGACGCCCAGGCGCTTGCCGAGGCTCAGCGCCTCGTAATTGGCGCAGATGCAGGACCAGAGCAGCATGTTGTTCACGGTCTTGGCGACCTGTCCCGCGCCGCTGCCGCCGATCAGGAAGATGTTGCGGCCAAAGGCCGACAGAAGCGGGCGGGCCTTTTCCAGCGCCTCGGGCTTGCCGCCCACGAAAATGGTCAGCCGCCCCTCGTCCGCGGCCTTCTGGCCAAGGATCAGCGGCGTGTCGAGCACACCGATGCCGCGCGTCTCGGCCTCGGCCTCGATCCGCTTGCAGGTGTCGGGCGCGACCGAGCTGGCGATGCAGATGACCGAGCCGGGCCGCATCGCGGCCAGCAAGCCGTTCTCGCCGCCGATCACCTCCTCGACCTGGCGGTCGGTCTGCACGATCACGAAGACCACATCCGACTGGCGGCCGACATTGGCCACGTCCTCGCCGATCACGACGCCCAGTTCGGCCGCCTTGGCGTTGGTATCGGCCGAGATGTCATAGCCTGCGACCTGAAACCCCTTCAACCGCATGTGCCGCGCCATCTGGAAGCCCATGGCCCCCAGCCCGATCACGCCTCCGACCAGACCCGTCTCAATCCGTTGATCCAACATTCTTCCTCCTTCCATGCGTCGGGCCTCTGGCCTTCAGGACGCGATTTCCCATCCGTCTTCCGACCGCGTCAGCCGCACGCCATAATCGCGCGCCGCCGCCTCGGGCGAGACATAGCCATTGCGCACATCGCGCAGCACCGCCTGTTGGTCGCGCAACTGCGGGTCGCCGAAGCCGCCGCCGCCGGGGGTTTCCACCTCGAACACATCGCCTTCCTGCAGGGGATAGTCGGCATAGCGGGTCGGCAGGCGAACCTCGGTCGCGGTGCCGGGATTGATGCGGATGTCGCCGGTACGGCCCGGCCAGCCCGCCTCGCAGCCCTGCGCCGGGATCACATGCTTGGCCGAGCGGATCGAGAAGCGCGACTCGGCCAGGTTCAGATAGCTGCGCCGGATGCCGAGGCCGCCGCGGAACTGCCCGGCGCCGCCGGAATCCCGGATCAGTTCGAAGCGCAGGAGGCGGGTCGGAAACTCGCTCTCGATGATCTCGACCGGGGCGATCTTGGCGTTCGACTGGTTCACGGTGATGCCCGATGCCCCGTCGCGGCTGGCCCGCGCCCCGGCGCCGCCGCCGAAGATCTCGTACTGGACATAGCCCTTGCCCTGTCCCCGGCTGCCCAAGATGATCGAGCGGCTGGCGCTGCCATCAGCGCGGGCGCGGCTTTCGACCAAGGGGCCAAGGGCCGCGAAGATCGCGTCCACCACCGCATGAACGGTCGGGTTGTAGGTGTTCACCGGCGCCGGATGCACCGGGTCGAGGATGCTGCCGGGACGGGTTCTGACCTCGAAGGCGCGCAGGATGCCGCTGGAGATGAACACGCCCGGATCAATCAGCGAGATCAGCACATAGGCGCAGGCGGCTTGCACCAGTGGCGGGCGGATATTGGCGGGTCCGCGCGTCTGGTCCGCCGATCCGGTGAAGTCGAAGACGATCCGGTCCCCGAT
>NZ_DATMFA010000144.1:0-15540 GCF_035556475.1 Paracoccus sp. (in: a-proteobacteria) | reverse complement strand
CATCGCGCTCGGCGCCGATCAGGGCATGGTCAAGACCATCTGGGACCGCAACACCGGCGAACTCCTCGGCGCCCATATGGCCGGCGCCGAAGTGACCGAGATGATCCAGGGCTTCGTCCTCGCCATGGATCTCGAAACCACAGACCGCGAATTCGCCGAAACCGTCTTCCCCCATCCAACCCTCTCCGAGGCCATGAAAGAAGCCACCCTCGCCGCAATGGGCCGCGCAATCAACTTCTGACCAGAACCGGAAACCAAAAAAACCCGGGCGCGCAGGCACGAACCCACGCCGCCCGGACCCACACCCCCCAGCCTCAGCACCCCCGCATTCACCGTTTCCAAAATACCCCGGGGGGAAAGGGGGCAGAGCCCCCCAGCAACCTTACTCCCCGCCAGGAACAGGAACACCCGCCTGCGCCGCGATGCTGCGCCCGGCGATCCAGCCAAAGGTGACCGCCGGGCCGATCGTTGCTCCCGCGCCGGGATAGGACCCCCCGAATACATTCGACTGGTCGTTGCCCGCCGCATAGAGCCCGGCAATGGGCAGGCCGTCCTGGCCGATCACCCGCGAATCCGCGTCGGTCTTCAGGCCCTTATAGGTCCCGATTTCGCCCGGATAGATGCGCACCGCGTAATAGGGGCCCTTGTCCAGCGGACCGAGCGCGGGGTTCGGGCCATGGTTCTCGTCCCCTTGATAACGGTCATAGGCCGACGCTCCGCGGTGAAACTCGGGATCCGTGCCGGAACGGGCATGGTCCGAGAACTCGCGGATTGTCCGGGCCAGCGCCGCGGGGTCGATGTCGAGCTTTTTCGCAAGTTCCTCGGGCGTCGCGGCGCGCGTCAGATAGCCGTTGCGCAGATAGCGCCCCTTCGGGATCGGGAAGGGGCGGACAAAGCCGATGCCCCAGCGCCGGATTGCCCGGTCGTCGCCGATCAGATAGGCCCGCTCGGTCCCGCGCGCGGCGAAGGCCTCGATCATCGCCGGAACGATGTCGTGATAGGGCGAGCTTTCATTGGCAAAACGCTTGCCATCCGACAGTACCATGATGAAGCCGGGCTTGTTGCGGTCGGTCAGATGCGGCCAGACGCCGTTCTGATCCACCGCCCCCGGCAGGCGCGAGGTCGGAAGCCATGCCGCAGGCTGCATCAGGTCGGCATTGAATTGCGCGCCCACCTCCTCGGCCATGCGGATGCCGTCGCCGACATTGGTGGTTGGGGCGGGCGTTACCGGGTCCATCGTGCTGGCATGACCGGGATATTGACGCGCCCGGCGGTTCTTGTCGCGCGGGAAACCCCCGGCCCCCAGCACCACGGCATGACGAGCCGTCACCCGGACCGGCTTGCCATCGCGCAGGATCTCGGCCCCGACGATCCGGTCGCCTTCGCGGATCAGCCGCTGCGCCGGGGCGTTCAGCCAGAAGGGCACGCCGAGGTCGCTGGCCGTCCGCGCCAGCCGCGCGATCAGCGCCCGGCCCCGCACGATGCGCTGGGACGAGCCCTTCAGCGCCAGGTCGAGGAAATGCCGCGACATGCGGCGGATGACATAGGCCATCGCCTTGGGCGACCGGCCCGCGGCCAGAAACTGCTTCATCTCTAGGGTGGAGCCGATGGCAAGTCCCATGAACAGCGTCTGCGGCAGCTCGCCCTTGAGCGTCTTCATCAGCGTGCCCATCTTGCCGGCGTCGTAATCCATGGTCCCGATCGAGCGGATATAGGATCCGCCCTCAAGCTCCGGGTGGTAATCGGGAAACTCCATGGGGTAGAACTTCACCTCGGTATTTTGCTCGAGGTAGTCGACCATGCGCGGGGCATATTCCAGATAGGCCTCGATCCGGGCCTCGTCATAGTGATTGCCGACCTCTTGCCGCAGATAGTTGCGGACATTGACCAGATCGTCGGGCACACCCAGTTTGTCGCCAAGCGCCTTGGCGTGGCGGCTGCCCGGCACCCACAGCACCCCGCCCGAGGTCGCGGTGGTGCCGCCGAACTTGGCCGCCTTTTCGGTCACCAGAACATTGAGTCCGGCCTTGGCCGCGGTAACCGCGGTGGTCAGTGCCCCCGCCCCCGATCCGATGACCAGAACGTCGCAGCTTTCTGTCTGGGTCATGTTCGCCCTCCTTTCCCGCAGGAAATGTCCCTCCGCTGCACGCCTCGCGCAGCGGCCAAAATGATGAAAACCGGCAGGCTAGATCTGGGCGAAGGCGTCGCGGCAAACGATCACGCGCCCCTCGGAATCGAGATAGCCCAAGTCTCCGGTCCTGAAAAAGCCGCTGCGATCCATCGCCTTGCGGCTGGCGCGCAGGTCGTCGTGATAGCGCAGCATCACGGGCGCGCCCCGGACCCAGATCTCTCCGATCTCATAGAGCAGCATGTCCATGGCGGTGCGGGGATCGACGATCATCACCTCCACCCCGCGAAGCGGTCGGCCGGTCGTCGTATGGACAGTATGCCCTGGGTCGCGTGGGTCCGAGCAGATTGCGATGCCGGCCAGTTCGGCCCGGACATAGCTGTTGAAGACGCGGCTTTCGGGCAGCGCACGCTCCCATCCGCGAACCAGCTTTGCATCGCCGCTCAGCAGGACCGTGCCGGGTTGCAGTTCGGGAAGCGGAAGACTTTCGGGCGGTGCCGGCGGCAGATCCGCGAGGATCAGATGGCTGGACGGGGTCGTGAAGGCCGGCAGGTCGCAAAGCGTCGCGCCGGTCAGCAGAGCTGCCAGTTCCGCTGCGATGCGCGCCGCATGGTTCAGTGCCAAGGGCACCACCAGACGTGCACCCGCTCCGATGTCATAGCGCGCGGCAAGGCTCTGCGCGGCCGAGCGCAGCGCGCGATGGCTCAGCACCACGCCGCGCGCGGTATCCTGCCGTCCCTCGCCGTAAAGCACCACGGCGGGATGGTCGGGCATAACGCGCCCGGCGCGCTCGTCCAGTTGGGGATGGGGGGCGCTGGTCCCAGCCAGCAGTTCGTCGCAGGACAGGTGGCGCACCGCAGCGAGAGAGGTTGCGCGGCCATGACCTTGGGATTGATGCACCACGAGGCGCAGCCCTGATCCTTGCAGGGCCATGGTCAGCCGGGCCTGCGAGAGGCATGGGTCAAGCGGCACGACCACGCCGCCCACCGTCCAGATGGCGGCGCAGATTGCCATTCGGTCGGCCGAGGCTGGCATGGAGACGCCGACCCGCTGGCCCCGGCGCAGCGGCACCGCCAGCAAGGCCCCGGCCAGTTGCAGGATACGGTCGCGCATGGCGGCATGGCTGGTCGCGCCCTCCGCCGAGACATGGGCGGCCAGATCGCCATGACCCGCGGCCATCAGAGCCGCGCCGATCGCCGGATCCTCCAGCCTGAAGCCAACGCCTATCGCCCTGTCCACGCCCATGCCCCGCCTGCCGTCATACCACGTTGAAATGCTCGGGCACGCCGGCGGGCCAGACCGTGCCCCACATCTGCATGCCGCCGTCGATGGTCAGCACCTCGCCGGTGATGAAATTGCCGCTGTCGGCGGAGAGGTAGGCCACGCCCTCGGCAATGTCCCAGCCGTTGCCCATGCGCCGCTGCGGGTTCACGTTGCGGAAGCGCGCGGTGGCGTGTTCGGGATACTTCGACAGCCCTTCCGAGGCGATGGCGCCCGGCGCAATGCAGTTCACCCGGATGCCCAGCGGCGCCCACTCGGTCGCCACGGTCCGGCTGAGATAGATCACCCCGGCTCGCGCGGCGCAGGTATGCGCGGCTTGCGGCATGCCACGTTCGACATGCGCGACGATCGAGATGACGTTGCCCGGTTGGCCGTGGTCGCGCCAGCGTTGAGCGGCGCCCTGCATCATCCACCATGTCCCGTTCAGGTTCAGGTCGATGACCGAATTCCATCCCTTGCGCGAGAAATCCACTGCGTTTTGCGGAAACTGGCCACCGGCATTGTTCACCAGAGTGTCGAGCCCGCCCCATTCGCCGAACACCCGATCCAGCAGCATGTCGACCTGATCGGGATCGCGGATTGACATGGGCATGTATTCGATATGCTGCCCGGTCAGGCGCTTGACCGCCTCCTGCGCATCGGCCAGCACTTCCTCACGCCGTCCGGCAATCATCACCTTCGCGCCCAGCCGGGCCAGCAGGAAGGTCATCGCCCGGCCCATGCCGGTGCCGCCTCCGGTGATCAGGAACCGCTTGCCGGCGAAAAGACCGGGCGCATAGATGGTCGGGCGGTTTGCCAGATCCTCATCCGTCAGGAACCACTGAAAGCCGTGCAGACCCGCCGTCGGCTGTGCCATATCGTTCATATCCGTGTTCCATTGGAGAAATTGGCGGCGCGGCCCTGATTGAAGGCGGCGATCCCCTCGCGGCTGTCGGCCGAGTTCATCAGGGCAGGCCCGTGGCGGTGGCCCCAGTCGATCGAGGCTTGCAGCGTCTCGTCCCGCGCCACGTCATACAGCTGCTTTGCGAGGCGCAGGCAGTGCCAGGAATTGGCCAGCACCTCCTCGGCCAGGGCAATCGCCTCGTCCAGAACCTGGTCGCCCGGCACGACACGATTGACGAGTCCCAGCGCGGCGAAATCCTGAGCGGGGTAGTAAGCGCCCGAGAAGATCACCTCGAACGCCTTTTGACGCGGCAGGATCTGCGCCAGCCGCTGAACGCCGCCGGCAAAGGCGACCATGCCGCGACGGATCTCGGGCAGGCCGAAAACAGCGTGATCGGCAGCAACGATCAGATCGCAGGCCAGCGCGGCCTCGCACCCCCCGGCGACCGCCGCGCCATTGACGGCCGCGATCAGCGGCTTGGGGCAATGCCGTTCAGTCACGCCCAGAAAGCCTGCACCCGGCACCAGCCCGGTGCCCGAGCCGACGCGGCCGGCCTCTTTCAGGTCCATCCCGGAGCAGAAGGCGCGCTCGCCGGTGCCGGTCAGAATGATGGCGCCGACGCTGTCGTCGTCTTCGGCGTGGCAAAGCGCGTGATGCACGCCATAGGAAGTCGCGCGATCCGCGGCATTGCGCAATTCGGGCCGGTCGATGCGGATGATCGCTATCGCGCCGCGCCGCTCATAACGGACGGTCGGGGGCAGGTCGGGCTGGTCCGGCATGGCTCAGACCCGCTCGGTTTCCGAGGGTGCTTGGGCCGGCTTCCAGTTCTCGTCCCAATAGGGCTGCATCAGCGGCTTGATGCGCAGCGCCTCGGGCACATTCTCGACGCCAATGCGGCGGTCGAGTTCCTCGTGCCAGTGATAGATGCGCCGCTCCTGATAGTTCAGCGGGAAGTCCCGCAACCCGCTGGACATTGCCGCGATCTGGATCTTGTCGGCGAATTGCAGGTCTTCTTCCAGGATGATGGCAAAGTTGCGGATGCGCGTTTCCCAGATCTCGGGACGCGGCCCCTCTCCCCAATGGGGGGCGAACCAATAGACGTCGATAGACATGGTGTCGATGGATTCGGGCCAGAAGGCCAGCACCGGAATACCCCAAGGAGAGACCGGCGTGACGAGGTTCGGATAAGCCATCAACGAAAGGTTGGTGTCGCCGAACCAGGGATCGACCCCTTCGATCTCGGGCAGGCCGCGGACGCCGGGGTCTTTCCACCCTTCGCGCTTGAAGGGCGTGACCATGCGCGAATGCCCGTGCTCGTAAAGCGTGATGGCCGAGCCGCGATGGTCGAGGAAGCGGTCGACGGTGTTCTGGTGGATCGACTTCAGGTGATAGACCTCAAGGAAGGCGTCGATCAGGATCTTGGCGTTGCATTTCACCTTGATCGTGGATTTGTCGATCAGCGCCAGCGTCTCGGGCTTCATCTCGTCCAGGGCTTGCGCGACCGGACCAAGATACTCGCGCAGCGGCATGGCATTGGCGTCGAGATTGACGAAATAGAGGTTGCCGACGTTCTCGCAGCGCACCTCGATCAGCGAGCGACAGCTGAGGTCAAGCCCGACGAAATCGCGCCGGTCCCGCAGGTTGATCAGCTCGCCGCGCGTGTTGTAGGTCCAGCCGTGATACTTGCAGGATACCCCACGCGATTTACCGGAGGGTTCGGTGACGACCGGCGCCCCGCGATGACGGCAGGTATTGTAGAAACAACGGATCTTCTGATCCTCGCCCCGGATGAAGAACAGCGGCTCGCCCAGACGGGACCACTGGACATAGGAGCCGACCTCGGGCAGCTCGTCCGCATGGACGGCGTAAAGCCAGGTCTTGCGCCACAGATGCTCCATCTCCAGCGCGAAGAAGGCGGGATCGGTATAGCGCAGGCCCGGCAGGTCGGGGAATTGCGGAAAGCCTTCGGGCGGCCCTCCGCGCGAGCTTTCGTAGGCCTGCTGGTCCAAGATGCGCTGCTTTTCTTGCGGATCCATCGCCACTCCTCCCCAGGGCTGCTGACAGAATCGGGCCATGCGGAAGAAACTTCCTGATGAGGCCTATCGTTAATTATTTTTATACCGCAATTTTTGCATACGCAACAGCAAAATTTGTGGATTTATCTGTGAGATCAACTGGCGCCGATGCGCTCTTCGTTCATGGCGATGTAATCCGCCAGAATGTCGCCCTGGACCTTGGTGTGCTTGCGGAACTGTTCGGCCGCCAACTCGCTGTCCTGCGCGAGGATTGCGTCGAGGATGGCGCGGTGGTCGTCGAGATTGGTCCGCGACTGGCCGGGATAGCCCAATTGGAAGCGCCGATAGGGCACCAGCTTGCTGCCGAGCTTGTTGGTCATGTCGATCAGGTCCTTGTTATGAGTCCCGTCGATCACCAGCAGATGGAATTTGCGGCTCAGCGTATAATAGGTGTCGTGATCACCAGCGTCGAAGGCACGTTCTGACTGGTCGTGGATGGACTGCAGGGCGGCGCGCTCATCGGCCGTCATGCGGCGCGCTGCATATTTGGCGCAGATGGATTCCAGTTCCGACATCACCTCGAACTGACGGATCAGGTCCGAGATATCGGTCATGGTAACCACCGCGCCCTGTCGCGGACGCTTTTCCACGATGCCGGATTCGATCAGCTGCAGGATCGCCTCGCGGACCGGGGTGCGGGACACCTCGAAGCGCCGCGCAAGCTCTTCCTCGTCCAGAGAGCTTCCCGGAGGGATGGCGCCCGAGAAAATATCCTGTTCCAGCGCGAGCCGGACCTTTTCCGAATGCGTCATGCCGGCCGAACGTGCCATCGCCTTCTCCTTCTTCGCCACGGGCGGGCCGATTGAAAGCGACATGCCCATATCCACCCCAGCGGGCAGAAAATTCTATGTTTCCATCTGGCTTGAACGGTATTCCAACGCCCGGTCGCTTTGCAATACTCCGAGCCGCGCCTGCATTGCGTTCCCGGCCCCGCGAGCAGGTTTGACGGCGTTAAGAAATCTTTCTTGCGCATTATTTGTATATTGAACTGCGATTAAAAATACACAATACTTTGGGCAAGAGGGAGGAGGATCAATGCCGGACAGCTTCGATCCTGGATTTTACAAGGTTGTGTCGCGTCCGGGCGCGATCGTCCAGCTTGGCTATGTCGTGGCCGATCTGGAGGCAGCGCTTGCACATTGGACCGGAGTTCTGGGCACAGGTCCGTTCCTGGTTACGCCAAGAATTGACTATGCCGAACTTCAGTACCGGGGCCAGCCGATCCACATCGAAAACGCGGTCGCTCTGGCATCATGGAACGGCATCCAGATCGAGATCATCCAGCAGACCGCTGGCGATGCTTCGATGTTCACCGATTTCGTCGCGCGCCGTGGCGGCGGGCTGCATCACGTCTGCCTGCTTGCCGATGATCTCGAGGCCGAACTTGCCGCCTGGGAAGCAAAGGGGATCGGGGTGCTGATGGGGGGACGCACTGCCGCCGGCATTCCCTTCGCCTATCTGGACAGCGATCCGCAGGATCAGGGCAGGGTGATCGAAATCGTTCAACCTACGCCCGGGCTGAGGAAGTTCTTTGCACGGCTCGAGACGCTCGCGGCCGATTGGGACGGCGCCGATCCTGTGCGCTACCTCTCCTAGCCGCCGCTTTGACAGACAAGGAAGTAAGATGCCGCTAATCATAGCCACCGACCGTGATGGAAGTGTCAAGGAATTCGACGCTGCGCCGGGAACAAGCCTGATGGAGGCGCTGCGCGACACCGCCGGCCTCGATATCGCCGCGATCTGTGGCGGCTCGTGCTCTTGCGCGACCTGCCATGTCTATGTCGCGCCCGATTGGCTTGACCGTCTGCCCGCGCAGCAGCCCGAGGAATACGAACTGCTCGAGTTCATGGAACCCTATCGCGAGACCTCGCGGCTGAGCTGTCAGATCCCGGTCACCGAGGCGCTTGCCGGCCTAGAGGTAACGCTCGCGCCCGAGGAATAGGCGCAGTTCATCGCATGAGAAGGGGCCTGCACGCGCCGGCCGGGAGGAAAGATGTCAGCAATGCTTAGTTATACGGCGACCACGACGGTCGGGGATCTGTTGGTCCGGGCCACGGCGCGGACGCCGGACAAGGACGCAATCCGGTTTCCGGGCGAGAAGCGCAGCTTCCGCGAACTGCACGATGCCGCCATGCTGCGGGCACGCGAGCTTTACGGGCTTGGTGTGCGGCCCGGCGATCATGTCGGGATCTTCCTGCCGAGCTGCATCGAATACCTCGAATATTACTTCGGTCTGGCCTATCTGGGCGCGGTGTCGGTGCCGATGAACGCGCGCTATCGCGAGCATGAACTGCGTTACCAGACGATCAATGCCGATCTGGTGCATATCGTCTCGACCACGCAAGTGGCAGAAGGTCTGGATTTCCGCGCGCGGCTGCATCAGGCATTTCCGGCACTGCGCGAGGCGGCCTCTGACCAGCCCCTGCAGTTGCAGGATGCGCCGCGTTTGCGTGGCATCACCCTGCTGACCGACGAGGTCTCGCCGGGCTGCCTGCGCCAGTCGGTTTCGCGCGATTTTGCCTCGGCCGTGTCCGAAGAGCTGATCGACCGGTTGCGTCGCGCGGTCACTTTGCGGCAAACCACGCTGATCCTCTATACCTCGGGCACCACGGCGAATCCCAAGGGCTGCATGATCAGCCACGAGGCGCTGGTGCGCACCGGAATGGGCATGGCCGAACGCTATGGCATGACCGATCAGGATGCGTTCTGGTCGCCCCTGCCGATGTTCCATGTCGGCGCGCTGTTCCCGCTCTGCGCCGCCTATCATGCCGGCGCGACCTATATCGGCATGCAGCATTTCGAGGCTGGCGCGGCGATCCGGCTGGTGCGCGAGGCCCGTCCCACCATCGGCTATCCCAGCTTTGCGCTGTTCCTGTCGGATATGGTCTATCACCCGGATTTCCGCGCCGAGGACATGGCTTCGCTGCGGCTTCTCAACTGCTCGATGGCGCTGTCGGCCGAGCCGTTCCGCGAACTGATGCGCAAGAGCTTTCCGAATGCGCTCTTTGTCGGCACCTACGGGATGACCGAGACGTCGGGCACGGTCACGACCAGCCATCCCACGGATAGCGAAACCGAACGGTTCAACCGTCTGGGTCGTCCCTTCGACGGACTGTCGGTGCGCATCCAGCGCGAGGATGGCAGCGAGGCCGCGCCGGGCGAGATCGGCGAGATCTGCGTCAAGGGTTTCTCGATCTTTACCGAATATTACCGCGATCCCGACAAGACCGCCGAAGCCAAGCAGGACGGCTGGTTCCATACCGGAGACCTGGGTTCGGTCGACGGGGCGGGCACATTGATGTTCCATGGCCGCGCCAAGGATATGCTGAAGGTCGGTGGCGAGAACGTCGCCGCGCTCGAGATCGAGATGATCGTGGCCCAGCATCCGGCGGTCAAGACCTGCCAGGTGGTCGGCAAGCCTGACCCCCGCCTGCAAGAGGTGCCAGTGGCCTTCGTCGAACTGGTGCCGGGCGAAAGCGTCGATCCGGCAGAGCTGATCGCCTATTGCACCAGCCGCATCGCTGGCTTCAAGGTTCCGCGCGACGTCCATTTCATCGCCGAATGGCCGATGTCGGCCAGCAAGATCCAGAAGTTCAAACTGCGCGAGCAGGTGCAGGCGATGGCCGCCGAGGTCTGCGGCGCAGAATAATCGTCGCAGAATTATTTATACTTATACAGCAATTGTGTATATATTATACGCGATGTGCTGCGAGAAGATCCGAGGAATCTATCAAGGATCATCGCGTCCCAATGCCGGATGGCCACCGTGCCAGTCCGCTGTCCAACTTCCTGGGGAGGAAACCGTCGTGAAGCTGTCGAACCTGCTTGCCACTTGCACCGCCATGGCGCTGCTGCCGGCGATGGCCGCCAAGGCCGAAGAATATCATATCGTCGTCTTGCAGGCTCTGACCGGGCCCGCGGCCTTCATCGGGACTGCCGTGGCCGACGGGATGCGCCTGGCAGAGGAGCGTATCAATGCAGAGGGGCTGGTGGGCGAGGGAAATACGCTCAAGGTGACCTATGCCGATGACGCGACCGACCGCACGCAGACCATGTCGCTGATTGCGCGCTATGCGAATGATCCGTCGATCATTGGCATTCTGGGACCGACCAGCGGCGCGGTCGCGATTGCCGGCGCCTCCTCGGGCAATGAATACAAGCTGCCCGTCGTTACCACCACGAACACGCCCGAGGTGCTGGAGCAGGGTCCGTGGTCCTTCATCCTGACCCAGCCGCCCGAGATCACCATTCCCTATCTGGTCGATTACGCCGCGGACGTTAAGGGCGTGAAGGAATGCGCCATCATCGGTATCCGCGATATCGAAGCCTATGTGGCGCTGCAAAAGCGGTTCGAGAAGCTGATGACCGAGAAGGGCGTCAAGATCACGACCGTCGAGCAGGTCGGCGGCACCGATTCCGACTTCTCGTCGGTTGCGACCAAGATCGCCACCTCGCAGCAGGATTGCGTCTTTGTCTCGGCCTCTGCGTCGCAGGGGGCGAATATCATCGTGCAATTGCGTCAGGCAGGGCTGGATCCGGCCACGCCGGTCTTTGGCCACAACGCCTTCGCTTCGCCCGAATTCCTGAACCGGGGCGGCGCCGGGGTCGAGGGCGTGACCTTCATCGCCGACTGGGTGCCGGGCGGCTATGACGACTTTACCAAGGCCTTCGCCACCGAGTTCAACGAGAAATTCGGTCACGAGGCGGATAACTGGAATGCCGTCGGCTTTGGCGGGATGATGGTGATGGCCAACGCGCTCCAGACCATGTCCGAACCCTCGCGCGAGGCGCTGCGCGACCAGCTTGGCAAGACCAAGGACGTTCGCGTCGCGGCCGGTCAGGGCAGCTATTCGGTGGATGAGAAACGCTTTCCGCATGTCGGCATGAACGTGCTGACCGTGCAGGACGGCGCGCTGGTTCCCGCCCCGCGCTGACCGCCGCCGTGCCGCAGGCCGGGACGCCGCAGTAAGCGTGCGTCCTGGCCCGAACCCCTCAGGACGGATCAACGCGATGCTACTGCAACAAATACTCAATGGAACGGTTTCGGGTGCGATCTATGCCCTGTTCGCGCTTGGCTTCACGCTGATCTTCGGTGTGCAGAAACTGCTCAATCTCGCGCATGGCGCGATTTTCATGGCCGGGGCCTTTATCGCCTATTACGCGACAGCGCAGGGACTGCCTTTCTGGTTCGCGCTGATACTGGCGACGCTTGCGACGGGCGTGATCTCGGTCGTGGTCGATTTCGTCGCATTCCGGCAATTGCGCAAATCGGGCCATGCCGAATTTGCCGCCATCGTCACTTCGATCGGGGTCGACCTGATCCTGATGAACATCGCGCAGCAGGTCTCGAAGACCAAGGTGCTGAGCTTTCCGTTCGGCACCTTCCCGGTCAAGTTCTTCAACTTCTGGGGGATGCGCATCTCGCTGTTGCAGCTGACCATCCTCGGGTTGGTTCTGGTCCTGGTGCTGGCGCTGGCCTATTACATCAACCGCACCAGCTTTGGCCGGCAGGTCCGGGCGGTCTCCAGCAATGAACATGCCTCGGCGCTGCTCGGCATCTCGGCCGGAGCGGTCTATCGCCAGACCTTTTTCATCGCCGGTGCGCTCGCCGGGCTGGCCGGGGTGCTGATCGGGCTGTCCTTCAACTCGATCCACTTCATGATGGGCGAGCCGTTCCTGCTGCAAGCCTTTGTCGTCGTGGTGATCGGTGGTCTGGGATCGCTTCAGGGCGCGGTGGTCGCCGCCATCCTGATCGGGATCATCCAGTCGCTGACCATCGCATTCCTGTCCAGCGAACTGTCCAGCGCGATCATCTTTGCGCTGCTGTTTGTCACGCTGCTGTTGTTTCCGAACGGGCTGTTCGGGCGCGCCGGAAATTATGCAGGGGGAAGCCGCACATGATGTCCTTTTACTATTCCTACCAGCCGCTCATCGACTTCTTTCTGATCGCGGTGGGGCTGGGTTACAGCCAGCAGTTGGCGCTGCGGGCGGGTGTGTTCTCGATCGCGACGGCGGGCTTCTCGGCATTTGGCGCCTATGCGACGGCGATCCTGGTGACGCGCTACGGCGCGCCGGTGCCCCTGGCCATTCTGGTCTCGGCCCTGGTCGGGATGGCGGTCAGCTATGTGCTGTCGGTGCCGCTGGCCCGACTGCGCGGTGCCTTTCAGGCCATCGCCACGCTGGCCTTCGTGCAGGTCGTCATCGCGCTTCTGCTTTATTTCGAAAGCTTTACCGGAGGCGCTATCGGCATTTCGGGCATTCCGCGGGTGATGAACACCGGCTGGCTGCTGCTGGCGGTTCTGGTCACCATCTATGTGATCTGGTCGATCAATCGCACCTCGGTCGGTCGGGTGTTCAATGCCCTGCGTCAGGACGACTCGGTCGCCGCCTCGCTCGGCGTGCCGATCAAGTCCTATTACGCGCTGGCCTTCGTCCTGTCGGGGCTGATCGGTGCGGTCTTCGGCGCGCTGCGCTCGCTCTACGTCTTCAATATCGAGCCGGTGGACTTCGGCTTTCAGGCCATGGTCGCCAGCCTGACCGTCGTGGTTCTGGGCGGGCGCAACACGCTGCTTGGTCCGATTGCAGGGGCGCTGATCATGGCGATCCTGCCCGAACTGGCTCGTCCGCTGGCCGAGAACCGCGGTATCCTGAACGGGATAATTCTGATCCTGGTCATCAGCTTCCTGCCGAACGGCGTGGGCGATGAACTGGTCTACTGGTTGCGCCGCCGCCTGCGCCGCGCGCCCAAAACCATGTCCAACGGGAAGGAGGGGGCCAATGTCGTCGCTGCGGATTGAAGGCGCGTGCAAGTATTTCGGCGGCTTGAAGGCGGTCGACGGCATCAACATGGTCGTCCCCGCGGGCCGGATCACCGGGCTGATCGGCCCGAATGGCGCTGGGAAAAGCACGGTCATCAACATGATCTCGGGCGTCTACAGCCTGACCAAGGGCGAGGTCTATCTGGACGATCAGCGGCTTACGCAATTGCAGGTGGACGAGGTGGCGCGCTGCGGCATCGCCCGCACCTTCCAGAATATCCGCCTGCTGCCCGAGGAAAGCGTTCTCGACAATGTCGTGATCGGCTACTTCCGCAAGCAAAACAGCGGCGTCATGTCCAGCCTGCTGGGGCTGCCGGCCGCGCTGGCCGAAACCCGCCGCCTGCGCGAGCAGGCCTGGGAATTGCTCGGCCGCTTCGGCATCCAGAAATATGCCGATTACGAGGCGGGGAGCCTTCCCTATGGCCACCAGCGCCGGGTCGAGATGGCGCGCTCGATCGCCGCGGAACCGCGCATCGTCATGCTGGACGAGCCGGTCGCCGGCATGAACGAGGTCGAATCCGCCGAAATGGCCGAGATATTCGAGGATCTGGCCCGTTCGGGCATGGGCCTCTTGCTGATCGAGCATAACGTGGCCTTCGTCTCGCGCCTTTGCAGTCAGGTCTATGTGCTGGATTCTGGCCGGATGATCGCCGAGGGCCCGCCCGAAGCCGTCACCCGCGATCCAAAGGTCATCGAAGCCTATATCGGAGGCAAGGCTGATGCTGCTTGAGGTCAAGAATCTGAGCGTCTCCTACAAAGGGATCCAGGCGCTGCGTGATGTCAGCCTGCATGTGAACCGGGGCGAGATGGTGGCGCTGGTCGGCTCGAACGGGGCG
Source organism: Paracoccus sp. (in: a-proteobacteria) (assembly GCF_035556475.1). GTDB lineage: Bacteria > Pseudomonadota > Alphaproteobacteria > Rhodobacterales > Rhodobacteraceae > Paracoccus. The sequence continues at coordinate 1,519 of NZ_DATMFA010000144.1, read as the reverse complement.
GGAAAGTCGACGCTGCTCAACGCCCTCAGCCGCACGGTGGTGCCGCAAAAGGGGCAAGTGATCTTCAACGGCAAGAACCTGGCGGGCAGGGCCGCCTTTCAGGTCTCGCGTCAGGGTCTCCTGCATGTCCCCGAGGGGCGGCAGGTGTTGGCCGACATGTCCGTCTGGGAAAACCTGCAACTGGGTATGCTGGCTCTCGGTCCGCGTCCGGCGCGATACAGTCTGGAACAGGTCTATGAAATCTTCCCGATCCTTCAGGAACGGGCCGACCAGATTGCCGGAACGATGTCGGGCGGCCAACAGCAGATGCTGGCCATCGGCCGGGCACTAATGGGTGCGCCTGAGATCCTGCTGCTGGACGAGCCTTCGCTGGGCTTGTCGCCGCTGATGAGTGATCAGGTCTTTGATGCGCTGACCCGGCTTAACCGCGAGGGGCTGACCATCTTGCTGGTCGAGCAGAACGCCCATCGCGCGCTGGAATGCACGCGGCGCGCCTATGTGCTGGACCGAGGCCGGGTGGTGATGGAGGGCGCCTCGGAAACGCTGCTCTGCGACCCGCGGGTGATCGAAAGCTATCTGGGGTCGTAATGGTGGATCGGCTCATCACCCTGCATCAGCTCAGCCTGCGCGACGTCAGTCCCATCGAGCTGGTGTGTCTGGCGCCCGAGGCGGGGTTCTCGTCGGTTTCGGTGTTCCTGCACCCTCCGGCGGCGCAACTGGATATCTTCCCCCGGCTACAGGCCGGGGCAGATACCCGGGCCTTTCGCTCCGCCCTGCGTGAGCATGGCGTCAGCGTCCACAATATCGAGGCGCTGCCGTTTTCGGGGCGCACCGATCCGGCGGATTACCTGCCGGTGCTGGACCATGCGGCGGAAATCGGCGCGTGTCGCGCGACGGTTCTGGTTTATGACCGTGACCTTGAGCGGGCCTCCGACCGGCTGTCTGCGACTTGCGATGCCGCAGCCGCGCGGGGGATCGCGATCTCCATCGAGTTCATGGCTTTTTCGGCTCTGACCACGGTGGGGCTGGCGGCGGATTTCGTGCGCCGGAACGGGCATGGGAACCTGAGCCTGCTAGTCGATCCGCTGCATCTGGCGCGGACCGGCGGCACCCCAAAGGATCTGGCACCGCTCACCGATACGATCGGCGCACTGCAATTCTGCGACGCGCCTTTGGCCGCGCCAGAGGACGCCTTCCGCGAGGCGGTCGAGGATCGCGGCATTCCGGGTGAGGGGGAATTGCCCCTGAAAGAATTGCTGAAGGCCACCGCTCCGGGCCTGCCGCTGGACATCGAGGTGCCGATGCTGCGGTTGCAGACCCAAGGCCTGTCGCCGCTTTCGCGTGCGCTCCGTTTGCGTCATTCCCTTTCGTCTTACATTTTTTAGATTTTTCTGACGAGGACGCGTCGGGCGCGGATTCGGACTTCGACTTTTGGGAGGTCTGTGCAGATTGCGGAGAGGGCTTTGCCGGTTGTGCAGTCGAAGCGGGCGCCGTGTCTGGGGCAGATGAGGATGTTGCC
>NZ_DATMFA010000143.1:0-39471 GCF_035556475.1 Paracoccus sp. (in: a-proteobacteria) | reverse complement strand
AGATCATGTTCGGCCGCCTGAAGGATTGGCGGCGCGTCGCGACCCGATACGACCGGTGCCCGGAAACCTTCTTCTCTGCGATCTTGCTAGCCGCAACCGTCTTGTTCTGGCTCCGAAACTCAATGAGTCTGGACCCTAGGCAACCCGCTGATTTTATATCAGAGGCGAAATTGCAACTGGGGTTCGCCACTCTATGGATTCCTGAAAGTAAGTGTAAGAAAGGCGGGACAAGTCCCGTAAGGGTTTTGCTGCCTTCGGGATGGCCGTTAATCCGATCCACCGGATTGCTGGGATCCACAGCCAGGGCTAATCCTGCGCCCGCTTGAAGAACTCTCGCGGCTGGTCGCTGATCGTCAGCAGCCAGTCGATGAAATGCCGGGTAGGTGTCGCGACCGATTTCAGCGTCGGCCAGACCAGATAGAAGGAATTTCCGGTCTTCACCGGATGCTGGAAGGGCCGGATCAGACGGCCGCTTTCCAACTCGTCCTGCAGGATGTCGATCTGTCCGATCGCCAGCCCCAGCCCGTCGCGCGCGGCGCCATAGGCAAGCAGCGAACTTTCGAAGATCATACCCGGCCCGCCCGGCAATGCGTGGCCCGAAGCCTCGGCCCAGAGATCCCATTCCCGGCGCCGGTATTTGGCATGAAGCAGGGTCGCCTGCTCCAGATCGCGGGGGGGAAGGAAGCCGTCGAAGCGCTCGGCATAGGCGGGGCTGCACACGACGTCGATCCGCTCGTCGAAAAGGCGGCGGCTGCGTGCGTCGCCCCAATCGCCCTGACCAAGCTGGAACGCCAGATCCAGATGGGTGCCGCGAAAGTCGAGGGGTTGGACGGCGGTGTCCAGACGCACCGAATGACCCGGATAGGCGTCGTAGAAGCGCGACAGCCGTGGTGAAAGCCAGTAATGGACCAGCGTGGGATAGATCCGCAGATGCACCACCATGTCCCGTTCGTTCTGCAGGATGCGATGCGTCGCCATGTCGAGGTCGTGGAATAGGCCGATGATCTCGCGGCTGAAGGACTTGCCCACCTCGGTCAGTTTCACCGAGCGGGCGCGCCTCTCGAACAGCTTCACGCCCAGATAACCCTCGAGAATGGCGATCTGCCGACTGATCGCGACCTGGCTGATGCCCATATGGTTCGCCGCGGCGGTGAAGGTGTGATACTGCGCCGCGACCGCAAAGGCGCGCAGCGGGTTGAGGGGGAGGTTGCGATACTCCTCTGCCATAACCTTTGGTTTCCCATGCTAGACCAGAAGCATCGTTATCGCGGCCATCGACTTGCGTCAAAATGTGATTGATCAGTGCGGAGGGGCTGAGCGATCACATGGACTTCAAGCTAAACCAAGAACAGCAGCTTTATTTCGACTCGGTCCGGAAATTTGCCCGGGCGGAACTGGCCGAGGGCGCGGCGCGCCGGGCGGTTGCCAAGGAATACCCCTGGGACGTGGCGCGCAAGTTTGCCGATATGGGCCTTTTGGGCATCACCTTCCCCGAGGCCGATGGCGGGGCGGGGGGATCGCTTGTCGATGCGGTGCTGGCCATCCGGGCCGTGGCCGAGGTCTGCCCAAAATCGGGCGACGTGATCCAAGCTTGCACCTTCGGCCCGATCCGCACCTTTGTCGAATATGCCACGCCCGCGCAGAAGCAGCGCTTCTTGCCTGATCTGCTTTCGGGCAAGTCTCTGATTTCGCTTGGCATGTCGGAGCCCGACGCCGGTTCCGCCGTGACCGAGCTTGCCTCGTCGCTGCGCGCTGATGGCGATGGCTGGCGGCTGAACGGGGCCAAGATCTTTGGCACGAACAGCGTCGAGGCCGGGGTCTACCTCATCTATGCCCGCTTCGGTCCCGGAACCTCGGGCATCGGCTCGGTCCTGGTGGAACGCGGCATGGAAGGCGTGACCATCGGCACCCCGTCGGAGTTCATGAACGGCGAATCCTGGTCGGCGCTGTTTTTCGACAACGTCTATATCCCCAAGGAAAATGTTCTGCTGGGAGAGGGCGGCTTCAAAAAGCAGATCTCCGGTTTCAACGTCGAGCGGCTGGGAAATTCGGCACGGGCCGTCGCGGTCGGGCGGCATGCCTTCAATCTGGCGCGCGAACATGCGCTGGTGCGCAAGCAGTTCGGTCGTCCACTGGCCGAGTTCCAGGGCCTGCAATGGAAATTCGCCGATATGGAGATGAAACTGACCTCGGCCGAACTTCTGTTGATGCGGGCAGCGGTGAATGCGGCCGACAACCTGGACGGCCTGCCCTCGGCGCAGGAAACCGCACTGGCGAAGCTCGCCTGCAACGAGGCGGGTTTCTTTGCCGCGAACGAGGCCGTGCAGATCATGGGCGGGCTGGGCTTCTCGGAAGAAAGCACTGCGCAATACTGCCTGCGGCGAACCCGTGGGTGGATGATCGCCGGCGGCTCGCTCGAGATCTTGCGTAACCGGATCGCCGAAGGCATTTTCGAGCGCCGTTTCGATCAACGCGGGGCGATCAGGTGAAGGACCATGGTGATGCAATGTTGCTGAAGGCGCTGATCGCGCCTGACAGCGTGGCCCTGATCGGGGTTTCGGGATCAGTTGGAAAGCTGACCGCGCGACCTCTGGATTTCCTGCAGGCGAATGGCTGGCGCGGCAGGATCTATCCGGTCAATCCGACCCGTGACGAGATCGGCGGGCTTAAGGCGTGGAAGCGCGTCTCGGACATTCCGGACGGGGTCGATCACGCCTATATCCTGCTGAACGCCGACCCCGCCATCGAGGCGATGGAGGATTGCGCGCGGGCCGGCGTCAAGGTGGTCTCGGTCCTTGCCGACGGTTTCGCTGAGGCGGGCGAGGAGGGGCGCGCTCGGCAGGAGCGGTTGGTCCGCATCGCCGACGAGGCAGGGATCCTGCTGATCGGCCCCAACTCGACCGGCGTTGTCGCCACCGCGCAAGATTTCATCTGCACCACCAACGCCGCTTTCCGCGCGGACACCATCCGCAAGGGGCGGCTGGCGGTGCTGTCGCAAAGCGGCAGCGTCATCGGCACCATGCTGTCGCGCGGCGAGGCGCAGGGGATCGGGTTCTCGGCCCTCGTCTCGACCGGGAACGAGGCGGGCGCGGGCGTCGGGCGGTTGGGCCGGTTTCTGTTGGACGATCCGGGAACCGACGGCTTCATCCTGTTTCTGGAAACCATCCGCGACCGGGAGGAGCTGGCGGAATTTGCCCGCGGCGCGCGCGAGCGGGGCAAGCCCGTCGTGGCCTATGTGATCGGGCGCAGCGAGGAGGCGCGGGCGCTTTCGGTGTCCCATACCGGGGCTTTGACCGGTTCGGCGCGTGCTGTTTCGGCCTTCCTCCGGTCGGTCGGCATCCGCGAGGTCGAGGCGTTCGAGGCGTTGATTCCAGTGGCATCGACCTTGGCGCAGGTGGCGCCAGTTGAGGGACGTCCGCGCGCCGTCACCGTGGTCTCGACCACGGGCGGGGGCGGGGCGATGGTCGTCGATCAGCTTGCCCTTCGCGGCGTCGAGATCGCGGGGCTGTCCGACGCCTCGCGTCAGGCGCTGGCGGCGAAGGGCATCCCCCTCGGGCATGGAAAGCTGGTCGACGTGACGCTGGCCGGCACCCGTTACGAGGCGATGAAGGAGGTGGTCAGCACCCTGACCGCTGATCCCGAAACCGGGCTTCTGCTGGTGGTGATCGGGTCTTCGGCGCAGTTCAATCCCGAACTGGCGGTCGCCCCCATCGTCGATGCCCGGGCCGAGGGCGCGCCCGGCGCCGCGCCCGTGCTGGCCTTTCCCTTGCCCCATGCGCCCGAAGGGTTGGACATGCTCGCCGCGGGTGGAGTGCCGGCCTTTCGCAGCGTCGGCACCTGCGCCGAGGCGGTGGCACTGCTGCTTGATCCGCCGCCGGCCCCGGTTGAGACCGCGCCGCTATCCACCGAAAGTGCGGCGCTGATTGCCGCATTACCCACGGGCACGCAGGACGAGGTCGCCTCGGCCCAAATAATGCGCTCGCTGGGGGTCGCGGGGCCACGGCAGGGCGTGCTGACCCCCGATGCGGAAGTGCCGCAGGACCTTGGCCTTGGCTGGCCGGTGGTGGCCAAGCTGATCTCGCCCGATCTGCCGCACAAGACCGAGGCGGGCGCAATCCGTATCGGCGTTGCCGACCGCGCCGCGCTGGTGCGGGCGATCGCCGAGATGAAGGCCTCGGCCAGCCTGCATCGGCCGGGATTCCGCCTGACAGGCATCCTTCTTCAGGAGATGTGCGTCGGTCTGGGCGAGGCGCTGGTCGGCGTGACTCGTGACCCGGCGGCGGGGCCGATCGTGACGCTGGCCATGGGCGGCGTGATGACCGAGATCTATCGCGACAGCGCGATCCGCCCGGCACCTGTCGATCTTGCGACAGCGCATGCCATGATCGCCGAGGTCAAGGGCTTCGCCCTGCTTTCGGGCTATCGCAACCGCCCGAAAGGCGACCTTGAGGCGCTGGCCCATACGGTCGTCGCAGTCTCGCGGCTGGCCCTGTCGCCTCGGGTCGCCGAGGCCGAGATCAACCCGCTTCAGGTCCGCCCCGAGGGCGAAGGGGTGGTGATGCTCGATGCGCTCTTGAATATGGCCGGCCCCGCCTAGGGGCCGCGCCGGATCCGGCAGGGATGGACCGGACCGAGTTTCGACTGGAAGGGGGAGGATATGACAATCAAGGATTTCCGCGATGTGATCGGCGGCGGACTGCTGATCCTTGCGGGTGCCGCTGCGGCTGTCGCGGCGACGGGCTACGGGATCGGCAGTCCCGGCAGCATCGAGCCCGGCTTCTTTCCGCTGCTTCTTTGCGGAGTTCTGGTTCTGGTCGGCGCGGGGATCGTCTGGTCGGGCATCGACACGACCGGCAACGCGCCGCGGGCTGAAGCCGTCAGGCTGAACCCCTGGCACCTGTGGTGCCTTTGCGTGGTTGCAAGCGGTTTCATTCTGTTCGGCCTGCTGCTGCCTGTGGCGGGATTGTTCCTGACTTGCTTCGTCTCGATCAGCGTAGTCGGCGCCACGTCGCGCCTGCTGAAGCCGCTTGGCGCGCTGGTCACAGCGTTTGTGCTTGCCGTCGTTGCGGTGGTGCTTTTCCGCTACCTGCTGGACCTGCAGGTTCCGGCCTGGCCCTGGGGGGGCTGACCATCATGTGGGACAATATCCTTCTGGGTTTCAGCCATGCCGGGACCATCGTGAACCTCGGCTATGCGCTGGTGGGTGCGCTTCTCGGGACGCTGATCGGTGTCCTGCCGGGCCTTGGACCGCTCGCGACCATCGCGATCCTGCTGCCCTTCACCTATGGGCTTGAGCCGCTTTCGGCGCTGATCATGCTGGCGGGGATCTATTACGGTTCGGCCTATGGCGGGTCGACCACGGCCATCCTGATGAGCCTGCCGGGAGAGACGGCCTCGACTGTCACGGTTCTCGACGGCTATCAGATGGCGCGGCGGGGACGCGCAGGCGTCGCCATTGCAACCGCGGCGATTGGATCTTTTGTGGCAGGCACATTCGGCACGCTGCTGATTGCCGCCTTCGCGACGCCGCTGACCACGGTTGCCATCGGCTTCGGTCCCAAGGACTATTTCGCCTTGATGACGCTGGGTCTGGTCGGGGCGGTGTCCCTCGCGGCGGGGTCGATGCTGAAATCGGTGGCGATGGTCGTTGTCGGCCTGCTGCTGGGACTGGCCGGAACGGATTCCAACACCGGCCTGCAACGATTCACCTTCGGCCTGCCGCAACTCTGGGACGGGATCGACTTCATCGTCCTCGCTGTCGGGCTGTTCGCCTTTGGCGAGATCTACTCGACCCTCGCCGAGCGTTCGAACCCTGATGCTCGGACCAGCCCGATCAACCGGCTCTGGCCAGCGCGCGAGGATTTCCGGCGCATGGTGGCCCCCATCCTGCGCGGCACGGGGATCGGCTCGATCCTGGGGGTACTGCCCGGGGCCGGGATCTCGATGTCATCGTTCATCTCCTACAGCGTGGAAAAGCGCGTTTCGCGCAATCCCGAGGAGTTTGGCCATGGCGCCATCGAAGGCGTCGCCGGTCCCGAATCCGCCAATAACGCCGCGGCGCAGACGGCTTTCATCCCTACGCTGACCCTGGGCATTCCGGGCAGCCCGGTGATGGCGCTGATCCTTGGCGCGCTGATGATCCACAACATCCAGCCCGGTCCGAACGTGATCTCGTCGCGGCCCGAACTGTTCTGGGGGCTCATCGCCAGCATGTGGATCGGCAACCTGATGCTCGTCCTCTTGAACCTGCCGCTAGTCGGCATTTGGGTAAAGCTGCTGAGCGTGCCCTATCGCCTGCTGTTCCCCGGCATCGTGATGTTCAGTTGCATCGGCGTCTATGCCTCGGGACTGGCTTCGTTCGACCTGTATCTGACAGCAGTGTTCGGGGCGTTCGGGGTGCTTCTGAAGGTGCTGCGGTTCGAGCCTGCGCCCCTTGTGCTGGGCTTCGTTCTGGGTCCGATGCTGGAGGAGAACTTCTCCCGTGCGCTGGTCCTGTCGGACGGGTCGCTGATGACCTTCATCGACAGCCCCCTGCCGCTGGCGATGCTCTGCGCGGCGGTGCTGCTGGTCGTCCTGATGATGATGCCCAAGCAGCGCGCGAATCGGGACGAGATGTTTGCCGACGAATGAGGCGCCGCGCATCTCCGCAATCTTGGGAAAGGAATCCCGAATGATGCATGCCACCCTGCGCCGTAGTGATGCGGGGCGTCCCTGGTTGCTGCTGGTCCACGGCATGCTGACAAGCGCCCGCCATTGGGAGCCGAACCTGCCGGAGCTGGAGCGGCATTTCAATCTGGCCCGCGTCGACCTGCCGGGACACGGGCGCAGTCCGGCCCCGGCCGACGTCGCGACCATCACCGCCGACAGCCTGATTGCCGGGTTCGAGACGCTGCGTGGCGAGCTGGGCGTGTCGCGCTGGTTCCTCTGCGGGCAGAGCTTTGGCGCGGGCCTGACGTTGAACTATGCGCGTCGGCATCCCGACCGGGTCATTGCACAGGCCTTCACCAATGCCCGTGTGGTGCTGCGCGACAACGACCACCCCGAGGAAGTCGCGGCCCGGCAGGCGCGGCTGGCCTCCTTCCGGCAGGAAGGCCCGGACGCCATGCGGAGAGAGCGGTTTCATCCCCGTTTCGCCCACCGCTTTCCGCCCGCCCTGCGCGAGGCGCTTGCTGCAGACGCCGACCGGATCGACATTGGCAGCTATGCCCAGATCCTTGGCGAGGTCATGCCGTCGCTGTCGCTGCGGAACGTGCGGGACGGGGCACCCATCGTGCCGACTCTCCTGATCAATGGTCGGCACGAGCGCATCTTTCAACCCGTCCGGCACGAACTCGCCCTGCGCTGGCCCAGCCTTGCGGTTGCCGATCTGGATGGCGGGCATTCCGTCAATATCGAGAACCCCGTTGGTTTCACCCGCGCGTTGATCGACTTCTTCGCCGCATATGACGCGAGCCTGAGCAAGGCGGTGATTGCATAACCAAACATCAGGCATGGGTGAGATAAGCCAAGTTGAGCTTCGCTCTCGCCCCCGGTTAACCTGCTTTCGGAGGAGAGGGGCGGCATGGGCGAAAAGACCGGCAGCCGGTCCCGGAGGAGACAATGAACATCATCGAGACTTCGCCGCTGCAACAGTGGCAGGACCATCTGCGCGCGGGCCGTCTGGCCTATCAGTTCAGCCCCGATGCCGGGCGGGCGGTGTTCTATCCGCGTCTGGTCTGTCCGCATGGCGGCCGCGCGCCGCTGGAATGGCGGATCAGCGCGGGCAGGGGTAGCGTCCATTCAATCTCGCGGGTGCATCCGGTCAAGGGCGAGCCCTATCCTGTAGCGCTGATCGACCTCGACGAAGGGTTTCGCATGATGTCGACGGTCGAGGGCGCACGCGGCGAGCCTGACGAGATTGGACGCCGCGTCCGCCTGAGCCTACGCCCCTCCGCGGCCGATGGCGCCCCGCCGCTTCCGGCCTTTGAATGGGAGGAGCAGGAATGACCCGACAGCCTCAACGCGGCGGCAGCGCGATCGTGGGCGTGGCGGAAAGCGATCTGGGCGTGGTGGCGTCGGGCACGACGCCACTCGACCTGATGGGGCAGGCCGTGACGGCGGCGCTTGCCGATTGCGGCATCGGCCTTGACGAGGTGGACGGAGTCTTTGCGGCGGCAAGCCAGCTTCGGATGCCGACGATCTCGCTGTGCGAATATCTGGGCCTGCGGCCGCGCTATTTCGACTCGAGCTATCTTGGCGGTGCCTCGTTCCAGAGCCTTGCCGCCCATGCCGCGCTGGCGCTTGAGGCGGGTCTCTGCAATGTCGCGGTGATCGCCTATGGCTCGACCCAGCGCAGCGCGCGGGGCAGCTTCACCCCGCAGCGCGACATGAACGAATATGACGGGCTGTTCAGCCCCCGCCTGCCTGTCACCGGCTATGCGCTGGCGGCGGCGCGCCACATGCATCTTCACGGCACCACCCGCAGCGATCTGGCCGACATCGCGCTGGCCGCGAGGGGATGGGCGCAGCTCAACCCCCGCGCCTTCGACCGCCGCCCGCTGACGCGCGAGGACGTGCTGGGCGCGCCGATGGTCTCGGCTCCGTTGGGCGCGAAGGATTGCTGCCTGATGACCGATGGCGGTGCGGCCGTGGTCATGGTGCGCGCCGATCGCGCGGCGGCGCTGAAAAAGGCCCCAGTCTATATCCTCGGGACCGGCGAGGCGCAGGAGCATCATTCGATCAGCCAGATGCCCGACCTGACCGTTACCGGCGCCGCCCGGTCAGGGGCGCAGGCCTATGCCATGTCCGGGCTGACGGCGGCCGAGATCGACGTGGCCCAGCTTTACGACGCCTTCACCATCACCACGCTGCTTTTCCTTGAAGATCTTGGCTTCTGTCCCAAGGGCGAGGGCGGCCGCTTCGTTCAGGACGGCGCCATCGCTCCCGGCGGGCGGCTGGCGGTGAACACCTCGGGCGGCGGCCTTTCTTACTGCCATCCCGGCATGTTCGGCCTCTTCACCATGATCGAGGCGACCCGGCAATTGCGCGGCGAATGCGGCGAAAGGCAGGTGACGGGGGCCGAGACGGCCATCGCGCACGGCAATGGCGGGGTTCTGGCGGGACAAGCCACGCTGGTCCTTGGCAATTCTGCGACACTCTGACTTACGGATTGGACGAACTATGAGCGTTAAGCTGCTGCAAGACAAAATCATCCTCGTGACCGGCGCGGGTCGGGGTGTCGGGCGCGAGATCGCGCTCTGCGCCGCCCGCAACGGGGCGAAGGTCATCGTGAACGATCTGGGCGCATCGCTGACGGGCGAAGGGACGGACAGCTCTCCGGCGCAGGAGGTGGTGGACCTGATCCGCGCCGAGGGCGGCGAGGCCGTGGTGAACGGCGACAGCGTCGCCACCGCCGAGGGCGCAAAGGGCATGGTGGATGCGGCCCTGTCGAATTTCGGCCGGATCGACGGCGCGGTCCACAGCGCCGGCATCCTGCGCGACGTGATCTTCCACCGCATGACGCCCGAGGATTTCGAGGCGGTGCTGCGTGTCCACCTGTTCGGTGCCTTCAACATCAGCAACGCCTGCGCCCCGCATTTCAAGGCGCAGGAAAGCGGGGCCTTTGTCCACATGACCTCGACCTCGGGTCTGATCGGATCGTTCGGGCAGGCCAATTATGCGACGGCCAAGATGGGGATCGTCGGGCTGTCTCGCGCGATTTCCTTTGACATGGCGCGGTTCAACGTCCGCTCGAACTGCATCGCCCCCCATGCCTTTAGCCGCATGATCGAGGCGATCCCCGGTAAGTCGCCTGAAGATCAGGCGCGCGAGATGGAAAAGCGCCGCACCAAAACCCGCGCCGACCAGATCGCGCCGCTGGCGGCCTTCCTCTCCTCGGATGCCGCCTCGGGGATCACCGGCCAGATATTCGGCGCGCGCGGGAACGAGATCTATCTCTACAGCCAGCCGCGCCCCGTCCGCACCATGCATCGCGAGGACGGCTGGACGGTCGAGGCGCTGGCCGAGCGGCTGCCCAACGCCTGGGCCTCGGGTTTCACCCCGGCCGAGCGGACCAAGGACGTGATCGCCTGGGACCCCATCTGAGGAGCGCGCGGAATGCCCCTGAACGTCGATGCGCTCGAAGCCTGGGATTTTCCCCGCCTCGAGCAGAGCTATACGGAAAAGGACACGCTCCTTTACGCGGTCTCGCTGGGGTTCGGGCAGGACCCGGTCGATCCTGCGGAACTGTCCCTTGTCTATGAGGACGGGCTGAAGGCGGTCCCGACCATGCCGGCGATCCTCTGCCATCCGGGCCAGTGGAACACCGACCCCGTGTTTGGCGTGACCCGCAGCAAGGTCGTGCATGGCGAGCAGCGGGTGTTCCTGCACCAGCCGTTGCAGCCCGAGGGGCGGCTTTATGCCCGCGCCCGTGTCGCGGCGGTCGAGGACAAGGGCGAGAGGGGCGCGCTGATCCATGTCGCCCGCACCATGTTCGATGCCGAAAGCGGTGCCCCGGTGGCCTCGGTCCTGCACTCGTCCTTCTGCCGCACGGATGGTGGCTTCGGCCGCAGCTTTGGCCTTCTTCCGCAGGCGACCCCTTGCCCCGACCGCGCGCCCGATGCCCAGATCGACGTGGTGACCCGGCCGGAGCAGGCGTTGATCTATCGTCTCAACAGGGACCGCAATCCGCTGCATGCCGACCCGGCCTATGCGGCGCGGGCGGGCTTCGACCGGCCAATCCTGCACGGGCTCTGCACCTATGGGCTGGCGGTTCGGGCGCTTCTGTCCACGGTGGCCAAAGGCGAGGTCGAGGCGATCCGCTCGGTCGAATGCCGCTTTTCGCGACCGGTCTTTCCGGGCGAGACGGTGCGCTTCCAGATCTGGGAGGAGGGCGATCGTGCCTTTTTCCGCGCAAGGGTCGAGGCGCGTGGTGTCACCGTGCTGGATGCGGGTCGTGCCCTGCTGGGCGACGGCCATTCCGCCCCGGATTATGCACTTCTGGAGGAAACAGCATGACCCTGCCTGCCATCCTCAAGGGCCGCATGCGGCTGCCGGTCATCGCCTCGCCCATGTTTCTGGTCTCGGGACACGAACTGGTCGTGGCGCAATGCAAGGCGGGGATCGTCGGTTCGTTCCCCTCGCTGAACGCGCGGCCGGAAAGCGAACTCAAGATCTGGCTGGACCTGATCCGCGAGAAACTGGCGGCCCATGACGCGCGCCATCCCGATGCGCCCTCGGCCCCCTATGCCGTCAACCTGATCTCGAACAAGTCGAACAGCCGCTTCGATCACGATGCGCAGGTCTGCGTCGACAGCAAGGTGCCGCTGCTGCTGACCTCGCTGTCGCCGCCGGGCGATCTGGTGCGCGCGGTCCACGGCTATGGCGGGCTGGTCTTTCACGACGTTACCACGATCCGCCATGCCGAAAAGGCGTTGGAGCAAGGGGTAGATGGCCTGATCCTCGTCTGCAATGGCGCGGGTGGACATGCGGGCACCGCCAACCCCTTCGCTTTCTATTCCGAGGTGCGCAAGATCTTTGGGGGCACCATCGTTCTTGCCGGCGCGATCGGCACCGGGGCCGCGCTGAACGCGGCGCTGAGCCTTGGGGCCGACATGGTCTATATGGGCAGCCGCTTCATCGCCGCCGCCGAAAGCCGCGCGCCCGAGGATTACCGCGCCATGGTGGTCGAAGCGGCGCTGAAGGACGTGGTTTATACTCCTTATTTCAGCGGCCTGCCCGCGAACTACCTGCGCCAGAGCATCGTCGCCGCTGGGCTGGACCCGCAGGAGGTGGCTGAGGCCAGCCGCGACAAGGACCGCTACAAGGCAGGCGGCCGGTCCGAGGCGAAGGCCTGGCGCGACATCCGGGGCGCGGGTCAGGGCATCGGCCTGATCGACCGTGTGCAACCGGTGGCCGAGATCGCCGACCAGCTTGAACAGGAATGGCGCGCCGCTGAGGCCGCCGAGATGGCCGCCCGCGCCGAGCGCGCGTCCTGGCTGCGCATGGGAGGGCTCTGATGGGCATTCGTCTGGACAAGGTCGACGGCATCGGCCGCATCACGCTGGATACGCCCTGCCGCAAGAATGCCCTCTCGCCCGAGGAACGCTTCGAGATGGCCGAAATGCTACGCGCCCTGCGCTTTGACCCGGAGGTGCGGGTCATCCTTTTGCGGGGCGAGGGGGACGATTTCTGCGCGGGCGCCGATGTCTCGCGCATGGGCAAGGACGCGCAAGGCAGCGCGCGGACGCGGATGCAGCGCGGCGTCGCCGGCGTCGCGCGCGAGATGGCGGCGCTGGAGAAACCGGTCGTCTCGGCCGTGCGCGGCGTCGCCGTGGGCTTCGGCTGGTCGCTTGCGCTGGCCTCGGACGTGGTGATCGCCTCCGATACGGCGCGCTTCTCCATGATCTTCTCGAAGCGCGGCCTCGCGCCAGATGGCGGGGCGGTGCATTTCCTGATCCGCCATATAGGTCAGTTGCGCGCCAAGGAGCTGGCCTTCTCGGCCCGGATCCTCGGCGCCGACGAAGCCTTCGGCATGGGTCTGGTCAGCCGGGTGGTTCCGGACGCAAGCCTGGAGGACGAAGCCGCGGCCTATTGCCGCCACCTGCTTACCCTGCCGACGCTGGCCCTTGGCATGACCCGGCATCTGTTCGAGGTCGCGACCTCTGCCGATCTGGACACCTATCTGGATGTCGAAGCCTTCACCCAGTCCTTCCTGAACCAGAGCGAGGACTACAAGGAAGCCGTCAGCGCATTTCTGGAAAAACGGCCGGGTGTCTATCATGGACGATAGCATGACCATGCAGCCCGATTGGAATGTCATGCCCGAGGCCGAGTTCCGGCAGGTGCTGACCGATTTCATCGAGGCCAAATGCCCGCCTGGGTTGCGCCATTATCCGCATCGCTTTCCGGCCGATGTCACCATGCCCTGGTACAAGGCGCTACACCGGCGCAACCTGATCGCGCCGGGCTGGCCGGTGGAGCATGGCGGCATGGGTCTTTCTCCCGATCGTCACCTCGTCTTCATCGAGGTGATGGAGGCCGCGGGCACCCCCTGGCTGCATGACGCAGGCGTGCGCAACCTTGGTCCCGCCATCATCGCCTGGGGTACCGAGGCGCAGAAAGCCCATTACCTGCCCCGGATGCATGCGGGCGAGCATATCTGGTGTCAGGGCTATTCCGAACCATCGGCGGGATCCGATCTGGCAAGCCTGCAATGCGACGGCCGGATCGAGGGCGACCGGATCATCGTGAACGGCCAGAAGATCTGGACCACCTCGGCCCATGTCGCAAACCACATGTTCGCGCTGATCCGCACCGACCGGTCGGGCGCCAAGCAGGAGGGGATCAGCTTTCTGCTGATCGACATGACCCTGCCCGGCATCACCGTGCGCCCGATCGAGAACCTGTCCGGGCATCCGGATTTCTGCGAGGTCTTTTTCGACGATGTCGAGGTTCCCTTGGATTGCATCCTTGGCGAGCGCGACAAGGGCTGGGCCGTCGCGCGGTCGCTTCTGGGGTTCGAGCGGATCTGGGCCGGTTCGCCGAAGCGCGCGCTGAAGGTCCTGATCGCCCTGCGCCGTGGGATCGAGGAGCGGGGCCTGCTGTCCGACCCGCTCTGGCGGGACCGGCTGGCACAGGCCGAATTCGACACGATGGACGCGCAGGACATGTATGCGGGTTTTGCCGATCTGGTGCGCAGCGACGGCAAGGTCGGGGTCGAGGTCTCGGCCCTCAAGATCTGGTCTACCTGCGTTTTCCAGTCTCTTTCCGAACAGCTTCTCGAACTGTCGGGCAGCGATGCGGTCATGGCCGGCGAGGGTGCCTCGGACCTGCTGGCGCCCTATTACGAGAGCCGGGCGCCCACGATCTTTGCCGGAACGAACGAGGTTCATCGCAACATTCTGGCCCGCTCGGTCCTCGGGCTGCCGAAATCCGACGAGGGCGCAAGATGATGATGGATCCCGACACTGCGACGATGTTGCGCGACGCCGTCGCCCGCCATGTCGAGCGCCATGCCGATGGGCGCGCGATCCGCGCCAGGCGCGGCAGCCTGCCCGGTCCCCGCGCCTCGACACCCGAGGAGATGGCCGAGCAGGGCTGGCTGGGTCTTGCCCTGCCGGAGGAGGCCGGTGGCCTTGGGCTGGGCCTGCCCGCCGCCGCGCTGGTGGTGGAGGGGCTGGCGGGGTCCTTCACCTCGGACCCGTTCATCGGCCTTTACCTCGCGGGGCGCGTGTTGGCGCTGGCCGGGGGCGGCGAGGATCAGCTTGCCGGATTGGGCGAGGGGCGGATTTGCACCGCCCTTGCCTGGCAGGAGGCGCCCGCCGAATTCGCCGCCCCCCGTCCGCAGACCCGGTTTCACGAGGGCAGGCTGACCGGACGCAAGGGCTGGATCGCCGGGGGGGCCGGGGCGGGCTTCCTGATCGTGACCGCGCAGGATGCCGCCGAGCCGGTGCTGGCGCTGGTTTCCACCGAGGCCGAGGGGGTGAGGGTCTCGCCGGGGTTCCGCGCCGATGGCTCGCCCTTTGCCGGGCTTGAGCTTGAGGCCGCACCGGCCGAGGTTCTGGCCCGTGGCGCCGTAGCCGAGGCCGCCTTGCGCCGCGCGCTGGATGAGGGGTCGGTCCTGATCGCCGCCGAGCTGATGGGCCATGTCGACCGCATGATGGACCTGACCCTGGAACATCTGAAGACACGCCGCCAGTTCGGCCGCGCGATCGGAGCTTTTCAGGCCCTGCAACATCGCGCTGCCGATATGTTTGTCCGCCAACGCCTCGCACGCGCGGTGCTGGATGCGGGTATCACCCGTCTGGCCGATCCGCTGGACGTCCCGGCGCTTGGAATGCAGGCCGCGCGGTTGCGGGCACGCCTGAACGATACGGCCCAGCTGATCATGCGCGAGAGCATCCAGCTTTTCGGCGCCATGGGCATCACCGACGAAAACGACCTGAGCCTGCACGTCAAACGCTGCCTCAGCCTGATCGGTTGGCTCGGCAACAGCACCGAGCAGCGCCGCTATTTCATGGATCTGGCCGCGCCCCGCGGGCGCTGGCCCGAAGGGAGGAACTGAGATGAACGCAACCGCAAATCCCGGTGGGCTGGACGCGCTGTTCCGCCCCCGTAGCATCGCCGTGATCGGGGCTTCGGACGATCCGCGCAAGATCGGCGGCCGCCCGATCCGCTATATGCTCGAGGCGCAGTCGGGGGTGAAGGTCTGTCCGGTCAATCCGACCCGCGCAGAGGTGCAGGGGCTGAAGGCATATCCCTCGGCCGCGGCGATCCCCGAGCAGGTGGATCAGGCGATCATCGCCGTGCCCGCGCGGCAGGCCGAGGCCGCGGTGGCCGATGCCTGCGCCGCCGGGGTCCGCTCGATCGTGATGTTCAGCGCGGGCTTTGCCGAGGCGGGCGAGGAGGGCGCAGCGGCGCAGGCCCGCATCATACAGATGATCCATGACGCGGGCGCGCGCCTTCTTGGCCCGAATGCGATGGGTTCCTTCAACACCGCCGATCGCATCTTCTCGACTTTCTCGACCGCGATGGACCGGGGCACTCCGGCCGTGGGCCGCGTCGGCATGGTCAGCCAGAGCGGCGCCGTCGGCTCATACCTGCAGAATCTGGTGATCAGCCGGGGCATGGCCATTTCCAAGTTCGTCGCCACGGGCAACGAGGCCGACGTTCAGGCCGCCGAATGCCTTGAATGGATGGCGCAGGATCCCGATACCGACGTGCTGATGCTATATATGGAGGGCTGCCGCAATGGCCCGGCGCTGGTGCGGGCGCTGCGCACGGCGCGCCGCATGAAAAAGCCGGTCATCGTCTTCAAGGCGGGGCGGACCGAGGCAGGGCAGTCCGTCGCGGCCTCCCATACCGGGGCGCTGGCCGGATCGGTGCAGGTCTTCGATACGGTCCTGCGCGAGGCTGGGGCCTTCTCGTGCCAGACCATGACGGAGATGGTCGATGCCACCTATACCTGCGCGCAGGGCGTCCTGCCGCGCGACAGGTCGCTGGCCATCGTCACCGTCTCGGGCGGGGTTGGGGTGATGTCGACCGATGCCGCGATGGAAAGCGGGCTGAGCCTGCCGCCCGTGGCCGAGGCGACGCTGGCCGCGATCCAGCAGGAACTGCCGCTTGCCGTCGGGCTGAACCCGGTCGACACCACCGCCCAGACCGTCGGCGACCGTGCCATGCTGACCCGCGCGGTCGAGCGCGTGCTGCGCGACCGGCCCTTCGGCTCGGCGATGCTGTTCTTTGCCAATGCCGGGCGCAATGCCCGCGACATGGAGGTGCTGGCCGAACCTCTTCGTGCCTTGCGGTCCGAGTTTCCTGACACCCAGCTTGCGCTTTGCGTCCAGACGACGCCCGAATACCGCCGGCAGCTTGAGGATCTTGGCTATCTGGTCTTCGAGGACCCGGTCTTCTGCGTCAAGGCGCTGGCCGCAGCGGCGGAGTTGTCATTCCGGCGCTCGCAGCCGCTTGAAGTGCCGCAGATGGGCGACTTGCAGGCAGTCACGCTGACCGCCTCACCCGACGAGGCGGAATCCAAGGCGCTGCTTGCCGGGGCGGGGGTGCGTTTCGTGCAGGAAACAGTGGCGGTCAGCGCGGAGGCGGCCGTCGCCGCGGCCGAGGCCATGGGCTATCCGGTGGTCCTGAAGGTGCTATCCCCTCAGATCGCGCATAAATCCGAGGTGGGCGGCGTCGCGCTGAGCCTTGGGGATGCGGATGAGGTTGCGGCCGCCTTCCGCACCGTCGTCCGGAACGCCGCCCACGCTGTGCCCGAGGCCGATATCCGCGGTGTCACCGTGGCCCAGATGGTGACGGGCGGCACTCAGACCATCATCGGCGCCCATCGCGACCCGACCTTCGGCCCGGTCGTGATGTTCGGTCTGGGCGGTATCTATACCGAGGTCCTGAAGGATACGGTCCTGCGGACGGCGCCGGTCAGCCATCAGGATGCCCTTCAGATGATCGGCTCAATCCGCAGTTTTGCCATCCTCGACGGTGCAAGGGGGCAGCCCAAGGCCGATCTCGACGCCATCGCCGAGGCGATCGTCAAGGTCTCGCAATTCATCGCAGCACAGGGACCGGAGGTGGAGAGCGTCGAGATCAACCCCTTCATCGCCCTGCCCAAGGGTGGCCTTGGCGTCGATGCGCTGATCCATGTCAGCCGCTAGCGTGCGAACGGCTGCCCGACCGCGTCCCATAACCGGAGCTTGGTCGGGCAGAACCTGCCGTTAGTTGCTCCGAGCCACGGGACGAGGCTGGATGGTTCCCGACCGGGACACCGGGAATTTGACGATCGCGAGGAGGCGATCGGAAGGGGAGGAAAGAATGAAACTGATGAAAGCCAGTCTGCTGGGCCTCAGCGTCGCCCTCGGGCTAGCCGGAGGCGCGGCGCGGGCTGATATCGCCTCGCAATCGACGATCCAGATCGTGGTGCCATTCAACCCGGGGGGCTCGACCGATCCCTTCGTGCGCTTTCTGGCGGATGAGATGCAGCAAAAGCTGGGCAAGCCAGTGATCGTGATGAACAAGCCCGGCGCGGGCGGCGTGGTCGGCACGGCCGAGGTGGCGCGCGGGCCGGGCGATGGCTCGACCCTGCTGTTCTCCAGCTCGTCCTTTCTGACCGGACCGGCGGCGAACCCGAATGCGGGCTTTGACCCGGTCAAAGACTTCAAGACCATCTCGGTCATGGGGTTCAACGAGTTCATGGTGATCGGCGCGCCCAAGGCCGGGATCAGCTCACTGGAGGATCTTCTGGCCAAGGCCAAGGTTGGCAAGGTAGTGATGTCGACGGCGGGTGTCGGGTCCTCGACGCATTTCGTTGGCACGCTGGTCTCGAACGAGTTGGGTCTGAAGCCGCGTGTCCTGCACATGAAATCCTCGGGCGAGGCCATGCTGGAGGTGATCGCGGGCCGCGCCGATTACTATGTCGGCTCGGTCGGGTCGTCGGCCCCCTATCTCAAGGATGAGCAGGGCAAGGGCATCCTCTATCTGGGCGAGGGTCGCCGCCCGGAGTTTCCTGACGTTCCGGCCGCGGCCGAAAAGGGCTACCCCGAGGTCGAGGCCGCGCAATGGTTCGGGTTCTTCGCGCCTGCGGGCGTCAGCGACGCCGATGTCGCGACACTGAACCGCATGACCGCCGAGATCATGCAGAGCGACAAGGGCAAGGCTTTCGCCGTGGATCAGGGTGTCAGGTTCGAGGACTGGGATGCGACCAAGTTCCAAGCCTACATGGCCGACGAATACGGCAAATGGCAGGCTCTGGTCGAGAGCGGCATGGAGTAGGCGCGCGGCGCGGACCGGAAGGATCGGCGGGCGCGGCATGCCATCGGGCACCGTGCCCGACTTCCACTCCTCACCCGGCCGAGGCGATCGGCCTCAGGAACGCCCAGCCTGCCGATGCGGTTCTATGCCTAGGTTGAAGACTGAGCCAATGGAATCGCACTTGTAGGAATGCCCGACCGGGGTTTGAATCAAAAAGAAGATTCAGTGAACCGGGATCAAGATGAAAACTAGCGTCCGGCACCTGCCGCTCGCCAATCTGCGCGCTTTCGAAACGGCCGCGCGGCATGGAAATTTTGGCAAGGCGGCGGCTGAGCTGAACCTCAGCGACAGCGCGATCAGTCACCAGATCAGCCGCTTGGAGGCGGCGTTGGGATTTGCCTTGTTCGAGAAGGCCGGACGCGGCGTCCAGTTGACCGAGGCAGGCCACAGCCTTGCCGCAACCGTGACGGGGGCATTGCAGGACATCTATGGCACGGTCCTGCGCCTTTCCGAACGCAACGAGGAGCAGGGTGGCCGGCTCAATCTGACATGTCCGCCCATGTTCGCCAGTGGCTGGCTGTCGCGCAACATCGCGGAATTCTGTAGCGAACATCCGCAGATCGAATGTCACATCCGGCTGGCTGAGAACCAGACCATTCCCGATCCCGGCGACACCGATATCGGTATCCTGTTCGGCACCGGCAACTGGCCCGACCTCCACGCCATCCTGCTCGAGGACATCCTGATCGGCCCGGTTTGCAGCCCGGTGCTGATGAGCGGCACGGCCGGCGGGCTGCGCAGCCCGGCCGATCTGCGCCGCGTGTTCCTGCTGCATTGGGACGACGGTTCGGAATGGCGACGGTGGTTGGCGCAGGCCGGGCAGATGGACGTCTCGCTGTTCACGCGCAACCTCTATTGCAACGATTTGGGCGCGGCCATCGACTTTGCACTGCATGGTGCGGGCTGCGCGCTGGCCAGCGAAACGCTGACCGGGATGAACGTACGTGACGGCTCGCTGATCCGACCCTTTGCCGATACGATCAACCCGAACGGGGGTTGGTATGTGGTGGTGTCGCCCGAGAACCTGGCCCGGCCAAGGGTGCGCTTGTTCCTGCAGTGGATCTTGAAGAAATTTGGTCAATCATTGGCTGAACACTTTCTGGACTGATCAAAACCGGAGACGACGCCCGGATTTTGTGCAGTGTCGCGAATTTTGCATATCGCATATTGCAGACATGTTGAGGGATTCAGCAGGGAACCCGTGATCACGTCGAAATATTATTGTTAAATATCATAATTATGTTCTGTCTCATCGCCCGAGTGGAAAAAAGATGAAGATATTTCATCAATCAGATGACAATCCATCATTTGCGCTATACCCCGCCAACAAGTGAATTCACTCGGGACCAATTCAAGGGACGACGCATGGACAAGCTGACCGCAACGGGGATACGCAAATCCTACGGCACGCATGAGGTGCTGAAGGGGGTTTCTCTGGCTGCGAGCGCCGGCGACGTCATCAGCATCATCGGCTCGTCGGGTTCGGGCAAGAGCACGCTGCTGCGCTGCCTGAATTTTCTCGAATCCCCGAATGCCGGCCGAATCGTGGTCGAGGGCGAGGAGTTGCAGACCGTTCGGGGTGCCGATGGCATGCTGCGTCCCGCCAGCGCCCGGCAGTTGCGGCAGATGAGGTCGCGGCTGGCGATGGTTTTTCAGAATTTCTGCCTGTGGTCGCACATGACCGTTCTAGCCAATGTGATAGAGGCGCCGATGGGGGCGTTGGGTCTGGACCGCAAGGAGGCGCTGGACCGCGCCCACCGGAATCTGGAAAAGGTCGGGCTGGGCCGCGACCATCTGAGCCGCTATCCCGGCCAGCTTTCCGGTGGCCAACAGCAGCGGGTCGCCATAGCGCGGGCGCTGTCGATGGATCCGCAAGTGATGCTATTCGATGAACCGACCAGTGCCCTTGACCCTGAGCTGGTGGGCGAGGTGCTGAAGGTCATGCAGTCGCTGGCCGAGGAAGGCCGAACCATGATCGTCGTCACACATGAAATGGCCTTTGCCCGCCATGCCTCGACCCAGGTGATCTATTTGCGCGACGGGCTGATCGAAGAACAGGGCCGGCCCGCCGAGATCTTTGGTGCGCCGCGCTCGGAACGGCTGGCGCGCTTTATCGAACGCGCCTGAAAACTGACACAAGAACACACAGAGAGGTTCACCATGCTCCGCCTGAAACTGGCACTCGCGATGTCGTTGCTCGCCGCCCCAGCGCTTGCCGCGCCCTTGAACATAGCCACCGACGCGACCTTTCCGCCCTTCGAGTCGATCGATGCGAATGGCAAGCTGGTCGGCTATGACATCGAGCTGATGGAGGCGGTCTGCAAGGCGGCTGCGCTTGAGTGCAATATCGCCAATGCGGCATGGGACGGCATGATCCCCGGCCTGATCGACGGAAAATACGACGCGCTGATCTCGCAACTGACGGTGACGGACAAACGGCGCCGGGTCATCGCCTTCTCCGACATTTACAGCCATCCGACCTTCCGCTTCGTCGCGAAAAAGGGTGCCGGGCTCGACATTTCGCCCGAGGGGCTGGCGGGCAAGACCATTGCCGTCCAGACCGGCACGCCGATGGATGCCTATGTGACCGCGCACTATCCGCAGTCGACCATCAAGCGCTATGATACAGGAAGCGCCCCCTATCTGGAACTGACGGGCGGCCGGGCCGATGTGCATATCAGCTATCAGGCGCAGGTCGTGCATTCCTTCCTGAAATCCGGCGCGGGCAAGGATTACGAGTTGGTCGGACCCGAGCTGACTGGTGCGGATGCACCCGAATTCGGCGAGGGCGTCGCCATAGCCATCGGCAAGCGCAACAGCGAACTGGTCGAAAAGGTCAACGAGGGTCTGGCCAAGATCCGCGAAGACGGGACGCTCGAGGCACTGAACAAGAAATACTTCGAGCAGTAATGTTCGCGGATTTTGCCTCTACAATTCTGGCAGCGGGGGTGCTGACCCTGCTGCTGGCGCTTGGGGCACTGGTGCTGTCATCGGTGCTGGGACTGGTGCTGGCCTATGGCAGGCTGTCGCGCCGGCGCTGGCTGGTGCGGCTGATCCAGACCTTCAACTTCGTGATCCGGGGTATCCCCGATCTCGTGCTGATGCTGCTGGTGTTCTACAGCCTGCCAGCCGCGATTAACCAGTTTCTGGAGTGGAGCGGCAGCGGGCTCTGGGTCGAATTCTCGCCCTTCTGGGCCGGGATGGTCACGCTGGGTGTGATCTTCAGCGCCTATATGTCCGAGACCTTCAAATCCGGCCTGCAAAACATCCCGCGCGGTCAGATCGAGGCGGCAGAGGCTTATGGACTGCATCCCTGGCGGATCTTCTGGCGCATCACCCTGCCGCAACTGGCGCGACTGGCGCTGCCGGGGTTCACCAACAACTGGCTGGTGATGGTCAAGGCGACCGCGCTGGTCTCGCTCCTGGGATTGCAGGATGTGATGTTCCGCGCCAAGGGCGCGGCCGAGGCGACTGGCCAGCCCTTCACCTATTACCTTGTCGCAGGCGGGTTCTATCTTGCGGTGACGCTGGCCTCGACCTTCGGGCTGCTGGCGCTGGCGCGGCAGCTGGAGCAGACCAACCACGCGGGGCGCACATGAACTGGGACGTGGTGATCGAGAACCTTGGCCTCTATGCCGAGGGCACCTGGCTGACGGTCAGGCTGAGCTTGATCTCGCTGGCGATAGCTTTCCTGCTGGCGCTGCCGCTGGCCTTTCTGCGCAACAGCCGCAGCCCTGCGCTGCGCTGGTCAGTCATTGCCTATACGACCGTCTTTCGCGGGACGCCCCTGCTGGTGCAGCTGTTTCTGGTCTATTTCGGGCTGGCGCAGTTCGAGCTTTTGCGCAGCACAATCCTGTGGCCATGGCTGTCCAGCCCGCTGTTCTGTGCGCTGCTGGTCTTTGTGCTCAACAGCGCCGCCTATACGACCGAGATATTTGCCGGCGGCTTGCGCGCCATTCCCAAGGGAGAGATCGAGGCCGCGCAGGCCTATGGCTTCACGCCGTTGAGGGCAGCATGGCGCATCTTCATTCCCGGCATGCTCAGCCGCACACTGCCGGTCTATGGCAACGAAATGATCATGCTGATGCATGCCACCTCGCTGGCCAGCACCGTCACCCTGATGGAGATTACCGGTGTCGCGCGCAACATCACGCTGAACTATTACATCCAGCTGGAACCCTATGTGGCGGCAGCGATCATCTATCTGACCCTGAGCGCGGTTCTGGTCGCGGCCGTCCAACTGGCCGAGCGCCGCTTTGCCGGCTTTCTACGTCCCGGCCGCTGAGAGATACTTGGAAGGAACATATATAATGAGCAAGGTTGACCTTGGCGCGCTGTTTGGCGCCAGCACCGACGTGACGACATTCCTGGGCTTGCAGGAACAGCGCGATTTTACCGCGGTCTCGGCACCGATGGCGATCTTTGGCGCGGGTTGCGCCACGCCCTATGCCTCGGTCGGAGCCTATTGCCGCAATGCACCTGCCGCGCTGCGGGCGGCGACGGCCAGCTTCATCGCGAATATCGACCGCCACGATTTCGACATCGGTGGCAAGGTCTTTCCCGATCCGGCGCGGCGCGCTGTCGATTGCGGCGACCTGCCCTTTGACGAGGCCGATGCCAGCGGCAACCGCGACCTAATCCGCAATGCCGTCGCGACCCTGTTGGGGCGGGGCGTGGTGCCGCTGATCATGGGCGGCGACGATTCCATCCCGATCCCCATGCTTCAGGCCGTGAACGCTCAGGCCGCAGCCGAGGGTCGCGGACTGAGTATCGTGCAGATCGATGCCCATATCGACTGGCGCGAGACGCATATGGGCGAAAGCCTGGGCCTTTCCTCGACCATGCGGCGGGCCTCAGAGCTGTCACAGGTTCGGCATATCGTGCAGGTGGGCGCGCGCGGCATCGGCTCGGGCTCTACGGCTGATCTCGAGGATGCGCTGGCATGGGGCGCTCGCGTCGTCACCGCCGCCGAGATGCACCGCATCGGGGCCGAGCGCGCGCTGGACTCGATCCCTGAAGATACGGATATCGTCATCTGCATCGACGCGGATGCCTTCAACTCGTCGGACCTGCCGGGCGTGATCGCGCGCGGGCCGGGAGGGCTGGAATATTATCAGGTCTGCGACCTGATCCACTCCGCCGCCGTCAAGGGTCGCATCCGCGCGATGGATTTTGTGGAATTCATGCCCGAGCGGGACATCGACGGCCTGGGCGCGCTGACCTTTGCCCGCACCATCATTACCGCAATGGGCATCATCGCCCGTCAGCAGTGATCCGGCAAAGGCCCGCCCCGCCGGCGGGCCTTTGTCATACCGAGCTGAGCATGATGCTCGTCTCGCTGTTCAACACGCCATCGATCAGCCGGACCTCGCGTAGAACCCGATCAAAGTCGCGCAGGTTCTCGGCCCGGATCTCGGCAATCAGATCCCAGGCACCATTGGTCGTGTGCAGCGCATGCAATTCCGGCAGCCCGCGCAGCTGGCGCACGACCTGCGTGGTCGAACGCCCGGCCACCTCGATCAGCATGATGGCCCGCACTGCGTCCGGGTCGTAGTCCTGCCGCGCGCGGATGGTGAAACCCAGCACCACGCCGCTGTCCAGCAGCCGGTCCAACCGGGTCTGCACCGTTGCCCGGGACACCCCCAGGATCTGCGCAAGGCTGGAAACCGGGGATCGCCCATCCTCGCGGAGCGAGGCGATCAGCTTGCGATCCAGATCGTCCAGAACCATCATCATTATTGCTCATTTCTGATTGGCATTTCGTGCAAAGATAGCCGACAATCTGGAGAACTTGAATATACTCTGCGCAATATGCTGAGCCTACATTGCCGGAAATCGTTACTTTTCGGAGGCAAAAAATGCAGGCAACACGCTATCTTGGCGTCACGGAGATGATCAGGCTGGTCCGAGAGGTGGGCGTCGGCCCGGTCCTGAAGGGGCTTGCGGAATATATCGAAGACGACTTCCGCAACTGGCCCGATTTCGACAAGACGCCGCGTGTTGCCAGCCATTCTCGCGACGGCGTGATCGAACTGATGCCGACCGCGAATGCCGAGCTTTATGGCTTCAAATACGTCAACGGCCATCCGGGCAATTTCCGCGCCGGGCTGCAGACCGTGACCGCCTTCGGCGTGCTCGCCGATGTTGCGACCGGCTATCCGATCCTGCTGTCGGAAATGACCATTGCGACGGCGCTGCGGACGGCGGCGACCTCCGCCGTTGCGGCGCGGCACCTGGCCCGCCCCGACTGCCGCATCATGGCATTGATCGGCGCCGGCGCTCAAGCGGAATTCCAGTCGATCGCCTTTCGCGAGATCAACGGTATCTCCCGTGTGCAGGTCCATGACATCGACCCGGAATCCATCCGCAAATACCTGCATAACATGCGGGATTCCGGGTTGGAGATCGTCGTGGCCAGCTCGGCCGCCGAGGCGGTTCAGGGCGCAGATGTTGTCACCACCGTGACGGCGGACAAGCGCAATGCCACGATCCTTTCCGACAATATGGTCAGCGCCGGGATGCATCTGAACGCCGTCGGCGGCGACTGCCCCGGCAAGACCGAGCTTCAGGCCCAAATCCTGACGCGTGGCCGGGTCTTCGTCGAGTTCCCGCCGCAGACCCGGATCGAGGGCGAGATCCAGCAGATGCCCGAGGATTTTCCGGTGACCGAACTCTGGCGCGTGATCTGCGGCAGCGAGAGGGGCCGACATTCCCGCGACGAGATCACCATCTTCGACTCGGTGGGCTTCGCGACCGAGGACTTCTCGACCCTGCGCTATCTGTGGGACACCGTGCAGCGCACCGGCCATGGCCGCGAAATCGATCTGCTGACCGACCCCGAGGATCCGCGCGACCTCTTCGGGTTGTTCGCAGAGGTAGTGTGATGTCGGCACTGGTGCAAGCCCCCCGCGCGGTAGTGATGATCCGCCCGCATCACTTCACGCCCAACCCCTCGACCGCGGCCGATAACGGTTTTCAAAGGACGGACGAGCTGCGCAGTTCCGCGCAGGTCGCGCGCGAAGCCCATGCCGAGGCCAGTCGCGCCGCCGAAATGCTGGAGGCGGCCGGGATCACCGTTCACCTGTTCGAGGACGAAGGAGTCGAAACCCCGGATTCCGTCTTTCCCAACAATTGGTTCTCTACCCACGCCGGCGGGCATGTCGCCATCTATCCGATGTATTCGCCCAACCGTCGCCGGGAACGCCGTCACGACATCATCGAGATGCTGAAGCAGCACTATCGCGTGCAGGACGTGATCGACTATTCCGGGCTGGAGCAGGATGCGATGTTTCTGGAGGGCACCGGTGCCATGGTGCTCGACCATATCGAGCGCGTGGCCTATGCGGCGCGCTCGATGCGAACGAACGAGGTGATCCTTGAACGCTTCTGCACGCATTTCAATTTCGAGCCGATCGTATTTGACGCGACGGATGCGCATGGACGGCCAATCTATCACACCAACGTGCTGATGTGCATCGGCACGGGCTTCGCGCTGATTTCGCTGGCGACGATCGGCCATCCCGCCCGCCGCGCCGAAATTCTCGCCCGGTTGCAGGACAGTGGCCGCACCGTCATCGACCTCTCGCATGAGCAGGTGTCCCACTTCTGCGGTAATGCGCTGGAGCTGCGCGGCGCGCAAGGAACGGTCATCGCGATCTCGTCGCGGGCGCTGGCAGCGCTTGCGCCCGCGCAACGCGCGATGCTGGAGCGTCAGGGGCAGATATTGCCGCTGCAAATCCCGACGATCGAACTGGCCGGGGGATCGGTCCGATGCATGCTGGCGGGGATTCATCTGGTGGCGCGGACCTTGAGGCCCGCTGCGGCAGGTTAGGTCGCAGAGAAGCGGTAATCAGTCGCGGACAGACGGTCGTCTATGGACATCGCCAAGCTCGCGGCGGTGCTGGTCGGATCGGACCAGCCCTGACCGAGATGTATTGCATCGGCAATGTGCGCGGCAAACGCCTGCCGCTGGTGCAGGTGCCAACCACGGCCGGGACCGGTCCGAGGTCACGAACATCACCATCCTGACCACAGGTGAGACGACCAAGATGGGGGTTGTGTCGCCGCAGCTTTGCGCCGACCGGGTGCTGCTGGATGCCGAATTGACCACAGGCCTGCCGGCGCTGCATACTGGAGCGACCGGCATCGATGCTACAGTCCACGCGATTGAGGCCTATACCAGCCGTCACAAGAAGAACCCGATGTCCGACAGCTGCGCGCGCGAGGCGCCGAAGCTTCTGTCCAAAAACCTGATCGTCGCCTGCGAAAATGGTCAGGACCGCGTCGCGCGCGAGGCCATGCTGCTGGGCGCGACCCTTGCCGGGCAGGCTTTCGCCAACGCGCCTGTTGCAGCGGTGCATGCGCTCGCCTATCCGTTGGGCGGGCACTACCATGTGCCGCACGGGCTTTCCAACGCGCTGATGCTGGGGCCGGTCTTGCGCTTCAACGTGACCGCCACAGCGCCGCTTTATGCCGAGTTGGCGGACATGCTGCGGTAGCCTTCGGATGAGGGGGCGCAGGCCCGCGCGGTCGCCTTTGTAGATCACATGCAGGCGCTGATGGATGCCTCGCGCGCGCCGCACCGCCTGCGCGACGTCGGCGTGACCGAAGACAGCCTGGAGCTGCTCGCATCCGACGCGATGAAGCAGACCCGGCTGCTGGGCAACAACCCGATCGAGATGACCGAAGCTGAAGCCATTCAGATCGACCCTCAGCGCATCGTGATGCCGGGCTTCCCGGCCTTGTCGAAGTCACCCATGACGCTCAAGCTCTATATATCGTCGGCATGCGGCGAGGATTGCCCCGTCCTCATGGCCAAAGCGTTGCGCGGGATCGAGGTGAGCGCGCGTCATCCAATACGCCAGCGTCAGATTGCTGATACGGGTCGGTCTGAGCTTCAGGATGTCGCGGACAACATCAAAGACACGGCCAGTTGCCAGATCGAACTGGAACAGCGGCAACATGGTCCTCCCCTTTTGAGCCAGGGTGATGACGGCATTGTCGCGGGCCATGGTCTGCATGGCGCGTTCCGGATCCTCCGTTTCGATGCGCAGCAGCGTGCAGGCCTGTGCCGCATCGATTAGATCGATGCTTGCCAGCACGCGCTCCTCGAGGCTGGGTTTGTCGGTGGAATGTTCCTGCGGCATCCTACTTCCCCTTGCGAACGGCCCAGTTCCGCATCTCATCGAAGCTGAATCCGGCTGGCAGTGTGACCTCACTGACGGAAAGATAGCCGCCGATGCATTCCGGACAGATATGCCTGCCCTCCGGCAGCCATTTGCGGATAGCCTCCTTCATGGTGACGATCGTCTCACCCCTCGCGGCCACGACGATCCGCCCGTCATGCACCACGGCTTGCCCGGAGACCAGGGCCGGATCGAGGGTCCGGCCGCAGCCGACGCACAATACCGTGGGCCAGGCGCGGCCGAGCTCGACCTGATCCCAATGCGCGTTGACCAGTTTGGCTGCGCGCCGCAAGATTTCCGGCAGCGTCACCGGCCTGAAGTTCCAGACGTCCACACCGACGTCGACGCTGTTGCGCGAACCCCGCCAATTTTGATGCACATGGCCGAACAGCTCCAGCCCCTGGTGCCGCGCGCCGGGCCAGGTGATCATGGGATAGTGGCAGAGAAACAGCCGACGCTTGTCGACGACGATGTCAGCCGTCTCCGCCACGCTGTCCCAGGGCAGGTCGCGGACCCAGTCCTGGTCATGATTGCCCCGGATAAGATGCTTGCGGCCCGGCAGGGCATGATAAATCGTGCGCACCTCACGCCGCTGCGCATCGCTGGCTCTGCCCGCAGTGAAATCGCCCAGAATCCACAGGTCGTCATCGGGCCCAACCCGCGCCCGGCACTCTGCCAGCAGGTGGGCGTTCATCGTGGCTACGTCCAGAAAGTGGACGCGCTAGTCCAGATGCGACTTAGGTTGCGTTGAGAGTTTGGCGCGCCGGTGGCCGCGGCCGAGGAGGTTGGCCTTGAACACCTCGGCCGGGGTGCGGAAGCCGAGGCATTTGAGCGGGGTGGCATTCAGCCCGGCACACAGCGCACGCAGCTCGTCCTGGGACAGGCTGTTGGGATCGGTATCGCGACAGAGCCAGCGCCGCAGCCGTTTGTTGGCGTTCTCGACCGCACCTTTTTGCCAAGGCGACTGAGCTTCGCAAAACCATGTCTGGGCACCGACCTCGGCCTGCAAATGCGGCCAGTCGACGAATTCGGAGCCGCGATCGAAAGTCACCGAGCGACAGGCGTGCCGGGGCAGGGGCGAGAGCGCCCGGGCGATCTGCGCCATGATCGGTTTCGTGCGCTTTTCCTCGTTCTTCAGCACGACGAGAAACCGGCTGGTGCGCAGGGTCATCGTGGTGACATTGGCCGGACCGTATTTCTGCCGGAACAGTACCAAATCGTTCGACAGGCTTACGCCGCGCCATCTGGCGCGACGGTCCTGTCTCACCCCAATGGCCGAACTCTCTTCGATGTGCGATCACGTCTGGCCGGAACAAGATGCTGAGTTCCGGGGAAAATTTTGGCGGCGGGCGCTTGCGCAACCGGTAGCCGCGCCGCCGTCTACGGCCTGAGGGCAGATGGCGCCAGAGCTCGGCCCGGCGGCCTTCTTCCGAATAGACATGGCGGTAGATGGTCTCGTGGCATACGCGGCTGGGCGCGCACTCGTAACGCATGCGCCCGGCGATCTGCTCGGGCGTCCAGCCAGCGCGCAGGCAGCGTTCGACCTGGTCGCGCAAGCAGGGATCGCGGACCAGCTTGCGCCGACGGGTCCGGCGACCGTCGCAGCGGCTCTGCGCCACGATGCACCAATAGCCACTAAGCTTCGGAAGCTCACTGTCGTGGAAGTGGATGCGCTTCAATTCGCGGAAAATCGTCGAACGATGCCGGCCGAGGCGGCGCGCCATCTCGTCAGGGCTCAGCCTTGCATGCAGCCAGCGCTCGATCTTGCGCCGGTCGGACAGGGAAAGGTGAGAAAACCGAACCTTCATTCCGCGATCCGTTCATGGCTCAACCCATTGTCGAGCATAAAAAGTCGCACTCAGAAATAGCACGTGCTGAGGTTACGGAAAACTTAAGGATAATCTAGATTATGTTAGTTAATTCACGCGCATTGATCCCCGATGCGGTTTCGCATTCCATCAAACCTCGCCTTTACACACCACGAACCTTGCGCGCCAAGAGTGCTACTTTCGTGGCGGGGCTTCGCACAGAATTCAATCGTGCATCCGTGCATCTTTGTTGATCCCCTGATCCATCAGGTCCTTCACACCAACGACATTAATCAATAATTCTAATGGCTTGTGGGTGAAATCGCGGCCGAGTTACCCCCTCATGCCTACAACGCACCACATCGACACTACCCTGATAGGCCTGAGCGACATGATAGGTCGCGGCGGAATTGGGTCGCCTCCAGTACCGGTTGCCACATGACCGAGCAGGAACGGCGGGTAGTGTCGAAGCAGCCGGCCCATCATGGCACCGCCTTACGAGATAATGCCCAGCACCCCTTCAAACCCGATGAAGGGCTACCAGAGATCATAGCCAGCACCGCCCTTGACCCGCTTCAGCAGCGCTCCACGCGTTGTCTCCCCACGAACCCGATCCCTCACTCCCCGGCACGGCTCCGAAAGCCTGCATCAATCCCGATGACTGATCGAGCTTGCTCCGCAGCCTGTCAACCTCACGGAACATCCTCCCATTTCACCCCCCGCACCCGACTTGCAGTTTCGGCCTCCGGATCTACTCTTGCTCCCAGAGTCTTGAACCCAATGGGAGAACATCATGCCGGATGGAAGCATCGCCGCATCGCGCCGCAGCATCGTGGTTTCGGAATTCACCAACAGCGTCCTCGACCCCGAGGCGCCGATGCTGGGGCCGGTGGAAAATGGCGGCACGATCATCGCCAATACCGCGCCGGGATGCTGGGGCCCGATGATCACCCCGCGCCTGCGCGGCGGGCATGAGGTTACCACCCCCGTCCATGTCGCGGGCGCCGAGGTGGGCGACGGGGTCGCCATCCGTATCCGCGACATCACTGTGACCTCGATCGCCACCGCCTCCGGCCATGACAGTTCGCCCGAGGGGTTTTGCCTCGGCGATCCCTATGTCGCCGCACGCTGCCCGGTCTGCGACACGGTTTGGCCCGAAACACATGTGGAGGGCATCGGTCAGGACGCCGTGAAATGCGACACTTGCGGCAATGCGGTCAAACCTTTCGAGATCGTCCACGGCTACACCGTCACCTTCGACGAGACGCGCAGTGTCGGCCTGACGCTGCCGGCGGCCGCCGCCGAGGCCATCGCCCATGAAGCGAACCACTATGCCGCCCTGCCCGATGGCAGCCGCCAGCATTCGATCCTGACCTATGCGCCCTCGGATATGCCCGGCACGCTGGTGCGGATGCGGCCCTTTCTGGGCCAGCTTGGCACCTGCCCGTCCCTCGCCATGCCCGACAGCCACAATGCCGGCGACTTCGGCGCCTTTCTGGTCGGCGCGCCGCATGCCTATGCGATCACTGCCGAGCAATTGGCGGAGCACAAGACCGACGGCCACATGGACATCGACGCCGTGCGCGCCGGCGCGATCCTGGTCTGCCCCGTCAAGGTTAAGGGCGCGGGCATCTACATGGGCGACATGCATGCCGGTCAGGGAGATGGCGAGATCGCCGGCCACACGATGGATGTGGCTGGCAGCGTGACCCTGCAGGTCGAGGTGGTGAAGAACTACCCGCTCGATGGTCCGGTGCTGTTCCCGCTGGAGGAGGATCTGCCCCCGATGGCTCGGCCTTTCACCGCCGCGGAACGCGCAAAGGGCGCACGGCTTGCGGAAAGATGGGGCGTGACGGAGATCGAGCCGATGGCGCCGATCTCGGTCATTGGCACGGCGGCAAACCTGAACGCGGCGATCGACAACGGTTTGGCACGCGCGGCGAAACTCTTGGGGATGACGGTGGCCGAGGTGCGGAACCGCGCCACCATCAATGGCGCGATCGAGATCGGCCGCGCGCCGGGTGTCATCCAGGTGACGTTCCTGGCCCCGCTGTCCCGCCTCGATGCCGTGGGCCTCGGCAATTACGCGCGCGAGCAATATAACCTCTGAACCCGACGCAAGGACCGGACCACAGGCTGATAACGCCTGTGGTCCAGGTTGGAGGGCTCCCTCTATCCGGGCCATGGAAATATGCCTTGAATCTCGGCACGTCCGCTCCGGTTGCAGTGAGCCCCGAAGGTCACCGGTCTCCCCGGGGGAGAACGCTCGAACAGCGACAAATCCTCTTACCCGCATGTCACATTCCGCAGCCTCGCCTCGTCACCTTTGCACCAACAACAGGAGTACAAGATGAAGATCGTGATTATTGGCGGCACCGGGTTGATCGGGTCTAAAACCGTTCATGCCCTTCAGGCGCGCGGGCATGAGGTCCAGGGTGTCGCACCCTCGACCGGCGTCGATACCTATACCGGCGAAGGCTTGGCAGAGGCTCTCGCCGGGGCCGAGGTTGTAATCGACCTGGCTAATTCACCGTCCTTCGAGGATGGGCCGGCGATGGACTTCTTCCAGACGGCGGGGCGTAATCTTCTGGCCGCGGGCAAGGCGGCGGGCATCCGCCATCACATCGCCCTGTCGGTGGTCGGAACGGAGAAGCTTCAGGCCAGTGGCTACTTTCGCGCCAAAGAGGCGCAGGAGGAGCTGATCCGCGCCTCCGGCCTGCCCTATACGATCATTCATTCGACCCAGTTCATGGAGTTCGTCGGGGCGATCGCACGTTCCGCCACGCATGACGACGAGGTCCGCCTCTCTCCGGCGCAATTGCAGCCGATCCTGTCGGATGATGTCGCGGCGGCGGTGGCCGATGTGGCCGAGGGCGCACCGGTCAATGGCGTGGTCGAGATTGCAGGCCCCGATCGGGCACCCATGACCAGCTTCGTCAGCCGGGTTCTGGCTGCGGCCGGCGATCCGCGCCGCGTGCTGGCGGATCCCGCCGCCGCCTATTTCGGGGTCGTCCTGAACGACACCGATCTTGTGCCGGAAGGGTCTGCGCGTCTGGCCCCCAACGGGTTTGACGCCTATCTCGGGCGTGGCGAGTTCCGGCTGTGAGGCTGTATTACGCGCCGCTGGCCTGCAGCCTCGCCGACCATATCGCCCTGCACGAAGCAGGGGCCGGCTTCGATCTGGAGCGGGTCGACATGCGCAGCAAGCTGACCGAGGCGGGGCAGGATTTCCACCACATCAGCGCCAAGGGCTATGTCCCGGCTCTGGTGCTGGAGGATGGACAGATCCTGACCGAGAACATCGCCGTGCTGGACTGGCTGTCGGCCCGCTTTCCGCAGCTTGCCGCGCAAGGGCCGATGGGGCGCAGCCGGCAGTTGGAGGCGCTTGCCTTCATCTCGACCGAGATCCACCGCGCCTTCAAGCCGATGTGGCATGGCGGGACCGACAGGGACCGCGCCCGGGCGGCCTCGACCGTGACAGAATTGCTGGGGCTGATGGCCGGCACCATGCAGGGCGATTACCTGTTCGGGGACCGGCTGTCGGTGGCCGATTGCTATCTCTTCGTCATGCTGCTCTGGGCCGAGCGCTTCGGCGTCGCCGCACCTCCCGAACTCGTGGCGCTGCGCGACAGGATGCGGGCGCGCCCGGCCGTGCAGCGGGCGATGGCGACCGAAGGGTTGCTGTAACTACTTCCGGCCGGGACATCCCCGGCCGGGTCAATGCCGGACGACGCCATCCAGCTTGTCGGGGTTGCGGGTGATGTAGATGGCCGTGATGCGCCCGCGTTCGATCTGCAAGGCCGTGGTTTGCGGCGCACCGTCTATCAGGCTGATGAAGCCCGGCAGGCCGTCGATCGTCACCGTCCGCACCATCTCCATCCTCGGGCCGAACTTGCGCGACCAGCCCTGGAACAGCCGGACCAGACGATCCACCCCTGTGATCACATTGGGATAGGAGCTGGCTTTTCCACCACCATCGGCCTGGAAGGTGGCCCCCTCGGCCAGCATCGCGCCAAGCGTCGCCGCGTCGCCGGACTTGCAGGCCTCGAAGAAGGCGCGGGTCAGGTTTTCCGCGGCATCGCGCGGCATTTCATAGCGCGGGCGGTCGATCTGCACATGGGCGCGGGCGCGGGCCGCCAGTTGACGCGTGGCGACGGGGCTGCGGTCGATGGTGCCCGCCACCTCCTCCATGCTCTGCCCGAAGACATCATGGAGGAGGAAGGCCGCGCGCTCCAGCGGCGACAGCCGCTCCAGCGCCATCATCAGGGTCAGCGTCAGATTGTCGGGGCGCAGGGCGTCATCCTCGGGCTCGATCAGCGGTTCGGGCAGCCAGGTGCCCGGATAGATCTCACGCCGGGCGCGGGCCGACTTCATCTGGTCGAGACAGAGCCGCGAGACGATCCGCGTCAGCCAAGCCGCAGGCTCGCGCACCGCGGCCTGATCGCTGCGCTGCCAGCGCAACCACGCCTCCTGCACCACATCCTCGGCATCGTGGTGCGAGCCGAGCATACGATAGGCCAGACGGAGCAGCCGGGGCCGCTCGCTCTGGAAGACGCTGGCGCCGGGATCAGGCTGCATCGCGCCTTGCGTCGGGCAATTCGGTCGGATGCGCCGTGCGGAAGCCCACCTGCACCCGGTTCCAGAGGTTGATCGCACCAATGGCCAGCGACAGCCAAGCCCGTTCGTCCTCGTCGAACTGCGCCGTCACCTCCGCCCAATCGGCATCGGGCGCTCCAGTCTGTTCCAGCCGGGTCAGCGCTTCGGTCCAGCCGAGGGCCGCGCGCTCGCGCGGGGTGTAGAGGCTACTTTCCCGCCAGGCCACCAGCATGTGCAGGCGCAGCGGCGCCTCGCCATCCTTCAGTGCCTCGGCAGTATGCATGTGGATGCAATAGGCGCAGCCGTTGATCTGGCTGGCGCGCAGCTTGACCAGATGCAGCAGGCCATGTTCAAGCGGGCTGGCCTTGATGGCGGTCTCCAGCGCGAACAGGGGCTTGAATCCGGCTTCGGCGCGTTTGAAATGATCGGTCATGCGGGGGGTCATGGGTCTCTCCTGCTCAAGTTTGACATCACGTTGACGCGGCAGGCCAGCGCGATGTGACATATGCGGCAAGAAATTTCTGCCGTTGCGGAGCCCGGTTGCGGGCCGGTCGCCGCCGGGAGAGTGACATGCCGGAAAGGCCCGAACTGACCACGCAGGTATCGGCGACACTGGCCGAGATCCGCAGAATATTGGGAAACGACCTGCTTGCGGTCTATCTGCATGGGTCGGCGGTTGCGGGTGGTCTGCGGCCGCAGAGCGATATCGACCTGCTGGCCGTCGTCGACCGCGGCCCGACCGGGCCTATGCGCGCGGAACTGCTGTCGTCGCTGCTCCGTCTCTCGGGTCGCCATCCCGCGCCGCCGGAAGGACCGCGTTGTCTGGAGGTAATGGTATTCTCCCGTCCCGACCTTGCTGACCGCATATTTCCCGCCCGGGCCGAATTTGTCTATGGAGAGTGGCTTCGGCCGGGGTTCGAGGCCGGCGAGGTGCCGTTGCCCGCCCGCGATCCCGAATTCACCCTGGCACTTGCTCAGGCCCGAGGGCAGGCCATTCCCCTGCTGGGTCCGGCCCCCGAGGCGCTGTTACCCGAGGTTTCGGCCGCAGCCGTTCGGCGGGCCATGCGCGATCTGCTTCCCGCCTTGCTGGAGGGTCTGCATCAGGACACCCGGAATGTCCTGCTGACATTGGCAAGGATGTGGCTGACCACCAGCAAGGGCATATTTGCCAGCAAGGATGAAGCCGCAATTTGGGCGATCCAGAGGCTTGGCGCAGAGGATGCCGCCATCCTCGATATAGCGAGGCGCGGTTATGTCGGCGAGATCGCCGATGACTGGTCCGGCCGTCGTGAGGATGCCCAGCGGTTGGCCGACCAGATGGCGCGCCATCTCGGGGAATAAGGAACCCGGATCGCATGAGGAGGTGTCCGCACGGCAACCGTTCTCGTCCGTGCCCGCCCCATGTCGGGCGAGGCAATCACCGTCTGGCGCAGATCTCTGCCGGGGCTTGTGCTTCCACCTTCCTGCCTCTATGAGGCCCTCCACCGGTCGCAGCCTACCCGGTCATCAAAACAAGGGTTCCAGAATGAAAATTTCAGTGGTCTGCTCCGGCGGACTCGATTCCGTTTCGCTTGCGCATATCGTCGCGGGCGAGGGTCAGCTTGCCCGCATCATTTCCTTCGATTACGGCCAACGCCACCGTAAGGAGGTCGACTTTGCCGCCCGCGCCGCCCAAAGGCTGGGCGTGCCCTTTCACCTCGTCGACCTGCGCGGCATCGGTGCGGCGCTTGGCGGCTCGGCGCTGACCGACGCGATCGAGGTGCCCGACGGGCATTACGCCGAGGAGACCATGCGCGTCACGGTCGTTCCGAACCGCAACGCGATCATGCTGACGATCGCCTTCGGCATTGCCGCGGCCAAGGGCGACCGGGCCGTCGCCGCGGCCGTGCATGGCGGCGACCATTTCATCTATCCCGACTGCCGCCCGGCCTTCACCGATGCTTTCGCGCAAATGCAGCGCATGGCGCTGGCGGACTATGCCGATGTCGCGCTGCATGTGCCCTTCGTTCACAAGACCAAGGCCGATATCGTGGCCGAGGGCGCGCGTCACGACACGCCCTTTGCCGAGACATGGTCCTGCTACAAGGGCGGAGAACTGCATTGCGGGCGCTGCGGCACCTGTGTCGAGCGGCGCGAGGCCTTTGATCTGGCCGGCATCTGCGATCCAACCACCTATGCCGATCCCGACTTCTGGCGCGAGGCCGTGGCTGCAAAGGCGCGGGCCTGATGTATCGGATCAGCAAGGAATTTCACTTCTCGGCCTCTCATCGACTGGCGCATCTGCCCGCCGATCATCAATGCGCGCGGCTGCATGGGCACAATTATGTCGTGGTGGTCGAACTGGCCTCGGCCCGGCTTAATTCCGACGGCTTCGTGCGCGACTATCACGAGTTGGGGGCGCTCAAGACCTATATCGACGGGACTTTCGATCATCGCCACCTGAACGACGTGCTGGACTTGCCCTCGACGGCCGAAAACCTCGCCCGGCATTTCTTCGACTGGTGCAGGGAACGCTGGCCCGAGGTCATTGCGGTGCGGGTTTCCGAGACGCCAAAGACATGGGCAGAGTTCCGGCCATGACCCTGCGTATAGCCGAGATATTCGGCCCGACCATTCAGGGCGAAGGCGCCCTGATCGGGCAGCCCACCGTGTTCATCCGCGCCGGTGGCTGCGACTATCGCTGCAATTGGTGCGACAGCCTGCATGCGGTGGACAGCAGCCATCGCCACGAATGGAAGGCCATGACCCCGGATGCCATCATGGCCGAGGTCCGGCGGCTTTCCGGGGGGCAGCCGCTGACCGTCTCGATCTCGGGCGGGAATCCGGCGATCCAGGACTTCGCGCCGGTCATCGCGCTTGGCCGCGAAGCTGGCTACCGCTTCGCCTGCGAGACGCAAGGCTCGGTCGCGCGGGACTGGTTCGCGGACCTGTCGCTGCTGGTGCTGTCGCCCAAGCCGCCATCGAGCGGGCAGGAAGTGGACTGGTCCGCCTTCGACGCCTGCCTTTCCGCGGCCGGGATGACCGAGGCGGTGATGAAGATCGTGATCTTCGACCATACCGACCTGGCCTGGGCTCGCGAAGTGGCCGAACGCTATCCCGGCCTGCCCCTTTATCTGCAACCGGGTAATCCCGAAACCGATCCCGATCTGCCCGTCGATCCGCAGCGGCTTGCGGACCGGCTGCTCTGGCTGATCGAGGAAACTGTCGGAAAAGGTTGGTTTTCGCCAAGAATCCTACCGCAGCTCCATGTCCTCATCTGGGGCAACCGGCGCGGCGTATGAAAGGACCAGACATGTCGAACACGATCTACAGCGATCTGAAACAACTGGGCGGGACGACCACCCTGCCCCAAAGCCCCGATCAGGCCGAGCTTGAACGGGTGCGGAATCCGCAGGCGGATGTCAGCTACAACGTGCGTTTCACCGCGCCGGAATTCACCTCGCTCTGCCCGATGACCGGGCAACCCGATTTCGCACATCTGGTGATCGACTATGTGCCGGGGGATTGGCTGGTCGAGTCGAAATCCCTTAAACTCTTCCTCGGATCCTTCAGAAATCACGGTGCTTTTCACGAGGATTGCACAATCTCGATCGCAAGGCGGCTGGTCGCTTTCCTGGAGCCGCGCTGGCTGCGCATCGGCGGATACTGGTATCCGCGCGGCGGCATCCCGATCGACGTCTTCTGGCAGAGCAGCGCCATGCCCAAGGATGTCTGGATCCCGGATCAAGGTGTCCCACCCTATCGCGGGCGCGGCTGACGGGACCGCAATCAACCGCGAGCGGGGCATCAACAATGTTCGCTGACGTGGCAGATACCGGCCCCCTGCGGATGAGGACGCCGCCCCCTTGCAAGGCCTGAAAAGCCATTTCTGGTTTTGCCCCCTCGCCTGCTAACCTACCCGCGAGGAACGGGATGAGGACTTGCAGATGGGCGTCGCAGAGAAGTTCAGCAGGCTTGGCACGGATAACGCGCCCGGACAGGAGGTGCGCCAGTCGCGGGAGGCGGATTTCCTCATCGGTGAGAGGCTCTTGAGGGGCGCCCGGTCGATTTCTCGCATGGCGATGTGGACGCGCATGAGCCGACGCCCGGCGCCTTCGAGCTTTTCGCGGCGGGGGTCGCCGAGGGCGGCCGTCAGGCCTATACGGAATATCGCGGCAGCATGGAGATCCGCGCGCGCCTCGCCCCTCGCCTCGCCGCTTTCACCAGCTGCCCGGTCGATGCCGAGAACGGGCTGATCATTACCCCCGGCACGCAGGGCGCACTATTTCTCGCGGTGGCTGCGACCGTCTCGCGCGGAGACAAGGTCGCCATCGTCCAGCCCGACTATTTTGCCAACCGAAAACTGGTCGAGTTCTTCGAGGGCGAGATGCTGCCCGTCCAGCTCTCTTATGAGGAAGCCGACGAGGGCCGGGCCGGGCTGAACCTCGGACAGCTCGAGGAGGCGTTCCGGGCCGGAGCGCGCGTCTTCCTGTTCTCGAACCCTAACAACCCGGCCGGGGTGGTCTATTCCGCGATCGAGATCAACGAAATCGCCGCGCTGGCCGGGAGATACGGGGCGACGGTCATCGTCGACCAGCTCTATTCCCGCCTGACATATATGGATGTGACCTATACCCACCTGCGCGCGGCGGCGGTGGATGCCGAGAACGTCGTGACCATCATGGGTCCGTCCAAGACCGAGTCCCTCAGCGGCTACCGGCTGGGCGTCGCCTTCGGCTCGACCACGATCATCGCCCGGATGGAAAAGCTGCAGGCGATCGTCTCGCTGCGGGCGGCGGGCTATGCGCAGGCGGTCCTGCGGAGCTGGTTCGACGAACCCGCGGGCTGGATGGCCGAGCGGATCAGGGCGCATCAGGCGATCCGCGACGACCTCGTGTCGCAATTCCGACGGATCGAGGGTTGCAATGCCCGCCTGCCCCAGGCCGGAAGCTATCTGTTCCCCCGGCTGCCGCGGCTTCGCATTGCTCCCGGCCAATTCGTCAAGGCACTGCGCCTGCAGGCCGGGATCATCGTCACCCCGGGAACCGAATTCAGCCCGCATACCGCCGCCAGCGTCAGGCTGAATTTCTCGCAGGACCATGCGGCCTCGGTTGCGGCGGTGGAGCGACTTGCGGCGCTGGTCGAACGCTATCGGGCATAGCCTGCGACGAGAGAAGAGCACTAACGGGAGGATGTTTAGGGCCTGTTCCTGGCGGGGAGTAAGGTTGCTGGGGGGCTCTGCCCCCTTTCCCCCCGGGGTATTTTGGAAACGGTGAATGCGGGGGTGCTGAGGCTGGGGGGTGCGGGTCCGGGCGGCGTGGGTTCGTGCCTGCGCGCCCGGGCTTTTTTTGGTTTCCGGTTCTGGTCAGAAGTTGATTGCGCGGCCCATAGCGGCGAGGGTGGCTTCTTTCATGGCCTCGGAGAGGGTTGGATGGGGGAAGACGGTTTCGGCGAATTCGCGGTCGGTGGTTTCGAGATCCATGGCGAGGACGAAGCCCTGGATCATCTCGGTCACTTCGGCGCCGGCCATATGGGCGCCGAGGAGTTCGCCGGTGTTGCGGTCCCAGATGGTCTTGACCATGCCCTGATCGGCGCCGAGCGCGATG
>NZ_DATMFA010000142.1:0-12544 GCF_035556475.1 Paracoccus sp. (in: a-proteobacteria) | reverse complement strand
GATGACGTCATTCCCGGCGAGACCGTCAAAAACCTCGGATAGGGCATTGCCATAAAGTGTGTCATTTCCATTGGTTCCAGTAGGCATTTTCCTTCTCCCCATACTCTCCATGACAATGACATGGAGAAAACCAACTGAATTGCGATTAGCATGAGGGCGTGAAATGGCCGTGAAATCGGTGTTAGTCCACGCGGAATAACGGAGAGGATTTCGGTTGGAGGTTATGAAATCGATTGCGATATAATTATTCTGATTAATCAAGTGATTGTCTGAAAACTTCATCGAAATTCGATTCCGTTTCGACAACCGGATGAAGCGCCTTTTACTTCGTCTAAAAACAGATCGAAACGAGCGATCGTTTAATTTTCCGCCCAGCTATATATCGGGAAACAATCGCGGAATTTTCGAAGGGATTCCAGACTCCGTCAGAAAGCGAAAAATCCGGGCGTCAGTTCAGGCCGGCTTTTCGCAGCCCTTCGACGTAAAGCTCCAGATCCTCGACATGCTGGAGCGGTGGAACCTTGCGCCAATGCTCGATCGTAAAATTCGGGTGAACGCGCATGACCTCGGCGGCGTGGTGGCTGGCCTCGCTCATCTGGTCAAGCATGGCGTGGCTTGCCGCCAGCAGGCGATGCGCCTCGGACCGGTCGCGCATCCGGTTCAGGGTTCCGATGGCCTTTTCGTATTGGCCGTTGTGGAAATAGGCGTCGCCGAGGAACCAGAGATAGGAATCGGGATGATAGGGGTTCAGCCGGATCGCCCGTTCCAGAAGCTGCACCGCCCGGTCGCCCTGCCGGACATAGGCGAGGCAGTCGCCCATATAGGCGAGCAAGTCGGCATCGTTCGGGTTGAGGCTGATCGCATGTTCATAGGCGGCGATCGCCTCGCCATGTTGCTTGAGGTAGAGATGCGAGAGGCCCATCTCGGAAAACCCGCGCGAGTCCAGATTGTCGCATTGGACCGCCCGCTTCGCCAGAACCAGCGCCTGGTTCAACGCGGTTTCGGGATTGCTGGCCCAGTTATAGCGCCATTCGACATTGAAGGTCCGCGACATGGCGGCATAGCTGCGGCCATAGGCGGGATCGAGGTCGCGGGCCTGCTCGAACAGGCGCCGCGCGTGCAGGTTGGCATCGGGCAGGAAGCGCAGGCCCATGTCCTGCCCGCGCAGGACAAGGCCATAGGCATAAAGCGCGGGGTGGTTCTGTTCGGCCAGCCTGCGCCGTTCGGTGGCGTCGATATGGATGGCGACGCGCGCTGCCGTCATCGCGGCGACATCGTCCTGGAAATCGAAGATGTCATGCATGACACCGTCATAGCGTTCCGACCAGATGGTGTTCTCGCTCTCGGCCTCGATCAGGTCGACGGTGATGCGGATGCGGTTGTCGCTGCGGCGCAGGCTGGGCGAGAGCAGATAGCGCACCCCCAGCCGCTGCCCGATCTCGCGCAGAGAGCGGCAGCTGGCGGCCGCGATGATCGAGGAATGCCGGGCAATCACCATCAGGTTGCGGAACCGGCAAAGCGTGGTGATCAGATCGGCGACGATGCCCTGGCACAGGTAGAGGTCGCCCGGATCGCCCGAAATATTCTCCATCGGCAGGATCGCGAGGGAGGCGTCGGGCAGCGCCTCGCCCGAGGGGCGCGAGGGCAGCATCACCTGTTCCTGCCGCGGCGCGGCCGGCACATGCTCGACCGAGAACACCTCGACCGGGGCCATGATGTTCTTCAGCCGCTTGGTGCCGAGCGAGCGCAACCGCAGGCTGTTGTCATTGCGGATGATCTTGTAGACGGCGTCGGTGATGCAGATCCCGCCGGGGGCCGCAAAGCTCTGGACCCGCGCGGCGAGGTTGACGCTGTGGCCATAGACCCCGTCCTTGCCCGCGAACGTGTCCCCGACCGAGATCCCGACCCGATACCAGATCGGCTCCGCCCCATCGGTCCAGGCGACCTCGCGGGCAAGCTCGCGCTGCATCTCCAGCCCGAAATGCAGGGCCTTCTGCACGCTTTCGAAAACCGCGACCAGCCCGTCCCCGGCCGTATTGACGACCGAGCCGCCATAATCGGCGGCAAGGCTGCGGATCAGGGTGAGCGATGCGGTCAGGCGCGCCAGCGTTCCCGCCTCGTCGCGCTCGATCAGGCCGGTATAGCCGTGGATGTCGGCATAAAGCACGGTCAACAGCCGCGGTCCCGACAGGTCGGGCTGCGTGATCATCTGTTCGTCAGGTTCCGGTTGCCCCTGCCCCGGGTCGTTCATGGGAATGATTCCGTGATGCCAGCAGCAAGAATGAACACTGCGGCGTGACCGTCAAGCACGGCCGGCCCCTCATTAACCGGGGCGCTGCAGGTAGTATAGACTAAACCTCGGGAAAATATCGAAAATGAGAAGTGACATGCTTAAAGTTGCACCTATAATCCCGACATGAACGAATGTCCGAATTTCGGGCTGAGGCCCGCCTGTCGCGATGAATTCGCCTTTGCCGAGGCGATCCACATCAATGCAATGCGCCCACTGATGGAGCAGCTTGACGCCTGGGACGAACCGATGCGCCGTGCGGCGATACGACGCTCGTTCAAGGCGGCCGATTCGCAGATCATCACGCTTGACGGCCGCGACATCGGCTGGACCCAGGTGACCGAGCGGGATGAGGACTATAACATCGCGCAGATCCAGATCCTCGAAGAGTACTGCGGCCGCGGCATCGGCTCGTGCATCATCCGGGAATTGCTGGACCGGGCGGCGCGCGAGGGAAAGACCGTCTCGCTCTCTGCGGTCCGCACCAATCGCGCAATCGAGCTTTACCTGCGCCTGGGTTTCCGCATCATAGACCCCGCCGCGACCCCGATCATCGACATGGTCTGGACGCCCGGTCAAAACTGACCCTGACGGGTTGCCCCTTTCGCGCATCACGAAGGCCAAGCAGAT
The DNA here is from genome assembly GCF_035556475.1 of Paracoccus sp. (in: a-proteobacteria). Taxonomy (GTDB): domain Bacteria; phylum Pseudomonadota; class Alphaproteobacteria; order Rhodobacterales; family Rhodobacteraceae; genus Paracoccus. The sequence goes on along the minus strand of NZ_DATMFA010000142.1, from coordinate 9,624 downwards.
GGTCCCCAGCAGTCCGTTTCGAGGCAATGACAGCGCGAAGCGCCACCGCGACGGCTCGCATCGCATCGTTGCGCCCGCCGAAACCGTGGCGAAGGTCACGGCGCTGATGCCGCAGCTGGGAATAACCCGGGTCGCCAATGTCACCGGGCTGGACCGGATCGGCATTCCCGTCGTGATGGTCTGCCGCCCGAATGCGAGGTCGCTTGCCGTCTCGCAGGGCAAGGGCTGTGATCTGGATGCCGCCCGGGCCTCGGGCCTGATGGAGGCGGCGGAGCTTTACCATGCCGAGCATATCGAACTGCCGCTGAAACTCGGCAGTCTGGCGGAGCTGGAGGGGACGCATCGTTTCGCCGATCTTGGCCGGATGGCGCGGATCTCGGATAATTTCCACCGCCATCTCGTGACCCTGTGGGTCGAGGGCACCGACCTCGTCTCGGGCGGGGCGCGGTGGCTGCCCTATGAATCGGTCAGGGCGAATTTCACCCTGCCGCCACCGCCCGGCAGCGGCTGTTTCGATTGCAGCACCAATGGCCTCGCCTCGGGGAACAGCATGGCCGAGGCGGTGAGCCACGCGATCTGCGAAGTGATCGAACGCGACGCCATCACCCTCTGGAATGCCGGAGGGAACGCGGCCCGCGCCGCGACCGGGCTTGATCCCGAAAGCATCGACGATCCGGCCTGCCGCGCGCTTCTGGACCAGATCGAGGCGGCTGGTTTCGACGTGACCCTGTGGGAGATCACCAGCGATACCGGGGTGCCGGCCTTCTTCTGCCTGATGACCGACCGGCGTGATCCGTTGCAGCATCTGGGGATCGGCGCGGGCGCGCATCCGGTGCCGGGCATTGCGCTGTCGCGCGCGCTGACCGAGGCGGTGCAGGTCCGCACTACCTATGTCGCCGGGGCGCGGGATGACCTGTCGCACCGGGAGTACTCCGCTCTCGGGCGGGCCGAGAAGGCGCGGCTCGCGGCGCGCTGGAAGGAGGAACACCGTCCGCTTGGCGATTTCCGCCGGATCTGCGGGCATGTCTCGGACAATCTGGGCGAGGATATCGACTGGCTTCTGGAGCGTCTGGCAGCGGTGGGCATAGGTGAGGTTCTGGCCGTCGACCTGAGCAAGCCCGCCCTTGGCCTCAGCGTGGTCAAAGTCGTGATCCCGGGGCTGGAGGGGCCGGACGACCATCCGGCCTATCTGCCCGGCGCCCGCGCGCGCCGTGTCATCGAGGGGCGAAAATGAGCGTCATCGTCTTTGCCGGTCCCTCGCTCCCGCGGCGGGACCGCCTGCTTTATCCCGAATTCACCTTTCTGCCCCCGGTCCGTCAGGGCGAGCTTTATGCCGCGGCGCGCACCCGTCCCCATGCGATCGGGGTGATCGACGGGTTTTTCGATGGCCAGCCCGCCGTCTGGCACAAGGAGGTGCTGTGGGCCCTGTCCGAGGGGATCGCGGTCTTTGGCGCCGCAAGTATGGGGGCGCTGCGCGCGGCCGAATTGCATGGCTTCGGCATGTCCGGGGTCGGTCGGATCTTTGAAGATTTCCGCGACGGGCGGCTTGAGGATGATGACGAGGTCGCCTTGCTGCATGGCCCTGCTGAGGCGGATTACGTCGGATTGAGCGAGCCGATGGTCAACATTCGCGCCACGATCGAAAGCGCAGAAGCGCAAGGGCTGCTGGATGCGGAAACCTCCTCGCATACCCTGTCGGTGGCGAAGGCGCTGTTCTATCAGGAAAGGAACTGGCCCTCGATCCTCGATGCGGCGGCCCTGCCCCCGGCCCTGCGTGAGAAGTTCTCCGGTTGGCTCACCAAGGGTCGGGTGGACCAGAAGCGGCAGGATGCGCTTGCGCTGCTGGAAGCCCTTCGCCATCGGGGCGACGAAGCCCCGGTCGCGCCTTTTGTCTTCGAATGGACGGAGGCATGGGCCAGCGCACCCTGGCTCTCAGCCGAGCCACAGGACGAGGTTGCGGATGCCGACGCCATCCTGAACGAATTGCGCCTGAACCCGGCGGCCTATCACCGCGCGCGGTATGAGGCGCTTTTGCTGCTTTTGACGCGCGAGGTGGCGGCAGGTTCGCAAGACGGGACGGATCAGGCCGAGATCAGCCGGGCCACCCGTGATTTCCGCCTCTCGCACGGCATGATGCGGCAGGCCGATGTCGATGTCTGGAACGCGCGGAACGATATCGACCGGAACCGCTTCGCGCGCCTGATGAAGGGGCAAGCAGAATTGCGCGGGTTGCTGCGCGAAAGGGATGCCGAACTGCGCGGCCTGATGCTGGACGGGCTGCGGCTTCGTGGCGATTACCCCGAGTTGCGCGAGCGTGCGCGCGCCAAACGGCAGGCAACGGCCGCGGATGCGGGGCCGGTCCTTCCGCCCCCTGCCTTGCTGGCCTGGTATTTCCACCAGCGTCTTGGAGAGCCCTATCCCGAGGATCTTGCCGCCTATGTCCTGGAACTGGGATTTCCCGACCTTGTCGCATTTCGCGATTTCGTCGCCGCGGAACATGCCTATTCAACCTTGCCTTCCCTAAGGACGGCAGAGGGCTTCTGCCCGGAAGCCCTTGCGAATACGCAAGATTAGATCGACAGTTTCGGGGTGATGCGTTAACCATTGCGCATCCGCCGCAAGTCCGAGAACCCGGATGCGCGGCGTGACGGTCCCCGAGTATCAGTTATGAGAAGTTCCAAGATGCCCGAAACCTTGCTTACTTCCTCGTCCGTTCTGCTTTTTGGCCGCCTCGTCGAGGATCTTGCCATCAAACCCTCCGATGGGACCGCGGATCCCCATTCCGGCGCACCGGGCCATCTTGCCCGGCAGATGCAGGCGGAGGATCCGAATTTTGCCCGTATCTACGGCTTTGGCCTTGGCGGGATTTATCATGTCCTGCCATTCCCGGCGCTTTTCCTGGTCCATGGGCGGGGAACCCCTGCCGCCGACGCGATCGCGGGCCTGAAGAACCCGCCCAAGGAGGCCGAGGCGCGCGGAACCGAAGCCGAACCGGCCGGATTGCTGCTGCCGGAAGATCTGGTCGCATGGACCTATGACAAGGGCGACTTCTCGATCCGGCTGGATATCCAGACCGGCACGCTGGAAGATCTGCTTCTGGGCAAGGGACCGGACGGACCGGAGGCCCGCGGCATGAGTGCCCAGGGGATGAGCGTGCAAGGCATGAGCATTCAGGGAATGAGCGTCCGGGGCATGAGCCTGCGCGGTGGCAAGAAGGACTGACCGGGAATGCCTGTCCCGGTCAGGCAGCCTCAGGCACGAACCGTCGATTTGCGATCGGTTTCCCGCAGGGCCGCAAGGCCCTCGGAGCCGCAGAAATCGGCGACTTCCTGGCTGAGGCTGAGCGATATCGAAAGGTCAACGGCGGTGGCATTCCAGGTCCGCGCGTCCGATTTCAGACGAGAGACAAGGCCGCCGCGATGACCCGGACGGTCTGCCAGCCGGGCTTGCTTGCGGTAATCCCCGGCAAATTCACCCAAAGACTTGTCGAGATCGCGAAGTGCGCCCTCAAGCCGGGTGGCAACCTGGGTATGTGCGCTTGCTTCGGTGGCAATCGCGAGGGCCGCGGCAACCTGCGGCGTCGTCCGGGCAAGGGCATCGCTTTCGTCGCGCAACCGCTCGATCAGTTGGGCCAAAGCGGGCAATTCTCCGGCCGGGAACCGCGCCAATGCCGAAAGATCGGGCATCGTCCCCGTCCCCGCCACCCGGGTCGCCTCGATGAGCGCGATCCCGAGATCGCGACGCTGCTCCATCGACAGGTCGTGCCGCTCCTCCAGAAGGACGGCAATGGCATTGCCAAGGTCGAAGGCAATACGCTCGATCTCGCCGCAACTGCGCATGACGGGACCGTCGCTGCCCTCGACCCGGTGCAATTCAGCGGCCAGAGCCCCCCAGAGGCGCTGCTCGCTGAGCCGCATGATACCCGCGCCGCGCGGCCAGGTCCGGGCGTGGCCGCGCAGGATGCTGCAACAGCGATCCATTTGCGACGCGACAAAGCTCATCCCCGAACGAAGCTCCGACGGGTTTTCGACCAGGGCGCTGGTGGCTTTCGCCACGGATTCGACCTGCATCATCAGGCTCTGCGTTCGCGGAACCAGATATTGCAGGCAGTAGCGCGACATTGCCGCAAGATTTGCCCGGGCGTCGAATGTCGCCCGGGCAATCGCGCTGCCCGGGTCGGCAAGGGCCAAATCACCCTGTCGATCGTGCATCTGGGCCCTTGCCTGCAAGTGAAGCGAAATTGCGCCCACCTGAACAAGAACCTCGCCAATCACGCTGAGGGGGTCGTTCGCGCGGGAAATAGCAACACTGATACTCGTCATGGTGCGCGCTCATGTGATTGTGGAAGTTCTGCATCCTTTTTGCCTCACGACTCGGTGCAAATCTGTGCGCGAGCGCACAACCACAGATTTTCTGTGGTCAATTTGATGACTTTCGATGCGGACACGACCCGCAGGAGGTGTCTGCGGTGACACGACTGAAAGATCTTGAATGGTTTTCGGGACTTGCCGAAACAGAGCTGGCGCAGATCGATTCCGCCTGCATCCATCGCGGCTTCACGCAGGGGCAGAGGATCCTCGAACGGGGTGATCAGGGCCGGACCGTTCTTTTTGTCCTGTCGGGACAGGTATTTGCGGTGCAATGGACCCATACCGGACGCGAGATCATCTATAGCGACATCGGCCCCGGCAGCGCATTCGGCGAGCTTTCGATCATTTCCGGCGCGCCGCGCTCGCTTTCGCTTTATGCGCGAACCGATTGCGAATTGCTGGAAATGCCCGGCCCGGTGTTCCTCGGCTTGATCGACACCCATCCGACGGTCCGTCAGGCGGTGATGCAAGGGCTGGTGCGGCGGGTCCACGACCTGACCGAGCGTGTGCAGGAACTGACCGCGCTTGGGGTCGAGGACCGGCTGCGCGCCTATCTGCTGCGCGTCGCGCTGGAACAGGGCGAACTGGCCCCCGGGCTGACGCTGCTTGACCTGCCGACCCATGCCGAGATCGCAAGCATCATCGGCGCCAACCGCGAAGCGATCAGCCGCAGTCTGGCGACGCTGAACCGGCTGGGTGTGATCGAGTCGGGGCGCAAGTTCCTGCGCATCCTGCAGCCCGAGGCGCTGATGCAGGCAAATGAGAGCTAGAGCCCGGCAGGCATTCGCGCAAGTCGTTGAAATAAAACGCTCACGACCTGCCCAAAAGGCCAGCTTTCGGATGGCCCTGGCCAATGATAATTGATCAGTCAGTCAAGAGTGGTCTGTTTCACGAGTTTCGAAGAACCTGCCCGGCCTGGCCGGGCAGTTTTCGTTCTGGCCGCTCCCCCTTCGCGAAGCGCGTTGCATCCGGGCGAAACGCAACCCCCGAAACACCTGCGGATAATGGCGTGAGTTTTCACCTCGCAGGAGCGATTCATGCCGAGCAAAGCAACTGTCAGCGGTATCCTGATGGATGCCACCCTGTCCCCCATCGCCAAAGGAAAGATCATCGCCACCCTGAACGGTTCGGACATATTCGATGGCGGCATCCGGGTCGTCACCCAGAAGGTCGAAGCGACGACCGGTCCGAACGGCGAATGGTCCCTCGACCTGATCGTCAACGGAGAGGGTGACGCCGCAAGCACAAGCTGGACCCTCGAAGGCTACAACCAGTTCGTCTCGCGGGTCTTCGAGGTGAAGTCCCTGTTCATCGCGACAGGCTTGCCTCAGACCCTCGGGGATCTTGAAAAGACCTCGCTGCAGAACCTGAAGGCTGCACGCGAGGGCGCCATGTCGCGGCTGATCATTGCGAACCATTTCAGCGAATACGAGGCGCTGCCGCCCGGACAAAGGCGCGATTCCGACATCGTTCTGGTGCGGGGGGCCTGACATGACCATCATCATTCTCGACCAGATCCATCCCGCGCTTTTGCGTGGGACCGCCGCTGTGCATATGGCCGATGCCCAGATCGAGATGTTCGATGCGCTCGGCAATCGCATGTCCGGGCCGGCGCCCGCCATCCTGCCCGTGGTCACCGAAAACCCGCGCATCCTGCCGGAGACGGCGGCTCTGGGGCAGAGCATCAGCCTGAACCTCGGCGCTGCGGAAGGGTTGCCGGCGCCGATGGCCGAATGGGATTTCACCCTCGATGGTGCCTCGATGCGCGATCAGCTCGACGGCGATGCCATGACCATCGAGTTGAGCCTGCCCGGAACCTATGCCCTTACGGTCAGGTGGCGCAACATCGCGGGCGTGGTTGCCGCCGCCGAGGTCGTGCTCGCCGTCTCCGCGCCGGTCGCGCCGTCGATCGACTATGACAATCAGATGCTTGCCTATTTCGACGCCGATACGCCCTATACCGGCACAGCCGAAGATGTTGCGACGGTCGTGATGCGGGGCACCGGCGGTTATGTTTTCGGCAAGACCGGCAGCGGGACTACGATCCGTTTTCAGCCCGAGGGTCTGGTCTTTGGCGACGGCGTCTATCTGCAATCCCAAAGCCTGACGAACCAGCCGACCACCGACGGGCTGTTTGCCGTCGTGGAGATGACGCTTACCGGCTACGGCTCGAATATCGGGCAGATCCTTGACGGCACCGGTGGGCATATCAAGATCCGCAACAGCTCCGGCACGATCCAGACGGTCGGCGCCGACGATACCTCGGTCAACCTGACGCTGGGGGCCGTGGCCTATGGCGCGCGGATGATCTTTGCGGGCCAGATCGACGATGTCGCCGATCTGCTCAGCGGCTATGACGCGGCTGGCAACCTGCTGTCGACGCCGCATACCGGCCTGACCGATCCGGCGCCGAACCGGATCTCGTTCGGGCGCTATCTGAACGGGACGATCCACCGGATGGCGATTGGCGGTCGTGCCGAGGGGCAGGAGTTTCCCGTGACCATGCGCGAGGTGGTTGAGGATTTTCGGCAGGGGGCGTGACGGCCCCCAGACCTTCCGTCACCTCGCTCGAGATCATGCCCGCCTATGGCCAAAGCGAAAACCGTCCCCTGCCCGATGCGCTGTCCGCAGACCTCGACGCCGCGACCAGCGAACTTGCCTATTACACCTATGGCATGGTCGACGAGAACGGCGCGATGATCGGACCATTGGGTGCCGGTCTGGCCGAGATTGATCGGAAAAAGCCCGCGACCGGCTTCATGGCGGCGACGGGGCATGGGCGGATCTCGCCTGCCTTCGCCTTCCAATATGCCCGTGCGGCGCAGTGGAGGGAGGACGGCGCGACAGGGCGGGGCGTGGTCATCGGCGACAATGGCTTCGGCGGCCGGGTGATCCGCGAATGGCTGCCCGAGGATGCCAGCCCGATCGGGCGGAACCAGTTGCTTTGGATGCGCGAGAACGCCCGTCTTGCGGACGAGTTTCAGATCAGCATGGCCTGTCCCTATGTCTTTCTGTTCCAGGGCACCAGCGCCAAGGACCAGCCCGGAGCGGCCTATCGGCAGGAGTTCGAGGCGGCCCATGCCGCGACCCTGGCCGAGGCGCGGGCGCTCTTCGGGGTCGAGCCGCGGCTTGTCGTCGTGGTGAACGGGGCGGATGTGAACAGCATCGGCGACGTTTACGAGACGCCTGCCGCGCAATACCGGATCGCGCTGGATCATGGCGGGATCATTGCGACCTGGCAGCGCATCTTCCCGATCGCGGATCGGAATATCCATCCCTCGGGGCAAAGCCAGGTGCTGATCGGCGAGACCTGCGACTGGGCCGCGCGTGAGGTCGAGGCGGGACATCCGTGGAACATCACTTATGCGGTCCGAAAAAGCGGCGCAGTCGTGACAGTCCAGTTCAACCTGCGCCCCGGCGAGGTGCTGATCGAACGGCCGGATCTTTATGACGCTTTCGGAGGCAAGGCGACCTGCCCCGATTTCGGCTTCGAGGCGGAGGGCGGGATTCTGGAGGCGACCCCCGATTTCGCCGGCGGAAGTGTCAGGCTGACGCTTGCCAACTCCCGCGCTTCGTGGTTGCGCTTTGCCCATCAGTCGCAGGATTGCTACGCGATGACGGACGGTGTCGGCGTCTCGATGTCTGCGCATCGCAGCACGCTTTTCGGCTCGCATTCACGGCCGAGCCGGTTCGTCGCCGGCGAGACGCTGTGGCGGCCCCTGCCCGGCTTTCGGGGCCGATTCGAGGGTGAAGGCTTCCTCCCCGATCAGGGATGAACAGGGGCGCCTTGGCTGGGCCATCCAGGGCCCGGCCGGAGGAGCGGAACTTCATTCCCTTGCCAGCCTCAATCGGGCTATGCCCGCAGCGAAGAAGGCGCCGCATCGAGCACGTGCCGGCCGTTCTTCACATGGCGCTCGACCAGTTTGGCGATCCGCCTCGGCTCTGCCAACCGGCGGGCGGTCGGAGGAACATAGGTCGGCATGTCGATTTCGGGGAACAGCAAGGCGATTTCCCGCCGCGCCTCGATCCCCAGCGCCCTGAGCGCCATCCGGCCAAGCAGGAGGGTTTCGCACGGCGCGCCGTTGGCGATGACGATCTCATGCCCGTCCAGCAGGAGATGGAAATACTCGACCGAGCTGTCGCTGACGACCTCGACCCCCGGCAGTCCGAGGAGTTTTTTGGCGGGAACCAGCACTTCATCCGTGTCAAACATCTGCGCGACGATGCGCGAGGAGAGCATGATCCGGTGCTGCGGCGAGACGACCAAATCGGTTGCGGGCAGGTCCGGCCCCAATGCGCCCGCGCGGATGCGGATCGGGCACAGGTTCGGCTGGCGCCGCAGCGCGGAGGTGCTGACGGCGCGATTCCCGATCCACTGGATCGCCTTTGCCCCGTGATCGAGGGTCTGGACAAGGTCGCCGACCCTAAGTTCCTCGACCGGGCGGGGGCCGTCGGGCGTCTCGATCAGCGTGCCGTGGGTGAAACAGATGACGACCAGATCATCGGTCACGAATACGGGTTGGCCATCAACCGCCTGCGGGACGACAGTGAAATCACCCGCCGCTGGAAAGCCTGCGGGATCGCTGGTCATGGTCAGGTTTCCGTTGGACAACCTATGGACCTCCGTGGTGCCATCGGGATAGTCATAGACACCAATCGGGCCGTTAAACCTCACGACGTTCCCGTTATACTGGGGATCGACCTGCATCATTCGCTGGTTCGCATTCTCGGCATGCACCCAGTATTCTGGTGTGCCATCACCGTTCACGTCGATGTAGAATGACTCGATGGGCGTCTGGTTGATGAAATAGCTATCGTCGTCACCGTCACCATCCACGTCGGCCGTGCTGATATTCTCGTCGGGGACGGTCAGGGTGAGGACTGCGGTATCAATAACGCCCGGCCCGAGACTCTCCAGAAAACTGACGAGCGGAAGCGGATCGTCCGAGTCGAGAGTGAAGGTATTTTCGCCCGTAATGTCTCCGTTCGCGAGAGCGTTAGCGGGGATGTCATAGCTGGCCATTTCACGCATCCATTCTGGATAATGATGCATTCCATGCTTCACATCGAACACGATTCATTGATCTCTGCAAAGAACTTTGAGGCGTTCGCGTTAGGCTCCAGACCCATTGATTTCGTGCCTTTGGCGTGTTTCAGGCTCCGCAAGGAGAACTGACCGATGGGCAATTTTTTCTGGCTGAGCGAGGCGCAGATGGAGCGGCTAAGGCCCTTCTTTCCCAAGAGCCACGGCAAG
>NZ_DATMFA010000141.1:0-16395 GCF_035556475.1 Paracoccus sp. (in: a-proteobacteria) | reverse complement strand
CGAGCTGATCGTGCTGGCGCGCTATATGCAGGTGCTGTCGGACGCGATGTGCCGGAAGATGTCGGGGCGGATCATCAATATCCACCATTCCTTCCTGCCGAGCTTCAAGGGCGCCAATCCCTACAAGCAGGCCTTCGAGCGCGGGGTGAAGCTGATCGGCGCGACCAGCCATTACGTCACCGCCGATCTGGACGAGGGGCCGATCATCGAGCAGGACACCGTGCGCATCACCCATGCCCAGTCGGCCGAGGATTACGTGAGCCTTGGCCGCGACGTCGAGAGCCAGGTCCTCGCCCGCGCCATCCATGCCCATGCCAATCGCCGCGTCTTCCTCAACGGCAACAAGACCGTGGTGTTTCCCGCATCGCCGGGGAGCTATTCAAGCGAGAGGATGGGGTGACAAGGGGATCCCGGGTTGCGTTCCACGGCGACTGGTCGCAAGATCGACTTTCCTGAAAGGAAAGAAGGATCGCAAACGCCCGTGCCGGACAGCAATGCCAAGACCCCGCAGAAACTGACCCAGGATCCGCATGCCCTGCGCGACATGCCGGAGCGGAACCTGGAAGTTGCGATCGGCCGCGTGGTCCGCGATCTGCGCAAGCGCCAGCGCATGACCGGATCGGATCTTGCGGCCCAGACCGGGCTGTCGATCGGGATGCTGTCGAAGATCGAGAACGGGGTGATCTCGTCTTCGCTGAACACGTTGCAGACGCTGGCGAACGCGCTGCGGGTGCCGCTGATCCAGCTTTTCTCCGGCTATGCCGAGCCGCGCGGCGCCATGCATGTCAAATCCGGCGAAGGGGTCGAGATCGAGCGGCAGGGCACCCGCGCCGGGCACCAGTATCATCTGCTGGGCCATATCGGCTCGAACAATTCGGGGGTCGTGGTCGAACCCTATCTGATCAGCCTGACGACCGAGAGCGACCGCTTTCCCACCTTCCAGCACGAAGGGATCGAGATGCTTTACATGCTGGAGGGGACCGTCGGTTATCGCCATGGCGAGCAGATCTATCGGCTGGAGCCGGGCGACACGCTGCTGTTCGACGCGGATGCCCCGCATGGGCCGGTGGATCTGATCGAACTGCCCGCGCGCTATCTGTCTGTCATCACCTATCCGCAAAGCAAATAGCCTAGGGCTGAGGGCCATCCCGGCCCCCAGCTCGCGTTGCGGGCCTGTCGTCAGGCCGTGCGCTCGACGGTCGCGGCTGCGACGGGCTGGGCCGAGCCATGTCCCTCGGCCGCGACCGCCGCTCCGGCATAGACGCCATCGCCCAGCCGGAAGCCGACCTCGCCATGCTCGACCAGGTCGAGCCCGTCATACTCGGCGCCCTCGCCGACCCGAAGACCGACCAGCGCATCCGCGACCTTCAGCGCGATCCAGGTCGTCACCAGCGAGACGAGGACGCTGAAGCCCATGATCAGCACCTGCGGCACCATCTGCGAGATCATGCCCCGCCCCTCGGGATAGCCCAGCCCGCCAAGGCCGGGCGCGGCGAAGATCACCGTCAGCACTCCGCCCATCATCGCGCCGACCCCGTGCACACCGAAGACGTCGAAGGCGTCGTCATAGCCGAAGCGGCGCTTGACGCTTTCGACCGCATAGACGCAGACCGGCGCGGTCAGCAGGCCGACGGCGATGGCGCCCGCCGGGCCAACAAAGCCGCAGGCCGGCGTGATCGCGACCAGTCCGCCGATACAACCCGACAGCAGGCCGAATGTGCTGGGACGCTTGCGATGGACCCATTCCGTCGCCATCCAACCAAGCGCGCCCCCTGCCCCGCCCAGCATGGTATTGAGCATGACCAGCGCGCTGAAACCGTTCGCCGCCAGCGCGCAGCCGCCGCAAAAGGCCAGCCAGCCGACCCACAGCATGGCGGCGCCGGAATAGGTCATGGTCATGTTGTGGGGCGCCATCATCGCGCTGCCATAGCCCTTGCGCGGCCCCACGACCAGCGCGCAGACCAGCGCCGCGATGCCCGCGTTCAGGTGGACGACATTGCCGCCCGCGAAGTCCTGCACGCCGACGCCGAAGACCCAGCCGCCGCCCCAGGCCATATGGGCCATCGGGATATAGTTGATGCTGAGCCAGACCGCCATGAAGATGAGCACGGCCGAGAATTTCATCCGCTCGGCGAAGGCGCCGACGATGATCGGGGGCGTGATCGCCGCGAACATCATCATGAACAGCATATAGGTATATTCGGGGATGGTGCCGACCAGGCTGTCCTGCGTCACGCCCGCAAGGAACAGCTTGCCGGTGCCGCCGATCACCGCATTCCAGGGCCCCTCGGCATCGAAGGTCAGCGAATAGCCATAGGCGAGCCACAGCACGCAGATCAGCGCGATCGAGGCGAAGATCTGGGTAAGCACCGACAGCGCGTTCTTGCTGCGCGCCATGCCGGCATAGAACAGGCCCAAGCCCGGCAGCATCATCAGCATCACGATCAGCGCGCAGGTGGCGACGAAGGCGGTGTCGCCTGCCTCAAGGGTTGGCGCGGCGTCCTGCGCCCTTGCCAGCGCGGGACACAGGACCAGCAGCAAGGCTGGCAGGGCGTATTTCGGGGTCATGGCGTCCTCCTTGTTCCGGGGTGTCGGATACAAGGATGACCGGAAGCGGCCGCGGGCCAAGTTTCCCGTAGGTGAACTATCTTCTCTGTCTGGAATTTTCAGGAGACGCTGAATATTGTGACAGGCTGCCCTTTGCGCGATCAGAATTGGAAGCTGAGCGCAGCGCCATCGACGAATCGCGCGGGCTTGTGCCAAGGTCGGGCGTGCGGTATTACTTCATGGTATTACCACGGAGGCTACGGATGCGCATCACCATCAAGGGACAGGTCACGATCCCGCAGGATGTCCGCAATGTCGCGGGCCTGCATCCGGGGACCGAGGTTGAGTTCTTCATCGGCGACGACGGCATCGTCCGCGTCGTCGAGGCGGGCCGCGCCGATCCCGGCACCCGGCTGCAGGATGCCATCGCCAGGCTGCGCGGCAGCGCCGACCGCGCGATGACCACCGACGAGATCATGGCCCTGACGCGGGACTGACCGTGGTTCTTGTCGATTCCAACATCCTTCTGGATATCGCCACCGACGATCCGGTCTGGTCGGGCTGGTCGGCATCCGCGCTGCACCGTGCCGGACGCGACGGGCGACTGGTCATCAACCCGATCATCTATGCCGAACTTTCGGTCTCGCACAGCCGGATCGAGACGCTGGATGCGTTGTTGCCGCAGGACATCTTCCACCGCGAAGCCCTGCCCTGGGCGGCGGCCTTCCTGGCGGGCAAGGCTTTTCACGCCTATCGCCAGCGAGGCGGAGCGCGGCGCTCTCCGCTGCCGGATTTCTATATCGGGGCCCATGCCGCGATCGCGGGCTACAAGCTGCTGACACGGGATCGCGGACGCTATGCGACATATTTCCCCACGGTCGAGCTGATCTCGCCACAATAGCAGCGCCCTGCCCTCCTCAGCCCCGTCGCGCAGGAATGTCACGGCGCGTCGTTCGTGAACGAGCGAAGGCGTGGATCGAAGGCTCTGTCCGGTCAGCGGAAAGCGGTGACGGAAAGCCCCGCGGACTTGATCACGCGGGAAGCTGAGGGAGGCGGGATGTTCCAACAACGCCTGTCTTGCGCGCGTGGACGGCTGGCACTGCCGATCCCTATCTCCAAATCACTTTATACAGGGACACTCGGTCGACATTCCGCAGAATACCATGATCTTGCGGGGAACGGCCGCGCGCCGGGGCCGATCACCGAGGTATGGGCGCTGGATAGCGGTCCGGTGCTATCTGGAACCAAGCTCGGCGCAACCCGGACTGGGGCGGCGACGTCCGGCCGGACGGCAGGCGAGAGGACAGCTTCCTATCGGCGGGGTATCGGCCGGACGTCGGAAAACCCTGCTGACCTTGTCGTGGGGCGGGTCTAAGCGTCTATGCCAAAAAACTCGACACCGAATACCGCTCCGGCAATATCCGCATCTTGAGGCCGCGTCGCCAAGACCATCGAGGCAGGGGCGATCTACCTTGCCGACTATCACCATCAGTAGATCACCGGCGCCAGCGACGCGCGGCTGATCGGTGGAGGAAACCCCTGCCCCACCCGTGGCCTGCTTGCACCGCCGGTTCCTGCGCATAAGCAGGGATTGCGAGTGCAAGAAAAACTGACGCACCGGCGAGTCCTCGCTTCTCAGGGTGTTTCCCGCGTCTGGCGCAACAATCGGTGACGCGGGCAGGCGACTGCCAACCATGACCGCAGCCCTTGGGCGAGACAGCTTGCCCCATCCTGCCCCTTGCCGTTCTCGCTGGCCGCGATCGAGGAATAGCAACCGGAACCCCGACCGACCTGATCCTCGCCAACACCCCGGTGGGATGGCTGTCCGATCATGCCGCGCTGTTTACGTGTTTGCCGGCCTTTCCGCACTATGTCGTCATACAGCACCAAGGCAGCGAGAGCCGAGCCAAAACATCTGGGTTTTCCCGCCACCCACGGTAGCGACGTGACAGAGTTGACAGCTGTCAACTTCACGCCGCTTCCGCGCGCAGCAGGGCCATGACCATCGGTCCGGGCCGGAATTCTCCGTCCAGGGCCTTTCGGGACAATGAACTCAGATAGGCTCCTGGTTGGCGAATATGTGCGGCGCGTTGCAGCATACAGGCAATCGTGGTGGCCGCAGCCTGATCCCCCATGCTTTGGCGCGTCCGTCGCCACGTCCGTTCGTCAATCCCCAGCATCGGCCGCACAAAGGCCGCGGTCTTGACCAATTCATGCCAGCTTCGGATTGATCCATGGCTGTAATCCAGGATCTCTGGAGCTGCCTTCAGGATGATTTCCAGCGGCAGCTCGGTTTGGGGCAGGGCCTGTTCCCCTTTTTCCTCGCAAGATTCAGATTCTTTAAGTTCTTTATTTGAACCCTGTATGTGCCGCTCATTCTTGTTGTCATAGCCGCTCATTTCCTCTGGTTCCGATTGCAGCAAGGACTGGATTTCGGACAGGATCGCGGCGGAGCGTAGGGCGAGGTCCGTGAGTTGGGCCAAGCTCAGCTTGCGGCGCAGCAGTCTCTGGATCTCGGCCAGTCGGGCCATCGCCTCGTCGGGGCGGGGCAGTCCGGTGTCGATGGCCAGCAGCAGCAGCTTGCCTGCGTCCCGCAGATGCAGGACGATCTGTTGCCGCACCCGCCGCGTTTCGGCCCGCTGCGCAATCGCGTCTTCGGCACGGCTGGCAATCTCGACCGAGCGGACCAGCAGGGGGCGCAGGTCAAAGCCAAAGGCGCGGTCGATCTGGCCGCTATCTGCGCGCGTGGCATAGCGTTTGCCGTTCGGGCTGTCATGGCGCAGGATCAGCCCCGCAGCGACCAGTGCGGCGATATGACGGCGCAGCGTGCTTTCCGGCATTCCGTGCAACCGTCCAGAAAGCGATGCGTTCGACGGAAAAACGATCAGTGCTGCATCATCCAGAAGCTCCTTACCCGGATGAAAGGACAACAACGCCCCCAGCACGGCCAGGTCGCGGTCGCTGACCGAAAAAGCGCCGCGCGCCTCGGTCAAATGGCGAAGGATCAGCCATTTATCAACGGAATCGCGTGGGGCAGGGGCCTCGGCAAGCTTTTGGCCTGCCAAAAGTGCAGCCGTCATCGGCCGCCGCCCAAAGGGCGTCGCTGAGATGTGTCGCATGGGTTGTCACGCGGCCAAAACATTGCCGCCGCCTGAACAGACGCTGTTGACAGCTGTCAACTTTTGCCGCTAAGTTCGAAGTGCTAGATCGAAAGAGCGGCCCTTCGGGATGTCATGTCCTGGGGGGCTTCTTTTTTGCCGTTTTCGTGCCTCCTTACTGGTTTCTGCCTGTCATTCCCCCGCGCGGTCCTTGTTCGACAGCCAATCGCGGTGAATTTCCTCAAGATTCTCGTCCAGCCAGGCGCCGAATTCGCGACCCGCACCGGAAAATTCAATCGTGGTCTTGCGGGCGCTGGCGCGGATCTCGGCGATTGGCTGGCCCGAATTGTTCCTGACCTCGCGCGGACCGGCTGCCGGCTTGCGCACCGGCATCAGTGCGGCGAAGGCCGCCTCGAAACGCTGATCCGAGGTTTCCCCCTGCGCCGCGGCAACCGCCTTGGACAGGGTTTCCGGCCGGAGGCGCTGCGCCATCGACAGCCAGCGGTCCCGCCCGACCGAGGGCGCGCTGCCGATGGCCGTGACCAGCTCATCGGGCAGGTTTTCAGCGACGGTCAGCATTCGCGACAGCACGGTCTTGTCGATCATCAGCGCATCGCAGACGATCTTGCGCTCATAGCCCTGCCGCGTCATCTGCTGGGCAAACAGCGATTTTTCAATGAAAGACAAGTCCTTGCGGGCGCTGTTTTCCTGACCTTGTGCGATCACCAGCGCGCGGTCGTCCAGCTGGCGGATCATCGCCTTGACCGGCAGGCCCAAAGATTTCAGCGCCGCGACCCTGCGGCGGCCATAGACGACCTCGTAGCGGCCCTCGATATTCGGGTGGTGGCGCAGCAGGACCGGAACCTGCTGGCCGTATTCGCGCATCGATTCCTTCAGCGCCTCGATGCCCGGCGCATCATCGTCCAGACGGTCGCGCAGCCCGGCATTGTCGATCAGGTCGGCGGGAATGTCGCTGACGGCGCGGCGCTTCAGGTCGTCGATCCCACGCGATACCGCGCCGATCGCGCCGCGGCTATAGCGGGGCAGGGGGCTTGCGTCCTCCTCGGGTGCGGAAGCCTCCATCAGGCCCTTCAACAGATCCTTGCGTGCCATCAGTCACCCTTTCCCCGGCTGGACCCGCGCGCCCAGGATTGCTGGATCAGGGTCTCGATCTCGCCATTGACGGCGTTCAGGCTTTCCATCGCGCGTTCATAGGTCGACCGCGTAAAGGCCGACTTGTCGACTTCGTAGAGCGTCTGCTTGGTGATCCCCGCATCCGAGATCGCGGTGGATTTCAGCACCGGATGGTTCAGCACATTCTCGCCAAACAGCGAGCGCATGAAGCTGACCATCTGGTTCTGTGGGCCGTCGCCCGGCTCGTATCTGGTGATGACATAGCGCATCCAGTCGTAATTCATGTCCGCCCCCGCATCGGCCACGACCCCGAGCAGGTTCGAGGTCATTAGCAGGAACTGGCACATCGACATCACGTCCAGCATCTGCGGATGCACCGTCACCAGGATCGCCGTCGCCGCTGACAGCGCCGACATGGTCAGGTAGCCAAGCTGCGGCGGGCAGTCGATGACGACGATGTCATAGTCCGATTCCACTTCGGCCAGAGCGTCGCCAATCCTGGTAAAGAAGATCTTGCCCGAGCGTTCGATGATCGCGCGCGGGGTGTCGTGCTCGAACTCCATCAGTTCGAGGTTGCCGGGAATCAGGTCCAGATTGGTGAAATAGGTTTTCTGGATCACCTCGCTCAGCGGCACGGGGTCGCTGTAGCGGATGGCGTCATAGATGGTGCCGCCATTCTCAAGATCGAATTCCGGCTGGACCCCATGCAAAGCCGACAGGCTGGCCTGCGGATCCAGGTCGATCGCCAGCACGCGATAGCCGTCCAGCGCCAGTTTCTGCGCCAGATGCGCGGCGGTCGTGGTCTTGCCCGAGCCGCCCTTGAAGTTGATGACGGTGATGACCTGCAGGTGGTCCGTGCCGCGCCGTCCTGGCAGGTAAGTCCCCGGAGTCTTTGTACCTTTTTCCAGAAGCTCGCGCAGCGACTGGATATCTTCGGGGGTGTAATAGCGTCTACCGCCCGCCCGCGTTTCGGGGCTGGGACCCTTGCCGTCCAAGTCCAGCTTGCGCAGATAGGCGTCCTTGACCCCCAATAGCTCGGCCACTTCACCGCTGGTGAACTTGCGCAGCTGGCGCTTGGCGTCGGGGGGAAACAGCTGTGCGCGATGTGCATGCAACCGGCCGGAAAGAGCCAGTGCATGGTCGCCCACGAGCTTGTCGATGCGAGTCTTTTGCTGCATCCTGTCCTCATGTCGCGCGGCCGGTTGTTACGCTTTCGACCGTCTTATTCTGTTTCTTCCGTAAATGAATGCGCGACAAGCGCGATTCTGACAAGAAGTTTTTTCGATATCCCCCTGATTGGACTGGCCACCCGGGCGTTGAGCGGGAATTTTCGGGTGTTGCGCGGTTCCCGCATGACGGGTGGTCGCGAAAAATCCGCCGTAGCCGCCGAATCGCAGTGGTCCGCAAATTGCTTCGTAATCGCGGATTGCTGGTGCGATGGCGCAGCATCAGCCGTCCGCAAGGGAAAGCCGGACCGCCACATGGAACGGTCCGGCAGGTGGTCGATCCGCGCGCAGCGTCCCGGCCCGGACGCTCGGGCCTACGGCGTGACCAGAAGCTGCGAGAAATGGCGCTCGGCCACCTCCATGAACCGGAGCGCCGTGGCCGAGGGGGGCATGGATTCGGGCATGGCGAAGGCGAAGTGATGCGTCAGCCTTTCGCTGAGCGGGCGGATCGCGATGGGCAGATGGGTATAGTCGCGGGCCATCAGCCCGTTGACCAGCGTGATGCCCAGACCATGAGCGGCAAGGGCGCAGGCCGACATGACCGAATGCGCCTCGATCCGAATCTGCGGGCGCAGGCCGATTTCCGTGAAAAGCTGGTCGATTTCGCTGCGGGGCGCGCGCATCCGGCCCAACAGGATCAGCGGCTCGCGATACAGGTCGCGGACCGAGACGACCTCGCGCGCCGCAAGCGGATGGTCGGCGGGCATGACGCAGACCGTCTCGACCTCGATCAGCGGGGTCGAGACGATGCCGGGGCGCTGGGTCGGCATCCTGAGAAAGCCGATCTCGGCCCGGTCGTCCAGCAGCATCCGTTCGATCGTGTCATAGGTGCCGGACAGGATCTCGACCTGCACGCGATCGTTCGTCGCGGTGAAATCCTGCAAGACCCGTGGGATGATGGTCATGGTCAGGCTGGCCGGAAAGGCGACCCGCAAGGTCAGCACCGCGGAATTGCCTGAACCCAGGTCGCGCGCCATCTGCGCCAGCCGGGTGTTCTGGACCAGCACCGCCGAGATCTGCGCCAATAGCGCCCGGTTTTCCCGCGTCGGGATCAGCCTGCCCTTTTCGCGGTTGAACAGCGCCAATCCCAGCTCCGCCTCGATCTGGGCAAGGCGGCGGCTGACCGCGGATTGGGAAATGCCCAGCACCTCGGCGGCGGCCTGGGTGGTGCCCTTGTCGCACACGACCTGGAAGGTACGGAGAAGTTCGGAATTCATTATGCGTCCTACGCATCAACTGACACAATTTCATCATAATATTGCATAGTTGAGAATCGTTCCGCAAACCTTTCCCGAAATCGGAGGAATCCCAGACATGAGCCACCCCACCGGCAGCTCGGCGACAAGGCTGCGCCCATGACGGTCTTTATTCTGAGGCGGCTGGTCCAGACCATGCTGGTCCTGCTCCTGACCTCGGTTATCGTCTTTCTGGGTGTCTATGCCATCGGCGACCCGCTGGAGATCCTGCTGCCGGCCGATGCCAGTCTGGCCGAGCGGGCGCAGGTCGCGGCCTCGCTGCGGCTGGACCAGCCCTTGCCGCTGCAATATCTGGGCTTCCTGTCCTCGGCGCTGCATGGCGATTTCGGCAATTCGTTCGTCTTCAACCGCCCGGCGCTGGAGATCATCTTTGAACGCCTGCCGGCCACGCTGGAACTGACCATCACCGCGCTGGTCCTGTCGCTGGTCTTTGGCCTGCCGCTGGGCCTGCTGGCCGGGACGCGGCCGGGATCCAATGTGGACGAGGCCATCGTCACCGGCTCGATCCTGGGCTTCTCGCTGCCGAATTTCTGGCAAGGCATGATGCTCATCATGATCTTTTCGGTCTGGCTGGGCTGGCTGCCCTCGACCGGGCGGGGCGAGACGGGGACCATCCTCGGCATCACCACCAGCTTCGCGACATGGGACGGCATCCGGCACCTGCTGCTGCCGGCGACGAACCTTGCGCTGGCGCAGATCGCGCTGGTGATCCGCATGACCCGGACGGGCGTGCAGGAAACCATGCCGCTGGATTTCGTGAAATTCGCCCGCGCGCGCGGCATATCCGAACGGCGCATCCTGTTCGTGCATGTGCTGAAGACGATCATGATCCCGATCATCACCATCCTCGGGGTCGAGTTCGGGTCGCTGATCGCATTCGCTGTCGTGACCGAGACGATCTTCGCCTGGCCGGGCGTCGGCAAGCTGATCATCGATTCGATCAACGGCCTCGATCGGCCGATCATCGTGGCCTATATTCTGGTCATCGTCTGCCTCTTCAGCCTCATCAACTTCACGGTCGACATCCTTTATTCGGCGCTCGACCCGCGTATCCGGGGGCGTGAGTGATGGCTTCGATCCTGTTCCGGGCCATCGCACAGGGCGACACCCTGTCCGCCCGCCTGCTGCGCGGCATCCTCTACAGCCCCAAGGCCACCATCGCGGCGCTGGTTTGCGTGATTCTGGTCGCGGCATCGCTGCTCGCGCCGTGGATCGCGCCGCAGAATCCCTATGACCTTGGCGCGATCGACTTCTTCGACAGCAAGCTGGCGCCCGGCAGCACCTCGATGGGGGGCATGACCTATTGGCTGGGCACCGACACGCAGGGCCGCGACATGTTGTCGGCCATGCTCTACGGGCTGCGCACCTCGCTTTGGGTCGGCGTCACGGCGGGGATGCTGGCGATGCTGGTCGGCACGCTGCTGGGCCTGATCGCCGCCTATGCGCGGGGTTGGGTCGAGACGCTAATCATGCGCTTCGTCGACCTGATGCTGTCGCTGCCCACGATCCTTGTCGCGCTGATGATCCTCGTGATCTTCGGGCAGGGGACGTGGAAGGTGATCCTGGCCCTGATCTTCGTGCAATGGGCCTATTTCGCCCGCGCCGTCCGTGCTGCGGCGCTTGTCGAAACCGGCAAGGATTATGTCGAGGCTGCGCGCTGCCTCGGCCTGTCGCCCGCGCGCATCCTGCTGTCCCATATCCTGCCGAACTGCCTGCCGCCGCTGATCGTGATCGCGATGATCCAGGTCGCCCATGCCATCGCGGCGGAGGCCACGCTCAGCTTCCTCGGCATCGGCCTGCCGATCACCGAACCCTCGCTGGGGCTGCTGATCGCCAATGGCTATCAGGTGCTGCTGGCCGGGCTTTACTGGATGAGCGTGTTTCCGGGCCTGCTGCTGCTGACCCTTGTCTTTTCGATCAACGTCGTGGGCGACCGCCTGCGCGAGGTTCTGAACCCGAGGCTTGCGCAATGAGCGACGACATCATCCTGAAGGTCGAGGGCCTCCAGACCTGGTTCGAGACGCCGAAGGGCACGGTGAAAGCCGTGGACGGCGTCGATCTGGAACTGAAGCGGGGCGAGATTCTGGGCCTTGTCGGCGAAAGCGGCTCGGGCAAGTCGATCACCGGCTTCTCCATCCTCGGCCTGATCGACAAGCCCGGCCGCGTGGTCGGGGGGCGCATCGACTATCGTGGCGAGGATCTGCGCGCCGCCGGACTGAAGCGCCTGCGCTCGCTGCGCGGCGACCGCATCGCGATGATCTTTCAGGATCCGATGATGACCCTGAACCCGGTCCTGAAGATCGGGACGCAGATGATCGAGACGGTTCTGGCCCATCGCAAGGTCAGCCGGGCCGAGGCGCGCGCCCGCGCGCTGGCCGCGCTGGCCAAGGTCGGCATCCCCCATCCCGAAGAGCGCATCGACGCCTATCCACACGAATTCTCGGGCGGGATGCGCCAGCGCGTCGCAATCGCCATCGCGCTGCTGCACGAACCCGACCTGATCATCGCGGACGAACCCACGACCGCGCTCGATGTGACCATCCAAAGCCAGATTCTGGCCGAGATGCAGAAGCTGTCGCAAGAGATGGGTCTTGCGATGATCTGGATCAGCCATGACCTTGGCGTGGTCGCGGCGCTGGCCCAGAAGATCGCGGTCATGTATGCGGGCCGGATCGTCGAGCATGGCCCGACCGCCGAGGTTCTGGACCATCCGCGCCATCCCTATACGCGCGGCCTGATCGATTCGACCCCGATGGCGAACCGTCGCGGAGAGCCCTTGCGCCAGATCCCCGGCGCGGCGCCTCCGCCGCTGGGCCGCCCCGAAGGCTGCCCCTTTCGCCCCCGCTGCCCGCGTGCCTCCGCCGAATGCCTGCAGGAACCCGCCGAAAGCGGGACCGGCGATCACGGCTGGCGCTGTTTTCACCCGATGGAGGTTGTCGCATGAGCGGGACCGAAGCCGCCACGCCGCTGGCTGCGGCACGCGCCGTCAGCAAGCGTTTCCAGCGCAAGCCCGACATGATCGAGCGTTTCGTCACCCGGCTGGCCGGATCGCCGCCGCCGCCGACCGTCCATGCGCTGGACGATGTCAGCCTTGAGGTGATGAAGGGCGAGGTCGTGGGCCTTGTCGGCGAATCCGGCTGCGGCAAGTCGACGCTCGGCCGCGCCATCGCGGGGATGCTGCCGATTTCGGGCGGAGTGGTCGAACGGCAGGGCCGCGATATTGCGGGACTGAAGGGCAGGGACCGGACAGAGATGCGCCTGCGCACGCAGATCATCTTTCAGGATCCGATGTCCTCGCTGAACCCGCGCAAGACCGTCCGCCAGATCATCGGCGAGGCGCCGCGCGTCCACGGGCTTCTGCCACCGGGCGGCGTCGATGCGCTGGTCGCGGACCTGCTGGCGCGGGTGGGCCTCGATCCCGCGGTCGCGGGCCGCTATCCGCACCAGTTCTCGGGCGGGCAGCGCCAGCGGCTGGGCATCGCCCGTGCGCTGGCCGTGCGGCCGGATTTCCTGGTCTGCGACGAAAGCATCGCGGCGCTTGACGTCTCGATCCAGGCGCAGGTCATCAATCTTTTCATGGAACTGAAGCGCGATCTGGGCCTGACGCTCTTGTTCATCAGCCACGACCTTTCGGTCGTCCAGCACATCTCGGACCGGGTCGTGGTCATGTATCTGGGCCGTATCGTCGAAAGCGCCCCCACGGACGAGATCTTTGGCCCCGAAGGCCCGCGCCACCCCTATACCGCCGCACTTCTTGCCGAGGTGCCCCGGATCGAGCGGCGGGGTCACACCTTCTCGACGGTCAAGGGAGAGATCCCTTCGCCCATGCACCCGCCGGGGGGCTGCCATTTCCACCCCAGATGCCCGTTCGCCATGGACATCTGCAAGACCGCCCGCCCCGCGCTGAAGGATTTCGCGGGCGGCCAT
Source organism: Paracoccus sp. (in: a-proteobacteria) (assembly GCF_035556475.1). Lineage (GTDB taxonomy): Bacteria > Pseudomonadota > Alphaproteobacteria > Rhodobacterales > Rhodobacteraceae > Paracoccus. The sequence continues at coordinate 3,207 of NZ_DATMFA010000141.1, read as the reverse complement.
TCCGCGGCCTGCCATCTGGACGGCGGCGCGGGCCTGCGCGCGATCAACCGCAATACCGGCAATGACAAATGACAGGGAACATCATGAACAGATTCTTCAAGACGGCGGCGCTGGCCGCGCTTCTGGGCGGGACGGCGCTTTCGGCCTCGGCCCAGCAGCTGACCATGGGGCTTGCGGCCGAGCAATCCTCGATCGACCCGCAATTCTCGCGCACGGGGAACAACCAGAACACCTCGAACATGATCTTCGAGGAACTGGTGAAGTTCGACCGCAACCTGCAGATCTCGCCCGGTCTTGCGACCGAGTGGACGAACCTTGATCCGCTGACCTGGCAGATCAAGCTGCGCGAGGGCGTGACCTTTCAGGACGGCAGCCCCTTTACCGCCGATGACGTGATCTTTTCGCTGGAGCGCGCGCCGAACGTCCCGAATTCGCCCGCGCCCTATACCGACATGGTGTCGAATATCGACAAGCTGGAAAAGGTCGACGACCTGACGCTGAAGATCACGACCAAAACCCCTGATCCGGCGCTGATCGAGGATATCGGCCGCGTCTTCATCATCAGCAAGGCCGCGAGCGACGGCAAGGCGACCGAGGATTTCAACGCGGGCACTGCCGCCATCGGCACCGGCCCCTACAAGTTCGTGTCCTGGACGCCGGGCGAGGATCTGAAACTTGCCGCCTATGACGGCTATTGGGGCGAAAAGCCCGAGTTCAAGGACGTGGACATCAAGTTCATCTCGAACGACGCGGCACGGGTCGCGGCGCTGCTGTCGGGGGCGGTCGACCTGATCGACTCGGTTCCGCCGGCTGACACGGCGCAAATCTCCTCGGGCGGCGATTTCACCATCCTGTCGGAACCCTCGGGGCGGGTCGTCTATCTGGCGCTCAGCATGCGCGGCGACACCGCGCCGGGCGTGACCGACCTGCAGGGCAAGCCGCTGGCGGTGAACCCGTTCAAGGATGAACGCGTCCGCAAGGCCGTGTCGCTGATGCTGGACCGCCAGCTGATCGTCGACCGCCTGCTGGGCGGCGCGGGCGTCCCGGCGGCGCAGATCGTCCCCGAGGTTCTGGGCGGCTATGCGGCGGACCTGCAACCGCAAGCCCCCGACCTGGCCGAGGCCAAGAAGCTTTTGGCCGAGGCGGGCTATCCCGACGGGTTCGGGATCACGGTCGTGTCCTCCAACAACCGCTTCCCGGGCGACGCGGAACTGGCGCAGGCGATCGGCCAGATGCTGACCCGCGGCGGGCTGAAGGTGAATGGCGTGCAGGTCTTTCCCTATAACGTCTATTCCAAGGATGCGACCGCCGGGGCTTATGGCGCCTTCGTATTCTCTCTGGGTTCCTCGACCCCCACGGCCGCGCCGATGCTGGGATCGCTGATCCGTACCTATGACAAGGAGGCGGGCACGGGTGCGTTCAACCGGATGCGCTTCTCGTCGCCGGAATTCGACGCGGCGCTCAGCAAGGCGCAATCCGAATTCGACCTCGTGAAGCGCAACGAGATGTTGGCCGAGGCCACCCGCATCGCCTTTGCCAAGACCCCGATCGTGCCGCTTTACTGGCAGAAGATCGACTGGGCGATGAAAAAGGGCCTGACGCTGGAAGCGGGCCTGTCCGAATACACGCTGCCCCAGAACGTGAGGGTCGCGAAGTGATGCCCCCGGTCGCCCTCACGCCGGCCGAGCCGGTCACAGAGGATGTTGTCGTCCATCGCAACGTGATGATCCCGATGCGGGACGGCATCCGCCTTGCGACCGATATCTATCGTCCGGCGACGGGCGGCCGCCCGCTTGAAGATCCCCTGCCGGTGATCTTCGAGCGTACGCCTTACGACAAATCAGGCACCCCCCGGACCGAGCTTTCGGTGGCCGATCCGGTCTCGAAATCCCGCGCCGAACTGGCGGTGCTGCTGGTCCGGCAGGGTTACATCGTGATCTGGCAGGATTGCCGGGGCCGCTTCGCCTCGGAAGGGCGCTTCACCAAATACGTGAACGAGGCCGAGGACGGCTTCGACGCGATGGTCTGGATCGAGGCGCAGCCGTGGAACAATTCCCGCATCGGCACGATGGGCCTCAGCTATGACGCGCATGTGCAGATGGCGATGGCCTGTCTGAACCCGCCGGGCCTTGCCTGCATGGCGGTCGATTCCGGCGGTTTCTCGAATGCGTTCAGCTGCGGCATCCGGCAGGGCGGCGCGTTCGAGATGAAGCAGGCCACATGGGCCTATAACCACGCGAAGGACAGCCCCCTCGCCGCGAGCGATCCGGGTGTGCTCGGCGCGATCGAGGCCGAGGATCTGGCCGGCTGGATGGCCCGCACGCCCTGGACCAAGGGTCGCTCGCCCATCAAATGGGACCCGGATTTCGAAGCCTATGTGCTGGAGCAATGGCAGCACGGCACCTTCGACGATTTCTGGAAGCGGACCGGGCTTTGGGCGGCGGGGTATTACGCCACCTTCCCGAAGGTTCCGATCATCTTCATGTCCAGCTGGTATGACGTCTATGTCCCGACCACGCTTGAGAATTATGCCGGGCTGAAGGGCGATCCGGCGCGGCCACTGACCCTGATCATGGGGCCGTGGACGCATGGCAACCGCTCGCGCAGCACCTTCGGCGATGTCGATTTCGGCCCCGCCGCGACCTTCGACGGGCAGATCGACCGCGACTGGCTGAGCTATCGGCTGAAATTCTTCGCCCGCTGGCTGAAGGACGAGGATCAGCCCGCGCAGGACGGCCGCGCCCATGTCTTCCTGATGGGCGGTGGCAGCGGGGCGCGCACGGCGGCGGGGCATCTGGATCATGGCGGCCACTGGATCGAGGCGCCGGACTGGCCGATCCCGGCGGCCGAGCCGCTGGTCCTTTACCCTCGCCCCGACATGAGCCTTGCAACCGAAGCCCCGGCGGCGGGCGCCGTCCTTGGCTATGACTTCGACCCGCGCGACCCGGTGCCGACCATTGGCGGCGCACTGACCTCGGGCGAGCCGATCTTTACCGGCGGGGGCTTCGATCAGGTCGAGGCACCGGAATTCTATGGCTGCCGCAATCCGGGGATGCCGCTGACCGCGCGCCCCGACGTGCTGAGCTTCGAGACCGCGCCGCTGGCCGAGGATCTGGCCGTGGTCGGCCCGGTGGTGGTTCGGCTTGAGGTTTCGACCGATGCGCCGGACACGGATTTCACCGCGAAGCTGGTCGACGTCTATCCGCC
>NZ_DATMFA010000140.1:0-53199 GCF_035556475.1 Paracoccus sp. (in: a-proteobacteria) | reverse complement strand
GCCGAAACTGCTGATGCTGGACGAGCCGAGCCTCGGGCTTGCGCCCATCGTGACCGAGGAGCTTTTCGCCGCACTGGCGCAGGTCAAGGCGCGCGGCCTCGCCGTCCTGCTGGTCGAGCAGAACGTGCGGCTGAGCCTTGGCCTCGCCGATCGCGCATATCTGATGACCAGCGGCCGGATCATGGGCGAGGGGAGCAGCGCCGATATTGCGGCTGACCCGCATCTGGCCCAGATCTTTCTGGGCCGGACCGGCACCGAACCGAATGAAAGGACATATCATGCATCACGCTGAGCTTTATATCGACGGCAGCGAAGGCCCCGCCTCGGACGGGAAGCGGTTCGAGCGGATGAACCCGATCACCGGCGAGGTCGCGACCTCGGCGGCGGCGGCCACGGTTGCGGATGCCGAGCGCGCGGCCGATGCCGCCGCGCGCGCCTTTGCCGAGTGGTCGCAAAGCTCGGCGGGCGAGCGGCGCAGGCTGCTGATGGCAGCGGCGATGGCGCTGCTCGCGCGCGGGGACGAGATCGTCGCGGCGATGAAGGAGGAGATCGGCGCGACCGAGGCCTGGGCGCGTTTCAACGTCAAGCTCGCCTCCGAGATGCTGGTCGAGGCCGGTGCGATGACGACCCAGATCAAGGGCGAGGTGATCCCCTCGAACCGCCCCGGCACGACTGCGATGGCGCTGCGGGTGCCGGTCGGCGTCGTCTTTGCCATGGCGCCCTGGAACGCGCCGGTGATCCTTGGCGTGCGGGCGCTGGCGACGCCGCTCGCCTGCGGAAATACCGTGGTGATGAAAACCTCCGAGCTTTGCCCGCGCACGCATGGGTTGATCGTCGAGGCCATCGCCTCGGCCGGGTTCCCGCGCGGAGTGCTGAACGTGGTCTCGAACGCGCCGAATGACGCGCCGGCGATCGTGGATGCGCTGATCGCCCATCCCGCGGTGCGGCGGGTGAACTTCACCGGCTCGACCCGCGTGGGGCGGATCATCGCCGAGGCTGCGGCGAAACACATCAAGCCGGCGCTGCTGGAACTGGGCGGCAAGGCGCCCTTCATCGTCCTCGAAGATGCCGATATAGACGCCGCCGTCGCCGCGGCGGCCTTCGGCGCCTATATGAACCAAGGCCAGATCTGCATGTCGACCGAGCGGATCATCACCGTGGGCGAGATTGGCGACCGCTTTGTCGAGGCCTTCGCGCGGAAGGTCGCGACCCTCAAGGCCGGCGACCCGCGCGAGGGGAACACGCCCCTCGGCTCGATGGTCAGCCTTGAGGCCGCGAACCGCATCCGCGAGCTGGTGCAGGACGCGACGGGCAAGGGGGCAAGGCTGGTCGCAGGCGGCGGCGGGTCCGGCACGCTGATCGACGCGATCGCGCTTGACCACGTCACCCCCTCGATGCGGCTCTATTCCGAGGAAAGCTTCGGGCCGGTCGCCTCGATCATCCGCGCGGCCAGCGTGGACGAGGCCGTCTCGATCGCCAATGACAATGAGATGGGGCTGGCCGCCGCGGTCTTTGGCCGCGATCAGGCCCGCGCCATGGCCGTCGCCGCCCGGATCGAGAGCGGCATCTGCCATGTCAACGGACCGACCGTGCATGACGAGGCGCAGATGCCCTTCGGCGGGGTCAAATCCTCGGGCTATGGCCGGTTCGGCGGCGCGGCGGGGATCGCCGAGTTCACCGAATTGCGCTGGATCACCCAACAGGACGGACCGCTGCATTACCCGATCTGAGATCAGCCGGGTTCAACCGCCTCGATTCCCTCGGCCTTCAGCCGGCGGCGGAGGCCGAAAATCGTCTCGGTCTCGACGGCATTGAGGGGGAAGAGATAGGCGAGGGCGGGGGACATCTCCCGCCCCGGAAAGCTGGCGGCGATCATGAGGTCATGCACTTTCTGTCGCGACAAAGCCTCGTCCGCGGCTTTTCCCGGACTGTAGCTTCGTCGGCTGAGACGATCCCGATGCTTGGGCCACCGTGGCCACCTGCCAGAGCAGACCGCGACGATCGAAGCGTCGGATTGGCTGGGAAAGCTTTGTGAAGCAAAGATCGCGACGAAAATGCAACCAAAGGCAAAGGCATAGAGAAAACCGGAGGTGGAATTCCCCCCATCATCAGGAATTGCGCCAGCTCTTCGGCGCGAAGCTGGTTATAGGTTCAGAGGGATCAGGGAACTCTGGCAGGCCACGGATCTTCTCCGCAAATCGTTAGAACCAATCGGACATCAGCATCGCTGAATATTTAGGCCGCAGGGACCGACAAAAGCCGGACCCGCGCCGACCGAGATCAGGGCGATAATCGCAACAGGAACAACATAAGGAATCCTTATGCCGGATTTCCTTGTCGAAGATTCGCCTTAGCACATCTCGTGCGCAAGATTAAAACTCAGGCGGCGGGACCGGGTGGATTTACCGCGACATTGTCGATCAGCCTGACCCCGTCGAGCCAGGCGGCGACCAGGAGGCGCATGGCATGGCCGGACCGGGGGGCGCCGAGCGTTTCGGCGTCGCAAAGCTCCAGATACTCGACCGGCCCGATCCCCCTTGCCGCAAGATCGGCACGGGCCCGGTCCAGGACGTGCTCCAGCGGTCGGCCCTGAGAAATCGCCCGCGCCGCGGCCTCCAGCGTGTCGGGGATCGCGGTCGCCTGACTGCGGCCTTCGGGGCTGAGGCGCTGGTTGCGCGAGGACAAGGCCAGCCCGTCCTCGGCCCGGATGGTGGGGCAGGGAACGATCTCGACCGGCAGCCGCAGGTCGGCGACCAGCCGGCGCACCACCTGCAATTGCTGCCAGTCCTTTTCGCCGAAAAAGGCGCGGTCGGCCTCGGTCATGTTGAAGAGGATGGTCACGACCGTCGCCACGCCGTCGAAATGGCCGGGCCTGTGCGCCCCCTCCAGCGGCTCGCTGACGCCCGCAACGGAAATCGCCGTCGCATGGCCCGGGGGATAGACTTCGTCGCCATCGGGGACGAAGAGCGCGTCGATCCCGAAAGGGCCGAGGAGTTCCGCATCCCTGAGTTCGGTGCGCGGATATTTCGCGAAATCCTCGGGCGAGTTGAACTGGCGCGGATTGATGAACAGTGTGACGATGACGCGGTCGCAACTGGCCTTTGCGGCCCGCACGAGGTTCAGGTGACCCTCATGCAGCGCGCCCATGGTCGGGACGACGCCCACGACCTCGCCCCGCGCCTTCCAGTCCCGCAGCCTTGCGCGCAGCTCGTCCAGCCGGCGGATGATGGTCGCGCTCATGCGTCAGGCCCCAGTGCCAAAGCTGTGCTCGGGGCCGGGGAACACGCCCTGCCGGACATCGGCCGCATAGGCCGCGACGGCGCGGGCCACGTCCTGTCCCAGCTCGGCATAGCGGCGGACGAATTTTGGCTGGAAGTCCGAGAAGAGGCCCAGCATGTCATCGACGACCAGCACCTGACCGTCACAATCCGGCCCCGCGCCGATGCCGATGGTCGGGACCGGAATTTCGGCGGTGATCCGGGCGCCGAGTTCGGCGGGCAGTTTCTCAAGCACAACCGCGAAAGCCCCGGCATCGGCAAGGGCGGCTGCATCCGCGGCGACCCGGTCGCCATCGGCGCCGCGACCCTGGACCTTGTAGCCGCCAAGCGCGTTGACGGCTTGCGGGGTCAGGCCGACATGGCCCACGACCGGGATCCCCCGGTCGACCAGAAAGCGCACGGTGTCGGCCATGTGGCGTCCGCCTTCCAGCTTCACCGCCTGTGCGCCGGTCTCGGTCATCAGCCGCGCGGCATTGCGAAACGCCATTTCCGGGCTTTCCTCGCAGGAGCCGAAGGGCATGTCGACGACCATGCAGGCATGGTCCAGCCCGCGCGCCACCGCCTGCCCGTGCAGGATCATCATCTCCATCGTCACGCCGACGGTCGAGGGAAGGCCGTGCAGCACCATCCCGACACTGTCGCCGACAAGAACCAGGTCGCAGGCCTCGTCGACCAGACGCGCCATCGGCGTCGTATAGGCGGTCAGGCAGACGATCTTGTCGCCCGACTTGCGGCCCTGAATGTCCATCGGGGTCAGTTTTCGGCTCTTCCGGGATGTGGCGCTCACGTCTGCTCCTGTCACATCGGGCAGCTCGGCCCGTCCCGCACCGAGTAACGCGTTGATGGCATCCGGGCAATAGCGGCGCGGCCTATGGGGGACAGTCGCTCAGGCGATCCCCATTGTCAGCAGATCCGCGATCCTGAGCGCGTTCGCCGCAATGGTCAGGCTCGGGTTGACGCCCATGGAGGTCGGCAAGAGCGAGGCGTCGGCCACCCAGAGGTTGGTCATCCCGTGAACGCGGCAGGTGGCATCGACCACGCTGCGGGCGGGATCGTGACCCATGCGCAGGCTGCCGCAGGCATGGCCGAAATTCGGTTCAGGCTCCTGCGTCAGGAACATGGTCCGCTGGCCCTTCAGGGCAGACTTGATCAATTGGCGGAACCGGGCGCGTCGCTCCAACAGTTCGGGGGCGAAGCGATAGTCGATCAGGATGCCGCCCGGCTTGTCCCGATCCGGCAGCACGCGGTTTTCGGCATAGGGCAGATCTTCGAGCAGCCCGACAAAGACCTTGGCCTGCCCCAGCATCCGGGCCGCGATCGTGGCGGGAACCCGCGCCAGCTCGCGCGTTCCGGGCACGCGGCGCAGGGCCGAGGCCGCGATCTTGCGGCGCAGGTGGTGCAGGATCTCGCCCTGACCGACATTGAGGCCCATGGCCTGAACCATCCCGAACCTTTGCCCTTCGGCATAGTAGAGATCGCGGAATCCCACGGATTTCGCTGCCTCTGCGAAAGCCTCGCCCCGGCGCGGCCAGAGGGCGAAGATCTCGTTCAGGTGGAACATCAGATGGCGTCCGACCTGATCCCGGGCATTGCCGCAGCCCTCCGGCCAATAGGGCGCGCGGGAGTCCAGCAGGAGCCTTGGCGAGGAAAGCGCGCCGGCCGCAAGGATGACGTGGTCGGCGGTGAAGTTCAGCATCGCGCCATCGCGGCGGGCAAACACGTGGGTCACGCGCTCTCTCTCGCCCTCGAGGCGCATCACCTCGCAGCGGTCAAGCAGCGCGGCGCGCCCGGTGGCCAAGGCAGGCTCGACCCCCGCCGACCTGCCATCCATCTTGCAGTTCATCGGACATTTGCGCCCCAGGCAGGATTCGCAGCCCTGTATCTGCCGCAGCGCGCTGTGCAGCTGATAGGGATGCAGCCCCAGCCTGCGCATCTGCGCCATGATCCGCGCGTCGCCATCACACATCGCGCTGCCCGGTCCAAGCTGGGGCGAGGGATGGGGCGAGAGCGGGTCGGGCTGGCCCCTGACCGAATAGATCGCCTGCGCCTGATCGAAATAGGGAAGCATCTGCGAAAAGCTGACGGGCCAGCCCGCCGTCGGGTGGGGCCGGGCAGAGCTGTCGTCCAGATCATGCGCCTCGGGACGTTCGAGCGTGGCGGCGTAGAAGACGGAAGACCCGCCCACTCCGGCGCCGAGGGGGGCGTAGAAGCTGCGCTCATTCCCGCCGATCCGCACCCGCACGGGATCGGGCCAGGAGCCACGCTGGATGCGCGCGGCGGGGTCCGTCACCTCGTCCGGGGCCAGGCCATCCACCGCCTCGCGCGGGCCAGCGGCGCCCTTTTCCAGAAAGAGGACCGACATGCCCTTTTCCGCCAGCCGCCTGCCGATAGTCCCCCCGCCGATGCCGGTCCCGATGATAATGGCATCCCAATGCCGCGCGGCCAGATCGGCGGTCATGGCGCCGACCGGAAGCCGGCGAATGGCCCCATCGCATCAGCGAGAGAGGATGATCCTGTCGATGTTCTGACGTCGCGCGCAGCCATCAAGGGCCAATCCGTTGCCTGCGGCGGGGCCATCAGCGAGAAAAAGGGACAGCCACCCAGAATGCGGCGGCGCCTCCGCGCGCATCCCTCGCTGAAGCCCAAGAATCTGTTGGCCTTCAATCGCATAAATCCGACCGAACCTCATATGACTGCCAGATGATGCGCTTTTTCTGACCTGCCGCAAGTTTTCACTGCTGTTTGGCGATGTTCCCGGTTCATTTCTATTTCGAGTTGCATAAGCCCCGTCGCTGGCACGGGGATGGATATGGCGGGGGACGAGAGCCGTCATGGTTATATCATATAATCCAGCCTGATAGCCGGCAGGGGTTAATGCGCGGTTAACGCCCCCCGGCACCCGGTTCGAAATCGCGATGCGGTCGCCCTCAGTCCTGCGTCACGCCGATCACCAGCATGTCGCCCTGCTGCTCCAACGGCACCGGATCGAGTCCGCAATCCGCGCCGTCGATCGCGGCGCCGGTATGGATGTCGAAGCGTGCGCCGTGGGCAGTGCAGAGCAGTTTCGTGCCGTCCGCGGACAGCAATTGCCCGCCACGGTGATCCAGCGGCAGGTATTGGTGCGGACAGGCGTTCACATAGGCGCGCCAACCCTCGCCCGCGCGCAGGATCAGCAGCGGGAAATTTCCCCTCTCGGTTTCGACGGTCAGGCTGCGGATGCCGCCGACCTCATCCGGGCGGCAGATCGGCGTGCCCGGCGGCGGGGCAGAGCGGTAATCGGACCAGGCCAAGGGTGAAACGATCCCGCCGGGGGCGGGACCATGCCCTCATGCAGCCGGATTGGCGCTGAGCACGCCACGGCGGATCTGGTCTTCCTCGATCGATTCGAAAAGGGCGCGGAAATTCCCCTCGCCAAAGCCGTCATCGCCCTTGCGCTGGATGAACTCGAAGAAGATCGGGCCGATCACCGTTTTCGAGAAGATCTGGAGCAGGATGCGGGTTTCGCCCCCGCCGACCACGCCTTCGCCGTCGATCAGGATGCCGTGCTTTTTCATCCGGTCCAGCGGCTCTTCATGCCCTTTCACGCGGCGGTGCGACATCTCGTAATAGGTGTCGGGGGGACCGGGCATGAACTCCATCCCCGCCTCGCGGATCAGGTCGGTCCCGGCATAGATGTCGTTCGAGGCGATGGCGATGTGCTGGATGCCCTCGCCCTTGTATTCGCGCAGGTATTCCTCGATCTGGCTGTGATCGTCGGTGGATTCGTTGATCGGGATGCGGATCTTGCCATCGGGAGAGGTCAGCGCCCGGCTGACCAGACCGGTCTGCTTGCCCTTGATGTCGAAATACTTGATTTCGCGGAAATTGAACGTGTCGTGGTAGAACTTGTACCAGGTGTCCATGTTGCCGCGGATCACGTTATGGGTCAGGTGGTCGAGGTAGTAGAAGCCGAAGCCCTCGGGTTTCGGGTCCGGCGCGCCCAGCCAGTCGAAATCCGCCTCATAGGCGCTGCCCGCATCGCCATATTTGTCGATGAAATAGAGCAGCGAGCCGCCGATGCCGTAGACCGCGGGCGTCTCGATCGACTTGCCGGGGCCGGTATATTCCTCGGCCCCGAGGTCGAGGGCGCGTTTCAGCGCCGCCTGCGCATCGACCACGCGCCACGCCATGGCCGGCGCGCAGGGGCCGTGCTGCTTCACGAACTCCGCCCCATGCGAGGCCGGATCGGCGTTCAGCAGATAGTTGATGTCGCCCTGACGGTAGAGGGTGATGTCCTTGCCCTTGTGCTTCGCCACCGGGACGAAGCCCATCTGCCGGAATATCCGGTCCAGCACCTCCGGCTTCGGATGGGCGAATTCCACAAATTCGAAGCCATCGGTCCCGGCGGGATTGGCTTTGCTGATGGTCGCCTTGGGTGCGTCATGCGGAAATGGACCCATGAGCTGCCTCCTGTCGATGCGATCTGGTCACGATTGAGCCATGATGGCGCAGGAAACATGCGTGATGCTTGCGAAATGCGTGGGTTTGGCCAAGATTATGCACGAAACCCGCATGAAACAGGAGCATCGTGCAGGATATGGAGCTCGATAGCTTCGACGTGGCGATTCTGGTGGCCTTGCAGCGTGACGGGGCCATGACCCATGCCGCCTTGGCCGAGGTGGTGAATCTCTCGGCCTCGCAATGCTCGCGCAGGCGGGCGGCGTTGGAGCAGGCGGGGGTGATCGAGGGCTATTCGGCGCGGCTGAGCGCGGCAAAGCTGGGCTATGGGCTGCGCGCGCTGATCCGGGTGAACCTCTCCAGCCACGGCCAGACCAAGGAGGACGACTTCGCCCGCTTCGTGGCCAGTCATCCGCAGATCCGCTCGGCCTTTTCGGTCGCGGGCGATGCCGATTATGTGCTGGACGTGCGGACCCGCGACCTTGAGGCCTTCGCCGATTTCATCCATCGCCATCTGCTGCCCCATCCGCAGGTCTCGCAGGTCAGGTCAGAGATCGTGCTGCGGACACTGAAGGACGAGCGGGGCGTGCCGCTGGGCTGAAGGGTGGGCGCGCGGTTCAGCCCGCGCGCCGAAAGGGCATTACTTGACGCCGGGCGTTCCGTCGAACTTCTTCTCGAGATGGTCCCAAACCTCGATATATTCCTCCTGCATCGGCGCTTCGGTCGCGGCGAATTCGGTCAGGTGCTGAGGGAAGCGGGTCTCGAACATGAAAGACATGGTGTTGTCCAGCTTCTCGGGCTTCAGCTCGGCATTCGAGGCGCCTTCGAAGGCGTTGCGGTCCGGGCCATGCGGCAACATGCAATTATGCAGGCTGATGCCGCCCGGCGCGAAGCCCTGCGGCTTGGCGTCATACTGGCCGTAGATGTTCCCCATCAGCTCGGACATGATGTTCTTGTGATACCATGGCGGGCGGAAGGAATGCTCGGCCACCATCCAGCGCTCGCGGAACAGCACGAAGTCGATATTCGCCGTCCCCTCCTGACCCGAGGGCGCGGTCAGCACGGTGAAGATCGACGGATCGGGATGGTCGAACAGGATCGCGCCGACCGGGGAATAGGTCCGCAGATCGTATTTATAGGCGCAATAATTGCCATGCCACGCCACCACGTCCAGCGGGCTGTGGTCGATCCAGGTCTCGTGGAACTGGCCGCACCACTTGATGACCACGCGCGAGCGGGTCTCCTTGTCCTCGAAGGCTGCGACGGGGCATTTGAAGTCGCGCGGATTGGCAAGGCAGTTCGCGCCGATCGGGCCGCGGCCGGGCAGGTCGAACTTCTGGCCGTAATTCTCGCAGACGAAGCCGCGGCAGGGGCCTTCCAGCACCTCGACGCGATAGACGAGGCCGCGCGGGATGATGGCGATTTCCTTGGGCTCAAGGTCGATGATCCCGAGCTCGGTGCAAAAGCGCAGCCGCCCCTCCTGCGGGACGACCAGCAACTCGCTGTCGGCCGAGAAGAAATATTCGTCCTGCATGGACTTCGTAACCAGATAGACATGGCTGGCCATGCCGACCTGGATGTTCACGTCGCCCGCCGTGGTGATCGAGCGCATGCCGGTGATCCATGTCAGGTCCTGATCCGGCACCGGGATCGGATCCCAGCGATACTGGCCCAGCGACATGATGTTCTTGCGGTGGGGATCATGCGGCAGGATGTTCGGCGCGGTCTTCCAATAGGGCACGTCGATCGGGCTGAAACGGCCGGTATGATGGACTGAAGGGCGGATGCGATAGCACCATGTCCGCTCGTTCTGGCCGCGCGGCGCGGTGAAGGCGGTGCCCGAGAGCTGCTCGGCATAAAGGCCGTAATTGCATTTCTGCGGGCTGTTCTGGCCCTGCGGCAACGCGCCCGGCAGCGCCTCGGTCTCGAAGTCGTTGCCGAAGCCCGGCATATAGCCTTCATGGGTGCCGCTGGTCGTTGCCGCACGGACCATGCCGTTGGGAAGTTCCTGGATCGTCATGGGGCGCCCTCCATCGCTGACGAATTTCATTGCTGTTGCAACGAATATACCGTTGCCGTCACAACGAAGCAATCTTTTCTTGTGCGGTGGCGAAAATTATTGTCGATGCAATGGACAGAACAAGGAATTTGCCGATGCCGTTTCACCTGGATGAGTTCCTGCCCTATCGGCTTAGCGTCGCGGCGGCGCAGGTCAGCCGCCGTTTTGCGATGATCTATGCCGCCGAGGCGGGACTCACCGTTCCGGAATGGCGCGTTCTGGCCCATCTTGGCCAGTCGGCAGAGGTCAGCATCCGCGACATCCACCACCGGGTCAACCTGGACAAATCCGTGGTCAGCCGGGCAGCCACCCGTCTGGAAGAGGCCGGGCTGGTCCAGAAATCCGACCACGGCTCTGATCGTCGCCTGATCGTGCTGCAACTGACGCCCGAGGGGCGGGCGCTGATGGATCGCCTTGCCCCGCTGGCATTGGAGTTTCAGGACCGGCTGCGCGCCGAACTGGGCGATCAGGCCGCGGCACTGGACGCGGCATTGGACCGGCTGATCACCACGAACGGGGCGGACGAGGCATAGCTCAACCCAGCACGGCAAGTCGTTCGCGCGTTTCGGGCATCCGCGCGAGGCTCGCCTCGATCCGCTGGCGCCAGCGGGGGCCTCGGGACAGGGCGTCCTCATAGGCCTCGGCCAGATCGTCGGGGCGGTCCTGCGCGAGGACGGTGATCAGGAATTCCGCCTGTGCCCGGTCCTTTCGCGCCTTCAACTGGTCCGGGCCGCCGATGCGGCGATCGGCCACGATCAGCTTGTGGATAGCAAAACGCTCGGGCCGGGGCACCTGAACCAGAACGCCCGAGCGATAGATGGCGACGGCAGGGATCGGCTCGGCGATCAGGAAATTCAGATAATTCAGGGCCAGCGCGCTGACGCCAAGGGCGGGCAGGGGCTTGACCGTCTCGTCACCGAAGGCAGGGGTCAGGAACTCGACCATGGCTTCGGAATGGCTCTGCCGCCACTTCCAGACCTGCCGGTCCGAGATGCCGGGGACCGGATCGAACTTGAGCGCGGCGAGGATCTGGGCCGGGCTTTCCTCGACCCGGTCCTCAAGCGCGACCGAGAGCCGCTCGAAGCTGGCAAAGTCGATGTCGCCGGTCTGGGCCAGTTGCTCGTAATCCATCCGCACGCCCAGCTCGCCCTGATAAAGCCCGTAGGCCGAAGTGCCGACCAGCGTGCCGCCCAGCCGGAACACCCCGGCGCGGGCAAAGGCCAGAAGCATCGAGCCGGTTTCCCGGTCGGTGGCGCTGAACCCCTCGGCGCGTAGGGTCCGGGCAAGCCGGCTCATGCGCCGACGGCGTTCCTCTGCCTCGGCCTTCAGCGCCTCTGCGCGCTCCAGACGCTTGCGCAGTTCCGGCTTGTCCTCGCCCAGGTAGCGGCTTTGCATCTCGGTGCCGATGCGGAAACGCTCATAAAGATAGGTGCGGCCATTGCGGTGCCGTTCCTCGACAGTGCCGATCAGGCCGGAGGCGTTTTCATCCAGATGAAGCCGCAGAAGATCCTGATATGCGGCCACCGCCGGCCGGCTCTGGGCCATGATCTGCATGTCGTTCACCTTTGGCTTTTCATGTGCATCAATTAGAAACTTGCTGCACATGAAAGCAAGTGTGCATCAAATAAATATTTGCTGCACATAATCTTGAGCGTGGCTCAGGCAGGCCCCGCGCCAAGGCCTACGACCGTGACCGGCAGCCCGTGACGGGCAAAGCGGTCGCGGACCTTTTCCACCGCCGCGGCGGCGGTAATGTCCCAGATCTTCGCGCGGCTGAGGTCGATCCTGACCGGCCCGTCATGCTCCAGCGGGTCGAAGGCGTCGATGAAGGCATCGGCCGAGGCGAAGAAGATCTGCCCCTCGACCGTATAGGTGTCGCCCTCGCGCGTGACGCTTTGCATGGCGGCGACCTTCGAGGCAAAGAACACCCCGCTCATCAGGATGCCGGTCAGCACGCCCAGCGACAGGTTGTGGCTGACCACGGTGACGGCGACCGTGGCCAGCATCACCAGATTGGACATGCGCGGAGCGCGGCGCAGCCGCCGCAGTGACGCCCAGTCGAACGTGTCGATCGAGACCATGATCATGATCGCGACCAGCGCGCCGACCGGCACCTGCGAAACCACACCCTTCAAAGACACCATCAGCAGCAGCAGGATCGCGCCCGCCGCCATGGTCGAAAGCCGGCCCCGCCCGCCATATTTCACGTTCGAAACGGTCTGGCCGATCATGCCGCAGCCGGCGATGCCTCCGAAGAGGCTCGCCGCGACATTGGCAAGGCCCAGCCCCCGCGCCTCGGCATCCTTGTCGGAGGGCGTCCCGGTCTGGTCGTCGACCACCGTGGCGGTCATCAGCGATTCAAGCAGGCCCACCATGGCGATCGCAAGCGCCGGCATGAAGATGATCCGCAGCAGGTCCAGATCGACGGGAACCTCGGGAAGCGCGAAAACCGGCAATCCCTGCGGCAACTGGCCCAGATCCGCGACCGTCGGCACCTCGACCCCAACGAGCGCGCAGAGCGCCGTCAGCACGACCACGCAGATCAGCGGCGCGGGGATGCGCGTGGTCAGGCGCGGCGCAAGATAGATGATCACGAGCCCGGCTGCGATCACCGCATAGCCGGCGGCCCCGGCCCCGATGATATGCGGGAACTGCGCGGCAAGGATCAGGATTGCCAAGGCGTTGACAAAGCCGGTGCGGACCGAACTGGAGACATAGCGCATCAGCGAGCTGAGGCGGAGAATGCCGAACGCCACCTGCAGAAGCCCGGCCAGCAGCCCCGCCGCAAGCAGGTATTCGAGGCCATGTTCACGCACCAAGGGCGCCGCGACCAGCGCGACGGAACCCGCCGCGGCAGAGATCATCGCCGGACGGCCGCCGAAGATCGCGATGACGATGCTGATCACGAAGGAGGCGAACAGGCCGACTTCGGGATCGACGCCGGCGGTAAAGGAGAATGCGATGACCTCGGGGATCAGCGCGAAGGTAGCGACTGCGCCGGCAAGGAGTTCCGAAACAGGGTTTTCCTGCCACTGACGCAGGTAGTGCCGTGATCTGTTCATGTGAAGGGACGGGGATGTGGTGTTGTCCGGCGGATCGGCGGCCGGAATAGCCACCCGGAATTGCACCGGGTCCGTGTGATTTGCTTCCTCATAGAGCTTGACGGGGGGATTGCCAACCATAAGGCGGCAAGCCCTCGCCGGGGTCAGAGGAACTTGAAGCCGAAGATCTCCTTCAGGCCAGACAGCACGAAAGTCGGCAGCGCGGCGATGAAGGCACAGCCCAGAAGCAGGCGGGCGCTGAGGCTTTCGGTCCCGATGACCAGATTGCCGAAGGGCGTATAGATGGCGATGGCCGACAGAACCAGCGACAGGGTAATGGCCATCAGCAGCTTGGAATTGCCGAAGGGCGATTTGCGGAACAGCGTCGTCGTGGTCCGCGCGTCGAAGATGTGCCAGAGCTGCGCGAAGATGATCGTCGCGAAGGCCATGGTCTGCGAGGCCTCGAGGCTGAGTCCCATGCCCTGACCGACCGTGAACGAGTAATAGCTGACCGCGCCGACGGCCAACCCCCGGATGACGATCCGCTCTTTGAGGCCACCGGCAAAGATGTCCTCGTCACGGGGGCGGGGTTTGTGTTCCATCACGTCCGGCTCGGATTCCTCGAAGCCAAGCGCAAGGGCGGGGATGCCGTCCGAGACGAGGTTGACCCAAAGCACCATCAGCGGGGTCAGCGGCATCAGGGGGTCCGCGCCCATCAGCAGGAAGGCGAAAAGGATGGTCGAAACCTCGGCCACGTTGGCGGTCAGGGCCTGGCGCACGAATTTCAGCAGGTTGCCATAGATCCGCCGCCCCTCGCGAACCGCCTTCACGATGGTCGAGAAGTTGTCGTCCAGAAGCACCAGCGCAGCGCTGTCCTTGGCCACGTTGGTCCCGGTGATGCCCATGGCGACGCCGATATCGGCGGTGCGCAGCGCCGGCGCGTCGTTCACGCCGTCGCCCGTCATCGCGGTGACTTCGCCATTGGCCTGCATCGCTTTGACGATGCGCAGCTTGTGCTCGGGCGTGACGCGGGCAAAGACGGCGGCATGGGGCATGATGCCGCGCAGTTCCAGATCCGACATGTGGTCGATTTCCGCCCCGGTATGGACCGTCTGGTCGGTCGAGGTCATGATGCCGATCTGCTCGGCGATGGCGCGGGCGGTGACGGCGTGGTCGCCGGTGATCATCACGGTGCGGATGCCGGCCGTCCGGGCCTCGGCGACCGCCTCGCTGACCTCTGGGCGCGGGGGATCCATGATGCCGAAGATGCCGGTCAGGACCAGCTCACGCTCCGGGTCGTCAGGATTGATGCCGGCCCCGTCGAGCGGCCGGAACCCGACGGCGAGCGTGCGCAGTGCCCGGCCCCCGAAATCCGCGATGACGCGGTCGACCTCGGCCCGAGCCTCGCCGGTCAGGGGCTGGACCACGCCGTCGATCAGCACGCCCTGCGACCGCGCGACCAGCACGTCGGGCGCGCCCTTGGCGATCAGCCGATGCGTTCCGTCGGGCAACGCGACGCGCATGCTCATCATCTTGCGCTCGGAATCGAAGGGGAAGACTTCCTGCGTGCGGAAATTCCGTTCGATCAACCCGTCGCGGGTGATGCCCAGCTTGGCCCCGGCCACGACCAGCGCGCCATCGGTCGGGTTGCCCTGAATGGCCGCGCGGCCGTCAACCTCGGTCAGCACGGAGTCGTTGCAATAGACCGCGATCTCCAGCAGATCGCGCAAGCCCGGCTCCTGATCCAGCACGGCGGGCTTTCCCGCGGGATCGAGGAAGTTGCCATGCGGATCGAAACCCTCTCCGGTCACGGTCCAGGTCTTGCCGCCGCCCCAGAGCCGCATGACCTGCATCTGGTTCTGGGTCAGCGTCCCGGTCTTGTCGGTGCAGATGACCGAGGTGGTGCCCAATGTCTCGACCGAGGAAAGCTTTCGCGCCAGCGCATTGTTCTGCACCATCCGCTTTGACCCGAGCGTCAGCACGATGGTCACGACGGTCGGCAAGCCCTCGGGGATCGCCGCCACCGAAAGCGAGATGCCGGTATTCAGCATCTCGAGCGGGGCCATGCCGTGAAAGATCCCGATGCCGATGACCACGGCGACTACGCCGATCGCCATGGCCATCAGGATCTTCGACAGCTTCTCGATCCGGGTCTGCAGCGGGGTTTTCGGTTCCTCGGCGGTGGTCATCAGGTGGGCGATATGGCCGACCTCGCTGTCCATGCCGGTGGCGGTGACGATGCCCTCGGCCGTGCCATGCGTGACCTTGGTGCTGGTGAAGCCCATATTGACCCGGTCGGCCAGCGTCAGTTCCGGGTCGTCGATCGGGGCAATGCCCTTGTCCACCGGCTCGGATTCGCCGGTCAGCGCGGCCTCGTCCACGGCGAATTGCGCGGCGCGGAAAAAGCGCAGGTCCGCCGCCACGATATCGCCCGCCTTGAGGCGCAGGATGTCCCCCGGGACCACGTCGGCGGCGGGGATCTCCTCCCAATTGCCGCCGCGCTTGACGAAGGCAAGCGGCGAGGCCATTTCGCGCAGCGCGGCAAGCGAGCGGGCGGCGCTGTATTCCTGATAAAAGCTGATGATCGCGTTCAGAACGACGATGGTGGCAATGGCGATGGCGTCGATCGTATGACCGGTCAGCAGCGAGACCGCCGCGCCGATCAGCAGCACGATCAGCAGAGGGTTCGCAAACTCGCGCAGGAAAAGCACGTAGATCGGGGTGGTGTGGGTCGCGGCCAGCCGGTTCGGGCCATGGGCGGCCAACCGCGCCTGTGCCTCCTCGGGGGAAAGCCCCTGTTCCGGGTCCACCCCCAGCCCCAAGGCCACGGCATCGGCACCGATCGCCCAGGGGGCATCGGCAGTCACGCGATCTGTCATCTCAACCTTTCCTGAAGGCGGCCCCTGCCGTCGCCCCGGCAGGACGGGCCGCCTCTCGATCTTCTAGCCGTTCACGATCGTTTCGGTGCTGGCATTGCTGACGGTGGTTCCCGCCTCGCCCCGCAGGGCGGCCGAGATCCCCTTGAGAGAGCAGATGATCGCCTTCTGCCCGCTGACCCGGGCGAAGTCCTGCGCGGCCTGCACCTTCGGGCCCATCGAACCCGCCGGGAAGTCATAGGCGTCGAGCCCGTCCGGGGTGATCGCGCGGATCGCCCGCTGTTCAGGGGTACCCCAGTCCAGATAGACCGCATCCGCATCCGTCGCGATCACCAGCGTATCGGCATTGATGACCTTGGCCAGAAGGCATGAGGCCAGATCCTTGTCGATCACAGCCTCAATCCCGACCAGCTTTCGCTCCTCGCCGGGCTTGTACATGGTCGGGATGCCGCCGCCGCCCGCGGCGATGACGGTGACGCCCTTTTCCAGAAGCCACTTGATCGCCTCGGTCTGGAAGATCTGCTTCGGCTTGGGCGAGGGGACGACCCGGCGCCAGTACTTGCCGTCGGGCTTCATCGTCCAGCCCTTGCTGGCCTCTTCCTGCCTTGCCTCTTCCTCGGAATAGACCTTGCCGATGAACTTGGTCGGGTCGGCGAAGGCCGGATCGTCGGGATCGACTTCGATCATGGTCAGCAGCGTGGCGATATGATGATCGAGCGGCAGGAAATTGCCCAGTTCCTGCTCGATCATATAGCCGATCATCCCCATCGTCTCGCCGACGAGAACGTCGAGGGGATAGTCCTCGACCTCGGTATTCATGATCTCCTGCAGGGCCAGCAGGCCGACCTGCGGGCCATTACCATGCGTGATGACGGTGTCATGCTCCAGGCAGAGGGGCGCAAGCGCTTCCGCGGCGAGGCGGGCGTTTCTGCGCTGGTTCTCGGCCGTCATCGCCTCTCCCCGGCGGAGAAGCGCGTTGCCCCCGAGGGCCACCACGATGCGGGACATGGATCAGCCCCCCAGCGTGGCGACCAGGATGGCCTTGATGGTATGCATCCGGTTCTCGGCCTGCTCGAACGCGATGTTCACCGGGCTTTCGAACACCTCCTCGGTCACTTCCATTTCCGAGATGCCGAACTGGTCGAAGATGTCCTGGCCCACCTTGGTCTCGGTGTTGTGGAACGCCGGCAGGCAATGCATGAACTTGACCTGCGGGTTCCCGGTCTTGTCGAGAAGGGCGCGGTTGACCTGATAGGGCAGCAAGAGCTTGATCCGCTCGCCCCAGACCTCCTTCGGCTCGCCCATCGACACCCAGACGTCGGTATGGACGAAATCCACGCCCTTGACGCCCTCGTCGATATTGTCGGTGATGGTGATGCGGGCGCCGGTTTCCTTGGCGCGTTCCTTTGCGGCCTCGATCACTTCCTCGTGGTTCCACAAGGACTTCGGCGCGATCATCCGCACATCCATCCCGAAGATCGCCCCGAGCATCAGCAGCGAGTTGCCCATGTTGTTGCGGGCATCGCCGATGAAGCAATAGGAAATGTCCTTGAGCGGCTTGTCGGCATGTTCGACCATGGTCAGCATGTCGGCCAGCATCTGCGTCGGGTGCCAGTCATCGGTCAGGCCGTTATAGACCGGCACGCCCGCGAAAGTCGAAAGCTCCTCGACCTTCTTCTGGTCCGAACCACGATACTCGATCGCGTCGAACATGCGGCCCAGCACGCGGGCGGTGTCCTTCATCGACTCCTTATGGCCGATCTGGCTGCCCGAGGGATCGAGATAGGTGATATGGGCGCCTTGGTCATGGGCCGCGACCTCGAAGGCGCAGCGGGTCCGGGTCGAGGTCTTTTCGAAGATCAGGCAGATCTCGCGCCCGATCAGGGCCGGCTGTTCGGAGTAGCTGTATTTCGCCCGCTTCAGGTCTCGCGCCAGATTGAGGAGATAGTGCATCTCCCTCTGCGAGAAGTCCTGGATCTTGAGGTAGCTTCGGCCCTTCAGGTTGAACGACATGGCAAGAGTCCTCGAATATGGCATGGGGCCGGTCGCGCCGATCGGTCAGGCGCGGCCGGCTCGGGGATCAGTAGGCGGGATCGCGCAGGATCGGGCAGGTCATGCAGTGACCGCCGCCGCGCCCGCGGCCCAGCTCGGAGCCGTCGATGGTGATGACCTCGATACCGGCCTTGCGCATCTGGGTATTGGTGTAGGTGTTCCGGTCATAACCAAGGACGACACCGGGTTCGAGCGCGACGACGTTGTTGCCGTCGTCCCATTGCTCGCGCTCCTTCTGGAACTCGTTGCCGCCGGTGCCGATGATCTCGAGCCGGTTCAGCGACAGCGCATCCTTGTAGACATCGAAGATCGAGCCCTTTTCGGCGCGCAGGTCCACATCGTCGCCACCCGAAGAACCGGGGCGGGCCGAGAAGCACCTGATCTGGTCGGCGACGGACCGGAAGGCTGTCACCTTGTCATGGTCAAGGCAGGTGAACACCGTGTCGAGATGCATCGCCGCGCGCGATTTCGGCATCATGCAGGCGATCACCCGTTCGGCCGCGCCATTGCGGAACAGCGCCCGCGCGACTTGACCCACCGCTTGGGGCGTCGTCCGCTCGCCCATGCCGATCAGCACGACGCCCTTGCCGATGGGCATGACGTCGCCGCCTTCCATGCTGGCATTGCCCCAGTCCTGATCCTCGTCCCCCCACCAGATCTTGAAATCCTGGTCGCGGAACATCGGATGGAACTTGTAGACCGTCCGCTGCATCAGCGTCTCGGGCTTGCGGGCCGGCCAGAACATCGGGTTCACGGTCACGCCATTATAGATCCAGCAGGACGGGTCGCGCTGGAACAGCATGTTGGGAACCGGAGGGATGATGAAGGTCGTGGTCTCAACCGCGGTCTTCAGCAAGGGCGACAGCAGATCCTGCGGCAGGTCGGACATCAGCACGCCGCCCATCATGTGACGGGCCAGTTCCTTGCCCGAAAGGCTGTCGAGCCAGGGCTTGAGGGCCTCGGTCACGGTGGGCAGGATGTAGTTTGGCGTGATGCGGCGCTCCATGAAGAACGCGCGCCCCTCGGGCGAGGCATCGAAGGTTTCCGCCAGCAATTCCTGAATGTCGAAAACCTCGATGCCGCGATCCTTCATGCGAAGGACGAAATCGGCGTGATGCGAGCGGGCCTTCTGGACCCAGATCACGTCGTCGAACAGCAGCTCATGGGAATTTTCGGGCGTCAGCCGCTCATGCGCCAGCGAAGGGCGTGATACGATCACCTTCCGCAACTTACCGATTTCGGAATGGACTCCGAACTGCATCTTGCGCTCCTGTGATTGTCGGATCGGCCACATGGGCCGGATCCGCAGGGAAATTAACTTACGAGGGCACCGATGCTCAGCGCGACGAGGATGACCACGGCGAGCATCAGGACGAGAGGAAAGACGAAACGCAGCCATCGCTCATAGGAGACGCGGCCGATGGCAATGCCGCCCATGACCACGGCGAAGGTCGGGTTGAAGAGGTTCACCAGACCATTCGCCGACTGGAACGCCGTCACCACCAGATCGCGGCCGACATTGGCGAAGTCCGCCATGGGCGCCATGATCGGCATCGACAGCGTGGCCAGCCCCGAGGACGAGGGGACGAGGAAGGACATCAGAAGCTGGATCACGAACATCGCACTGATGAAGGTGATCTCGCTCAGCCCCATGACGAATTCCTCGGCCGAATGCAGGATCGTGTCGGTGATCTTGCCTGCATCCATGATCACGACGACGCCCCGCGCGACGCCGATGATCAGCGCCACCCCGAGAAGGTCGCGCGCGCCGTCGACAAAGGTATCGACAAGCGTTTTTTCATCCATGCGTGTTTCCGGGCCGAATTTGGCGACGATCCAGACGACAATGGCCATCGCAAGGAACAGGCCGGACATTTCGCCCATCCACCAGTCCATCGCGACGACGCCGTAAATCATCGCCACGAAAGTCAGACCGAAGAGCCCGAGAATAACGCTCCGAATTGTGGTCAGCTCGGGCAGGTTATCGCCTTCCTCCTCGGATGACTTGAGAAAGAAGTTGCGGTTTTCGGTTGCCATATCCGCAACGATGGATCGCGAGGGTTCGGCCTGCACCCGGCGGGCGTAACGCATCACATATAGAATACCGATCGCAAGGCAGGCAGCAAGAATCACGAACCGTAATACGATGCCGGTGGTAAATGGAATGCCCGCGCCTTGCGATGCGACGACCGTGGCGAAGGCATTGAAGGTCGACCCCAATGTTCCGATCCCCGCGCCAAGCATGATAACCGCGACACCGGTAACCGTGTCATAGCCCGCCCGCAAGAATACAGGGATGACCAGCGCATAGAAGGCCAGCGTCTCCTCGGCCATGCCATAGCTGGTGCCACCCAGCGCAAAGGCAATCATCAGGATGGGAATCATCAGGATCTCCCGCCCCTTGAGCTTGTGGAGCAGGCCGCCGATCCCCGCGTCGATCGCGCCGGTCTTGGTGACGACCGCAAGGAAGCCGCCGATGATCAGCACGAACAGGGCGACGTCGATGGCGGCGCTGGAGCTGGAGCCGAGCAGCCCCGGATCATACATGCCCGCGATTGGAGCAAGAATGACCGATGTCAGTCCCTGGGGATTCGGGTCCACGTTGTGATAGGTTCCCGGGACAGGCGCTTCCGCTCCGAGATTGGGATTTAATGCGCGCTCATACACGCCGGCTGGCACGATCCACGTCAGAATCGCAACGATGACAATTAAGGCAAAGAGGATCGTGAAAGCTGTGGGAAAGCGAAAATTACGAATGGCGACCTCCCGATATGATTATCTTGACGAGTCGAAAATCGTAGGGGCATCTGTTGCCGTTCACACTCCACCCCGGAGAATGTTCTTAGTCAATGACTTTCGTGGGATATGAGCGCAAATTGTGATCGAAACGATTTCGGATTGCTGCAATTGCTCACATTAATTCGACTTGCTATCCCGTTGGTTCTGGTGCGCAAGTATAAGCCCCGTCACCGCAGCGCATGGCGGTCCAACCGTGGCCCGATCCGGTTCGAAAGGGAGAGTCGATGAGCGATGATGACGTGCCCGCCCCGCAGGCCGGAGCGACGCCGACACTTGGCTGGTCGCTTGTGCCGATCGTGGCGCTGGTGGCGATGCTGGCGCTTGCCTATGCGCTTTTCGGGGACGAGGCCGCAGGCGGCGCGAATCAGATTGCCCTGGTCATCGCCGCTGTCGTGACCGTGCTGGTGGGGCTGCGCTTTGGCCATTCGCTTGACAACATGCGCGCGGCGGCGCTGGAAAGCGTGGGCACCGGCCTGCCTGCGCTTTTCATCCTGATGGCGGTGGGGGCGCTGATCGGCACATGGGCGATGTCTGGAACCCTGGTAACGATGGTCTATTGGGGGCTCAAGGTTCTGTCGCCGCATTATTTCTACATTTCCGTGGTGGTGATCTGCGCCGCGGTGGCGATCTGCATCGGATCGTCCTGGACGGTGGCGGGCACGATCGGGATCGGGCTGATGGGCGTTTCGGTCGAAATGGGCCTCAACCCGGCGATCACCGCGGGCGCCATCATCTCCGGCGCCTATTTCGGCGACAAATCCTCGCCGCTGTCGGATGCGACCAATCTTGCCACGGCCGCGGCGGGGGCCAACCTCTATACGCATATCGTCGAGACGCTCTGGACCTCGATCCCGACGCTTCTGCTGTGTTTCGTCGCCTTCTGGCTGCTGGGTCAGCCCAGCGACTATGTCCCCGACCTCAGCGGAGATCTCGCCGCGCTGAACAAGGGGCCGCTGGCCTTCCTGCCGCTGGTCGTGGTGCTGGCCATGGCCCTGCTGCGGGTTCCGCCCTTTCTGACCATCTTTACCGGGGCCATCGTCGGGGGGCTGCTCGGGGTGTTTTTGAACCCCGACGCGGTCATCCGCTCGGTTCCCGATGCCGGTGACTTGCCGAGGGTGCTGGTTCTGGTCAAGGGCGTGTGGATCGCGCTGGCCAATGGCTTCGTCTCGCATACCGGCGAGGAATCTCTCGATATCCTCCTCAGCCGGGGCGGGATGGAGAGTATGCTCGTCACCGTCTGGCTTATCCTCGCCGCGCTGAGCTTTGGGGGCATTCTCGACCGCATCGGCGCGCTGAACCGCATCCTCGCGCCCGTCCTGCGCGGCGCCACGACCACCGGCCGGCTGATCGTCGCCTTGGTGGTGGCTGCGATCGGGACCAATGTGCTGGCATCGGATCAATACATCTCGATCGTCCTGCCCGGAAAGCTGTTTCAGAAGGCCTTCAGGAAACTGGGCCTCGCCCCCGTGGTTCTGTCCCGCGCGGTGGGCGATTCCGCGACGGTCACAAGCCCGCTGGTCCCCTGGAACAGTTGCGGGGCCTATATGGCGGCGACGCTGGGGATCGCCACCATCGACTACATTCCCTATGCGTTCTTCAATTTGCTGAACCCCCTGATCACCATTCTTTTCGGGGTGATGGGCTGGCGGATGCTGAAAGCGCCGGAAGAGGCCGACACGTGACGGTCAGCGCGGCCTCGCGTTGGGCTAAATATGATTTGCATTGCAATTCAAATCATATTTTCCTATCTCTCCTGCATGACCCATGATCCGACCTCCCCCCGCGCCCGTTTCGGCATCCGCTTCTCGATTCTTGCCCGCAAGTGGAGGCGGACGCTGGAATTGCGTCTGGCCGAGGCCGGGCTGACGGATGCCAGCTGGCTGCCGCTGGTCCATCTGCAGGAGACGGGCGGCGGGATCAGCCAGAAGGATCTGGCGGCGCTGGTCGGGGTCGATGGCTCGAGCCTTGTCCGAATCCTGGATTTCCTGTGCCGCGAGGGCCTGGTCGAGCGTCAGTCAGATCCGACCGACGGGCGCGCCAAGCTGATCCACCTGACCGAAAAGGGCAGGGCGCGTGTCGCCGAGATCCGCCGCCAGCTTAGCCGCGCCGAGGAGGAGTTGCTGATCGACCTGAGCGATGCGCAGATCGCCGATATGCTGGACAGTCTTCAGACGATCGAGCGCCGGCTCATCGGGTTGACCGAGAGCGAGGCGACAAAGTGAGCGAGACGACCGAAACCGCTCTGGCCCCCGGCCGCTTTCGCGCCGTCCGCCACCTGATGCGGCCCCATCACATGCGCGACAGCATGGCACTGGTTCGCCAGCCATCGCTGCGCAACTCGGCGCTGGCCGGGTTTCAGGCTGCGCTGACGCTGGCGATTGCCCTGCCGATTATGCAGCTTTCGCCCTATAGCGATCTGGCGGGCTTCGCGGCGCTCGGCGCATTGGTCGCGCTGTTCGGGCGGTTCGCACCCGAGGGGCGGCGCGCGCGGATCGTGCTGCTCTGCGGCCTCGTGCAGGTCTCTGCGGTGCTCACCATGTCGCTGGCGGTCTGGGCCGGGGCCTCGGCCGTGGTCCAACTGCTGCTGCTGGCCGTGCTGTCGGGTGTGTTCTTCTTCGTCTCGGTCACCGGTCAGTTCGGGCCGCCGGGCGTCCTGATCTTTGTCTTTGCCGCCGGGGCCTCGATGGGGCATGGCGGGGACTTGCAGGATATCGCCGCCCGCGTCCTCGCCACCGGCCTTGTCGCCGTGCTGGGGCTGGTCGTCTGCATCGCGACCGAAGGCATCCGTCACGCTGCGGGACCGGACAGGCCCCTTCCCTCCGAACCCGAGCGTCCGCTTGGCCATCGGCTGCTGGCCTCGGCGCGCATCGCGCTCGGGACGGCGATTGCGGGGTTGGTGGGCCATGCGCTCGGCGCGCCACATCCTGCATGGGCCGCGATGGGCACCATCGCCGTCATTCAGGGACAGCACCTGCATCTCAGCCTCAACCGCGCGCTGCAACGCATGGTCGGGACAATGGCCGGGGCGCTTGTCGTCTGGCTGATCCTGACCCACGACCCCTCGGCCTGGAGCCTGATCGGCATCCTGATCCTGCTGCAATTCGCGACCGAGGTGATCATCGGCAGCAATTACGGGTTGGGGCAGATCCTGATCACGCCCATGGCGCTTCTGATGAGCCATCTGGCCGCGCCGCATGTTTCCGGCCCCGCCATGGCGCCCGAGCGGGTGTGGGACACGCTCCTCGGTGTCACGCTGGGCATGGTCATCGCCGTCCTGTTCTCGAGCGTCGACGACCGGGTGCATCTGGCGCGGCATCATGGTGCGCCCAAGGGTTGACCGGTGTGTCGCCGGTGCAAGCGGCCCCCGGTTTTTCGGGGCGCTGCCCACCGCGCCGCTTGCTTTTGCCGGGTTGCTGCCCCTGACTGGGGCGCAGGACATCCTGTGGCATGAGGACCATGATGGTTAACACTCTGAACGGCCTACAGTCTTATGCAATCGCGCTTCTGAGGATCGTGGCGGGTCTGCTCTATCTCGAGCATGGAACACAGAAGCTGCTGAACTTCCCGGTGCCCGGCCCGGGCACGCTTTCCACGCTATTGCTGGTCTCGGCCGGGCTGGAGATCGTGGGCGGCCTGATGATCATTCTGGGGCTGTTCACCCGCCCCGTCGCCTTCATCCTGTCCGGTCATATGGCATTCGCCTATTTTCTGGTACATGCGCCCCAAAGCCCCTATCCGGCGGCCAATGGCGGGGATGCGGCGGTCCTGTTCTGCTTCGTGTTCCTCATGCTGGTGACCACGGGTCCGGGGGCGCTCGCACTGGACGGGCGTTCGCGCTAGTCGCTGGTCATTGCGGTATGCGCCCGCCCGTCAGGACGGGCGCAGGACAGGTTCAGACCGTCTGGGTCACGAACTTGGTGTTGACATAGGCGTCCAGCGCCTCGGTCCCGCCTTCCGAACCATAGCCGGAATCCTTGATCCCGCCGAACGGAACCTCGGGCAAAGCAAGACCCAGATGATTGATGGTCAGCATCCCGGCCTCGACCCTGTCGGCCAGCATGGCCCGCGTCTCGGCTGCGGCGGTGAAGGCATAGGCGGCCAGCCCATAGGGCAGGCGGTTCACCTCGGTCATCAGGGCCTCCTCGTCACGGAACGGGATCATGGGCGCGATCGGGCCGAAGGGTTCCTCATGCAGGATCCGCGCGTCCTCGGGAACCGAGGTCATGACCGTCGGCTGGAAGAAATAGCCCTTGTTGCCATGCCGCGCGCCGCCGAGGCGGATTTCCGCCCCCTTCTCGCGCGCATCGCCGACGATCTCCTCCATCGCGGACAGGCGGCGGGCATGGGCCAGCGGTCCCATGGTTACGCCGTCTTCCAGCCCATCCCCGACCTTCAGGGCGGCGGCTGCGGTCTGGAAGCGGTCAAGGAACTGGTCCATCACATTCTCATGGACGAGGAACCGGGTGGGCGAGACGCAGACCTGCCCCGCATTGCGGAACTTGCTCATGCTAAGGAGCTTCGCCGCCTGATCCACATCGGCATCGGCAAAGACGATGGCGGGGGCATGGCCGCCCAGCTCCATGGTGCTGCGCTTCATGTGGCGCCCGGCCAGCGCCGAAAGCTCCTTGCCGATCGCGGTCGATCCGGTGAACGAGATCTTGCGGATATCGGGATGCGGGATCAGATGGTTCGACACCATCGCAGGCTCGCCAAAGACGAGGCTCAGCACATCGCCCGGAACGCCGGCATCGACAAAGGCCTGGATCAGCGCCATCGGGCTGGCCGGCGTCTCCTCCGGCGCCTTGATCACGACCGAGCATCCCGCCGCCAGCGCCGCCGAGATCTTGCGGACCGCCTGGTTCAGAGGGAAGTTCCACGGCGTGAAGGCCGCGACCGGCCCCACCGGCTCACGGATGACCTGCTGGTGGATGTTCGATGCGCGCGGAGGAACGATGCGGCCATAGTTCCGGCGGCCTTCCTCGGCGAACCAGTCGATCACATCGGCGCAGCTGAGGGTCTCGACCATGGCCTCGGCCAGAGGCTTGCCCTGCTCGATCGTGAGGTTGCGCGCGATCGCGGGCGCGCGTTCGCGCAAAAGCTCGCCGGCCTTGCGCATGATCTTGTAGCGGTCGAAGGCCCCGACCTTGCGCCAGACGGCAAAGCCCCTGACCGCGGCCTCGACGGCGCGGTCCAGATCGTCCGCCGTGGCCAGAGGCACATGTCCGATAACCTCTTGGGTCGCGGGGTTCAGCACCGGCTGGCTGGCCCCGTCCGAGGCCGGGCACCATTCGCCGGCAATGAACATCATCGGGGTGGGATAGGACATTCTGCTCTCCAGTTTCGTATAGTGGCGGCTGTCACGGCCATCCGCCGGGATTCGACGGCCCGCCGGCCTGCGCAGGTGAGGACGGGCCATGTGTGGTCAGGGATGTCGCGCAGTTCCGCCTTCGTTCAGCCTAAAGGGTCGCCAAGGCGCGGGAAGGATGCCACGGATCGCCGCGGACGGTAGGTCTGGCATCGGAGGCTGTCAACGCGGTTCCCCGGGATCCGGCGCCAGCATGGCGTTTGTCGGGTTGAGCGCCCTGACCACGGGCGAGTGCGCGCGACGACATGGGACCAACCCACCCCACGAATTCCGCTTGACGATGACGAAGCCGTCTCCTCCAATCGCTGGAAGGCCGGGCGGCATCGGCGGTGCAGGAGGTCGGCCACCGCTTCGCAACCAGCGCGGAAAGGATTGACGATGCCGGCCATCCTGCAACTCCTGATCAAGGGGATCTCGGCGCTTTACATCGGGCACAGCCTCGTCAGCCCGAACCTGCCCGAGAGGATGTCCGCGGTGTTGGATGCGCCGGTCGAATATTCGCTGATCAATGGCGCACCGCTGCAGATCCTGTGGCGGGACAGCGCGACCGCGCAGGGCGTGGATGGCAGGGCATGGCTGTCCGCGCATCCGGTCGACGCCCTCGTCATCACCGAGCGCGTCCCGCTGGCCACGACCGTCGAATGGCACGAATCCCCGGATTACGCGAAGCGCTGGGTCGAGCTGGCGGCGAAGGCCAACCCGGAGGTCAGGTCATATCTCTACCAGACCTGGGACGATATCGACGATCCGCAGGCATGGCGGGACCGGATCGTGGCGGACCTGCCGATCTGGCAGAAGATCGTCGATGACGTGAATGCCGGCCTGCCGGAACTGAAGAACCCCATGCAGCTGGTTCCGGCGGGGGTCGCGATGGTCCATCTGCAGGAAGCGATCGGTGAGGGGCGGGTGCCGGGAATGTCCTCGATCCGGGACGTGTTCGACGACAACATCCATCCCAATCCCAACGGCTGGTATTTCATCACCATGGTCCATTACGCCACCCTGACCGGAGAATCCCCGGTCGGCCTGCCATTGGTGCTGAAAGGAAAGGACGGACCCTATCCGCGCGTGCCCGCCGATCTGGCCGCCGCGCTTCAGCAGGTGGCCGAGGAGGCGGTGGAGGAGTTTCGCGCCCGCCCCTAGCGCATCGGCTGCCCGTCGGCAAAGATCAGCAGCCGGTGTCGGCCTGTTCGATCTCGGGGCATTGATGTGGGTGAGGGGTCTTTGCCACCAGCACCAGGACCACGCCGATTGCCGCAAGCGGGATCAGGATCGCGGAAAAGCCGAAGAACGCAGCCTGCAGGCCGATCCGATCGGCAAAGGCGCCCATCACCAGCGGCGGACCGGCATTGGCAGCATAGCCGCAGATATAGAAGCGTGAGAGCAGGGCGGCGCGACGATCATCGCCGGACGAGGCGCTGGCCATGCTGAGCGCACCGACGAAAGTTGCGCCATAGGAAAGCCCGCAAAGCAGCATGAGGGCCAGCATCACCCCTCCCAGCCCCCAGATCGCCGCAAGAACCAGCCCGGCCTGAGCCAGCGCGATCCCCGTCAGCCCGACCCCAAGCGAGAGGCGCGGCTGGAGCGTGCCGAAGATCGCCTGCCCCATGCCACCCGAGGCCTGAAAGAGCATGGCGACCATCCCGGCTATGGCGGCCGATTGCAGACCATAGACCTCATGCGCCAGATCCGCCCCCAGCGCCATCAGCATCGCGCCAAGCGTCCAGGCCGAAAAGATCCCGAGGCAGGCAAGGAGGAAGCTGCTCCACATCACCCCGTCCTCGGCGGAGGGGGGTGTTGCCTCAGGCTTGCGGGGCGCGCCTCCGGCCAGTGCCCCCGAGGACATGAGGCCCGCAATGGCCAGCAGGGCCACGGCGACGATGGCGATGAACGGTGTGACGGTCGGCGCGATATTCAGCGAAAGCGCGGCTGCGGTAAGCAAGGGGCCGCCCGCTGCGCCTGCGGTGAAAGCCAGCGTCGCCAGCGCCGCGGCGCCCCGCTGACGACCGGGTGCCGCCAGGCCATAGATCGCGGCAGAGGCGATGCCGGTGATCATCCCCGTCCCGAAACCGTTCAGCGCTCGCCCGGCCAGCAGCATCGGCAGATCCTGCGCGAAGGCAAAGACCAGCGCGCCTGTCGCCGTGATCGCAAGACCCGGCAACAGGATCGCGCGCAGGTCGCGCACCCGCGCCGCCAGCGCGCCGCAAAACAGCAGGGCCAGCAGCGTGCCGATGGCATAGACGGCAAAGACCGTCGTATTCATCGCATGGCTCAGCCCGAACCGCTCGGCATAGACCGGATAAAGCGGGCTTGGCGCGGTGCTGCCCAGAAGTGCTGCGAATATCGCGAGCGAGCAAAAAAGCTGGCGCCGCCGTGCGGAACGCACAGGATCCATCGGGCTTCTCCGGTTCTGCAGCGGGCTGCCGCAAGGGTGCTGGCTGTCTTATCCTGCTGCGCGCGTCCTTATGCCTTGCGGCGTTGCGATCGCGAAACGGGAAGGGCCTCGTCCCATGCTTAGTTGGTTGCGATCCCAACAAGAACCATTGGTGACGCAAGGCAGGTTTTCGCTCAGGGCATGGCTGGATCTGACCGGCCCTGTCGGGAGAGCGGACCCGGCTGCCGGCCTCACGCGGCCGAGGCGATCAGCCGCAGGAACGCCCAGCTTGCCGAGCCGGGTTCGATCGTGACGGGACCATGCAGCGCGCCCTCGGCGTCGAGATGACTGGAGATCACCTCTCCCGTCGCGCGCTTGCGCAGGATGTATTGCCCCGGAGGCGGCAGGATCTGGCTGGCTTCGATCTGCATATGGCAGCCGTCGAAGGTGACTTCGGCGTGCCAGGGCCGCCCGAGCATGTCGGCGGCGGCGTCGAGGTCGCCGCGCTGTATCGCCTGCCGCACCCGGGTCGAGGAATAGCCGGGCAGCTTCTTGACCACCCGCAACTCGATCCCCGACCGGGCGCAATGGGTTTCAAGAAAGCCGGTATCTCCGGCGCGGTCGCGGCCAAAGCGGAAATCCTCGCCCACCACGATGCCCTTGATGCCAAGCCCGCCGATGAGCGTGTCGTGGAGAAACTCCTCGGGCGTGAGGGCGGCGAAGTCAGGGTCGAAACGCGGCTGAAACAGATAGCTCAGGCCGATCTCGGCCGCGCGCCATGCCTTCTGGGTGGCGCTGGCAATGCGGAAGCGGGGCGATTGCGGTCGAAACAGGCTGACGGGATGCGGCTCGCAGGACATCGCCGCGAAGGGCGCATCGCCGGCCATGTCGCGCGCCGTTTCGAGCAGATAGAGATGACCCACATGAAAGCCGTCGAAATTGCCAAGCGCAATGACGGCGCCGCGGCGTGGATCATCGGCCTCCAGCCCCGCCTCGACGGTGGAGACAGGGGCGAAGGCGGTCTTAGGCACAATAGCGTTCAAACTCGGTCTCCGCGTCAAGGGAAGGGTGGCCGAGAAGGAAGGCCAGCAGGATCCGCGCCTTGTTGCCGGCAAGGTCGCCGGCGAAGATCGCGCCGGCAGCCGCCATGCTGGTGCCGCCGCTGTCCTTGCCATAGATCGGCCGGACCGCGCCCTCCGGGCAGCGCGAGGTGACGATGACCGGCTTTCCGGCAGCGGTAAGGGCGGCGGTGGCCTCGGCCCATCCTTGCGGGAAATTGCCCCGGCCGAAGCCTTCCAAAATGACGGCGCGATAGGGATGGCCGAGTGCGAAATGCAGCAGTTCCGGCCCCATTCCCATCGCGGCCGAGATCAGCGCCACCTCCTGCGGGGCGGCGTCGAGTCCCAAGGGTGCGAGGCGCTGAGGCAGATGGCGCAGGTCGATCCTGCCCACATCGACCGAGCCGATCTTGCCGAAATCACCCGAGCGGAAGGTGTCGACGCGGCTGGTATGGCTTTTGCGGACATGGCGGGCGGCATGAAGGTCGCCCTCGAACAGGATCGCGACGCCGGCCGCGCCGAGGGCGGGGGTGGCCGCGGCAAGGATCGCATCGCGCAGGTTGCGCGGCCCGTCGGTATCCGCCTGTCCGGCGTGGCGCTGCGCCCCGGTCAGGATCACCGGTATCGGCGGGGCCAGAAGCAGTTCCAGCGCGAAGGCGGTCTCCTCCATCGTGTCGGTGCCATGTGTGATCACAACGCCGTCGTAATCCGTCATTTCGGATGCCAGCAGCGCGGCCAGATCGTGGAGATCGGCGAGCGTCAGTGCATATGACCCCAGCGAAGCGAAGCCCCTCACCGTGACCTCGACCCCCTCGGGCAGGTCCACCCCGGCAAGAAGATCGGGGCCGCCAAGTTGCGCCGTGACCGGCCCGCCCTCCGCCGCCGCGCGTGAGGCGATGGTGCCGCCGGTTGCGATCATCAGGATATGCGGCATCAGATCGTGGCCGCCTTGGCGATCAGCCCGGCCAGGATGGCACCGCGCGCGGGCAGGCTGTCCAACTCTGCCCATTCCCGGCGCGAGCAGATATCATGTCCGATGACGCCCAGACCGTCGATGGTCGGTTTGCCGAGGGCGGCGATGAAGCTGCCATCCGACCCCCCGCGCGAGATGTTCGGGGCGATCGGATGATTGATCTGGCTCGCGAAATCCGCGGCCAGCGCATAAAGACGATCCATCGCGGGCAGGCGCGGGAAACAGGGGCGGATGAAGCCTCCCGACAGCTTCAGGGTCACGCGGCTGTCGATCTCTGCCTTTTCGACGATATCGACGATCCCCTGCCACAGCGCATCGGCGGCCTCCTGACTGGCGGCGCGCAGGTCCAGATGCGCCTCGCAGCTGCCCGAGACCACCTGCTTGGCATCACCGCCGCGCAGGACGCCCACCGTGGCGTAATTCCCCTCCTCGATCGAGCCGAGCGCCTCGATCCGGGCGACCAGCGGCGCCACGGCCGAAATGGCGCTGGCCCCGCCCAGCCGGTTCGAGCCGGCATGCGCCGTTACCCCGGTCGCATGGATATAGGCCGCGCCCACCGCGCCGCGGCCGATCACCGTGCCGCCACCGGGGCGCGCGGGTTCGAGTGTCAGGCAGATGTCGCAATCCTGCCCTTCGGCGATGATCCAGTCCTTTGACTGGGGCGATCCGATCTCCTCGTCGGGGACGATCAGGAAGGTGACCGCGCCGACCTTGGACATGTCCGCGCCGCCGACGCCTTCGATCAGAAGCCGCAGCGCGTGGATGGCCATGACCACATTCGTTTTCATGTCGGCGATGCCCGGCCCGGTCAGCCGGTTGCCGTCCTGCGCAAAGGGCCATTCCGCCACGGTGCCGCGCGGCCAGACCGTATCGGCATGGCCGAGGATCATCACGTTCGGCCCCTCTCCAAACCGCCGGAAGGCCCGCAACTGATCGCCACGCCCTTCGCCGGGAATGCGCGTGACGGCAAAGCCCAGATCCGCCAGCGCCGCGGCAAAGACATCCTGAACGGCGTTCACGCCCTCAACATCCCAGCTTCCGCTGTCGATATTCACCACCTGCCTCACCTGATCGAGGATCCGCGGCAGGTCGGTAGTGAAGCGGGCGGCGAGTTCGGTGATTTTTGGCATGGCGATTCTTTTATGTATCCTGCATACAGGACACCGCAATAATCGCCGCAAGTCAATGGCGCAGGGCGTCAATCCCGCCAGCCACCGACGCGGCCAAGTGGGAGAACCCCGGAGAATGACCTTTTCCCTTCTGGGACGCTGCGACCGCACGGGCAGGATCGGCGGCGTCATCACCACCTCGAGCCCCTGCGTGGGCGCGCGTTGCCTGTTTCTGAAGCCCGGCGTCGGCGGGGTGCTGACGCAGGCGATCACCGATCCCCGGCTGGGTCCGCGCGGGCTGTCGCTGCTGGCCGAGGGGGTCGCCCCCGCAGCGGTGATCGCGGCGCTTGCGGCCTCGACCCCGGATATCGAATGGCGTCAACTGGCGGTGCTGAACTTGCGGGGCGAAAGCGCATTCCGGCATGGCGCCCGAAATCGCGGCGCGATTGGCGGGGCGAGTGGTCAGGATTGCGTGGCGATCGGCAATATCCTTGCCAGCGCGGGCGTGGTCGAGGCGATGGTCGCGGCCTTCGCTGCCGATCCCACGGCTGATCTGGAGGATCGGCTGCTTGCTGCCCTTCAGGCTGGCGAGGCCTCGGGCGGAGAGGGTGGCCCCCTGCGCGCGGCGGCCATGAAGGTCGTCGACGATACCGACGTGACATGGGCCGATCTGCGCGTGGACGCGGCCGAGGAGCCGCTGGCCCAGCTTCAGGCGCTCTGGCAGGAATATCGCCCGACCGCCGCGCTTTACCAGCAGCGAGCACTGGATCCGTCCGCGATCTGAACCCATGAAAAAGCCCCGCGCTTCGCGGGGCTTTCGGGGGGGCCGGTCAGGCAGCCATTTCGTCCAATGGCCGATAGGCGCGGTCGAAATAGACCAGACCGCCGCCCGCATCGGCGACATGGGCCGCCACGACCTCGGCGATGAAGATGCCATGCGTGCCCGAGGGCACCACCTGCGACACCCGGCAATCGAAGCTGACGAGGGCATCCAGAAGCAGCGGCGCGCCGGTGCGCAGGCTTTGCCAGTTGCCGGTCGCGAAGCGCCGCGCGACATCGCCGCCCGCGAACAGGGCCGAGATTTCCTTCTGGTCGTTCTTCAGCACATTGACGGCGAGAACCCGGTTCTTCATCGCCAGCTCGTAAAGCCGCGTCGCCTGATTGATGCAGACCAGCAGGCTTGGCGGCTGGTCCGAGACCGAACACACGGCCGAGGCCGTCATCCCCCAGCGCCCCGCATCGCCATCGGTTGTGATCACATTGACCGAGGCAGGCAGCTTGGACATGGCCTGCCGGAAGGTGTCGCGCGATAAGGTCTCGTCATTCATCTTGGCACCTCAGCCCTGGCGGATCATTTTTTCGAGGCCGACGGTCTTTTCCAGAACCACGACCAGCAGGAAGGCGAGCCCGATCAACAGCGTCGACATCGCCGCGACAGTCGGATCGTCGAAGTCGCGGATATGTTCATAGGCGGCGATCGGCAGGGTCTTGGTCGAGGTGTCGGCCATGAAGACCGCGATCGAGAAGTTGTCGATCGCCTCGACAAAGGCAAGGATCGCCCCGGAGAGGATCCCGGCCTTCAGTTGCGGCAGGGTGATCTGCATATAGGTCCGCACCGGACCCGCGCCCAGATCACGCGCGGCTTCCTCGGGCCGGCGGTCGAGGCTGGAATAGACCGCGTTGATCGCGCGCATGGTGAAGGGCAGGCAGAACAGCGTCAGGCCAAGGATCAGCCGCAGATAGGCATTGTCCATTCCCAGCATGGCGAAAAGACCCATCAGCGCGATCCCGGTCACGACGCCGGGGACGATCACCGGGATCGTCAGCGCCTGACCCAGCCATTTCAACTGTCCGTTCGCCATCATATGCGTGGTTGGCAGGGCGACGATCAGGGTCACCGGAACCACGAGCAGGGCGATGGTCAGCGTGTTCCACAGCGCCGACATGAACACGTCCGAGGCAAAGAATGCCTCATACCAGCGCAGCGAGAAGCCTTGCCATTCCAGCTTGAAGAAGGCGGTCGGCAGGAAGGAATAATAGACCACGAACACCAGCGGCGCGAGCAGGAAGCCGAGGATCAGGACCATATAGGCCGACCACAGCACCCGCCCAACGGGACCAAGCTTCATGACGGCTCTCCTTTCCGGGTGTAGCGGCCGGCGATGAAGTTCAGAAGCAACCTCTGCCCCTTGTTCATCAGCACCAGCGTCAGCAGCGCCATGACGAGGAAGGCGACCGAGACCACCGCCGCAAAGGCCATGTCGAAGGAGACGAAGATCTGCTCATAGATGTAATTCGCCACCATGCGCACGCGTCCGCCACCCAGCATCAGCGGGAAGAGGAAGGCCGAGAGCGAGAGCGCCAGCGCGAGCGCCAGACCTTCGGCAATCGCGGGCAGCGAGAGGGGCAGCGTCACCTTGAAGAAGGTTTTGACCGGACCCGCGCCCATGTCGCGTGAGGCTTCCTCGACCCCGCGCGGCAGGTTCTTGATGCCGCCAACCACAGTCATCACGAAGAAGGGCAGGATGAAATGGATCAGCGCAATCGCAACCCCGGCATCGCGATAGATGATCCTGAGCGGACGGGTGATAATCCCCAGATCCATGAGGAGCTGGTTGAGCAGGCCCTTGTTGCCCAGCAGCACCATCCAGCCATAGGCCCGCGTCACGGTGCCCGACATGAAGGTGGCGATCAGCAGCCCGAGGATGAGCAGGCGCAGCCTGCGATGCTCGGACCGGGCGAGGAAATAGGCCAGAGGATAGCCGATCACGATGGTGATGGCCGACACGATCAGCGAGAAGACCAGCGTATAGCCGAAAAGGCTCAGCTGGCTCTCATCGGTCAGGAAGCGGATATAGTTGTCGAAGGAGGGCGCGCCGCCGATGCGGGCGGTGCCCTCGATCTGGGTCAGGAAGCCCGAGGCGAAGAACGCGCCATAGGCTCCGCACAGCATGGCCAGCAGCACGAAGGCTGGCGCGCTGATCAGGGGCAGCTTCCTCATGCGGGCACTCGCACCGGGCGACCGCGATCCGACATGGCAAGGCCGACGACGCTGCCGATGGCGGGAACCGTTGGCAGGCGCGGCGCGACGATCTTGATGCGGCCACCCGCGAAGCCAAGCTCGATCGAGGCATTGGCGCCGGTCATGGCAACGAATTTCACCTCGCCTTGCAGGATCGCGCGCTGGTCATCCGCCGGAACCACATCGAGGCTTTCCGGGCGAAGACCCAGAAAATCGCCCTGCTGCAGATCGGCCGGCGCCGGGAAGGCGCCGATGCCATCGGCCAGGAACATCTCGCCCTCGCGCCGGCCGCTCAGCACATTGGTCATCGCGGTGAAATCGGCGACGAAGCGCGTGGCGGGGCGGTCATAGATCCCGCCCGGCGTGTCGAACTGGTGAAGCCGTCCGGCATTCATCACCGCGACCTTGTCCGAGAGGATATAGGCCTCCTCCTGATCATGGGTGACCACGACGGTCGTGATGCCAAGGCGCTGCTGCAATTTGCGCAGGTCGACCTGCATGTCCTCGCGCAGGTTCTTGTCCAGCGCTGAGAAGGGCTCGTCCATCAGCAACACGCGCGGTTCGACGACGAAGCAGCGGGCCAGCGCCACGCGCTGCTGCTGCCCGCCGGAAAGCTGCGCCGGCATCCGGTCGGAAAGATGCGAGAGCTGCACCGAGTCGAGGGCCTTTGTCACCCGGTCCCTCAGCTCGGATTTCGGGACTCCGCGCAGGCGCAGGCCATAGGCGACATTCTCGGCCACGCTCATATGCGGGAAAAGCGCATAGCCCTGAAACACCGTCGCCGTCGGACGCTTTTCTGGCGGGAGGGAGCCGACGGAGGCCCCCTCGATCACGATCTCGCCCGAATGGATCGAGACGAAGCCGCCGATCGACCGCAGAAGCGTAGTCTTGCCGCAGCCCGAAGGCCCCAGCAAGGTCAGGAGTTCGCCGCGCTCCAGATGAAAGTTGATGTCGTGAAGCGCGGTGACATCGCCATATTTCTTGACGACATCGCGAACATCCAGACCCTTGTGTCCGTTCACGAAACCACTTCCCTGTTGAAACGCTCGTTCCATGCGTTGATGTCGGCGTTGATCAGCACCTCGTCCAGACCGACGCGGTCCTCGGGCTTGGGCAGGACGGCCTGGATCTCGGGGATCGAGGTCGCGTTCGGATGCACCGGACCCATGCCCTGGGCTTGCGCGACGAGGTTCTGCACCTCCTCGGTCAGGCAGAAGTCGATGAATTGCGCGGCCTCGGCCTGACGGGGCGTGTTGACCAGCATCATCACGTCATAGGTCATCGGCGAGGGCTTGGGCGTCACGAAGCTGGCGTTGATGCCATTGTCGAGCAGCATCTTGTAGCCCGCGGGCGGCGTGACCAGCACCGAATACTCGCCCTGCGCGATACCTTTGCGGGCCGTGGTGTCGGAGGTGTACCAGGACACCACGTTCGGCGAGAGTTCCTTCAGCGCGGCAAAGCCCGGATCGACATTCGTGAGGTCGCCCCCGTTGATCATCGCGGCAATCGCCAGCACACGGCCCTGATATTGCGTCATCGCCGGCACGCAGAGCGACTGGCTGAAACGCGGATCCCAGAGGTCGGACCATTCGGTGATCGGCGCATCGACCTCGTCGGTCAGATAGGCGATGCCCATCGGATAGGAATAAAGGCCGACCCAATGGCTCGACCGCGCCGTTTCCTCGATCGCGGCGGCGGCGGGCAACAGGTCATAGGGCATCGGCAGGAACAGTCCCGCATCTTCTTGCGCCCGCGCCGCCAGCGCCGAGGTGGTGAACCAGACATCGACCTCGGGCTTGTCGCGCATGGTCTGGAGCTTCACCAGCCCCTCGCCCGCGGAGGCCTGGGTGATGACCTTGACCTTGATGCCGGTGCGCTCCTCGAACAGGGCGGCCGCCTTGGAGACCGAGCCGGTCCATGTGGAGCCCCAGATCTGGACCGAGATCTCCTTTCCTGCATTGGCGAAGGCAAGGCGCGGGGCGGCAAGCGCCACGGCCATGCCCAGACCGGCAGTTCCCAGCAGACGACGACGAGATATGATCGAATTGACCATGGTTGGGCTCCCTGTAGGTTTACGCTTTATTGTCCGCGCCAAGATGGCGCCGATAGGCCGAGTAGATATGCTCGCGCGCCTCATGCTCGGCGGCGAAGGGATCGCGCTGTTGAATGGCCTCGGCGATCTTCATGTGGCCCTGAATGGCTTCGGCCGTCTCGCTCACGGTCAAGGCCTGCAGAAGCCGGGTCGAGGTGAAGAAGACGCGGAAATTCTCGGCTTCGATGCGCAGGTTGTTCGAATGCGCGGCGATGGTGATCGCGTCGTGGAAGCGATGGTTGCGCAGCCGCCTTTCGCCGAGGTCGAGATCCGCGCCCTGCGAGTATTGCGCGCCAAGGGCAAGGATGGTCTCGATCTCGTCATCGGTCGCGCGGCGCGCCGCAAGATGCGCCGTCACCCCGTCAAGGGCCGCGCGACGGATGATGAGTTCCTCGAGGTTTTGCAGCGGGTCGACCACGCTGAGGCCCGAGGGTTCGGCGGGCGCCAGATACCCCTCGGCCGCCAGCCGGGCGAGCGCGTCGCGCAGGGGCGTGCGCGAAACGCCAAGCCGCTCGGCCAGAGGAACCTCGGAAAGCTTCTCCCCATGCGCCAGATCGCCGCTGACGATCCGGTCGCGAAGGGATTCGTAGACCAGTTCCTTGGCACTTCTGCTTGGGGTTATCTGCCAGTCGCTCGCCATATCCTCACCTCTCCTTGTATTCAGGATACAGGAAGACCTGCCATTTCCTTGGCGCGATTGACAGCCTTGTCTTTCTCGAACGAGGCGAAAAGCGCGCCCTCCTGCGCAAAGACCGGGGTTTCGGCGAACATCGAATAGGAGGTAGCCCGGCCGGCATAGGCCGATGCGGTCAGGTCATGGACCAGCGACATCACGCGGAGCCGCGTTTCGGCGTCGTAATTGCCGACGCGGAAGAACTTCTCGACATCGGCCCGCGTCTCGGGCGAGCGCAGCATCGCCTCGTCCGGCAGCATCACCGGGGTTCCGCCGACCAGATCGCGCAGCAGGTCGACCATCTTGCCGTAGTTCATCGAGCAATAGACCCGACCGGCATTCTGAATCTGCTGGTTCGGCATGACAAAACCGGATTCCGTGGTCTGGCAGGCCTCTTCGGCGCCCAGCAGGAAGCCGTCGATCGTCGCCTTATAGGCCATGAGCTGCGCGATCTTCGAGCGGACCGGCGGCATGTTCAGCGTCCCGGCCTGCTCGGCGTTGAGCAGCGCCGCGCCGACCAGCAGCTCGGCCTTGGCCTGGCTGCGCACCAGGAAGGCCTGTGCCGACCAACGCGAGAAATCCGACCGGATATAGGCGGCAAGCTCGTGATGGCGGCAGATCAGCACGTCCTCCCACGGGATCAGCACGTCATCGAACACGATCAGGGTGTCCAGCTCGTCGAAGCGGGCGGCGAGCGGGTTCTCGAAGCTGTTCAGATCGGTGTTGTTGCCCGACAGACGGCGGCGGCAGATATGGCGCACGCCCGGCGCATTCAGCTTCAGCACGCAGGCGATGGCGAAGTCGCGGTTCTCCTCGCACCAATAGCCGACCGTCGGCTTGATGAAGGCGACATGGCCATAGGGTGCGCCGGTCTCGAACTTGGCGCCGCGAATGATCACGCCCTCGGGCGTCTCGCGCACGACACGGGTGTTCATGTCGAGGTCGTCCTGCTGCCAGGGCTGCTTGGAGCGGTCGCCCTTCACATCGGTATTGCCCGAGGTCATGAACAGGTTGTCGCGCTGCAGGCGCTCGATCCAGGCGACGGCGTTCTTGTGGTAACGCTCGTCATATTTGTCGAGCAGTTCCTTGCGGTTGGCGAGGACGAAGAGCGGCGTCACCGTCTCGTCTCCGAAGCGGTCGATCGTCGGGCAGATATCGTCGAGGATGGCGGTCGTCATCAGCCGGCGGGCGCGCAATTCCTCCTTGGTGGTCGGAACCTGATAGGTCCGCGCCCCAAGCGTCCCGTCCTCGCGGGTATAGGTCATCAGATCGCGGGTCTTGGGATCGTGATGCATGTCATAGATGCGCGCGATGGCATCGACCATCGGCTTCAGCGCCGGATGGGTCGCGACGTCTTCAACCTTCTCGCCTGAAACCCAGACCTGACGCCCGTCACGGAGGCTTTCGCGATACTGTTCGGCCGTCATAAGCGCCATGGTGAGTCCTTCCGGGGCATTTGAATCCTGTATACAGGCTACAAGACCAAATTTGACGCCAGAGGCAAGGAAAATTTTGGATGGCTACGAATTTTGTCTAATTATTGTGCAAATGCACCGCGATATGGCTGTTTTCGCGGCAACGACCATCTACCCCGCAGATGCTCACCGGCGAAGGGCGGGCGTCGTGGCAGCGGAATCCCGCCGCTGTCAGGTCTGTGAGGACCGAACCGACGGATGACGCGTTAAACCTTCATCACCATCCATCGAGGGCATCACGATGAAGTCCCCCTTCAGATTGGCGCTCGCCGGGCTTGCGCTCGGCCTGATTGTCGCCACACCCGTCACCGCCGACCCCGGCAAGGGAAACGGTCACGGAAAGAAGCATTCCCGTCACTATGATGACGACAGGCCGCGCGGCGGTCATTACGGCCGTGCCTATTACCGCGCCGATTGCCCGCCCGGCCTTGCCAAGAAGAACCCGCCCTGCGTTCCGCCGGGACATGCAAAAGGCTATGGGACGCGCGTAGGGGATATCCTGCGCGTCGGAGACTATGCCATCATCCGCGACCCGAGGCGCTATGACCTGGAGGCGCGGCGCGGCTGGGATTATTACCGTGACGACGACCAGATCTATCGCGTCGACAGCGGGACGCGGAAGGTGCTGTCGGTCCTGAACCTGATCAACGCCTTCAGCAACTAGGGGCGGTAACTCTCCAGCCCGGACCGCAGCCGGCGGTCGGTGCCCCGCTTGCTCTGGCCGGCGGGGCAGGGAGTGATTCCCTCCTACATATCGGAAAGCACGTGGCGGGGTCGTAAATCACGACTCCGTCGGCTTCTTTTCGCCACACAACCCTCTAAATTTGCAGGACTTTTTTGATATTCAAGATTGTTTTGCAACAAAGCACCACAATCTTGGGTTTAAGGGGCTATGTCCGTTACGAGGGAGCAGGCAGCGAAGAAAGCAAGCTTCGGAGGAGAGAACCCGTGTCCGACACCACTCAGATCCGCATGATTAACCTGCAAGTCATGGCAGAAAAGGCAATTGCAGCCGACAAGGCTGCTGGCACCTATGGCGAGAATCTCGCCTCCGACGACAAATACTACCTCTGGCAGTCGGAATTTCAGACCCGGCCGATGGGAATGGAGAACCAGCCCGAAGCCTATGCGAGCCTGCTGCGATCGAGCATTCCCGACGCGAATACCATCCGCGTGATGTTCAATGACTGGTCGTTCAACAAGAATGGCTCGCTTGATCCGCAGTTCGAACGTTTCCTCAGCGCGGCAACCCAGCAGGGCTTTCAGCTTGTCTTCACTTATGCCGATGGCGAGGCGCAGCGGCTGGGCGAGACGGGGAACCTCGACGTCGAGGGGATGCGCGCCGGGCTAGCTGGTTCGGTCCATGACCGGATGATCGGAAGCTGGGGCAAGATGCTCGACTGGCTGGATGCCCATGGCGATGTGAAATCGGCCGTCTACGCGCTGGAGGCAGTCAACGAGCCGGCCTCCTACAGCCGGGCCGAGGACATGGGTGGCGGCAGTGGCGAGTTCGTGCGCCTTTACGGCGACCATATGGCCGAGGTCGCGGAACTGATCGACGCGCGTTCGGATGCCCGCATCATGGTCGGCGGCTGGGCCTATTCCTCGCTCTTTGACGTTCTGGCCGAAACGACGGCCAGCGATGGCGGGACCAGCGTTCTGG
Source organism: Paracoccus sp. (in: a-proteobacteria) (assembly GCF_035556475.1). GTDB lineage: Bacteria > Pseudomonadota > Alphaproteobacteria > Rhodobacterales > Rhodobacteraceae > Paracoccus. The sequence goes on along the minus strand of NZ_DATMFA010000140.1, from coordinate 12,853 downwards.
ACCAGATCCGCGCTGCGGTGGGCGACGACCTTGTCTGGTCGGCGCATCTTTATCCCCATTGGGCGGCGGGTGCAGGTCCGGGGCAAGAGATCGACGGCATGGCGGACCTGATCAGGCAGCGCTATGGCGCCATCGGGGATGATGATCTGGTCATCACCGAGACCAACCTCTCGCACCATGCATCGAACATGGCCTTCTGGATGGCCCGGACCTATGAGGTCTTTGCAGAGGCCGGGATCGGGCTCGGCTGGTTTCCGGCGGCGGAAACGGGCGACTCGTCCCTCGTGACCATCACCAATGGCAAGCGGGTCAATTTCCTGCATCCCGACATCTATGCAGAGGCCATGAACGGCTTCCTGCTTGGCCAGTCCGACCCGGACCGGGCGGGGAACGAGCGTGTCGTTGCGACGCTTCTTCCCGGCACCGTCTATGAGGAGGACGGCAGTGTCATTGCGGTGGACGGGCTTGGCTATGGAACCGGGCACGGTGGCAATGACACGCTTGTCGGCATCGGGCGCGCGTTAAACATGCTTTATGGCGGGACGGGAGACGACAGCCTTACGGGGACCGCGGGCCGCGATTACCTGTTCGGGCAGGGCGATAATGACCGCCTCGTGGCCGGTGCCGGCCATGACGTCCTGTTGGGCGGCGATGGCGACGATTTCCTGCACGGCGGAGCCGGCAATGACGTCCTGACCGGAGGTCGCGGCGCGGATCATTTCGTGCTCGACGGCGGGGGCGAGGATCTCGTGACCGATTTCCGGGGTGATCTGGGCGACCGGATCACCATTGGCGGCCGCGAATGGACGGCGGCCGAGCTTATGGCCTCGGGCAAGCTGGTCGACCATGACGGCGACGGCATCTCCGATGATCTGGTGCTGGACTGGGCGAATGGTCGCGCCGTTCTTCTGAACCTGCGGCGCCCCGATGGAATCGTGCAAGGCACCGAGGGGGCGGATAACATCGGGGTCGGCTATGTCGATGTCGAGGGGGATACCCTGACATGGGAGGGCAAGCCGGTTCAGGGCCTGGGCGGCAACGACACCATAAATGGCAGCATCTCGAACGACGTGATCGACGGTGGCGCTGGCAACGACGTGCTCGCCGGACGCAGCGGAAACGACCTGCTGACCGGTGGCGACGGCGCTGATAGCGCCGTGGGCCATGATGGCGACGACACGCTGAACGGCGAGGCGGGCAATGACAGCCTGTTCGGCGAGACCGGTAACGACCTGATCCGCGGCGGAACCGGACAGGACAGCATCCTTGGCGGAGCCGGAATGGACACGCTGTCCGGCGACGCGGGAAATGACACCATCGACGGCGGCAATGACAACGACCTGATCAGCGGCGGGACCGAGAATGACAGCCTGCTCGGCGGCGCGGGGAATGACACGCTCAGCGGCGACTCCGGTGCCGACGTGATCTCGGGCGGTTTCGGTCGGGATGAGATCTATGGCGGCGACGGGGCGGATTATCTCGACGGGAATGGCGACGATGACACGATCGACGGCGGGGCCGGCAATGATACGCTGGCAGGTGGCTACGGCAGCGACCTGCTGACCGGGGGCGCGGGCAACGACACCTATATCGTGGAAACCGTCGGCGATCGCGTGGTCGAGGCCGCGAATGGCGGCACCGACCGCGTGCAGACCTCGATTGCCTGGACGCTGGGTGCGAATCTGGAAAACCTCGTCCTTGCAGGCAGCGGCAATCTCAATGGCACCGGGAATGCCCTTGCGAACAATCTGCTGGGGAATGCTGGCAAGAACATGCTGAACGGCGCCGCGGGCAATGACACGCTGGCCGGTGGCGGGGGCAACGACACGCTGTCGGGCGGGGCCGGCAAGGATGTGCTGGATGGCGGCGCCGGTGCCGACCGGCTGATCGGCGAGCAAGGGGCAGACCGGCTGACCGGCGCGCAGGGCGCCGATGTCTTCGTCTTCCGGGCGCTTTCGGATTCGACCGCGGCCGCGACAGGCCGCGACACGATCACCGATTTCAGCATGGCCCAAGGCGACCGCATCGATCTGAGCGCGATCGACGCCCGGACCGATCTGGCGGGAAATCAGGCGTTCAGCTTTATCGGTGCGGCCGCCTTCACCGGCAAGGCCGGAGAGCTTGCCACCCGAAGCGTTGCCGCAGGGACGCAGGTGCTCGCCGATGTGAATGGCGACCGGAAGGCCGATTTCGCCATCCTGCTGGACGATCCCGTCACCCTCAACGCGAATAGCTTCCTGTTGTGAGGGCAGGGGGTCGAGGTTTCGCCCGCGTCCTCCCCAAAGGGAGACGCGGGCGAGCCTGTCTCGGCGCGTGGCGGGTCAGGCCTTCGGCGCGGTCTGGGTCATCGAGGGGCGCTTTGCCACCTCGTCATACCAGGCCGCCAGCCTTTCGCGCCCCTTGCGCCAGTCCTTGTCCGCAAACCGGAAGTCCAGATAGCCGAGCGTGCAGGCCATTGCGATCGCGCCGGCGTGGAACGGACCCGAGATGGCCTCGAACCAGCGACCCTCAAGGTCATCAAGGCCCGAGTCGATCTTTTCCATCTGGCCGCGCGCCCAGTCGTCCCAGCGCTTTTCCTCGGGGCGCAGGACGTTTTCATAGCGGTGCAGCAGCGCCGCATCCAGAATCGCGTCGCCAAGCGCCTCGACCGTCAGGACGGTGAAGCGGCTGTCATCCTGCGGATAGATCGTCGTTCCCGAGGTGCCGATCGAATCCAGATAGGCGGTGATGACGCGGCTGTCGAATACCGGGGAATCATCCTCCAGCAGCAGGCAGGGCACCTTGCCGGTCGAGTTATGGCGCACGATCGCGGGATCGCGCTTCACCGGCCCTGCCGCCGAGGGCAGCAGTTCCACCTGATCGGCAACGCCGCGCTCATGCGCCGCCACCATGACTTTGCGGACATAGGGCGAGGCTGGCGAAAAGAAGAGACGAGCGGTCATTCCTGGGTTCTCCGGTTCCGGGTCGATTGTCTGCCCCGCACGGGTTTGTCGGGGCTGGGGATGCGCAGGAAGTCCTGCGGGTAAAGCTGCAATTGCAGTTTCAGGTGTTCCAGCGCGAAGGTGATGTGTTCGCGCATGATGGCGGCGGCGCGTTCGCCCTGCCGCTTGCTCAGGGCATGGGCGATGCGGTGGTGGTCGTCATGGGACCGCGCGATGACGCGGAAGTCCCGCCACATGATTACCCGGTCGGATGCCGCGGGCACATTGTGCAGGCTTTGCACGAAAGTGGTGATCCAGGGATTGGCCGAGAGGCGCATCACCGCCGTATGGAAATTCACGTTCATGCGCCGATAGTCGCCAAGATTCTCGGGCAATAGCTCGCCGGGCTCCAAAAGGCGATCCCCCTCGGCCACGAGTTCGGAGAGGTGGCGGGCGGCCTCGTCGGTCATGTTGGCGGCAGCGAGGCGACAGGCCAGCGCCTCCATCTCGGCCCGCACCTCGAAGGCTCCAGCAACCTCGGACAGCGAAAACTCACGGACATAGAAACCGCGGTTGCTGGCATAGGAGACGAGCCCGGTCTGCGCCAGCGTCGTCAGTGCCGCCCGAAGCGGCGTGCGTGAGATCCCCAGCATTTCGGCCAGCCGGTCCTGATGGAGCTTGTCACCGGGCAGAAGCTGTCCGCTGAGGATCGCCTCGCGCAGACGCTCTGTCGCCAGCTCGGTGCTGGTATGCGGTTCGGACAAGTGGCTCTCCTTCATGTATGTCTTGAATGTATCCAAAATGCGTAATTTGGAAAGATTTAATTTGCCATATTGCCGATAATGTGTTCATTGCAAGATCAATGAAGGTGGGGAGCCTCTCGATATGAATGGAACTTGTCTTGTCACCGGCGCGGCCGGTGGCATCGGTGAATTTGTCTGCCGCAGGCTTGCAGACGAGGGATTTCGCGTCCTCGCGGCAGACCTCTCGCTGAAGGCGGCCGCGCGCGTCGTGGCGGGATTGCCGGGAGAAGGGCACCGCGCGATTGCGCTGAACGTCGCCGACGAAGCCGCTGTCGCCGCAGCTTTCGCCGAGGCCGAGGCGCTTGACGCGCCGATCGATCAGGTCGTCGCCGCGGCGGGCATCCTGCTTTTCGCCGCGAATGGCGAGCGCCCGCCGATCACCGATATCACCCTGGCTGATTGGGACCGCACGCAAACCGTGAACTCGACCGGGACTTTCCTGCTTTTGCGCGAATACCTGCGCGGCGCGAACCGGCGCCGGATCGAGAATGGCCGCTTCGTCGGCTTCTCCTCGGTCGCGGCACAGCTTGGCGGCTATCGCTCGAGCTCGGCCTATATTGCGTCCAAGGGTGCGGTCATGGCGCTGATCAAGGCCGGCGCGAGGGAATCCGCGCATCTGGGCATCACCGTCAACGCGGTTGCGCCGGGCCTGATCGACGCGCCGATGCTGCGCCTGTCCTTGCCGCCCGAGAACGACGCCACGGCGGCTGCCAACATTCCGCTGAACCGCATCGGGACACCCGAGGATGTCGCGGGGGCCGTCGCCTTCCTGATGGGCGCCGACGCCTCTTACATCACGGGCGCGGTTATCGACGTGAACGGCGGCTATCGCATGCAATGACGCGCCGGGGGAGGGCGAGATGGTCAAGATTACAGAAAGACTGACCCACCTGCTGGGTCTGATAGCAGGCGCGACAGTCGCGCTGATGATGTTCCACGTCATGATCGACGTGGTCGGCAAATACGCGTTCAACGCGCCACTGCCCGGAACAGCGGAAATCGTCGCGGCCTATTACATGATCGGCTGCGTCTTCCTGCCGCTGGCCTGGGTCGAGGCCTCGGGCGGCTCGATCGTCGTCGAGGTGGTCTACGAGAAATGTTCGCCGCGCGTACAGGCGGTGATGCTGAAGCTCGCCGACGTGGTCTCGATTGTCTACTACGCGATCCTCGGCTGGTTCTCGTGGGGCGTGGCGGTGCATGCCTGGCGCATCAACGAGACCGTTGACGGGATCTGGCGGATCACCACCTGGCCCGCGAAATTCCTGCTTCCCCTCGGCTTCCTGCTGGCGGTGGTCGTCATCCTCTTGCGGCTCATTCTGGGCGAGCGCGGGCGTGTCCGCACCTCGGCCCATGCCCTGGAAATCTGAGGTTCGTCATGGAACGTCTTGAAATCGGCTTCGCCGGCATCGCAATCATTCTTGGCCTGATCGGCATTCGCGTACCAATTGGCGTGGCCATGGGCTCGACCGCATTCTTCGGGATCTGGGCGATGATGGGGCTGAAACCCGCGATCGGCATCACCAAGGCCATCCCCTTCAACCTGATCGGCGACTGGAACCTGTCGGCGATCCCCATGTTCCTGCTGATGGGTTTCGTCGCGGTCGAGGCGCGCCTGACCAGTGGTCTCTTCGGCGCCGCGCGGATCTTCCTTGCGCGGATCCCCGGCGGGCTTGCCTCGTCCACGGTATTCGCCTCTGCCCTCTTCGGCGCGGCCAGCGGATCGAGTGTCGCGACATCGGCGGCCTTCTCGCGCATCGCGGTGCCCGAGATGCTGGACAGCAAGTATGATCCCGGCCTTGCCACCGGCTCGGTCGCGGCCTCGGGAACCCTCGCGGCGCTGATTCCGCCCTCGGTCCTGATGATCGTCTATTGCCTGCTGGTCGATACCTCGATCAACACGCTGTTCATGGCGGGCTTCATCCCCGGCATCCTCACGGCCTGCGCCTTCATTGCGATGATCACCATCCGCTGCATCCTGAACCCGAACCTTGCTCCGCGTTATGTCGACAATTCGACGCGGGCCGAGAAGTTCGCCCTGCTGCGCGACGCATGGCCGCTGCCGGTCGTGACGATCATCGTGATGGGCGGCATCTTCACCGGCGCCTTCACGGCGACGGAATCGGGCGCGGTCGGTGCGTTTCTTGCCTGCATCATCGCGGCCATTCGTGGACGCCTCAGCGTCCAGATCCTGAAGCGGGCGGTGATCGACACGGCGGCGGGCACCTCGGCCATCTTCATGATCGTTGTCGGTGCGGCGCTTTTCGCCCGGTTCATCGCGCTGGCTACCATTCCGACCTGGGTGATGGGCTTCTTCGACGGCTACAGCACCATGACCATCGTGATCCTGATCTGCATCATCCTGGTGGTGATGGGGACCTTCATGGAAGAAATCTCGATCATGCTGCTGACGATGCCGGTGCTGGTGCCGCTGCTGACCCAGCACGGGGTCGACCTGACCTGGTTCGGCATCCTCGTCATCAAGCTGATGACCATTGGCCTGATCAGCCCGCCGGTCGGCATGAACGTCTTCGTCATCAAGTCCTCGCTGGGCGACAAGGTCTCGCTGAACAGCATCTTCGGAGGCGTCACCTGGTTCATCGCCGTGGACCTCTGCGTGTTGGCCCTGCTGATCGCCGTGCCCCAGATCAGCCTATGGCTGCCCGGGATGATGGTCACCCGTTAACGACCCCACCCGCCGGGATGAGGAGCCCGGCGGGCCCCACCACATACAAGGGAGAATGAGCAATGCGGAAATATCTTCTGAGCGCAGCGATCCTGCCGGCACTTCTGGGCAGCGCGACCGCCGATACCTATCAGGCGACGAACTGGATGGCCCCGGCGCATATCCTGAACGAATACCCCTATCAGCAATTCGCCAAGGACGTCGCCGCGGCCTCGGACGGGGCGATCGAGTTCGAGGTCTATTCCTCGGGCGCCCTCGTGCCCGCACCCACGACCATGCAGGGCATCGGCGACAGCGTGGCGCAACTCGGCATCGTCTATCCGCCCTACAACCCCTCGGAACTGCCGCTGAACAATGCGGTCAACGACCAGGCCTTCACGGCCCGGGACAGCACCGCGGCCGCCTTCGCCTATACCGAGCTGGGCCTGACCAACGCGCGGGTGCAGGCGGAATGGAACGGGAATGGCGGCCTGTTCCTCGGCGGCTATGCGACGCCCTTCTATACCCTGATCTGCATGAGCGACATCGTCTCGCCCAAGGACGTTTCGGGCAAGAAGGTGCGGGTCGCGGGAACGGCGCAGACCGCCTGGATCCAGTCGCTCGGCGGTGTCCCGGTCTCGGTTCCAATCGGGGACGTCTATTCGGGTATGGAGCGCGGGTCCATCGACTGCACCATGTCGGACGCGACGAACCTCGACAAAGGCAACAAGTTCTGGGAGATCGCCAAGACCGTGAACACCCTGCCGCAAGGCGTGGTGCTGGGCGCGACCTATGTCGTGGGCACGGATTTCTGGGCGGGTCTCGAACCGGCCGAGCGCCGTGTGCTGCTCGACAATATGGCGGTCGGCCTCGCGCGGTCGCAGGCGGCCTATAATGTCGGTGTCGCCGCTGCCCTCGAAGGATCGAAGGAACGCGGCCTGAAGGTCAGCGAACCGACGCAGGAGATGACCGACACCCTTGCCGCCTTCCAGAGCAAGGTCGCGGCCGAGCTGCCCGCGAAGTCGATGGCCGAGCGCAAGATCGAGGATCCGACCGAGGTTCTGAAGCAGTTCGTCGCGCTCGAGGACAGGTGGATCGACTTGCTGAAGGACGTCAACAAGGACGATCCCGAGGCGCTGGCGGCAGTGCTGAAGACCAATCTCTACGACGGCATCGACGAGACGACGTTCGGCACGAACTGAACCGAACCACCCCCGCGCACGATCCCGGTCCGCGCGGGGTTCCTTTCCGACCGAATGGTGATCCGAATGACCTCCCAATCTGCTCCTACCGCTATCGTCACTGGCGCGGGCTCCGGCATCGGCCGGGCCATCGCCTATCGCCTTGCCGAAGAGGGCTATGCCATCATCGTCGCCGACCGCGCCGAGGACGGCGCCAGCGAGACCGTCCGCCAGCTTGTCGCGGCGGGCCGGGACGCCCGCGCCGCGGTGCTGGACATCACCGACCCGGCCGCCACGCAAGCGCTGATCGACGGGGCGGGGGATCTGCGGGTGCTGGTCAATAATGCCGGCATCTTCAATACCAAGGATTTCGACAGCCTCACGCCTGAGGATTTCCGCCGCATGTATGAGGTGAACCTCGTTGCGATGTTCACCCTCTCGCAGCAGGCGGCGCGGGTGCTACCGGAAGGCGGGCGGGTCGTGAACCTCGCCTCGCGTGCGGCCTTTGGCGCGCGCAACTATGCCCATTACGTCGCCTCGAAGGCCGGGGTGGCCGGTTTCACCAAGGCTCTGGCGCTGGAACTGGCCGAGAAGCAGATCACGGTCAACGCCGTCGCACCGGGCGTGATCCTGACCGACATGCTGCTTGAGCGCTCCGAGGGCGTCGAGGGGCTGCGCGTGCAGCAACCCTCGGGCCAGCTCGGCACACCCGAGGACATCGCCCATGCGGTCGCCTTCTTTGCCGATCCGCGCGCGCAATTCGTCACCGGGCAAGTGCTCATTGTCGATGGCGGCCGCTCGGTCGGCGGCACGGCGGCGTTCTGAGGGGCCGGACATGTTTGGAATTTCCACCCTCGACGGGCGCACCGCCGTCGTCACCGGCGCGGGGCAGGGCATCGGCCTTGCCATTGCCGAGGCCCTGCTTGCCGCAGGCGCCCACGTCGTCGCGGTCGATCGCGAGATGGCCGGGATCGCCGGGCTTGGCGCCCGTCCCGCCGTCACCGCGCTGCAAGGCGATGTCACTGACTCGGCGCTGCCGGAGCGGATCGGCGCGGCGCTGGATGCCGCGGGCCTTACGCTGAACATCCTTGTCAACAATGCCGGAATCGGTGCGGGTGCCCATGCGCTGGGGACCAGCGACGCCGATTTCACTCGCTTCTACGAAGTGAACGTCCTTGGCCTTTTCCGCCTGTCCCGTTGGGCCGCAGCTTCCATGATGGCGACGGGCGGTGGCGCGATCGTCAACACCGCCTCGATCTTCGGCGAAATCGGGGCGCAGAATTCGGCGGGCTATACCGCGTCGAAAGCGGCGGTGATCGGCCTGACGCGGCAGATGGCGACGGATTTCGGCCCGAACGGCATCCGCGTGAATGCTGTGGCGCCGGGCCTGATCGAAACGCCGCTGACCGCCGAGCGCATCCGCACCGAAGCCTGGCGGCGTCATCAGATGGTGGACGGCGCGCCACTGCGCCGGGCCGGAACGCCGCAGGAGGTGGCCCGCGTGGTGCGCTTCCTCGCCTCGGACGAGGCAGCCTTTGTCACCGGTCAGGTCATTGCCGTCGATGGCGGCTGGGCCATGGGCCGCTATCCGCGCGAGGAGGCGATCAATGCCTGAACCCCTTTCACCCGACCTGCCCGCGACCTGCGACCTGCTGATCGTCGGATCGGGCGCCGCTGGCATGGCCGCCGCGATTTCGGCGCGTCACCATGGTCTTAACCCGGTCATCATCGAGAAATCCGAATATTTCGGCGGCTCGACTGCGATCTCGGGCGGGGCGATCTGGGTGCCGGGCAATCCCATCGCCACGGCGGCCGGGATGCCGGACAGCCGCGAGGCGGCCCGCACCTATATCCAGGGCGAGACCGGGAACCTCTTCAATGCCGAACTGGTCGATGCCTTTCTGGACAAGGGCCCCGAGGCGATCGGCTTTTTCCACGAAAAAACCGAGCTGAAGCTGGCCCATCGCGTCGTTTCCCCCGACTACCACTCGGATGCCGAAGGCGCGACCGAGGGTGGCCGCTCGCTTGATGCCTTCGACCATGACGGGCGCCGTCTGGGCAGGAACCTGCACCGCATGCGCCCGCCCTATGGCGATTTCACCATCCTTGGCGGCCTGCCGCTGGGGCGGCCCGACATGTATCATTTCCTGCGCATGACACGCTCGACCGCGTCGATGGTCTATGCGACGAAACGGGTGGCGCGCTATGCGCTGGACCGGGTGAGGCATGGCCGAAATACCCGTCTGGTGATGGGTGCCGCGGTTTCGGGGCGTCTGGCCGAGACGGTCTTTGCCCTGAACATCCCGCTTTGCACCGGGCATGAGCTGATCAGCCTCGTGAAGGACGAGGATGGGAGGGTGACCGGGGCCGAGGTCAAGGGACCGAAGGGGCTGGTGCGGATATCGACCGCGCGGGGCGTCGTGCTGGCGGCGGGCGGCTATCCGCATGACGTGACCCGGCGTCAGGCGACGTTCGAGCATGTGAAACGCGGGCTGCCGCATTATTCGATGTCGCCCGTCACCGGGACCGGCGGCGCGATCTCGGCCGCCGAAGCGGCGGGGGCGGCCTTTGTCGACACGAACGCCAATGGCGGCTTCTGGACGCCGGTATCGCTTCTGCCCAATCCCGATGGCAGCAAGCGCCCCTTCCCACATCTGTTCCTCGACCGGGCCAAGCCGGGGGTCATCGCGGTCGGGCATGATGGCAGGCGCTTCGTCAACGAAGCCTCAAGCTACCATGATTTCGTGCAGGGCCTGATCGGCAAACTACTGGCCGAGGGCCAGCGCTCGGCCTGGTTGATCGCGGATCATCGCGCCACGCGGCGCTACGGGCTCGGCGCAGCCCATGCTTTCCCGGCGCGGATCGGCAAGCATATCGACAGCGGCTATCTGAAGCGCGACGCGACGCTGGAGGGATTGGCGCGCCAATGCGGCATCGACGCCACGGCCTTGCGCGACACGGTCGCGGCTTTCAACCGGGACGCGGCACGCGCCGAGGACACGACCTTCGGCAAGGGCTCGACCAGCTATCAGCGCTATCTGGGCGATGCCGAGAACCAGCCCAACCCGTGCCTGCGCCCGCTGAAAGGGCCGTTCTACGCGGTCGAAATCTATCCGGGCGATATCGGCACCTCGATGGGCCTCGACATCACCGGGAAGGGAGAGGTCAAGGATCGTTCTGGCGCGGTCATTCCGGGGCTTTTCGCCTGCGGCAATGACATCAACTCGATCATGTCGGGGGCCTATCCGGGGCCGGGGATCACGCTGGGGCCGGCACTGACCTTCGGCTATATCATCGGCCAGACCGCCAGCCAGCAAACCCGCTGAAAGAGCGCGCCCCCGGACCTGTTCGATCAGGCCGGGGACGCGGTCCCGGCAGGTTCGAACAGCCCGCGCAGCTTTTCGGGCGAGGCGACCAGATCGGACAGGCGATAGCGGTCGAGGACGGCCATGAACGCCTCCATCGCTGCGGACAGCGCATGGGGCAGGTCGCAGACCGGGGCGATCACGCAACCGGTGCAGTCGATCACCTTGTTATGGCCCTCGGTATGGCGGATCACTTTGCCGATGCTGATTTCGGCGGCCGGGTGACCCAGACGCAGCCCGCCATTGCGCCCGCGCAGGGTTTCGACAAATCCCGCCTGACCAAGATCCTGCACGACCTTCATCAGATGGTTGTGCGAAATGCCGTAAAACCCCGAAATTTCCCGGATCGAGGCGACCTGATCGGGGTGAGTCGCGAGATACATCAGCACGCGCAAAGCGTAATCGGAATATCGGGTCAGCTTCATTTTGTCACATTACATGCAGATCAGATGCATGTATATACCGGTCGGGTAAGATGCATTCAGGATACTTCTTTTAGGAGAATGCCATGACGACCCCCCTCTCGGCTCAAACCATCGCTCTGGTGAAGGCGACGATTCCCGCTCTTGCGGAACACGGACCCCGGATCACCGAGGCCATGTATCGCCGCCTGTTCCAGGATCCCGAGATCGCCCGCCTGTTCAATCAGGCCAACCAGCGCAGCGGCGCGCAGCGTTTCGCGCTGGCCGGGGCCGTGCTGGCCTATGCGCAGAACATCGACAATCTGGGCGCGCTGGCCGGCGCGGTCGAGCGGATCGCCCAGAAACATGTGGGCTACGCCATCCTGCCCGAGCATTATCCGCATGTTGCGACCGCCCTCCTTGGCGCGATCAGCGAGGTGCTGGGCGACGCGGCGACACCCGAGATCCTTGAGGCATGGGGCGAGGCCTATTGGTTCCTTGCCAATATCCTGATCGCGCGCGAAGGCGTGCTGCGCGACGACCTCGACGCCGCGCCCGGCGGCTGGACGGGCTGGCGGCGCTTCGTCATCGCCGAGCGGCGGGACGAGAGCGACACCATCACCTCTTTCACCCTGAGTCCCGAAGATGGGGGCAAGGTCATCCCGCACCGGCCCGGCCAGTATCTGACCCTGCGCTTCGAGACCGCCGGCCTGCCGGGTGTCATCCGCAACTATTCGGTCTCTTGCGCGCCAAATGCGGACCATTACCGCATCACCGTCAAGCGCGAGCCGCAGGGCGAGGCCTCGCGTTTCCTGCACGACCAGCTGGCGGTCGGGGCGGTTCTGGAATGCACCGCGCCCGCTGGGGATTTCCAGCTTCCCTCGGCACCCGCGCGTCCCGTCGTGCTGCTGTCGGGCGGGGTCGGCCTGACGCCCATGGTCAGCATGTTGGCGGAAATCGCCGGCAACCATCCCGACCTTGCCGCCTATTACATCCACGGCACCACGAGCCGCGAGACCCACGCGCTGGACCATGAGATCCGGGCTTTCGCGCAATCGCATGGGCAGACCACGGTGGCGACGTTCTATGAACGGCCCGCCCCGGCGGATAATGTGAACACGGGCTTTGTCACGATGGACTGGCTGCATGCCAATGTGCCGCTGCGATCGGCCGACATCTATCTGTGTGGACCAAAGCCGTTCCTGCGGCATTTCGTGGGTGAGCTTGCCAAGGCAGGCGTCCCGGCGGATCGGATCCATTACGAGTTCTTCGGCCCCGCCGACGAGGTTCTGGCGGCCTGATCCAGGCCACCTGAAAACAATCCCGCCGTGGCACAGCACGGCGGGATTTTTCGTATCCGGCTGCCCTATGCCGCGCCCGTCAGAAGGGCCAGCTCGTCGGGCGCGAGGGCCAGCGCGGCTGCGCGGGCAAAGCTTTCCACCTGCGCCACCGAGGTCGCGCTGGCGATCGGCGCGGTCACACCGGGCTGAGCCATCAGCCAGGCCAGCGCCACCTCGGCA
>NZ_DATMFA010000139.1:0-4643 GCF_035556475.1 Paracoccus sp. (in: a-proteobacteria) | reverse complement strand
CATCCTGACGCCATCCTGCAGCGCGACCAGATCGCCCTCCATCTGCGCGGTCCCGGCGCTGACATCCGCCGCGCGCCCATCCGGTGCCCGCAGCGTCAACCGGACCGAGCGGACCGAGCCGTGGTTCGGCTCCTTCCCCGGCTCGGCCTCGGCCCCCGCGATGGTCAGTTGCGAGCCGTTGGTGGTCACGCCGGTATAGGTCGGGTTCGTCACCGCCTGCCGCTCGGCCAGATCCTGCGGATCGACATTGGCATAGGGGATCGTCGCCTGCGGCTCGGGCTTCCACCCGATCAGGAACAGCACCGAAAGCAGCGCCAGCGCCGTCAAGGGCAGGATCACGCGCAGCCATGCGACGATGCGTGACCTGAGCATGGCCTAGACCATCCCGGCGCGCAGGAAATCGTGGATATGCAGCAACCCGACCGGGAGGCCGTCCTCGACCACGAAAAGGCTGGTGATCTTGCGTCCCTGCATCTCGGCCAGCGCCTTCTCGGCCAGACTGTCGGCCGAGATGGTGCGCGGGTCACGCGTCATCACCTCGCTTGCCTTGTGGTCAAGCAGCCCCTCCATGTGACGCCGCAAGTCGCCGTCGGTGATGATGCCGCTGAGACGCCCCTGCGCATCGACCACCGCCGTCACGCCAAAGCCCTTGCGGCTGATCACGAGCAGCGCCTCGGACATCGGCGCGTCCTCGGTCACCGACGGAATGTCGCGATGCATCATGTCGCCCACGCGCGACAGCCGCGCGCCCAGCTTGCCGCCCGGATGGAAGGTGCGGAAATGCTCGGGCGTGAACTTGCGATGCTCCATCAGCGCGATTGCCAGCGCATCGCCAAGCGCCATGGTCATCGTGGTCGAGGTGGTGGGCACGATGCCCGAACCGCAGGCCTCGGGCGCGGCGGGCAGCAGCAAGGCCACGTCCGACTGCCGCAGCAGGGTCGAGTTCTCGCGGCTGGCGACCCCGATCATCGGAATGCTGAAGCGCCTCGTATGGGCGATCAGGTCGGCCAGTTCCGGCGTCTCGCCGCTGTTCGACAGGACCAGCGCCACGTCGTTTTCAGTGACCATGCCAAGGTCGCCATGGCTCGCCTCGCCCGGATGGACGAATTGCGCCGGTGTCCCGGTCGAGGCCAGCGTCGCCGCGATCTTGCGCCCGACATGGCCGGATTTCCCCATGCCCGAGACGATCACCCGCCCCTTCGCGGCCAAGATCACCTCGATCGCGCGATCAAAGCTCTCTCCCAGACTGTCGGACAGGGCCAGCAGCCCATCGGTCTCGGCCCGGATCACCCGGCGGGCGGTATCAAGATATGCGCTCATGGCCACCATCTAGTGCTGGAAAATGTCAATTGCATCCCCCCAGCCCATCAGATCCAGATGGGCGCGGGCGGGAAGGAAATCGAAACAGGCCTGCGCAAGGCCCATCCGCCCCTCGCGCTCCAGCCGCTTTTCCAGCTCCGCCTTCAACCGATGCAGGTAAAGAACGTCCGAGGCGGCATATTCAAGCTGCGCATCGCTCAGCGTCTCGGCACCCCAGTCGCTGGTCTGCTGCTGCTTCGAGATGTCGACGCCGACCATCTCGCTCAGCAGGTATTTCAACCCGTGGCGGTCGGTAAAGGTGCGGATCATCCGCGAGGCGATCTTGGTGCACCAGACCGGGGCGGTCACGACCCCGAACGCAGCCTCCAACGCGGCGATGTCGAAACGGCCGAAATGGAACAGCTTCAGCACCTTCGGATCGGCCAGCAGCCGCGTCAGGTTCGGCGCCTTGCGCTGGCCGCGCGCGATCTGGACCAGATGCGCCGACCCATCCCCCGATGAAAGCTGCACCAGACACAGGCGATCCCGCCGCATGTCCAGCCCCATCGTCTCGGTGTCGATCGCGACGACCGGGCCAAGATCCAACTGATCGGGCAGATCGTTCTGGTAAAGATGAATGCTCATGGCGGGGTTCCGGCGACGTGGCGGCATGGCCGAGGCTTACCCCTTTTTTCCCGCATCCCGCCAGCCCCCAAGACGCGCGCAGCATAATCCCGCCCGGGCCCGCCGGATCCGCAGGCTGCGGCAACATTGCAACATTCCTGACAAATAAACTAAGTTTAACGTCTTCATTTCCGAGTAAAACACTTGTGATTCTTGCGCCAGCAATCGTAAGACGCAGCGGTCAGAATTTTAGCAAGGCAAAGTCATGAAATTCCGCAGCATTCTCCTGCTGACGGGGGCGTCGTCGCTCGCTCTCGCGACAGCCCTCTCGGCACAGGACCTGACCTCGGCGGGTGAAACCGCCCCGAATGGCGAAGTGGTCCTCCAGCCGATCACCCTGATCGCGGGCGGTCAGGAAAACGTCGAGGCGACCGGCGGCGTCACCGTCTCCCCCGAGGATATCGAGGCGATGCAGCCCGCAGACGTGTCCGAACTTTTCGCCCGTGACTCGGCCATCACCGTATCCGGCGGCGCCGGCCCCTCGAAGCGCATCCATGTCTTCGGGATGGAGCAGTCGAACCTTGCCGTCACCGTGGACGGCGTGCCGCAGGGCGTCACCAGCTGGCACCATACCGGCTCGAACGTCATCGACCCGGCCTTCCTGAAATCGGTCGAGGTCGAGGCCGGCGCCGCGGCAGCGGATTCCGGCTTCGGCGCAGCCGCCGGCGCCCTGCGCTACGAGACGGTGGGCGCGCGCGACCTGCTGGCCGAGGGTCAGACCCATGGCGGCCGCGTCGGCCTCTCCTATGGCAGCAACGGGCGCGGCGTCTCGGGCAGCCTCGCCGGTTTCGGCCTCTATCAGGGCTTCGACTGGTTCGCGATGATCCATGGCGCGAATGGCGACAATTACGAGAATGGCGACGGCAAGGAGATGCCGGGAACCGAGCCCGCGACCCAGGGCGCGCTGACCAAGCTCGGCTATGAATTCGAAGGCCACCGCGTCGAGCTGGCCTATGAATACAGCAAGGACGATGCCGACCGCGTCATCAAGATGAACATGGACCTCGACCACACGGACGAGGTCTTCCCGCTGAAGGTCACGCGCAACACGCTCAGCCTGAAATACAACTCGACCCAGCCGACCGACGCCTGGGATCCCGAGGCGATGATCTATGTCAGCCGCAACGAATACTGGCGGCCGAACTATGCCACCGGGGAACGCCCGATCAATGGCGACATGGATCTGGAGACGACCACCATCGGCGGTGTCCTGAAGAACACCAATTCGATGGATCAGGGCAATATCACCGCCGGCGTCGACTGGGCCTATGACGATTACCGCATCGACAATTATGGCGACCGCGCCCCCGGCGTGCGCACCATGGAGACGATGCAGATCGGCGCCTTCGTGCAGGGCCGTTTTGAGTTCGACAACGGCATCGACCTCTCGACCGGGATGCGGCTCGACCATTACCGCTTCACCGACTGGAACGGCGAGCGGCTGTCCGATACCGGCGCCAGCGTGAACGCCACGACATCCTATGAGTTCGCCGAGGGCTTCGAGGTCTTTGCCGGCGCGTCGCAGACCTGGCTCGGCTATCAGATCGGCGAATACGGGCTGCTCCACGCCCGGGACGAGACCTTCGCCACCTCGCCCGATTACGAACCGGCCGAGGCCACCAACGTCAAGCTGGGCCTGAACGCCAATCAGGGCAACTGGACCGGGAACCTGACCTTCTTCGACACCCGACTGAAGGGGCTCGGCGAATACGATACCGAGGTCGGCTATCTGGTCAATGCCGATGACTACCGCAGCAAGGGCGTGACGCTGCAAGGGAACTACAGCTGGGGTTCGGGCCGGGTCGGCGCCAGCCTCACCAAGGTCGACGTGACCCAGAACGGCAAGGATGTCCTGCCGAATGGCGGCACCGTGGTTCCGGTCGGCACGCTCGCCACGCTCTATGTCGATCAGGAACTGGCGCAGTATAACCTGAAATTCGGCGGCACGCTGGAATGGGCCGGCGATCTCGACGGCGACTACCTGACCGAGGCGGGGTTCGAGGATCATTCCTCCTATACCGTGGTCAATCTCTACGGCGAATGGCGTCCCGAAAACTACCAGAACGTCGCCCTTCACCTGAACGTCGACAACCTCTTCGACGAAACCTATTACGAGCGGTCGAGCTACGTCCAATACGGCGCGCGCAATGTCTATCCGCTCTACGCGCCGGGCCGCACGGTCACGCTGGGCGTCAAGATGGATTTCTGATCCGCCGCTATCCCGCGAAACATCAAAGGGCCCCGACGGGGCCCTTTTTCCTCACCCCATCCTCTCGCTGGAATAGCTCCCGGGCGAGGCGGGAAACACCACGGTCTTGTTGCCGTTGAGGAAGACGCGGCGATTGGCATGGGCATGGATGGCGCGGGCCAGGACCTGGCTCTCGACGTCCCGGCCAAGGCTCACGTAATCCTCGGCGGACTGGGCATGGGTGATGCGCACGGTGTCCTGCTCGATGATCGGCCCCTCGTCCAGATCGGCGGTGACGTAATGGCTGGTCGCGCCGATCAGCTTCACCCCACGCTCGAAGGCCTGCTTGTAGGGATTGGCGCCCTTGAAGCTCGGCAGGAAGGAATGGTGGATATTGATGATCCGCCCCGACATCTTCCGGCACATCGCGTCCGACAGCACCTGCATATAGCGCGCCAGCACGATCAGCTCG
>NZ_DATMFA010000138.1:0-38531 GCF_035556475.1 Paracoccus sp. (in: a-proteobacteria) | reverse complement strand
CGCAAGCCGGCTCGCGACACCGATCCCCGCGCGGACCGCGGTTCCCGCCGCCTATTACATCCGCCTGCAACTGGCCGACAAGCCGGGCGCTTTGGCGAAGGTCGCGACGGTTCTGGGCGACAGCGGCATCTCAATCGACCGGATGCGGCAATACGGCCATGTCGACACGGCCGGCATCGCTCCGGTCCTGATCGTCACCCACAAGACCACGCCCGATGCCATCGACCATGCGATCGAAGCCCTGCCCCGCACCGGCGTCATCTCGGGCGAGCCGGTCGAGCTTCGGATCGAGGAGGTCTGACGCGAAGGGCGTCCCCGGACGCCCTAGCTCTGCGAGAGGTGGCGCAGGCCATGCGTCACGTCGGCGCGCACCGCCAGCCGCAACCCCGGCTCATCCCCCGCCCGCAGCGAGGCGAGGATGAGGCGGTGGTGGCGCGGCGGCTCGTGCCGCTTCACCCGGCCATAGAGCGCCCGCATCGTCGGACCAAGTTGCAGCCACACCGTCTCGAGGATCGCGAGCATCGCCGGGGCCTGCGCGCGCAGGTAGAGCGTGCGGTGAAACTCGAGGTTGGTGCGGATATAGCCCACGGCGTCATGCGCCTCGGCCGCCTCGCCGATCGCGGCATTGATCAGCGCGAGCCGGTCGATCAGCGCCAGATGGGCACGCGGCAGGGCGCGCGTTGCCAGTTCCGGCTCGATCAGGGCGCGCAGCGCGGCGAGTTCCTCGATCCGCTCGACCGACAGTTCCGGCGTCGAGATCCGGCCCGAGGAGGAGAGCGTCAGCGCGCCCTCGGCGACCAGACGCCGCACCGCCTCGCGCGCGGGGGTCATCGAGACGCGATGCTCGGCCGCAAGGCCACGCAGGGTCAGCGACAGGCCGGGCGGAAGCTCTCCCAGCATGATGCGACCGCGAAGGCTGCGATACACCCGCTCATGGGCGGAAATCTCGGTCGGGCGGAGGGGAGGCTTGCTCATGCCACATCTGTGATCACAAACGCGGGCGGCGTCAACCGCTCAGTCGCGGAAACGCCACGCCATCAGGTCATGGCCGTTCTGCTTGAGCCAATTGCGGTGGTGGCGATAGTCGGGAACCAGATGCGCCGTGGTGGCCCAGAACTCGTCCGAATGATCCATATGGGCGAGATGGGCGACTTCATGTGCCGCCACATAGTCCAGCACCGCCTGCGGCGCCATGGCCAGCCGCCATGAAAACATCAGCCGCCCGTCATGGGTGCAACTGCCCCAGCGCGAACGCGTATCGCGGAGCGAGATCGCGCGGAACTTCCGCCCGAGCCGCGCCGCATGACGGTCGCAGGCCGGAACCAGCCGGGCATGGGCGAGATGCTTGAGATAGGCCGCGACCACCACGCCGGCCGGGCGGCCATGCGGCACCAGCAATTGCCCACCCTCGACCCGAACCGCGCGGACCGGCGCCGGGGTGACGGTCAGCCCGAACCCCTCGACCGGAAGCAGCGCACCATGGCCGACGATGCTGGGCGGGGGCATCTTGGCGCGCACCTGACGCAGCCAGCCGGCGCGCGATTCCGCGAAGGCGCGCCCCTCGGTCAGGCTTGCGCGCAATGGCAGGGTCAGGACCACCTGCCCCTCGGCCCGCGTGACGCGCAATGTCATCCGCCTTGCCCGCGACGAGCGCCGCAGCAGAACCGGAATGTCGCCATCCACAAGGAACCTGTCGTCCTGCACCATCGTCCTCTTGAACCCGCCGCTGCCCGCCTTTACCTATTGCGCCTTGACCGGTGCCCGCCCGCAAGGGGAAAAGGCTTTGACAGCCTGCGACTCCTGTGGCAGGGGACAGCGGATTTACCTAACTGCGGCGGAAAGAGATTACCATGCCCAAAGAGGAATGGGGCACGAAGCGCCTGTGCCCCCACTGTGCGACCCGCTTTTACGACCTGACGAACGACCCGATGACCTGCCCGGCTTGCGGCAACGTTTTCTCGCTGGAAAGCCTGACCAACGGCCGCTCGCGCTCGCTGATCTCGGAGAAGGCCTCGACCCGTGGCGATGACCGGGCCGATATCGTCGATGACGAGGATCTGGACGATGACGCCGATACCGGCGATCTCGACGACGATCTGCTGGATGACGACGATGACGACGGCGACGTGTCGCTGGACGACATCGCCGATGTGCCGGATTCGGACGAGGACTAATCCCCTCCTCCGTCACAGGCGAACTTCGAGCCCCCGGCAGCAGGTCTGACCGGGGGTTTTGACTGCCGCCCGCGCATGAAAAAGGGCGCCCCCAGGGCGCCCTGCAACGTCATGGACCGGCGCTCAGGCCGCGCGGGAGATCAGGACCGCGTCGACCTTTTTCTGGGCCCCGGCCTCGTCGATGCCGCTGACGGCGGCGACTTCGCGGGTCAGGCGGTCAAGCGCGGCTTCGTAAAGCTGACGCTCGGAATAGGATTGCTCGCGCTGGTCGTCATTACGATGCAGGTCGCGCACGACCTCGGCAATCGACATCAGGTCGCCCGAGTTGATCTTCTGTTCGTATTCCTGTGCCCGGCGCGACCACATGGCGCGCTTCACGCGGGCCTTGCCCTTCAGCGTGGCAAGCGCCTGCTCCACCAGGTCGGGGGTCGAAAGTCCGCGCATTCCGATCTCGCTCGCGCGTGCGGTGGGGACGCGCAGGGTCATCTTGTCCTTCTCGAAGGAGATGACGAACATCTCGAGGCGCAGACCCGCAACCTCCTGCTCTTCGATCGAGACAATCCGGCCCACGCCATGGGTCGGATACACCACGAAATCATCGGGGCGGAATTCGGTCTTCTTGCTTTTCGACATAGAGCTTCCTTCACAGCGCCCGTCCACGGCGCAAAAAACCCCAAGGGCGGGCGGATCCCGACCCTCTGGGCAACCAGTGTTGAATATGCAGCCCAGCCGGGGCAGTCGGTTGGGCAGGCAGCATCCCCAAACAGGCCGTTGACACGACCGGCTCGGCGGTTATGTCATGTACATATCATAAATTCCGGCCGAAATCAAAGACGACCGCGTGCGGGGCCGCCTGTCTTTACAGATATGGGTATCGCCCGGGAATCTGGCGGTATTTCCGGCAGACTGCTGGTGTCGTCAGGGCGTCCCGACCTGTCGAATCGCCAGTCCGGGCACGGACTGACGCAAGGTCACGAGAAGTTCAATCTCCCTCGCCCGGCTCCGGCGAGAAGTATTTTTCCAGCTTTCCGGTCTGGCCATCCATCTCGGCATAGCCGGGCATCGGCTCTTTCTTGCGCGTGATCACAGGCCAGAGTTCCGAGTATTTCCGGTTGAACTCGACCCATTGGTCCATGTCCGGCTCGGTATCCGGGCGGATCGCGTCGGCGGGGCATTCCGGCTCACAGACGCCGCAATCGATGCATTCGTCCGGGTGAATGACCAGCGTGTTCTCGCCCTCGTAGAAACAGTCGACCGGGCAAACCTCGACGCAGTCGGTGTATTTGCACATGATGCAGTTATCGGTGACGACGTAGGTCATGGCGGCAAGCTATCCTGTTTCTCGACGGCTAGTTACGCCTGCGGCGCGGATCATTCAAGGCCGGGGATCCCGAAAAGACGGTCGTTGCGGGCTGGCCGGATGGGCAGGACGGACGTTTCGCGGAAGGGGCGCAGAAAGGAAACGGGTTCGCCGAACCCCGCCCCTCAGGCGTCGACTTCCTCGTAGAGGCCGGCCGCCTCGCTGGCCGGGCCGCGGCGCTCGCCCAGCATCAGCACCCGCAGCACCCGGACCCGCCCATGGGCCGAGACGGTGACGGTGTCGCCACCCCGGACGGTCTGGGCAGGCTTGGCGCAGGGATTGCCGTTCAGGCGTATGCCACCCTGGCCGATCGCATCGGCGGCCAGGGTGCGGGTCTTGAACAGCCTCGCGTGATGCAGCCAGCGATCCAGACGGATTCCGGCTGCAATCCCGCCCTCGCTCACGACTTGTTCTTGAGCGAGGCGAGAATGGCGAAGGGATTATCCGGGTCGATCTTCTTGTCGGCCTTGGGCGGGCGCGCCTCGAAGCTTTTGGGGCCTTCGTGGCGCGGCTTGCCCTTGGTCCCGTCATGCCGGAACTTGCCCTTCGGACCGCGATCCTGACGCTCGCCCCGGTTCTCGTCGCGGCGCTTGCCCTCGAAACGGTTCTCGCGCGGCTTGCCCTGCGGGGCCTCTCCGCCCGCATTGGCTTCGCGATCCCGGCGCGGGCCGCGTTCGCCCTGCGCCCGGCCCTGATGGCCGGTCCCGGCCGGACGCTCGCCCCCACGCTCGCCATTGCGTTCGGGACGGCGGTTGCCGCGCGGACGAGGCGCCCAGGTGAAGGTATAGAAAACCTCGGTCTCGGCGGGCGCTGCTGCTTCGGCGGTCTCGGCCCCTTCCTCGCCTTCTGCCACGACCTCCTCGGCCTTGCGGGCGGCCTGCTCGGCCTCCCACTTGGCGCGGGTCTCGGCGGCGAGGACGCTTTCCTCCTCGGTCAGCGGGTTCTCGCTTTCCAATGCCTCGGGGTCCACGGTCGGCACCGGAGCGGCCTCGGCCCGGGCCTTGGGACGCTCGCCCTTCTCGGCGCGATAGCCCAGACCCTGCATCAGGCCCGAGAACTGCTCGAGCGTCATGCCGGTGATCGACAGCATGTCCGGGCTCGCCTCGAAACCGGCGCGGCTGTCCTGCGTGCGCAGCATGTCGGCCAGCCGCTCGAGCATGTCGATGCGGATCGCGCGATCGCCAGCCGGGTGATAGCCCGACAGCGTGTAATAGCCCTTGGGCACGTCCGGCAGGTTCGGGATCGTCACCAGACCCGGCGGCGGGCTTTCAGGAAACTCGCCCAGCCCCTGATCGAGACCCCAGAGCACCAGACGCAGGCGCGTCGGCGCGGGTTTCAGCAACGCGGGCTGGAAGATGGTGAACTGGCCGAAGCGGACGCCATGCTTGCGCAGCAGGCCGCGCGCATCCTGATCCAGTTCCTTGACCTCGTTCGCGACACCCTCGCGCGGGATCACGCCCATGGCCTCGACCAGACGGAAGGCGAAGCCGCGGGCAAGCCCGGTCAGCGTCTCGTCATTCTTCAGCGTCAGCAGCGGCTCGAAGGCGGTCGCGACCTTGCGGTCGATGAAATGCTGCAGACGGCGGCGCACCTTCTCGACGATCTCGGGGCCGGCCTCTTCGTCCACGAAGGGCTCGACGCCGGGCTTCAATGCCTCGGACCCCTTGACCAGCTTGCCCACCGCCGAGCTGCCCCACATGAGGCCGCCCTGCTCGGTAAAGTCCAGCTCGGTATCGGGAGCGTTGTAGAACCTGTCGGCCCGAAGATGGAATTCGGGGCGCAAGGCCTCATAGGCGGCGCGGGTCAGCATCCGCGCCTCGTCCCCGGTCGCACTCGGATCGGCGCGGAAGCGGAAGCCTTCCAGACGGCCGGCGAATTCGCCCTCAACCGCCACTTCGCCCTTGTCGTTCACCTCGGCCAAAAGGCTCTCCTTCTGCTTGAGCCGGCGCAAGAGCACTGATGTGCGCCGGTCCACGAATCTTTGCGTCAATGCGGCATGCAGCGCATCCGACAAGCGATCTTCTACAGCGCGTGTCTCGGCGCGCCAATGGATTTCGTCCGAGACCCAGCCGCTACGCTGTGCGACATAGGTCCAGGTTCGGATATATGCCAGTCGTTTCGACAATGCGTCGATGTCGCCCTGAACCTTGTCGATACGCTCGATCTGTTTCGAAAGCCAGTCGCTCGGCACCGTGCCCTCCTGCAGGAAGCCGAGAATACGGGCAAGCAGGGTCGAATGTTCGGCCGGCGAGATGCCCCGGAAGTCGGGAATGCGGCAAACATCCCAGAGCAGGCGGATGTCCTTCGGATGCGTCACCCGGTCGCGGATCTCGGGCATCGAGGCCAGCGCCTTCAGCGCGCGCAGATCGTCCGCCTCGCGGCCGCGCGACAGCCATTCCGACTCGGGCGAGGTCTCGAGGCTCTGGGTCAGCCGCTCGATCGTGCCGAAGCTCAGCGCGGCATTGCGCCACATGAGGCGCTGGATCGGGGCGAATCGGTGGTTCTCGATGGCGTCGATCAGCCCCTCGTCCAGCGTTCCGGCATCGCCGGTGACGCCGAAGGTGCCCGGCTCGGTATGCCGCCCGGCGCGCCCGGCGATCTGACCAAGCTCATGCGGGAACAGCGGGCGATAGCGACGGCCATCGAATTTCTCGGTCCCCGAGAAGGCGACATGCCGGATGTCGAGATTGAGGCCCATGCCGATCGCATCGGTCGCGACAAGGAAATCGACCTCGCCCTGCTGATACATCGCGACCTGCGCATTGCGCGTCCGGGGCGACAGCGCGCCCATGACAACGGCGCAGCCGCCCTTCTGGCGGCGGATCAGCTCGGCCGTGGCATAGACCTCATCGGCCGAGAAGCAGACGATGGCGGAGCGCGGCGGCATCCGGCTGATCTTTTTCGATCCCGCCCATGTCAGGGTCGAGAACCGCTCGCGCCGCATGAACTGCACATTTGGCACCAGCGCCGCGATGGCCGGGCGCATGGTGTCGCTGCCAAGCAGCATGGTTTCGTGCTGGCCGCGCATGTTCAGCAACCGGTCGGTAAAGACGTGCCCGCGCTCGGGGTCGGCGCAAAGCTGGATCTCGTCGATGGCGACGAAATCGGCCCCGACCTCGGGCATGGCCTCGGTGGTCGCGACCCAATATTGCACGCGGTCGGGGACGATCCGCTCCTCGCCCGTGACCAGCGCCACGACCGAGGGGCCGCGCGCCTTCACGATGCGGTCATAGACCTCGCGCGCAAGCAGCCGCAGCGGCAGACCGATGACCCCGGTGCGATGCGCCAGCATCCGATCGATTGCGTAATGTGTCTTGCCAGTATTGGTCGGGCCGAGGACGGCCGTGACCCGTGATCTGTCCTGCATGTCAGGCGTCCGTGCCCTTCGTCTTGTCTTCCAGACGCTTCACGGCGTCCGCCGCATCCTCTTGATGCGGGTGGATCTTCAGGCTGGCGCGATACGCGCTGAGCGCGCGGGCGTCATCCCCCAATTCCTCGAACATGGCGCCAAGCTGTGTCAGCGCCGCGAAATGCCGCGGCTCAAGGGTCAGCACCCGGGCCATGTCGGCAATCGCCGGGCCGGTGCTGCCATGCAGATAAAAAGCCACCCCACGCAGATACCAGCCCGCAGCGAAGTCGGGGGCATGGTCGGTCAGCGCCGTCAGGTGGTCGATCGCGGTCGCGGTGTCCCCGGCATCGAGCGCCGCCTCGCCCCGCTTGTAAAGCAGGTCCATCGCGGCCGAGCCGGAGCGCGACCAGATCCGCAGGATGTCGCTTTCGACCCGTTGCCAGGCCTCGTCGCCGGGCACGGCAAGCTCGGTGAAAAGCAGATCGAGGTCCTCGCGCTGCTGAAGGCGCGCCTCGGCCGTCGGCTCCTCCGGCTCGGCCGGGGCAAGGCCGGTCTCCGGCTCGGCTGCGTCGGGAGAATCGGGATCGGGCGGCATGTCCTGCGACGGCGCGTCCCCGCCATCGGGAAGCGGCTGGGCGGGCATCGGCGCGGTCTGCGCAAGCGCCTGTCCTGCGGCCAGCGGCGAAAGGCAAAGCCCTGCCGCGACGGCAATATGGAAAAGGGGCCCTAGCCAACGCATATCCACTATGTAACTTTCCGCCCAACCCATTTCCAGACACAGACAGGGGAGAATTCCAGATGAGTAAAGTGGTCGATGCGGCCGTCGCCGCGCTGAGCCCGAAAGCCAAGGGCTTCGACGGCACCGCCAAATTCGTGATCGAGGGCGAGGGTTCGGTCTATATCGACGCCGACGGCGCCCGCGCCGCCGATGACGAGGCCGATGTGACCCTGACCGCCAGCCGCGAGACCTTCGAGGGGCTGCTGTCGGGCGACGTGAACCCCACCATGGCCTTCATGACCGGCAAGCTGAAGGTCGACGGCGCGATGGGCACCGCGATGAAGCTGGGCGCCCTGCTCGGCTGACCCGCGGCAGTCGCCTTGGAGCCCGCGCCCTTTCGGACCCTCGACGGCGACCCCGAACCTCTGGCCCGCGCCTTCTGGATGCGGGCCGAAGACGGGGTGCGGCTGCGGGCCGCGCATTGGCCGGCGACTTCGGGCGCTTCTCATGGCGCGGTCCTGCTGTTTCCCGGCAGGACCGAATATATCGAGAAATATGACCGCCTCGCCCGCGAACTGGGCGCGGCAGGGTTCGAAATCCTCTCCCTCGACTGGCGCGGACAGGGGTTGTCGGACCGGCTGATCGCCGATTACCGGCCCGGCCATGTCGGCAGCTTCGCGGATTACCAGCGCGACGTGGTCGAGCTTCTAGTCGCGGCGGGGGAACTGGATCTGCCCCGGCCCTGGCATCTTCTGGCGCATTCGATGGGTGGCGCCGTCGGATTTGCGGCCTTGCAGGACGGGCTTCCGGTCGCGAGTGTCGCTTTCTCGGCCCCGATGTTCGGGCTGCACCTGCGCCATCCCCTCCGCCTCCTCGCCGTCGTGATCACCGCTGCCGCCCGGCGCCTGCATTGGGACGAGCGTTGCGCCCTCGGATCGGGTGGCTATGAGCCGCTTGTCCTGAAGACCCCCTTCGAGCGGAACCTGCTGACCAGCGACGGCCCCAATTGGGCGCGCCTCGTGGCCGAGGCCGCCGCCTGGCCCGAGCTTTCGATCGGCGGCGTCACCTATCGCTGGCTGGGCGAGGCGCTGGCGGAATGCGTCCGCCTCTCGCGCCTGCCCTCGCCCGAACTGCCGGCCCTGATCGGGCTGGGCAGCGACGAGGCCGTGGTCTCCCCCGATGCCATAAGGGCGCGCATCGCCGCCTGGCCCGGCGCAAGGCTGATGGTCCTGCCCGGCGCAAGGCACGAACCGCTGATGGAGCGGGACAGCATCCGCACCCCCTTCCTGCGGGCGATACTCGACCATTTCGATGCGGCAGGGCGCCGCGCCTGACGCTTTCCCGCGCCGGACGGGTTGAAGCCCGCCGCCAGAGCAGCCAATTCTGAAAGCAATCGAAAGGACCGACCATGACGATCTCCGCCGCGATTCGCTTCCCTTCCCCCCTGCTCGGCCGCATCCCGCCCCGCGACGAGAACGCGCTGCCCGCTTCCGCCGCCAGTGTCGATCTCGGCACCCTGCCCGACTGGGATCTGACCGATCTCTATTCCGCGCCCGACGCGCCGGAGCTTGCCGCCGACCTCGAGGCGGTCCGCGTCGAATGCGGCCAGTTCGCTCGCGACTATGAAGGCCGCCTCGCCTCGCTCGACGGGCCGAAGATGCTGGAATGCATCGAACGCTATCAGCGGATCGACATTCTGACCGGCCGGATCATGTCCTATGCCGGGCTGCGCTATTACCAGAACACCACCGACGGGGCGCGCGCGAAGCTGTTGGGCGACCTTCAGGACCAGATCACCGAGCATACGACGAAGCTTGTCTTCTTCGGGCTGGAGTTCAACCGCATCAACGACGAACGCTATGAGGAGGTCTTTGCGGCCGAGGGCGGCCCCGTCCGCTACAAGCCCGTCTTCGACCGGATGCGCGCCATGCGCCCCTACCAGCTTTCGGACGAGCTTGAGCGCTTCCTGCACGACAATTCGGTCGTCGGCGCCGCCGCCTGGAACCGCCTTTTCGACGAGACCACCGCCGGCCTGACCTTCGACGTGAATGGCGAGGATCTGGGGATCGAGGCGACGCTGAACCTCCTGACCGACCACGACCGCGCCACGCGCGAGGCGGGCGCCCATGCGCTGGCCAAGGTCTTTCGCAAAAATATCAAGCTGTTTGCCCGCGTCCACAACACGCTCGCCAAGGAAAAGGCGATCGAGGACAAGTGGCGCAAGATGCCCACCCCGCAGACCGGGCGGCACCTGTCGAACCATGTCGAACCTGAAGTGGTCGAGGCTTTGCGGAACGCGGTGACCGCCGCCTATCCCCGCCTGTCCCATCGCTATTACCGGCTGAAGGCCAAATGGCTCGGCCTCGACAAGCTGCAGGTCTGGGACCGGAACGCGCCGCTCCCGACCGAGACGCCACGTCTGGTCGACTGGCCCGAAGCGCGGGCGACCGTCCTTGACGCCTATGCCGGCTTCTCGCCGAAGCTCGCCGAACTGGCCGAGCCTTTCTTCGACAAGGGCTGGATCGACGCGCGCGTGAAGCCCGGCAAGGCGCCGGGCGCCTTCGCGCATCCGACCGTGACGACGGTGCATCCCTATGTGCTGCTGAACTATCTCGGCAAGCCACGCGACGTGATGACGCTGGCGCATGAACTGGGCCACGGCGTCCACCAGCGCCTCGCCAGCGCGCAGGGCGAGCTGCTGGCCTCGACGCCCCTGACGCTGGCCGAGACGGCTTCGGTCTTTGGCGAGATGCTGACCTTCCGCGCGCTGCTAGCGAAGGCCACCGACCCGGCCGAGCGCAAGGCGCTGCTGGCCGGCAAGGTCGAGGACATGATCAACACGGTCGTGCGCCAGATCGCCTTCTACGACTTCGAATGCAAGCTGCACGCCGCGCGCGCCGAGGGCGAGTTGACGCCCGAGGACATCAACGCGCTCTGGATGTCGGTGCAGGCGGAAAGCCTGGGCGATGCGTTCGAGTTCATGCCGGGCTATGAGACGTTCTGGACCTATGTGCCGCATTTCGTGCACTCGCCCTTCTACGTCTACGCCTATGCCTTCGGCGACGGGCTGGTGAACGCGCTTTATGCCACCTACGAGGCCGGGCTGCCGGACTTCCAGTCGAAATATTTCGACCTGCTCGCCGCGGGCGGCTCCAAGCATCACAAGGAGTTGCTGGCGCCCTTCGGCCTCGACGCCTCGGACCCGGCCTTCTGGGATCGCGGCCTCGCGATGATCGAGGGCTTCATCGACGAGCTTGAGGCGATGGAGGCATGATCACCCTCGAGCCGCTGGCCCGGCACGAGTTCGACCGCGTCTCCCATATTCGCGTCGCGCCCGAGCAGGAGCCATTCTGCGGCTCGATCGCGACGCATTTCGCCATGGACGAACCGGGCTGCGATTTCAACATCGTGGCCCGCGACGGCGAGCCGGTCGGCTTCTTCAAGATCGACAGGGACTATCCGTCGCGCTACGAATTTGCCCAACCGGGAGAGATCGGGCTGCGCGGCATGATGATCGACCGGGACCAGCAGGGGCGCGGCACCGGAAAGGCCGCGATGCTGGCGCTGGGGCCCTACCTGACCCGGCGCTACCCCAAGGCGGGCATCTGTATCCTCACGGTCAATACCGTGAACCCGGCCGCCCGCGCGATCTATCTGGCAGGCGGGTTCGTCGATGACGGCGAGCTTTATCACGGTGGGAATGTCAGCGCCCAGCACATCCTCAGATTGAACCTGCGGAAATTCGCGGTCGCCTAGCCGGATCCTCTCGCCTATCCTGCCGCAAAATCGAAGTGGAAGGGAACGCCATGATCCGGCGCATGTTTTTCGGCCTGCTGGCCTTGATCCTAGTGGCGGCGGCCGTGGTCGCGATCTGGGGTCCGGCCTTCATGGAGCGCCGCCTGAACCCCGTGACCGGCCCGGCCGAGGGCTGGCCGGTCTCGCCGCAGGCGCAGGCGCTCCATGACAGTCTGGTGATCGGCGACTGGCATTCCGACGCGCTGCTCTGGGACCGCAATATCCTGCGGCGCGTCGATCGCGGCCATACCGACATTCCGCGCCTCGCCGAAGGCAATGTCGCCGTGCAGGTCTATACCACCGTCACGAAAAGCCCGCGCGGCCAGAACTACCAGCACAACACTGCCGAAGCGCCGGACAATATCACGCCGCTTTTCATCGGTCAGCTCCGGCCCGTCCCGAGCTGGTTCAGCCTCAAGGAGCGCGCGCTTGCACAGGCCGCCGCACTGGCCCGCGCGGCCGAACGCGCGCCGGAAGAAGTAATGGTGATCCGTTCAGAAGACGATCTGCAATACCTGCTGGAGGCCCGGCGAAACGGGGCACGGACCGTGGGCATCCTGCTCGGATCCGAGGGGGGCCATCCCCTCGAAGGAAATATCGACAATCTGCGCGTGCTTTACGGTGCGGGCTTCCGCCTGATCGGCCTCACGCATTTCTTCGACAATGAACTGGGCGGCAGCCTGCATGGCGAGGGCGGCCCGGATTCCGGCCTCAGCGATTTCGGGCATGAGGTCGTGCGCGAGATGCAGGAGCGGCGCATGATCATCGATCTTGCCCATGCCAGCCCCCAGATGGTCCGCGACGTTCTGGACATGCCGGGCACGCGGCCCATCATCTCGCATACCGGCATTGCGAGCCATTGCCCCAGCCCCCGCAACCTGCCCGACGATCTGGTCAAGGCCGTCGCCGCCAAGGGCGGGGTGATCGGGATCGGCTTCTGGGCCGATGTGGTCTGCGGCAACACCCCCGCCGACATTGCCGGTTCGATCAAGGCCGCGATTGCGCTGGTGGGCGAGGATCACGTCTCGCTCGGGTCGGATTACGACGGCTCGGTCGATGCGCCCTTCGATGTCTCGGACCTCGCCGTCCTGACGCAGGCATTGATGGATGCCGGGTTGAGCGATGAACAGATCGCCAAGGTCATGGGCGACAACATGATCCGCTATCTGTCCGAAACACTCTGACACCTGCCCAACAAACCGGAGGAGACCATGCTGACCATCTACGGTGTGACCCGTTCCCGCGCCTCGCGCATCGTCTGGCTCTGCCACGAACTCGGCCTGCCCTTCGAGCAGGTGCCGGTGATTCAGGCCTATCGCCTGCCCGATCCCGATGCGCCCGATGCGCCGCTGAACACCCATTCGGAAAGCTTCCTGCGCCTCTCGCCCGCGGGAGCCATCCCGGTCATGCGCGACGGCGCGCTGCTTTTGTCCGAGTCCCTCGCCTGCACCCTCTATCTGGCGCGGAAGCACGGCGAGCCCCTCGGCCCCATCGACGCGACCGAGGACGCGCTGATGATGCAATGGAGCTTCTATGCCGCCACCTCGGTCGAGCAGGATGCGCTGACGATCCTCTATCTTCACCGCGCGGGTCAGGCGCAGTCGGGCGCCGATCAGGCGGCCATCGCCAACGCCGCTGAACGGCTGGTCCGCCCCCTTGCCGTGATCGAGGACCATCTTGCCCGGAACGGCCATATCGTCGGCGGCCGCTTCACCGTGGCCGATATCAACGTGGCCGAGATCCTGCGCTATGCTCAGGGCTACGGGCCGCTCATGTCCGATTTCCCCGCGATCACCACCTGGCTTCAGGACTGCCAGTCCCGGCCCGGCTTCCAGCAGATGTGGCGCGACCGCCTGGCCGAGCCCGAGTGAGACCGGGCCGCAGGGACACTATCGGTTGCGGTTTTCGTTTCGCCCTCCGCTTCCCCTTGCCCCGACCGGCCACGGCATGAGATAAACCCAGCCCAGCAGAACAAGACGAGCAGACAAGATGGCAGACGATCTTTTTCCGGTGTCGGACAAGGCAACCGAGAGCTATTCGGCCTCGTCCATCGAGGTGCTCGAAGGGCTGGAGCCGGTCCGCAAGCGCCCCGGCATGTATATCGGCGGCACGGATGAGCGCGCGCTGCACCACCTCGTCGCCGAGATCCTCGACAACTCGATGGACGAGGCCGTGGCAGGTCATGCCAGCCGGATCGAGGTCGAGCTGCTCGCCGATTATTCGGTCGTGATCCGCGACAATGGCCGCGGCATCCCGATCGACCCGCATCCGAAATTCCCCGGCAAATCCGCGCTGGAAGTGATCCTCTGCACGCTGCACGCGGGGGGCAAGTTCTCGGGCGATGCCTATCAGACCTCGGGCGGGTTGCACGGCGTCGGCGCCTCGGTCGTGAACGCGCTCTCGGACAGCATGATCGTCCAGGTCGCGCGGAACCGCGAACTGTTCGAGCAGCGCTTTTCGCGCGGGATCCCGCAGGGTCCGGTCGAAAAGATCGGCGCCGCCCCGAACCGGCGCGGCACCACCGTCACCTTCCATGCTGACGAGCAGATCTTCGGCCATCACCGCTTCAAGCCCGCGCGGCTGATCAAGATGGTGAAATCCAAGGCCTATCTGTTCTCGGGCGTCGAGATCCGCTGGAAATCCGAGGTCGAGGATGGCGAGACCCCGCTCGAGGCGACCTTCCATTTCCCCGGCGGCCTTGCCGACTATCTGACCGAGACGCTGGGCAAATCCTCGACCTATGCCGACCGCCCCTTCGCGGGCAGCGTCGATTTCAAGGAAAAGTTCAGCGTCCCCGGCAAGGTCGACTGGGCGATCAACTGGACCCCTGCCCGCGACGGCTTCATCCAGTCCTATTGCAACACGGTCCCCACGCCCGAGGGCGGCACGCATGAGGCCGGGTTCTGGTCCGCGATCCTCAAGGGCATCCGCGGCTATGGCGAGCTGATCAACAACAAGAAGGCCGCGAACATCACGCGCGAGGATCTGCTGACCGGCGGCTGCGCGCTGGTTTCCTGTTTCATCCGCGAGCCGGAATTCGTCGGCCAGACCAAGGACCGCCTCGCCACGACCGAGGCCGCGCGCCTGGTCGAGGGCGCGGTGCGCGACCATTTCGACAACTGGTTGGCGGCCGATACGAAATCGGCGGGCGCGATCCTCGATTTCCTGATCCTGAGGGCCGAGGAGCGGCTGCGCCGCAAGCAGGAAAAGGAAACCGCCCGGAAATCCGCGACCAAGAAGCTGCGCCTGCCCGGCAAGCTGGTCGACTGCTCGGCCACCAATCGCGAGGGGACCGAGCTTTTCATCGTCGAGGGCGATTCGGCAGGCGGCAGCGCCAAGATGGCGCGCGAACGCCAGACCCAGGCCCTGCTGCCCCTGCGCGGCAAGATCCTGAACGTGCTGGGCGCGGCCTCCTCGAAGCTGGGTTCGAACCAGGAGATCAACGACCTCTGCCAGGCGCTTGGCGTCAGCATGGGGTCGAAGTTCAATGTCGAGGATCTGCGCTACGACAAGATCATCATCATGACCGATGCCGATGTCGACGGCGCGCATATCGCCTCGCTGCTGATGACCTTCTTCTTCACCCAGATGCGGCCGCTGATCGACAAGGGCCACCTCTACCTCGCCTGCCCGCCGCTCTATCGCCTGACGCAAGGCGCGCATCGCGTCTATGTCGCCGACGACGCCGAGAAGGAGGCGATGCTCGCCAAGGGCCTTGGCGGTCGCGGCAAGATCGACGTGCAGCGCTTCAAGGGTCTGGGCGAGATGGACGCCAAGGATCTGAAGGACACGACGATGAACCCCAAGACGCGCAAGCTGATCCGGGTCTCGATCGACGAGGACGAGGGCGGCGAAACCGGCGATCTGGTCGAGCGCCTGATGGGCAAGAAACCCGAGCTGCGGTTTCAGTTCATCCAGGAGAATGCGCAGTTTGCGGATACGGAGAATTTGGACGTTTGAGGGGGGGTGGCCCGGGCCTCCGGCGGCTTCCTTTTTTGAGCATTACCGCGCTGGATGCGCGTGGAATGCCAGCGTTGATCCGTGTCGCGTCGCTTCCCAGCGGCGTTGATAGAACCCGCACCGGCGAGGCCTATGCATGGAGCGCCCCCTAACTGCTGCCCTCGGCTGTAGCTCATAGGGACTTCTCGGTCCATGGACATTGCCGCCATTCGTTGCGACGACCCTGGATGACGATATTTGCAAAAGTGATCAGGGAACCAGTCCCTTGCAGGCCCAGGCCGTGCTTGTAAAAGAGCGTGCCCCGTCTGGCCTTCCAGCTTCATATGCCGCTCGCATGGTCGTGGTCGCCTGCTGCCGCTCCTCATCCGAGAGAGCATCGATCAGCCTCCCGAACGGACCCTCTCCCGCAGCGACCGGCAGCCAGAAATCGTCGAAATTCCGGTAGTTCATGCGGATCGTCAGTTCGGTCTCCTGAATATCCTCCAAGCCGCCTGAAATGAACGCACGCCCAAGTTCGCCCGGCTGCGTCATTGGGTGAAAGCAGTAGCGGGTGCGAAACGCCTCTGCTTTCGGAATGATGGCCGCGATGGAATCGACAAGCATGCGCATCACCGGCATACCGCCCGCATGGTCCCAGACTGCGGCGGCCACCACGCCAGCGGGCCGGACGACGCGCCGCATTTCGGCAATGGCCTTGTCGGCGTCGGAAACGAAATGCAGCACAAGCAGCGAAAATATGCGATCAAACTCGTGATCCTGGAAAGGAAGCGCTTGCGCATCTCCTTCACGAACTGCAACACGCGGGTCAATATTCCGCGCTCGCACTTCGTCTACGAAAAGCGGAGAAATATCAATCGCTTCGATGCGGGACAAGAGCGGAATATTTGACAGTTCGAAAGTCAGGCTACCCGTGCCACAACCGACGTCCAGCACGGCGTCACCATCGGCCAAGCCAGCAAACTCTATAAACAGCGGCGCAAGCTTCCGGCTCCAGCGCCCCATCAGCTGATCGTAAGCCGAGGGCTTGTGAACATTGAAGGTCGTGCTCATTCCGCGCTCCCTTTACTCAATATGAGTCCACATTTTACACCCTGGGTCTCACCTCGCAAAGTGTCCCTAAAACCGCATCCCCACGCTGAAGCTCGCCCCCTCGCTCCCGATCCCGAAACTCGCGGCTCCGAAGCTGAACCCGATTAGCGCGCCGGTCCAGACCTGCTCGGGGGTATGTTCACCTGCATGGACGCGGCTCCAGCCGGTCAGGCCCGCCGCGCCATAGGCCAAGGCCCCCGCAGCCGCCTCGTCCTCGAAACATTTCCCCGCGAGGTCCGAAGCCCCGAAAAACGCGGCGGCGGTATGGCCTGACGGAAAGCCCTTGCCCTCGCCCGAGGGGCGGCGCGCGATCGGCTGGCCGTCGAAATACTGCTTCATGCCCCAGACCAAGGCCGCCTGCAGGACGCCGCGCACCGCGAAATCCTCCAGCCGGTCCTGATCCGCCGCGCAGGCCGCCGCCGCGAGGGGGAGGCCGTATTTCATCGCCGTGCCAAATTGCTCGAACGGGTCCGCCGCCGCAGGCGCGGCCAGACCCAGCGCACAGATCGCCGCAACTGCCTTCATGCCGTCCTCCCGATCATCCGCCCTTCGCCCTTTCTACAGCCGGTCGCCCCGCGCTGCACAGATGCCGATGATATCGGCAGGGGCGCATCAGGTTACTCGCCCAGGCGGATCACCCGGTCCATGCGCCCGGCCAGCTCCATGTTATGGGTCGCGATCAGCGCCGAAAGGCCGGTATCGCGCACCAGCGCCATCAGCACGTCAAAGACCTTGTCCGAGGTCGCCGGATCAAGGTTGCCGGTCGGCTCGTCCGCGAGAAGCAGCGCGGGCTGGTTCGCGAGCGCGCGGCAGAAGGCGACGCGCTGCTGCTCTCCCCCCGACAGCTGACCCGGACGATGATCGGCGCGATGCGAGAGGCCAACACGGCCCAGCAGTTCCGTCGCGCGGGCCTTCGCCGCGGCATCTGGAACCCGGTTGGCAAGCTGCGGCAGGACGATGTTCTCGGCCGCCGTGAATTCGGGCAGCAGGTGGTGGAATTGATAGACGAAGCCCAGCTTCTCGCGTCGCGCCTCGGTCCGGGCACGGTCGCCCTGCCCGCTCATGTCGCGGCCGTCCAGCAGGACGCGCCCGCTATCCGCCGTATCGAGAAGCCCCGCGATATGCAGGAGCGTCGATTTCCCCGCCCCGGAGGGCGCGACCAGCGCCACGACCTCGCCCCGCCCCACGGTCAGGGAAAGGTCATGCAGCACCGGGACGGGCGCCGGCCCGCCCTTGCCATAGGTCTTGGAAATCCCGTCAAGGACCAGAACGTCACTCATAGCGCAGGGCCTCCACCGGGTTCATGCGGGCCGCCCGCCGCGCGGGAAAGATCGTGACGACAAAGGACAGGAACAGCGACAGGCCGACCGCCTTGGCAATGTCGACAAGGCGCAGCTTGGCCGGAAGCTCATAGATGCCGCGCACCGCAGGATCCCACGCCCCCCCGCCCGAGAACCAGTTCACGAAGCTCATGATATGATCGACATTCAGCGCGAAAAGGACGCCGAGGATCACCCCGGCAATGGTGCCGATGACGCCGGTGAAGGCGCCGCAGAGGAAGAAGATCCGCAGCACCGCGCCCTCGGTCAGGCCCATGGTGCGCAGGATGCCGATGTCGCGGCCCTTGTTCTTGACCAGCATGATCAGCCCCGAGGTGATGTTCATGGAGGCGATCAGCACCAGGATCGAGAGGATGATGAACATCACGTCATCCTCGACATCCAGCGCCTTCAGGAACGAGCCGGAGGCGTCGCGCCAGGTCCAGATCTGCGCCCGCTCGCCCGCGGCCTCCAGCAGCGGCTGCGTCCAGTCGTCGATGCGTTCCGGGTCATCGACAAAGACCTCGATCTCGTCCGCGACGCCCTCGCGGTTGAAATAGTTCTGCGCCTCGGCCATCGGCATGTAGATGCGGGTGCGGTCGATGTCATAGCGCCCGGCGGTGAAGACATAGGCGACCTCGTAGGATTCGACGCGGGGCGTCGTCCCTACGGCGGTCTGCGCCCCGTCGGGCGAGATCAGGCGTACCCGATCGCCCACCCCCACGCCAAGCTCGCGCGCGAGGCCCGAGCCGATGGCGATGCCCCTATCGAAATCGTTGATATTGCCCATCCCGGTTTCCGGGTCGGCAATGCGCGGGATCGCCTTCAGCGCATAGAGGCTGAGGCCATAGACCTCGGCCACGTTATTCGCGTCGTTCTGGCTGGCCATCACCTGCCCGCGCACGACCGGCGTGGCGCGGGTGACGCCCGGCAGCGCCGCCATCTTTGCGGACAGCGCGTCGTAATCCTCGATCCGGCCGGGGGTGACGTAGTTTTCCTCGGTCAGCTCGTTATAGAACGAGGTCGGGGCGTAATAGACCGTGCTATGCGCGTTCGCGCCAAGGATGGTGTCGACGAACTCGGCCCGGAAGCCGGTGCGCACGGCCAGCGTGGCGATCAGCGCCATGACGCCCAGCGTGATCCCGATCAGGCTGATCCATGTCATCACGCTGACCCCGCCCTCGGACCGGCGGGCGCGCAGATAGCGCCAGGCGATCATGAATTCGTAACGCGAGAACGGAGCCGGGCTTGCCATCGATCACCTGTCTGTCGGGTCGGAACTGATTGGCGCGTCGCGCCCGATATTGCAAGCCAACAACAGTGTGACCTAAAGCGGACCGGGCCGGCGCTCCTCGGACAGCATGACGTTCGCCTCGACCTGTCCGATGCCCGGCAGGGTCATGATCCGGCGCCGCAGGATGCGTTCGAAATCAGCGATGTCGCGGGCGCGGACCCGCAAGCGATAGTCGAATTGGCCCAGGACGTGCTGGACCGTCTGCACCTCGGGGATGGCGGTCACGGCGCGCTCGAAATCCTCAAGGCTGGCGCGGCCCTTGGCGGCAAGGCGGATGCCAAGGAAAACCGTGACGCCAAAGCCGAGGGCCGCCTCATCGACCACGATGCGGCGGCCCGCGATCACGCCGGCATCGGTCAGGCGCTTGATCCGTCGCCATGTCGCTGGCTGGGTCATCCCCAGCGCCCGCCCGACCTCGGCCGCGCTGCGCGTCGCATCCTCGGCCAGCAGGCGCAGGATCGCCAGATCGGTGGCGTCAGGGGAAAAAGCAGCATCGCTCACAGCGAAAGCTCCTGCACGTCCTTGATGGTGCTGACCAGCATCAGCGCATCGGAATCCGAAACATGCGGCAGGGTCAGGATGCTGTCGCGGTAAAGATCCTGCCAATGCGCCATGTCCCGCGCGATGACCGACAGCCGCAGGTCGACCGAGCCGAGGAAGGTCTGGATTTCCGTCACCTCGGGCACCTTGCGGGCGGCAGCAACGAAATTGTCGAAGGCGCGCGGCTCGGTCTTGTCGAGGGTGAAGCGCAGGCTGACCTGCACCTCATAGCCCAGCTTGCGCCAGTCGATCCGGCTCTCGATCGCGCGGATCACGCCGGTTTCGCGCATCCGGTCAAGACGCCGCCACAGGCTTGCCGGCGTCACGCCGGCACGTTCGGCCAGTTCGGCATTGCCGATCTCGGGGTCCAGAAGAAGTTGGCGCAGGATGCGTCGGTCAGTCGCGTCGGGCATGATTTTCTCACCTTGCCTCGCAACATGGCATGATTTTCGCGAATATTCCAGAACCAATGGGAAGATTGCACAAAATTGGCGGAGAGTCCTTGCTACAACCGCCCCATCGGAATGAGGAGAGACTCTGATGCGCGTTTACTATGATCGCGACTGCGATGTGAACCTGATCAAGGACAAGAAAATCGCCATGCTGGGCTATGGCAGCCAAGGCCACGCCCATGCCCTGAACCTGCGCGACTCGGGCGCGAAGAACGTCGTCGTCGCGCTTCGCGAAGGCTCGCCCTCGGCCGCGAAGGCCGAAGCCGAAGGCCTGAAGGTCATGGGCATCGCCGAAGCCGCCGCATGGGCCGATCTGGTCATGTTCACCATGCCCGACGAGCTTCAGGCCGAAACCTATCGCAAATACGTCCATGACAATATCCGCGAAGGCGCGGCGATTGCCTTTGCCCACGGCCTGAACGTGCATTTCGGCCTGATCGAGCCGAAGCCCGGCGTCGACGTCATCATGATGGCTCCGAAAGGCCCCGGCCACACGGTTCGCGGCGAATATGTCAAGGGCGGCGGCGTCCCCTGCCTCGTGGCGGTTCACCACGACGCGACCGGCAAGGCGATGGATATCGGCCTTTCCTATTGCTCGGCGATCGGCGGCGGCCGCTCGGGCATCATCGAGACGAACTTCCGTCAGGAATGCGAAACCGACCTGTTCGGCGAGCAGGCCGTTCTGTGCGGCGGTCTGGTCGAACTGATCCGCATGGGCTTCGAAACCCTGGTCGAAGCCGGCTACGAGCCGGAAATGGCCTATTTCGAGTGCCTGCACGAAGTGAAGCTGATCGTCGACCTGATCTATGAAGGCGGCATCGCGAACATGAACTACTCGATCTCGAACACCGCCGAATATGGCGAATATGTCTCGGGTCCGCGCATCCTGCCCTACGAGGAAACCAAGGCCCGCATGAAAGCCGTGCTGACCGACATCCAGACCGGCAAGTTCGTGCGCGACTTCATGCAGGAAAACGCCGTTGGCCAGCCCTTCTTCAAGGCGACCCGTCGCATCAACGACGAACACCAGATCGAGAAGGTCGGCGAGAAGCTGCGCGCCATGATGCCCTGGATCTCCAAGGGCAAGATGGTCGACAAGGCCCGCAACTAAGACGCTCTTCGGAAAGCCCCGCCATCTGTGCGGGGCTTTTCTTTTGCAGCTATCGGAAACAGATGCCGACCGCATTCGCCTTCATCCTTGCCGCCCTTGCCGAGATCGCGGGATGCTTCGCCTTCTGGGCATGGCTGCGGCTGGGCAAGTCGCCCCTTTGGGCTGTGCCGGGCGTCGCCTCGTTGATCATCTTCGCCTGCGCGCTGACGCTGGTGCCCTCGGACGCGGCGGGCCGCGCCTATGCCG
This sequence comes from Paracoccus sp. (in: a-proteobacteria), assembly GCF_035556475.1. Classification (GTDB taxonomy): domain Bacteria; phylum Pseudomonadota; class Alphaproteobacteria; order Rhodobacterales; family Rhodobacteraceae; genus Paracoccus. The sequence continues at coordinate 17,124 of NZ_DATMFA010000138.1, read as the reverse complement.
CCTATGGCGGGATCTATATCGCCGCCTCGCTGATCTGGCTCTGGCTGGTCGAGGGGGTGCGCCCCGACCGCTGGGACATGACCGGCGCGCTGATCTGCCTGATCGGCGCGGCGGTGATCCTGTTCGCCCCGCGCGGCGCGTGACTATTCCTCCAGCACCTCCAGCACGCCGGGAATGATCCGCAGCGCCTGACGGGCGGGCGTGGTCAAGGGCGCATCCTCGGTGATCTCGATATCGACCAGATCGTCGCCATCCCGAAGCCGCAGGGTGATCGGCCCGCGGGCGCGCATGGGGGCGTTGACCTCGGACTGGATGCGGGCCAGCGCCTCGGCAATGCCCGGCACGGCATCGAGGCCCGCAATCTCGACCGCCAGCCGGTTCGCGCCCGCATCCGCAACCGCCTGCTCCAGCGGCGTGACGCTGCGGGCCAGCAGCTTGACCTGATCGCCCGAAGGCTCGACCTGCACCTGCAGGACGACATTCTCGCCCGGCTCCAGATGCTGGCGATGCGCGTCGAGCGTGTCCGAGAACACCGTGACCTCGTAAAGGCCGGTCGGATCGGAGAGGCCCACGAAGGCGAAGCGCGTGCCGCGCGCCGACTTCTTCTCCTGCCGGAAGGCGACTGTCCCGGCCAGCGAGGCGACCAGCGCGCCATCCGCCGCCGCCTGCGTCACCTCGGCCAGGGTCTGGACGTTCTTGCGCCGCAGCGCCGGAAGATAATCATCCAGCGGATGCCCCGACAGGTAAAAGCCCACGGCGGCATGTTCCTCGCCCAACTTCTCGGCCGGCATCCAGATCGGCGCCGGGACCGGGCGCGGCGGCGGCAGATCCTCGCCCCCGCCGAAAAGCGAGGATTGGCTGGAAGCCGCAGCCGATTGCACCGCAGCCGACCACGCGACCAGACCATCAAGGGATTTCAGCACCTTGGAGCGGCTTTCATCGAGAATATCGAAGGCACCGGCGCGGGCCAGCATCTCCAGCGGGCGCTTGCCCACGCGCTTCATGTCGACGCGGCGGGCGAAATCATGCAGGTCGCGGAAGGGCGTGTCACCCCGCGCCTCGACGATCATGCGCATTGCATCGACGCCGACGCCCTTCAGCGCGCCAAGCGCATAGACGATCCGCCCCTCCTTGACGCTGAACGTCGCCTGCGAGCGGTTGACGCAAGGTGGGACCGTCTCGATCCCCATGCGGTCGGCTTCGCGCTTGTAGACGGCCAGCTTGTCGGTCAGATGGATATCGCAGTTCATCACCGCGGCCATGAACTCGACCGGGTGGTTCGCCTTCAGCCATGCGGTCTGATAGCTGACCACGGCATAGGCGGCGGCGTGCGACTTGTTGAAGCCGTAATTCGCGAATTTCTCGAGAAGGTCGAAGACCTCGCCGGCTTTCTTCTTGTCGATGCCCTGCGCGGCGCAGCCGTCGACGAACTTCGGCCGCTCCTTCGCCATTTCCTCGGCGATCTTCTTGCCCATGGCGCGGCGCAAAAGGTCGGCGCCGCCAAGGCTGTAGCCCGCCATGACCTGCGCGATCTGCATCACCTGTTCCTGATAGACGATGATGCCCTGCGTCTCGGCCAGGATCGGGTCGATGGTCGGATGCAGCGATTCCAGTTCGCGCAGCCCGTTCTTGACCTCGCAATAGGTCGGGATGTTCTCCATCGGGCCGGGGCGATAGAGGGCGACCAGCGCGACGATATCCTCGATGCAGGTGGGCTTCATGCGCCGGAGCGCATCCATCATGCCCGAGCTTTCGACCTGGAACACCGCGACCGTCCGGGCGCTGGCGAAGAGGTCGTAGCTTTCCTTGTCATCGAGCGGGATCAGGTTGATCTGGTTCTCGGCCCCCGCCGCGGGCTGGTAAAGCTCGCGCCCGTCGGCGGCGACATGCAGCGGCCGCCCGCCCCCGTTGATCAGGTCGACGGCGTTCTGGATCACGGTCAGGGTCTTCAAGCCAAGGAAGTCGAACTTCACCAGCCCGGCCTGCTCGACCCATTTCATGTTGAACTGCGTCGCCGGCATGTCGGAGGCCGGGTCGCGGTAAAGCGGCACCAGCTTGTCGAGCGGCCTGTCCCCGATCACCACGCCCGCCGCGTGGGTCGAGGCGTTCCTCAGCAAACCCTCGAGCTTGGCGGCGTAATCCAGCAGGCGGGCGACGACCTCCTCTTTCGCGGCCTCGCGCAGGCGCGGCTCATCGGCCAGGGCCTTGGTGACGCTGACGGGCTTCACCCCCTCGACCGGGATCATCTTCGACAGGCGGTCGACCTGACCGAAGGGCAGTTGCAGCACGCGCCCCACGTCGCGCACGGCGGCCTTGGAGAGCAGCGCGCCGAAGGTGATGATCTGGCCCACCTTGTCGCGGCCGTATTTCTCCTGAACGTAGCGGATCACTTCCTCGCGCCGGTCCATGCAGAAGTCGATGTCGAAGTCCGGCATCGAAACCCGCTCGGGGTTCAGGAAGCGCTCGAACAGCAGGGAGTAGCGCAGTGGGTCAAGGTCGGTAATGGTCAGCGCATAGGCCACGAGGCTGCCCGCGCCTGAGCCCCGGCCCGGCCCGACCGGAATGCCCTGATCCTTGGCCCATTTGATGAAATCGGCGACGATCAGGAAATAGCCGGGGAAGCCCATCTGCTCGATGATGCCCAGCTCGAACCGCAGCCGTTCCTCGTATTCCTCGACCGTGACGGCATGGGGAATGATCGCCAGCCGCGCCCGCAGCCCGTCCCAGGCCTGACGGCGCAGTTCCTCGACCTCGTCATCGGCAAAGCGCGGCAGGATCGGCTTGTGCTTCTTGACGGCGAAGGCGCAGCGCTGCGCGATTTCCACCGTGTTCTCGATCGCCTCGGGCAGGTCGGCGAAGAGCGTCGCCATCTCGGCCGGGGTCTTGAAGTAATGGTCGGGCGTCAACCGGCGGCGCGGCGCGGTCTGGTCGACATAGCTGCGGTCGGAAATGCAGATCAGCGCGTCATGCGCGGCAAAAAGCTCGGCCTTGGGGAAATAGACATCATTGGTGGCAACCAGCGGCAGGTCGAGCTGATAGGCAAGGTCGATCATGCCGCCCTCGGCCGCCTGCTCCTCGGGCACCGGGGCGCCGTTCCCGTCCTTGTGGCGCTGAAGCTCGACGTAAAGCCGCGTCGGGAAGGCCGCGGCCAGCCGTTCGACCAGCGCCCTCGCCTCCGGCAGGCGGCCTTGCGCGACAAGCTGTCCGACCGGACCCAGCGCGCCGCCGGTCAGGCAGATCAGCCCCTCGGCATGGGCCTCCAGCTCCTCTGGCAGGACATGGGGAAGTGACGCACCGTCACGAAGATAGAGGCAGCTCGAAAGCTTCATCAGATTGAGCCAGCCTGCCTCATTTTGCGCCAGCAGAACAACGGGTCCGGTGGCTGCGGCCTCCAGCGTCACCTGGCATCCGATGATGGGTTGGATGCCCGCATCCTGCGCCTTGACCGAAAACTCCAACGCTGCAAAAAGAGCGTTCGTGTCCGTCAGCGCAACTGCGGGCATTCCGTTTTGTGCTGCAAGATCAGCAAGTTTCTTGACCGGCACGGCACCTTCCAGCAAGGAGTGTTCGGAATGCGTGCGCAGGTGAATGAATCGGGGCGAATTTTCCGGCATGCCGCCAATCTAGGCGCGACCTGTCCAACTGTTCAATTGCCCAATGGCGGAAAAGCGCTAATGCTTGGCCTAAAATGTAAGAGGCGCGCAACGTGACCAATATTTTCCGGGCGGAGGGCCTGGGCAAGACCTATCCCGGCGTGCGCGCCAATGACGATATCAGCTTCTCTGTCGAGGCAGGGGAAATCCACGCGCTGCTGGGCGAGAATGGCGCGGGAAAATCCACCCTCGTCAAGATGATCTACGGCCTCGTCCGCCCCGATGACGGGCACATGACGCTGATGGGCGCGGCCCATGCCCCGGCCGATCCGCGTGCCGCGCGGGCTGCGGGCGTCGCGATGGTGTTCCAGCATTTCTCGCTCTTCGATGCGCTGAGCGTCGCCGAGAACATCGCGCTCGGGATGGAGAACCCGCCGCCCCGGGCCGAGCTTGCCCGCCGCATCGCCGAACTCTCGCGCAGCTACGGCCTGCCGCTGGACCCGGCGCGGCGCGTGGCCACCCTTTCCGCAGGAGAGCGGCAGCGGGTCGAGATCCTGCGTTGCCTGCTCCAGAACCCGCGCCTGCTGATCATGGACGAGCCCACCAGCGTCCTCACACCGCAAGAGGCCGAGATCCTGTTCGCGACGCTGCGCCAACTGGCCGCTGCCGGGACCGCGATCCTCTATATCAGCCACAAGCTGGACGAGATCCGCGGCCATTGCGACCGCGCCACCATCCTGCGCCATGGCAAGGTCATCCGCACGGTCGAGCCGCGCGCCCACAGCTCGCGCGAGCTTGCGGCGATGATGGTCGGGACCGAGATGCGGGTCGTGGACCGTTCGGGCCGCAGCCCCGGCGCGCAGGTTCTGGCGGTCAGCGGCCTCGTCACCCCGGCCTCGGGCGGGATCAGGCTGCGGGAGATCGCGCTCCGTCTCCATGCGGGCGAGATCCTGGGCATCGGCGGCGTCGCCGGCAACGGACAGGAGGAGCTGCTCGCCGCGCTTTCGGGTGAGGTGACGACCGCGCCGGGCACGATCACCCTCGACGGAACCGACCTCTCGGCTTTCGGGCCTGAGGCACGGCGCCGCGCCGGACTGCTCGCGGCGCCCGAGGATCGGCTGGGACATGCCGCCGTCCCCGAGTTCAGCCTGACCGAAAACACGCTGCTGACCGCCGCCTCGCGCCAGAACCTCGCGCGCCACGGCCTGATCGACCATGGCGCGGCGCGGCGTTTCGCGGAAAGCGTCATCGCGGCCTTCGACGTGCGCACCCCCGGCCCCGGCACCGCCGCCGGCGCGCTTTCGGGCGGCAACCTGCAGAAATTCGTCATCGGGCGCGAGGTGCTGGGACGGCCGCGCGTTCTGGTGGTGAACCAGCCGACATGGGGCGTCGATGCCGGCGCGGCCGCTGCCATCCGTCAGGCGCTTCTGGACCTTGCGGCGAATGGCGCCGGAATCATCGTCATCAGCCAGGATCTTGATGAATTGCTGGAACTTTCCGACCGCTTCTGCGCCCTGAACGAGGGGCGGCTTTCCGCCCCGCGCCCGACCGATGGCCTGACGATCGACGAGATTGGCCTGATGCTGGGCGGCGCGCATGGGATGGAGGTCGGCCATGTTCCGGCTTGAGCCACGCGCCAGCGCCCCCCTGCTGTGGCAGATCGCGACCCCGATCATGGCGGTGATCGCGACGATGATCGTGGGCGGCCTCCTGTTCGCCGCGCTCGGCTTTGATCCTGTCGCCTCGATCCGCACGATCTTCTGGGATCCGCTTTTCGGTCCCGCCGCCAGCTATTCGCGCCCGCAACTGCTGGTGAAGGCCGGGCCGCTGATCCTGATCGCCGCCGGCCTGTCGCTGGGCTTCCGCGCCGGCATCTGGAACATCGGGGCCGAGGGGCAATATATCATCGGCGGCATCTGCGGCGCGGCGGTGGCGCTCGCCGCCTATCCGCTCGAGGCCTTCTGGATCTTTCCGGCCATGATCCTCGCCGGCGCGCTTGGCGGCTGCGCCTGGGGCCTGATCCCGGCGATGCTGAGGAACTGGTTCGGCGCCTCCGAGATCCTCGTCTCGCTGATGCTGGTCTATGTCGCGCAGAAGATCGCGGCATGGATGGCCTTCGGTCCGCTGAAGAACCCCGAGGGCTTCAACTTCCCCGGCTCGCGCAACCTCCAGCAATATCCCGCGGCCTCGAACCCCGAACTGATCGCGAATACCGGGCTGCATTGGGGCGTGATCGCCGCGGTCCTCGCGCTTGTCGTGACATGGTTCGTGATGTCGCGGCACATGCTGGGCTTTCATATCCGCACCGCCGGCGCCGCACCCCGCGCCGCGCGCTTCGCCGGTGTCCGGCCCGAGCGTCTGGTGGCGCTGTGCCTTGGCGTCTCGGGCGCGCTGGCGGGCCTTGCCGGGCTTTTCGAGGCCGCAGGACCAGCCGGGCAGATCACCGAGAATTTCGGCTCGGGCTACGGCTTCACCGCGATCATCGTGGCCTTCCTCGGCCGTTTGCACCCGCTTGGCATCCTGCTGGCGGGCCTCCTCCTTGCCCTGACCTATATCGGGGGCGAATTGGCGCAGATGATGCTGCAACTGCCCGCCGCGACCGTGCAGGTCTTTCAGGGGATGCTGCTGTTCTTCCTGCTGGGCTTTGACCTGCTGACCCGCTACCGCATTCGGAGGCGCGCATGATGATCGACCCGATTGCCGTCTTCGTGCTGCTGCTGGGCGCGGCGACCCCGATCCTTTTCGCCGCCTTGGGCGAGTTGGTGGTCGAGCGCGCGGGCGTCCTGAACCTCGGGGTCGAGGGCATGATGATCGGCGGCGCGCTGGCCGGCTTTGCCGTCGCCAACGCCACCGGCAGCCCCGCACCGGGCTTCGTGGCCGCCGCCGTGGCGGGTGCGGCGCTCTCGATGATCTTCGCCATCCTGACCCAGTATCTGCTGTCCAATCAGGTTGCGACCGGCCTCGCGCTGACCCTTTTCGGCCTCGGGCTGACCGCCATGTTCGGCAAGCCCTATGAGGGGGTCAAGGCGCCCCCGATGATGGCCGGTCCCCTTGGCCTCAACCTGATGATCTGGCTGGGCCTTCTGATGGTGCCGCTGGTCTGGTGGTTCCTGATGCGCTCACGCGCGGGGCTGGTCCTGCGCGCCGTGGGCGAGAACCATGACGCGGCTCATGGCCTCGGCTATCCGGTCCGCGCCGTGCGCATCGGCGCGATTGCCTTTGGCGGCGCCATGGCGGGTCTGGGCGGGGCCTACATCTCGATCGCGACCGTCCTGCAATGGACCGAGGGCATGACTGCAGGTGCGGGCTGGATCGCGCTCGCCATCGTCGTCTTCGCGCAATGGAACCCCTGGGGCGCGCTGGCGGGAGCATGGCTTTTCGGCGGGGTCACGGTCCTGCAACTGCGCCTGCAGGCGGCGGGGGTCGCGGTCCCGGTCCAGCTTCTCAGCATGGCGCCCTACCTCGCGACGATCATCGTCCTCGTGCTGATCTCGGCGCGACAGAAATTCGGCCGCTCGAGCGGGGGGGCCGCACCCGGCTCGCTTGGCCGGCCCTTCCATGCGCTGCGCTAAGGCGGCGACATTCCTCAGGAGAGAGAGACCATGAAACGCAGAACCCTTCTCGGCAGCGCCGCCGCTTTGATGGCGGCCTCGGCCCTGCCGGCATTCGCCCAGGACGAAAAGCTGAAGATCGGCTTCATCTATGTCGGCCCGGTCGGCGATGGCGGCTGGACCTATCAGCACGACCTGGCCCGCAAGGCGGTCGAGGAGCAATATGGCGACAAGGTCGAGACGACCTTCATCGAAAGCGTTCCCGAAGGCGCCGATGCCGAACGCGCGCTGACCCAGCTGGCGCTGGCCGGCAACAAGCTGATCTTCGCGACCAGCTTCGGCTTCATGGACGCGACCGTGAACGTCGCCAAGAAATTCCCCGACATCAAGTTCGAGCACGCGACCGGCTACAAGCGCGCCGACAACCTCGCGACCTATGACGCCCGCTTCTACGAAGGCCGCGCCGTCATCGGCACCATCGCTGGCCGCATGACCAAGTCGAACAAGATCGGCTATATCGGCTCCTTCCCGATCCCCGAGGTCGTGCAGGGCATCAACTCGGCCTATATCCACGCCAAGAAGGTGAACCCGGATGTCGAGATGAAGGTGGTCTGGGCCTATAGCTGGTTCGATCCCGCGAAAGAGGCCGATGCCGCCGCCGCCCTGATCGCCGAGGGCGTGGACGTCCTCATGCAGCACACCGACTCGACCGCGCCGCTGGCCAAGGCACAGGAGGCCGGCGCCCTCGGCTTCGGTCAGGCCTCCGACATGGCAAGCTTCGCGCCCTCGCCCCGCATCTCCTCGATCGTCGACAACTGGGCGCCCTATTACATCAAGCGCGTGGGCCAGGTTCTCGACGGCAGCTGGCAGTCGCATGGCGTCTGGCTGGGCATCGGCGACGGCGAGGTGGTGATCGGCGAGATCACCGACGCCGTCCCCGCCGAGGTCAAGGCCGAGGCCGAGGCGCTGAAGGCGCAGATCGCTTCGGGCGAGCATCACCCCTTCACCGGGCCGCTGAAGAAGCAGGACGGCAGCGACTGGCTGGCCGAAGGGCAGAAGGCCACGGACGAGGAACTCTCGGGTATGAACTTCTATGTCGAGGGCATCACCGCCCCGATGCCCAAGTAATCCAGACCACCAGACAAGCGAAAACCGGGGCAATGCCCCGGTTTTTTCATTGCCCGCCCGGATTTATTCCAGATGGCTTTCGAGGAACCACAGATCCTTGTCCGCCGTCCGCGAAGCCCCGGTGAACAGATCGGCGGTATCCGCGTCGCCCGCCTCGTCGGTCGTGTCGATCGCCGCCCGGACCTTCGCGCCATAGTCGCGCATCCGCTCGCAAATGGCCTTGATGTGATCCTCGGCCTTGGTCAGGTCGGTCGGATATTCCTTGATCGTGCTGGCCTTGGCGACCTTTTCGACCGTGCCCACCGCCACGCCGTCAAGCTGCTGCACGCGCTCGGCCATTTCGTCGACATGCACCTGCAGGTTGGCGAAGGTCGTGTCGAAAAGCTCGTGGACGGCGATGAAATTCCGGCCCTTCACGTTCCAATGCGCTTGCTTGATCGCCGCCGAAAGCGCCACCGCATCGGCAAGCCGCGCGTTCAGCTCGGCAATCGCGGTCTTGCGGGCATTGTCGGTCAGGCCTTTCAGGTTCACTGCCATGGCTGTCTCCATCTTCTTTCGGGTTCGCTCAGACAACCCGGCATCACCGGCCGAGGTTCCATCCGCCAAGCTCTTCCAACCCAAAAGAAAAGGCGGCGCTTTCCCTCAGGAAAGCACCGCCATCGTTCCGCCAGAAAGCGACGATCGGGTCAGACCGCGCCCTGGATGAATTTCACGGCGTCGCCGAAAGTCTGGATGGTTTCGGCCGCGTCATCCGGGATCTCGATCCCGAACTCTTCTTCGAAAGCCATGACCAGTTCGACGGTATCCAGAGAATCGGCGCCCAGATCGTCGATGAAGGAGGCGCTCTCGGTCACCTTGTCCTCGTCAACGCCCAAATGCTCGACGACAATTTTCTTCACGCGATCAGCAATATCGCTCATGTCTCTTCCTCATTTTCGCGGGCATCCGCCCAAGATGTGACGGCTTGCGCCGACGCCAGCCCAGAGCGGATGCCCTGCAGCCTTGTTCGCGGGATATAGCACGCGAACGTGATCTTGCAACCGGATAAACCGAAGTTCACAGCATCGCCATACCGCCGTTGACATGCAAGGTCGCACCGGTGACATAGCCTGCCTCGGCGCTGGCAAGATAAAGGACGGCAGCGGCGATTTCCCTGGGATTGCCCATGCGCCCGGCAGGGATCTGCCCCAGGATCCGCGCCTTCTGGTCCTCGTTCAGCTTCCCGGTCATCGCGGTCTCGATAAAGCCCGGCGCCACGCAGTTCACCGTGATCCCGCGCGAGGCGACCTCATAGGCCAGGCTCTTCGACATCCCGACCAGCCCGGCCTTGGCCGCGGCATAATTGCCCTGCCCCGGATTTCCGGTCGCACCCACCACCGAGGTGATGTTGACGATCCTGCCCCAGCGCGCCTTCATCATGCCGCGCAGCACACCCCGGCACAGCCGGAAGTTCGAGGTCAGGTCCACGTCAAGAACCTGCGCCCATTCCTCGTCGGACATGCGCATGAACAGGTTGTCGCGCGTGATCCCGGCATTGTTGACCAGGATGTCGACGCTGCCCATGGCCTCGGCCGCGGCCTTCGGCAGGGCCTCGACGGCGGCGGCATCACCAAGGTTCGCCGTCACCACATGCGCCCGCTCGCCAAGCGTCTCGGCCAGTTCACGCAGCGGCGGCTCGCGCGTCCCTGACAGCGCGACCGTCGCGCCCGCCTCGTGCAAGGCTTGGGCGATCGCGCCGCCGATCCCGCCCGATGCGCCCGTGATCAGGGCATTCTTGCCGGTCAGATCAAACATCTCGAAGCCTCTTCACTGTTTCTCGAAATACCCCGGGGGAATCCCGCAGGGATGGGGGCAGAGCCCCCTCTTCACGCCTTCAGCGCCGCGATATCCGCAGGCGTGCCGATGTTCTTCGTCACCGCGTCCTTCGCGATGCGCTTGATCATGCCCGAAAGCGCCTTGCCCGCGCCGATCTCCCAGAATTCGGTGACGCCGGCCCCGGCCATGAAGGCGACGGATTCGCGCCAGCGCACCGAGCCCGTGACCTGCTCGACCAGCAGGCGGCGGATCACGCCCGGATCGGATACCGGCTCGGCCCGCACATTGGCAACCAGCGGAACCGCCGGGGTGGCGATCTCGACCGCCGCCAGCGCCTCGGCCATCACGGCCGCAGCCGGCTGCATCAACGCCGAATGGAAGGGCGCCGAGACCGGCAGCATCAGCGCGCGTTTCGCGCCCCGCTCCTTGGCCAGCGCCGCCGCACGCTCGACCGCCGCCTTGTGACCCGAGATCACCACCTGCGCCGGATCATTGTCATTCGCGGCCTGGCAGACCTCGCCTTCGGCCGCGTCGCGCGCGATCTGGTCGACAGTCGCAAAGTCGAGGCCGAGGATCGCGGCCATCGCGCCCTGCCCGACCGGCACCGCCTCCTGCATCGCCTGTCCGCGCAGCCGCAAGAGGCGCGCGGTATCGGAAAGCCCCAGCGCCCCGGCGGCGCAAAGCGCGGAATATTCGCCCAGCGAGTGACCGGCAACGAAATCGGCATCCTTGATCCCGAAGCCTTCCGCCTCCAGCGCCCGGAACGCCGCCATCGAGGTCGCCATCAGCGCCGGTTGCGCATTCTGCGTCAGGGTCAGCATCTCGATATCGCCGTTCCAGATCAGGTCGGACAACTTCTCGCCAAGCGCCTCGTCCACTTCGGCAAACACGTCGCGCGCGGCCGGATAGGCCTCGGCCAGCTCACGTCCCATGCCGATGACCTGGGCGCCCTGGCCGGGAAATACAAATGCCCGCATCCTGCGTTCCTCTTGCTTCGTTATTTCTCACAGCCTTAGCGACTGGGCGCGCGAACGGCAACTCCGCCGCGTCACCTCGGGATGACGATCTCGGCCCTGAGACCGCCCATCCGCGCGCCGTTCACCAGCCGGAGCTGCCCGCCATGCGCCCGCGCGATATCGGCCGCGATCGAGAGGCCGAGCCCCACCCCCTGGACCTGGTTCTGGTTCCGCGCCAGATCGAGGCGGGTGAAGGGTCTCATCGCCTCCTCGCGCCGTTCAGCGGGAATGCCCGGCCCGTCATCCTCGACCGAGATCCGAAAATAGCTTGGCCCCAGTGCCGCCTCGACCTCGGCATGGTCGCCATAGCGCACGGCATTGCCGATCAGGTTCTCGACCGCGCGACGCAGGCTGTCGCGGCGGAAGGTCGCCCGACCGCCGGGATCGCCCTGTATTTCGCCCAGACTGACCGACTGGCCGCCACGCTGGGCATCGGCGACGATGCCGCGCACGAATTCCAGCGCCGGGATCGCGACCGGGGGGGCATCCTGCGCCGTTTCGCGGGCATGGACCAGAAAGGCGTCGATCATCCGCCCCATCGCCGCCACATCCTCCTCGAGCCCGGCAATCTCCTCCTGCTCCGGCGGCAGATCCGGCGACAGCATCGAGATCCCCAGCCGCAGCCGCGTCAGCGGTGTCCGCAGGTCATGGCTGATCCCCGAAAGCATCAGCTTGCGCTGTTCGTTCTGCCGTTCGATCCGCGAGCGCATTTCCAGAAAGGCGGTGCCGGCGCTGCGGATCTCGGTCGCGCCGACCGGGCGATAGGGGATGATCCGGCCCTTGCCATATTCCTCGGCCGCCCGCGCCAGCCGCTTGATCGGGCGCAACTGGTTGCGCAAGAAGACGGTGGCGATGGCGGTCATCAGCAGCGAGGTCCCGATCATCAGCACCAGAAGCTGGTGCGGGTTCGAGGCGCTGACCCTCTCACGCGGGAACACCAGCTGATAGGCGCCGAACTTGCTGCCCAGCGTCACCCTGACCTCGCGACTCTCGCCAAGGTCGACCCCCTCGACCTGCGGCACGCGGCGATGCATCTCGCTGATCACCACGCGGCCCGAAAGGTCATAGAAGACGCGCCAGTCGCGCGGCGGCACATCCGCCGGCATGATCAGCTGCAGTTCCAGCGGCTCGGTCTCGCTCTCCGCGGCGCGCCGGGCGGCGTCCATGTCGGGTGCATCGTCGATCCGCTCCGCCACCAGCGCGATTTCTCGCGTCATGCTGGCGGTCATCTGCCGCGTCACGTCCTCGAAATGGCGTTGCAGGAACATGACTGTCACCACGATCGTGACCACGACGACCGGCAGGAACAGGATCAGCGCGGCACGACCGTAAAGCCCGCGCGGCATCACCCTCTTCAACCATTCGAATTCCATGCTCGGCCTTCCTCCGGTGTCTTCCCCAGTCGCCCGGACGCAGGTTAGGTTAGCGCCATGACGCATCACTCGGAAGCCCTGCGGGTCATTACCGCCGCCAATCCCTCGCCCCTGACCGGGCCGGGCACCAATACCTTCCTGCTTGGCCACAGGCGGATCGCGGTGATCGACCCCGGCCCCGACCTGCCCGCCCATCGCGAGGCGATTCTCGCCGCAGCAGGGGCCGGGCGGATCAGCCATATCTTCGTCACCCATGCCCATCTCGATCATTCCGAGGGGGCGGCCGCCCTCGCCGAGGCGACCGGCGCGCCGATCCTCGCCTTCGGCCCGCCCGAGGCCGGACGCTCGCCCCTGATGCACCGGCTGGCGCTGGAGGGCGGGCTTGACGGCGGCGAGGGGCTCGACCGCGCCTTCCTGCCCGACATCCTGCTCGGCGACCGCGAGGTGGTCGAGGACGAGGAATGGTCCCTGACCACGATCCACACGCCCGGACATTTCGCCGGCCATCTCAGCTTTCGCTGGCAGGACTGGATCTTTTGCGGTGATCTGGTGATGGGCTGGTCCTCGACCCTGATCTCGCCGCCCGACGGGGATCTCGCGGATTATTTCCGCTCGCTCACCCGGATCGGGGCCGAGAATCCGGCGCGCCTGCTGCCCGCCCATGGCGATCCGGTCGAGACGCCCGCGACCCGGATCGCCGAACTCGCCGCCCATCGGCGCGACCGCACCGCCCAGATCCTCGCCGCCCTGCGCGAAAAGCCGGGCGACGCCGCGGCGCTTGCCGCGCGAATCTACGACATTCCCCCGCAACTTCTGCCTGCCGCGCGGAGGAATGTTCTGGCCCACCTGATCGCGCTGGCCGAACTTGGTGCGGTCCGACCTTCCGCAACCCTTTCCGCCGACACGATATTCACCGCTCTGTAGCCATATTTTCTTTTATTTTCAGATAGATGAAAACTTTCTTGAAAAAAATGCGACACCCCTCTGGACGACCCCAGATACCGCCGCTATACACCGCCCCGTGTTCCGGCGTAGCTCAGCGGTAGAGCAGTTGACTGTTAATCAATTGGTCGTAGGTTCGATCCCTACCGCCGGAGCCAAAAATCCCCAAGGATTTCTGAGAGTTACGAGCCCACTGATCCAGTGGGCTTTTCCATTTCCGGCCCCTAGGAGACTTCTAGGAGACTGATCGGGTTCGGCGGACAGTGACGTAGCGTCAGGGGTCGTAATCCAGCCCCGCGAAGGACTTGGCCCGCGTCCTTCATGGACATCAGCCCGAATCGCTGCCCTGCCCTGTCAGACGCGTAAGACACCCGGATTGCAGGAGCTTGCCCGGCTCTCGAAAACCCGACTATCGTCGGCGCATGGTCCGCACCTATCGCCCCCAACCCCTGACTTCCCGATCCTGCACGATCTGCGGATCGCGGTTCCGCGCCAAGCGGCAGGACGCCCGCCTGTGCTCGCAATCCTGTCGGCACCGCGCGAGCCGTTATCAGGCGGGCGGGCGGGTCTGTCACCAGCATCGGGTGAAGGTCGCGGCGCTGGCAGAACTGGAACAGATAAGTGCCCCCGTCACGCTGGCAGGCTGCAAGGTCGAGGAAGTCAGCCGCGCGGTCGCTGCCCCGATCATAGCACGTTACGAATGGCTCGGGGATGTCGGCATGGCGGAAAGGTTCTTTGCCGCCTTCACGCCTGCCGGGGAAGTCATGGCGCTGGTCGGCTTCACCCTCGACCGTCACAGGCTCGCAGACGGGGGTCAGACGGCCTGTCTGGCTCGCGGCTGCACGACCCCCGCCGCGCATCGACATGCCGCTAGCTGGCTCATAGGGCGGGCGCTGCGGGCCTTGCGCAAGGAAGGGGTGCGGCGGGTGATCGCATATAGCGATCCGTTGGCCGGGGAACGCGGGGTGATCTATGCCGCCTGCGGCTTCCGGGCGGTGCCCGTGAAGGTCAAGGCGCTCTATCGGCTCCGACCGCCTCGCGTGCGCTGGTATGAACATCATCGGTGCTTGTCGGATCGCGGCTTGCGGCGACAAGGCCGGGACTGGTCGCACGACGATGCACGGGCGGCAGGCTGGACGGTCGAGCGTATCCCGCAGCGGGTGCGCTGGGAACGCGACCTGTAGAACCGACGCCCGACCGATCCGGGAACGTGGATCAGCCGGGCGTCCCGCGCGGCCCCTTCCCCGGTGCGGGCCGGGAAACTCAGTTCAGCATCGCCGGGGGCACGGTCGGCGCGGCAGACCCTGCCGCCATTTCCGCCTCGCTCGGCAGTATCTGGTCGCGGGCTGAGACGTAAATCTCGGCAAGCTCGTGCAGCGTCACGGTCTTCGTGCCTTCGCTTTCCAGCTTTCGGATGCGCTGCTCAATGAGCAGGACAAGAAGTTCATCGAAGCCCAGCCGAAGGGTGCGGTTGCTCGGCCTGATCCCTTCGGACAAGGCTCGCGCCAAGGCGTCGTAGTGTTCCAGCCTCTCGCCCGCGTAGGCGCGTTCGGCGAGGTCCATGAACTTGCCGGGGGGCAGGCCCCGCGCCACGGCGACGGCACGCCCGATCAGCGAACGGTCAGCGATGCGGACAGTGGTTTCCTCGGTCATGCGGCAATCCTTCCCATATCCAGATTCGCGCGGTTCAGCGCCGCCTTCGCAGCGTCGAAAGGCAAGAAAACTTCAAGTCGCGGCAGGTCTTCGACGGCCTCAAAGCTCAAGCCGTCGATCAGGGCGCTGATGGTCAGCAGCCGGATCAGGCCCAACTTGTCCTCGACCTGCTGACAGGCGGCGACGATCAAGGCGGGGGTCGTCAGGTCGCCTTTCCAGTCGCGCGCCAGTTCGATGTCGGGGCCGGACAGCCAAGCTGGCAGCACCGCCTCGACCTCTCCGCGCCGGATCAGGTCAGGGGCCTCTGGCAAGCCCGCCAAAGGCGCGAAGGCGCAAAGCTGTAGCGCCCACAGGCGAAGATCACCCAGCCCCCGACCCCGCATCAAGGCGAACTCGCCCCCGTCATCGTCGGCGATGATCCAGATGCGCTGCCGGTCATAAGCACGCCGGGACAGGCCCAGATGCACCAGCGCCACCGCCGCCCCGATGGTGTGCCGGTATTCATGCAGACCAATTAGCACGCCCGGCGTCATGCGACGAACCTCGCGGCGAAGGCATACCAGTCTTCTGGCCGGTCGCCGCGTCCTGCCAATTCCCCGAAAGCCGTCTCTGATGCCGCTTCAACGGCCTCAAAGCTGATGACCTCGGCCAGCCAATGTGCCGTCGCGGCTCGGGTGCGCATGACCTGCCACGCGGCAATGTCGCGCTGTTCCAGAAGCTCGCAAGTGCGGCCGATCAGGGCAGCGGCGGCAATGCCACCTCGCCAGCGGGTCATGGCTGCGCGATCCGAAGGCCGAAGCTCGGCGAGGGTCAGCAAGCGCCCGCGATCAGGATCACCGGCTTCGGTGAACAGCAGCCGGTAAGCTGCGCCGGGAATGCCTGCCAGACTGGCGAATGCCGCCAGCGCCTCGGCCTCGCCCCGGATCGCGGCGGGAATGTCCGCCTGCCGGATGGTCGGGCCTTCCGGCCCCGGCACTAGCTGGCAATCGCCATATTCGACCGGACTGATACCCAGCCGGATCAGGGCAGCGCCGTAGCCGACGAGATGACGAATCTGCGCGGAGTCCAGGATCATCTCTTGTCTCCCAGCCCCAGCGCGAGGGCCAGCAGCCCGGATGGTCGGCCCGCGACCAGCGTTGCCCGGCCCCGTTCGATGCCATCCGCGATCCGTTCCAGTGCGAACAGTCCCGCGCGGGTGTCATCCTCGCCCTTGGCCCCCGCCCGCAGGCTGGCAAGCTCGGTGCGCAGCGTCTCGACCTCTTTTCGCAGCGCGGCGTTGGCCCGGTCGATGACCGGCTTGCCGTCCGGTCCGATTTTCAACATTCGCGGCCCTCCGCTTTTTCGACTGCCGCCAAGATGCTTTCGGCGGCAGGCTCAGCCTTGAAGGCGTCGATTGCCGCCTGCTGCCGCGCATCTGCCGCAAAGGCGTCTTCCTCAGCCTGCGCTAGCTGACGCTCGCAGATACGAACCATCGCTCGCACGACTTCTAGGCGATGCCGCGCGAGGCGCACGCGATCATCAGCGATGATGGCCCCTGTGCCTTCGGCAAGGACTTCTATGAACTTCATGGTGCCTTCGGTGGTCATCGACATGATCAGTCCTCCGTCAGTTTTCTGATGTAGTCGCGGGCACGGGCTTGCACCCCGGCAGGTCCAGCGCCTGCGTCCACGATGCTCGGCGGAATGCGGAACTTGCCGACAATCTTGGACGCGTCGACCTTGCCAGTTGCCAGCGCCGCCGTGGCAGCGATGCTGTGCAGTCGGTCCAGCGCAGCCATACGCTTCGCAGCCCTGCTTATGTCGAGACGCAGCATTCCCGCGACCTCGCGCAAGCGGGCGGTGGTGCGCAGGCGATCTTCTCCGTATCCGCGACCGATCCGGGCAGCAGCCTCGGCCAGTTCCCCGCCCTCCGCCTCCTTGCCCTCTAGGATCAGGGCCGCGCTTTCCATGTCCTGCGCCAAGGCCCGGACAGCGGCAATCGTGGCCTTGATCTCGGACGGGTGCGCCCGCAGTGCCAAGAGCCGGGACTCAACCTCCGGCCCCGGCAGATGGCG
>NZ_DATMFA010000137.1:0-90373 GCF_035556475.1 Paracoccus sp. (in: a-proteobacteria) | reverse complement strand
GGGCAATGGCGATGCGCTGGCGCTGACCGCCCGAGAACTCATGCGGATAGCGATGCATCGTTGCGGGGTCGAGGCCGACCTCACGCATGATCTCATCCACCATCTCGCGCCGGTTGCGGCCCGGCTCGACCCCGTGGACGCCAAGCCCCTCGGAGATGATCTGCTCGACCGTCATCCGGGGCGAGAGGCTGCCGAACGGATCCTGAAAGACGATCTGCATGTCGCGCCGCAGCGCCCGCAACCCCCGCCCCGAAAGCTGCGAGATGTCGCGGCCCATATAGACGATCGGCCCCTCACTCTCGATCAGGCGCATGATGGCCAGCGCGAGCGTCGTCTTGCCCGAACCGGATTCGCCCACCACGCCCAGTGTCTCGCCCACCCGGACCGAGATGCTGGCGGCGTTCACCGCCTTCACATGACCGACAGTGCGGCGCAGGAAGCCGCGCTTGATCGGGAACCAGATCCGCAGATTTTTCGTCGCGACGATCTCTGGCGCGTCCCGCGGGATGGGATCCGCACGACCGGTCGGTTCTGCGGCCAACAGCATGCGTGTATATTCGTGCTGCGGATCGGCAAAGATCCGTTCCACCGGCCCCTGCTCGACTATCTCGCCGCCCTTCATCACGCAGACCCGGTCGGCGATGCGCCGCACGAGGCCAAGATCGTGGCTGATGAACAGCATCGAGAGGTTCTCGGCCGATTTCAGCTCGGCCAGAAGCTCCATGATCTGGGCCTGAATGGTGACGTCGAGCGCCGTCGTCGGCTCGTCCGCGATCAGGAGTTCCGGGCGGTTCGCCAGCGCCATCGCGATCATCACCCGCTGCCGCTGTCCGCCGGACAGCTGGTGCGGATAATCGGCCAGCCGCGTCTCGGGGTCGCGGATGCCAACGCGGGTCAAAAGCTCGACGATCCGCGCCCGCGCCGCATCGCCATGCAGGCTTTGATGCAGGGCAAGGCTTTCGGCAAGCTGCTGCTCCAGCGTGTGAAGCGGGTTCAGCGAGGTCATCGGCTCCTGAAAGATGAAGCTGATGTCATTGCCGCGCACCCGGCGCAGATCAGCCTCGGACGCGCCGACAAGCTCGCGCCCCTCATAGCGGACCGAGCCGGAAAGCTGCGCGGATTCGCCCAGAAGCCCGACCGTGGAGAGCGCCGTCACCGACTTGCCCGAACCCGATTCCCCCACCAGCGCCACGGTTTCGCCCTTGCCCACCGTAAAGCTGACGCCCTTGACCGCCGGCACGGCCTGTCCGTCCTGCCGGAACGCGATCCGCAGGTTTTCGACTTCCAGAACCGGCGTCATCGAAAGGTCTTTCTTGGGTCGAATGCGTCGCGGATGCCCTCGAAGATGAAGACCAGCAGCGAGAGCATGATGGCAAAGCTGAAAAAGGCCGTGAAGCCAAGCCAGGGCGCCTGCAGGTTCTGCTTGGCCTGCAAGGCCAATTCACCCAGCGAGGGCGCGGAACTGGGCAGGCCATAGCCCAGATAGTCGAGCGCGGCGAGGGACGAGATCGTGCCCGTCACCACGAAAGGCAGCATGGTCAGCGTCGCGACCATGGCATTGGGCAGGATGTGGCGGAACATGATCTTGGGGTCGCTGACGCCCAATGCCCGCGCCGCCCGCACATATTCAAAGTTCCGCGCCCGCAGGAACTCGGCCCGGACCACGCCGACCAGCGCCGGCCAACCGAACAGGATCGAGACCAGAACCAGCAGCCAGAAGCTGCGTCCCAGGATCGCGAACAAAATGATAATGACGTAAAGTGAAGGAGTTGACCCCCATATCTCAAGTAATCTCTGAAATACGAGGTCGGTGCGGCCGCCGAAATAACCCTGCACCGCCCCTGCCGAGATCCCGATGAGCGAACTGACGACCGTGACGATCAGGGTGAACATGATCGACAGGCGGAAGCCATAGATCACCCGCGCCAGCACATCGCGCGAGGTGTCGTCAGTCCCCAGCAGATGCTGACGGTCCGGGGCACTTGGCGCGGTGCCGACATTGTTGATGGTGCGGTAGTGATAGGGGATCGGCGGCCAGATCATCCAGCCCTTCTGGATCTCCTGCCCGGCGACCATGCCGGTCTCACGGGCTTCCTTCTCGACCCCCTCGGGATCGTCCCAGCATTCCTGCCGCCCGCCGGTGCGGATCAGGCATTGGACGCCGGGATCGGTATAGATCGCCTCGGTCCCGAAATCGCCGCCAAAGGTCGTCTCGGGATAGAAGCGATAGACCGGGAAATAGAAGTTGCCCTGATAGTTGACGACGATCGGCCGGTCGTTCGCGATCAGCTCTGCAAAAAGCGAGGCGACGAAGATCACGCTGAAGACGATCAACGACCAGAAGGCGCGCTTGTTGCGGCGGAAATTGCGCAGCCGGCGGCGGTTCAGTTCGGTCATCGCCATCAGCCGGCCCTCCGCTCGAAATCAATGCGCGGGTCGACAAGGACATACATCAGGTCCGAGAGGATCCCGACCAGAAGCCCCAGCAGGCCAAAGACGTAAAGCGTGCCAAAGATCACCGGATAGTCGCGCTGGACCGCGGCCTCGAACCCGAGCCGTCCCAGCCCGTCGAGCGAGAAGATCGTCTCGATCAGGATGGACGAGCCGAAGAATACGCCAAGAAACATCGCCGGAAAGCCCGCGATCACGATCAGCATGGCATTGCGGAAAACATGGCCGTATAGCACCCGATGCTCGGTCAGGCCCTTGGCGCGGGCGGTCATCACATATTGCTTGTTGATCTCGTCAAGGAAGCTGTTCTTGGTCAGCAACGTCAGCGTGGCGAAGCTTGCAATCGTGGTCGCGATCACCGGCAGGGTGATGTGCCAGAGATAGTCCTTGATCTTGCCGAAAAAGCTGAGCTGGTGGAAATTGTCCGAGGTCAGGCCGCGCAGCGGAAAGATCTGCCAATAGCTGCCGCCGGCAAAGACCACCATCAGCAGCACCGCGAACAGGAAGGCCGGGATTGCATAGCCGATGATGATCGCGCCCGAGGTCCAGGTGTCGAAGGGGGTGCCGTTCCTGACCGCCTTGCGGATGCCCAGCGGGATCGAGATGAGATAGGCGATCAGCGTCGACCAGAGGCCCAGCGTGATCGAGACCGGCATCTTCTCGATCACCAGATCGACGACCGAGATCGAGCGGAAGAAGCTGACCCCGAAATCGAAGCGCAGGTAATTGCCCAGCATGATGCCGAAACGCTCGACCGCGCCGATCTTTTCCTTGCGGCAATCGGGGGATTTCAGGTCCGGCTCGCCCTCGTGTCCCGGCGCGCAGACGATCTTGGCGAAGCCCATCTGCACTTCCAGCTGGTCGAGCAGCTCGGGCGGGATGCCGCGCGCGCCGGCATATTCGCTGATCTGGGCCTGCTGCGCATCGCCGCCGCCACCCGCGATATTGCGGAAGGCGTCCCCCTCGCCCTGAACGCGGGCGATGACCTGCTCGATGGGGCCGCCGGGGACGAATTGCGTCAGCGTGAAATTGACCAGCATGATGCCGATCAGCGTAGGTATGATCAGCAGCAAGCGCCGCAGAATATAGGCTGCCATCCCCGTCCCGTCTTATCTCCGCCGCATTTAGCGCAGCGCGCCGGATTGTTTCAGCTTTTCCGCCTTATCCGCGTCATACCACCAGAAATCAAGCTCGCCCAAGGCATAGGCGGGCATCTGCTCGGGGTGGCCGAAGATGTCGAAATAGGCCAGCGTGTAGTCCGCCTTGTACCATTGCGGCACCCAGAAGCGCAGCGCGCGCAGGCTGCGGTCCAGCGCCTTGATGGTGGTGTCCATTTCTTCCTGCGTGGTGGCCTCGATGCCCTTCTTGATCAGTGCGTCGATGGCCGGGTTGGCAAGGCCCATCGGGTTGAACACATCGGCCGTGTTCTCGGAGCCGAAGACCTGCTCGGTGCCGCCGCCGATATAGAAGCTTTGCCCGAGGCTGTCGGTGACCATGTCGAAATCATGGCCGCGGGTGCGGTTCGTCATCTCGGCATCATCGACACGCGCATTCACCGCGTCGATGCCAAGCGCGCGCAGGTTCTGGACATAGGGGTTGATGATGCGGTCGAAGCTCTGGTTGTCGTTCAGGATCTCAAGCTTCAGGATCTCGCCCCTGGAATTGCGGCGCAGCCCGTCCGGGCCAACCTTCCAGCCCGCCTCGTCGAGAAGCGCCGAGGCCTGACGCAGGTTCTTGCGGTCAAGCTGAGTCTTGCCCGAGACCGGCTGCACCACCGCATCATCGGTCAGGACGGTGGGCGGCAGATCCTTGGCAATCGGCTTCAGCAGCTCAAGCTCCGCCTCGGAGGGCTTGCCGGTCGCGGCGAGGTCGCTGTTGTCCCAGAACGAGTTCACGCGGGTATTCAGCCCGTAGAACAGCGTCTCGTTCGACCATTCGAAGTTGAAGACCAGCCCGATCGCCTGACGCACGCGCAGATCCTGAAACTTCTCACGCCGCAGGTTGAAGACCCAGGCCTGACCGGTCGCGATATCGCCGCGCGGCAGCGTTTCCTGCCGGACAGCGCCGCTTTTCAGCGCCGGGAAATCATAGCGCGTCGCCCAGTGGATCGAGGAGGTCTCGTTCCTGAAGGTATAGACGCCGGCCTTGAACGCCTCGAAGGCGCTGTCGTAATCGCCGAAATATTCCAGCCGGATGCGGTCGAAATTGTGCCGCCCGACATTGATGGGCAGATCCTTGCCCCAGTAATCCGGGTTGCGCTTTACCGTCATCGAACGGCCCATCTCGGCCGAATCGAACATATAGGGGCCGGAACCGACAAAGGGCTTGTCCGACGACTGCTCGATATCGCGCTTGTTCTTGCGGAAATCCTCACGCGAGAAGACGATCTGGCTGCCGACCTGCTGGATCACGTCGCGGCGCGGGTAACCGGGCTGGAACATGAACTTGATGGTATTGTCGTCGATGACCTCGGCCTTGGCGACCATCTTGGCGATGCCGGTCCGATACGAGGACAGGCCCTTGTCGCGCAGCAATTCGAACGAGAACAGCACGTCATGCGCGGTCAGGGGCGTCCCGTCCGAAAACTTCGCCTCGGGGCGCAGGTGGAAGATCACCCAATCCCGGCTTTCGGGATATTCTATCGTGTCGCAGACAAGGCAATAGGAGGAGCCGCGCTCATCCGCCGCGTCCTCCATCAGGCGCTCCAGCATGATGACCGACAGAGGCCCGGCCCGGCCGCGATGGGTGAAGGGGTTGTAGCTGTCAAAGCCGCCAAGCGCCCATTCCGAGATTTCGCCGCCCTTCGGCGCCTCGGGATTGACATAGGGCAGGTGCTTGTAATCGGCGGGCAGCGCCGGCTGGCCGAAGGTCGCGATTCCGTGCGAGATGATCGTCTTGCCCGCCTCCGCGGTTGCCGGGGTCGATGCCGCCGCGGGTTCCGCCGCCGGCTGGGACGTCTGCGCGATGCCGGAAACGGGCAGCAGAGCCAGCAATCCAAGAAGCGGGGCGTGTCGCAGCATGTGCATCGTCATCGGGTCTTGGTGATCCTCTTGCTCGTTTCTGTGCGGCTGGCCGCCCGCCCGACAGGCTATCAGCCAGACCGTCCGGTTCAACAAGCAAATGCGTGATCCCTCCGCGGGCCGGGCGTGAGGCCCGGCAAATGACAAAGGGCGCCCCGAGGGACGCCCTGCAATCGCGGATGATGGCGCGTTACTGCTGCTGTTGCAGATAGGAGATCAGATTCGCGCGATCCTCGACCTTGGGGAGGCCCGCAAAGGTCATCTTGGTGCCCTTCACCACGGATTTCGGGCTGGTCAGGAATTCCTGCAGCGCCTCGGGCGTCCAGTCGCCGCCATGCGCCTTCATCCCGTCGGAATAGCTGAAGCCGCCGACGCTGGCCACCGCGCGGCCGACGACACCGTTCAGGTGCGGGCCGGTGCTGTCGCCGCCGTCAAGCTTGTGGCAGGCCTTGCATTTGCCAAAGACCTTTTCGCCCGCGGCAGGATCGGCCGAGGCAAGGACGGTGGCGAAATCGGGGCCTTCATCCTTGGCCTCGCCGCCGGCTGCGGCGGTTTCCTCGACCGGGATGGTATAGGCCTGCGCATGTTCCTCGCCCTCGGCACCATGGCCTGCGGGACCGACATGGTAGATGCCCGACGCGGCCCATTTCGCCAGAAGCAGGAAAAGGAGCGCGCCAATAATGGCCCCCGCTGCCTTGGTGACGGTCATCGTATCGAACATGTCTGCGGCTCCCCCCTGCGGCTGTCCGTGGATCAGGCGTATCTAGGCGCTTTTGTTCTGCTGGATCAAGGTATAGTTGTGCCTTCGCATGGAACAAGGCCAAGGCAGTGTTGACTGCCTGCCACGGCCGGATTTGAGGCTTCGACATGACCAAGAACGTGATCTCATTCCAGGGTGAACCGGGCGCCTACAGCCATCAGGCCTGCCGGTTTTACCGTCCGCAAATGGAAGCCCTGCCCTGCCGCACGTTCGAGGACACGATTGAAGCTGTCCGTCAGGGCCGCGCCGAACTCGCCATGCTGCCGGTCGAGAATTCGACCTATGGCCGGGTCGCCGACATCCATCACCTGTTGCCCGAAAGCGGCCTCCATATCATCGACGAGGGATTCGTCCGCGTGCGCATCGCGCTTCTCGGCGTGCCGGGGACGCGAATCGAAGACGTGACCGATGCCATGAGCCATCCGGTCCTGCTGGGGCAATGCCGTAACTTCATGCGCGAACATGGCATCAAGGGAATCGTCGGCGCCGATACGGCTGGCTCGGCCCTCGAAGTGGCGGGACGGGGCGAGAAATCCCTTGCCGCGCTTGCCGCGCCCCTCGCCGGAGAGATCTATGGCCTCGACGTCCTCGCCTCGGGAATCGAGGACCGGCAGAACAACACCACCCGCTTCCTGATCATGGCGCGCGAGCCCGATTTCCGCCGCCGCGCGAATGCGCAGGGCGGCGAGACGATGATGACCAGCTTTGTCTTCCGCGTGCGCAACATCCCCGCCGCGCTCTACAAGGCGCTTGGCGGATTCGCGACGAACAGCGTCAACATGACCAAGCTGGAAAGCTACATGGTGGACGGCATCTTCACCGCGACGCAGTTCTATGCCGATATCGAGGGCCATCCCGAGGATCCGGCCGTCAAGCGCGCGCTGGAGGAGCTGGGCTATTTCACCGAGAGCCTGTCGCTGCTGGGCGTCTATCCCGCCGACCCGCTGCGCGCCGAGCAGCGGGAAGCCCTCTCGGCCTGAGCGTCGCCGGGGAACGCGGTCTGCCCTATTGGCTGACCGCGATCCTGCCGACGAAATCCTCGACCCGCTGGGCGAATTTGCGATCGAGCTGCGATTTCGCGAGCTTTGCCGTCTGCAACAGCAACCGCGCCTTCATTCCACGCGGCTGCATGTCGATCTCGGTGATCAGGCGCGATTTCGTGCGGGTCAGCGCGACGACGGTGATCTCGATCCCGACATTGAACTGGGGCGATTGCCCCGCAAAGATCAGATGCTCGGGCGGCTGATAGCCGGTCAGCTTCAGCGCAAGGTCGCGCGGGCGGCCACGCCAGTCGAAAAAGATCTGCCAGGCGCTGCCGATCCCGACCGGACCGCCACGATCCTCACGCCGGACCTCGGCACCGCGACGCAGCAAGATTCGCTCCAGCTTGTCAAAATCGCTGACCGCCTTGAACAGCGCCTCGGCGGGAACATCGGTATCCTGGCGCGTCGAAAACTTCATCATTCACCGAACAAATAAAACGGGATGGCCCTGTTAAACGGGATCGACCCGGCCATTGCAAGGCCGCCACGCGAGGACAGGAAATAATTCGCGCATACAATCTTGGGTTGCATAAAATTGCCTTGGAAAGCATTCATTCGCCCATGTCTGCATCATCACACCAACCCTTGCCGCGGCGCAGCGTAGCATTGGATCTTAAGATCCTCGCGACAACCGACCTGCATATGCACATCATGGGGCATGATTATTTCGCGAACCGCCCTACCGAGCGGTTCGGCCTGTCGCGCACCGCGACCCGGATCGGGGTCGAGCGCGCGGAGGCGGAAAACTGCCTGCTTTTCGACAATGGCGACAGTCTTCAGGGGGGGCCGATGGGCGACTTTCTGGCCGATGCGGGCTGGAAGGGCGCATCCTTGCACCCGGCCATCGCCGCGATGAACGCGCTCGGCTATGACGCGGCCACGATCGGCAATCACGATTTCAGCTTTGGCCTGCGCTTCCTGCGCCGGGCGTTGGCGGGGGCCGAGTTTCCGGTGGTCTCCTCGAACCTGCTGGCGCGGCGTGATCTTCCTGTGACAGGAAGGCTGGTCCTCGCGCGCGAGATGCGGGACCGGGACGGCAGATCCTGGCCCATGCGGATCGGCATTCTGGGCTTCCTGCCCCCTCCGACCATCGACTGGGAGCCGGAATTGCGCGGCGCCGTGGAAATCGGCGACATCATTGCCGAGGCGCGCATCGGGATTGCCGCGCTGCGGGCCGAGGGCGTCGACCTGATCGTCGCCCTGGCCCATAGCGGGATCGGCGCGCTGGACCCCATCCCGATGATGGAGAACGCGGCCACCGCCCTCGCCGCCCTTCCCGGCCTCGACGTGGTAATCGCCGGGCATACGCATCGCGTCTTTCCCTCGCCCGACCACCCTTCCGGGCCCGGGATCGACCGACTGCGCGGCGCGCTTTCGGGAAAACCCTGCGTGATGCCTGGCTTCTGGGGCTCGCATCTGGGCGTGATCGACCTCAAGTTGCAAAAGGCCGAGGGGGAGCCATGGAGCGTGGCGGATTTTCGCTGCCGCGCGGACCCTGTCGGCACCCTGCCCGCGGATCGGGAGGTGACGCGCCGCGCCCTCCCCGCGCATCGCGCGACCCTGCGCCATTACCGACGCAGGATCGGCCGCAGCGATCGACCGCTGACCAGCTTCTTCACCCTGCTTGGCGACGATCCGGGGCTGCGCCTCGTTTCGATGGCGCAGCGCTGGTATATGCGCGGGCAGCTCGCCGGCAGCCGGTGGGAGGGTCTGCCGATTCTTTCGGCTGCCGCGCCCTTCCGTGCCGGCGGTCGCGGCGGGGCCGAGCATTATACCGATGTGCCTGCCGGCCGCCTGACGCTGCGCAGCCTCGCCGACCTCTATCTTTTCCCGAACCGGATCTGCGCCCTCCTCGTGACCGGAGCCGATCTTTCCGAATGGCTGGAGCGGTCGAGCAGCATTTTCCGCCAGATCGTGCCGCAGGGGCAGGACCAGCCGCTGATCGACCCGGATTTTCCCGGCTATAATTTCGACCTGATCGACGGGCTGAACTGGCGGATCGACCTCTCGGCCCCGCCGCGCCATGCGCCGGACGGGCGGCTTCTGGAACCGGACCGGCGCCGGGTGCTGAACCTTGCCCATCGCGGAAAGCCCGTGACCGAGGAGATGCGTTTCGTGCTGGTCACCAACAGCTACCGGCTGTCCGAAAGCGGCGTCTTCGCCGGGATCGCGGCGCATCGCCCGGTGTTGCTGGAGGGCGGAGCCCGCACCCGCGACGTGCTGCGCCGCTATGTCTCGGCCCGGCGGGTCGTCGCGCCTCCGGGCGATCTTGGCTGGGCCTTCTGCCCGATGCCCGGAACCACGGTGCGCTTCGCCACCGGCCCCGGCGCCGCGCCGCATCTGGCCCGCCTTGGCGGCAGGATCGAGGATCTCGGCCTCGACCGGCAGGGCTTCCTCGACCTGCGCCTGCATCTTTGATGCATCGGAACGGCTTGCATCCCCGGCGCGCTCCGCCTATCTAGGCGATGAGAGGTTGGCGCGGGTAAGCGCCTCGCCAACCCGGTCAGGTCCGGAAGGAAGCAGCCGTAACGAGACCCGCTTGGGTCGCTGTCCAGCCTCTCACCCGCAGATGCCCCACGGGCGCTGCGCACGGAATGATCGCCCCTCACGACGAGTCCGTCCATGAACCAGACGCCCCGGATCATCTGCCTCGGCGCGATGCTTTGGGATGTCATCGGCCATAGTCCCGTCACCTTGCGGATCGGCGACGATGTCGCGGGCCGCATCCACCAGCGGCCGGGCGGCGTGGCGCTGAACGTCGCCGTCGCACTCGCCCGCCACGGCCTGACCCCCGCCATCCTCTCAGCCGTCGGCCGCGACGCCCCCGGCGAGGCGCTGATCGCCGAGACACGGGCACTTGGCGTCGAGACCGGCTGGCTCTGGCGCGACGGCCCCCTTCCCACCGACCTCTACATGGCGATCGAGGCGCCCGGCGGCCTCGTCGCCGCCATCGCCGACGCCCACGGGCTCGAGGCGGCGGGGCCCGCCATCCTCGGCCCGCTGCAGGACGGGACGCTGGGCGATGCCGCCGCCCCGTGGCAGGGCACCCTCGTCATCGACGGGAACCTGACGCTTGAGACGCTGGCGCTGATCGCGGGCGATCCCTGCCTTGCGCAGGCCTCGCTGCGGATCGTCCCGGCAAGCCCGGACAAGGCCAGACGCCTTGCCCCGCTTCTGGGCCATCCGCAGGCGATCTTCCACATCAACCGGGCCGAGGCTGAGGCGCTTGCCGGCCGCCCCCTCGGTGACGCGCCCCTCGCGGCCGAGGCGATCTGCGGCATGGGCGCCGCCCGCGTCATCGTGACCGACGGACCCCGCGCCGCAGCCGAAGCCGCGCGCGACCTGCCCACCATCACCCAGACCCCGCCTCCGGTCACGGCGCGCCATGTGACCGGCGCCGGGGACAGTTTCCTCGCCGCCCATCTCGCGGCAGAGCTTGCGGGCGCCTCACGGATCGAGGCGCTCGATCGGGCCATCCGCGCCGCCGCCAGCCATATCTCGGCCGGCCATATTGCAGAAAAGGACAGCGCATGAACAACCTGCTGGTATTTGCCCCCGAGGTCGAAAAGGCGCTTGCCGCGCGCCAACCGGTCGTCGCGCTGGAATCGACCATCATCACGCATGGCATGCCCTATCCCCAGAACCTCGAGGTCGCCCGCCAGGTCGAGGCGACGGTGCGCGAGGCCGGCGCGGTCCCGGCAACCATCGCGGTGATGGGCGGTCGGATCCATATCGGCCTCGATGACGCGCGGCTCGAGGCGCTGGCCTCCACCCCCGGCAGCGAGGTCATGAAGCTTTCGCGCGCCGATCTCGCGGTCTGCCTCGCCCTCGGCCGGACCGGCGCAACCACCGTCGCGGCGACGATGATCTGCGCCCATCTGGCCGGCATCCATGTCTTTGCGACCGGCGGGATCGGCGGCGCGCATCGCGGCGCCGAGACCAGCTTCGACATCTCGGCCGACCTGCAGGAACTGGCCCGCACCCCGGTCACGGTGGTCGCCGCCGGAGCCAAGGCGATCCTCGATCTGCCGAAGACGCTCGAAGTGCTCGAGACGCTGGGCGTGCCGGTGATCGCAGTCGGGCAAGATCAGCTTCCGGCCTTCTGGTCACGCGATTCGGGTCTGGCCGCGCCCTTGCGCATGGACGACCCCGCCCAGATCGCCGCGGCGGCGCGGATGCGCGCCGAACTCGGCCTCATCGGCGGTCAGCTTGTGGTGAACCCGATCCCCGAGACCGCCGAGATCCCGCGCAAGGTCATGATCCCCGTGGTCGAGCAGGCGCTGGCCGAGGCCGCAGAGCAGGGCATCGCGGCGAAATCGGTGACGCCCTTCCTGCTGCAACGGATCTTCGAGCTGACCGATGGCCGCTCGCTCGACGCGAATATCGCGCTGGTGCTGAACAATGCCCGTCTCGCGGCGCGCATCGCCGCCGCCATGGCCTAGGCGATCAGCCCGGCCAGATCCACCGAATCGCGGCGACCCAGATTGTCGCCATCCTCGCGCATGAACCGGTCGGCCGCCCTGTGGCCGGCCTCGCGCAGCACGTCGACCAATCCGGGCTCGGGGACGATCTTGGTCGCGGCACTCAACGAGGTCATGGTGAAGTCGTCCATGATCATGTGGACCAGCACGTTCTTCATCGGCCGCCCGGTCAGGCGGTTCTCCTCATGCAGCTTCTTGACGAAGTTGATCGCGCGCAACTCCCGCAATAGCGAGGCGTTGAAGCTGATCTCGTTCACCCGGTCCTGAATCTCGCCCGGCGTTCGCGGCACCATGTCGCGAAGCATCGGGTTGATGTTGACGATGACCACATCGCGCGGCAGGTCCGGGGAAAACAACGGAAACAGCGCCGGATTGCCGGAATAGCCGCCGTCCCAATAGGCCTCGCGCCGTCCGGTCGCCGGGTCGTCGATCTCGACCGCGCGGAACAGCGCCGGCAGGCAGGCCGAGGCCATGACCGCATCCGCCGTCACCTCAGCCCCGCCAAACACCCGGATGCGCCCGGTCCGCACATTGGTGGCCGAGACGAAAAAGCGCGGCCCACGCTCTGGCCTCAGCTGCGGATGCGGCATGTCGCGCAGCACCGCGGCCAGCGGATTGGTATAGAACGGCCCGCAATCATAGGGGCTGAAAACCCGCGTCAGCCCCTCCATCCACGCGAAGGGCGAGAACAGCTCCGTGAGGCGCTGCATCGCGCGCGGCACCGGAAAAAGCGAATGCATCCAACGCACGATCCG
Organism: Paracoccus sp. (in: a-proteobacteria); assembly: GCF_035556475.1. Taxonomy (GTDB): domain Bacteria; phylum Pseudomonadota; class Alphaproteobacteria; order Rhodobacterales; family Rhodobacteraceae; genus Paracoccus. The sequence continues at coordinate 77,863 of NZ_DATMFA010000137.1, read as the reverse complement.
ATTGTCGCTGACCTGGCTGATCTGGGACCAGACATGATCGAGATTTTCCCGCGCCGCGTCCTTGCCGCGCCGCCCGGCACCGACGGCCAAACCCGCCGCCAGCGCTGCCCCGTTCAGCGCGCCCGCGGAGGTGCCGCTGATCCCGGCGATCTCGACCTGATCGTCCTCGAGCAGCCGTTCGATCGCGCCCCAGGCGAAAGCCCCATGGGCACCGCCTCCCTGAAGCGCCAGATTGATGCGTTTCACCGCCATGCGCACCTCGCTCTTGCAATCGCAGCATTCATTGCTGCAACGCAGCATAAGCGGATTGCGTTCCGGCCGCGACTTGCGAATAGATATGTCCCGGATCACATCCCGAGGAGCAGCCATGCCATCCGCCGCCATCCTGCTGGGCTTCGCCGCCCTTTCCCTCGGAATGGTGCTGACCCCGGGGCCGAACATGATCTACCTCGTCTCGCGATCGATCTGTCAGGGCAGCCGGGCCGGACTCATCTCGCTCGGCGGGGTTGCGCTCGGCTTCATCTTCTACATGCTTTGCGCCGCATTCGGGATCACGGCTCTGGTGATCGCGGTTCCCTATGCCTATGACGCGCTGCGCATCGCGGGCGCGCTCTATCTCGGCTGGCTTGCCTGGCAGGCTCTGCGTCCGGGGGGCGCATCGCCCTTCCAGATCCGCAACCTGCCGCCCGACGGGCCGGGAAAGCTCTTCATGATGGGGCTGATGACGAACCTGCTGAACCCGAAGGCCGCGGTGCTCTACCTCTCGCTGCTGCCGCAATTCATCGACCCCGCGCGCGGCTCGGTCCTCCTGCAATCGCTGACGCTCGGCGGCCTGCAGATCGCGATCAGCGTCACGGTCAATGCCATGATCGCGCTCGCCGCGGGGCGGATCGCACTTCTCCTCGCTCGCCACCCCGGCTGGGCGCGCGCGCAACGCTGGCTGATGGGGACCGTCCTTGCCGCACTCGCGGTGAACATGGCGCGCGAGATCCGCAGATAGACCCCGCCCGGGTTTTCACCGTTTCCCAAATACCCCCGGCAACCGCGCAACGACCGCCAAGGGCCGGGATCAGTCCTCGGCCTGCGCCTCGGCCCGCGACTTGCCGGCAACGTCGAGCGCCAGCGTCGCCGCCATGAACGCGTCCAGATCGCCGTCCAGCACGCCCTGCGTGTCCGAAGTCTCGTGCGAGGTCCGCAGATCCTTCACCATCTGGTAGGGATGCAGGACATAGGAGCGGATCTGGTTGCCCCAGCCCGCGTCGCCCTTGGCCTCGTGCTGAGCGTTGATCGCGGCGTTGCGCTTGTCCAGCTCCAGTTGATAAAGCCGCGCCTTCAGCGCCGCCATGGCGTTCGCCCGGTTCTGGTGCTGCGACTTCTCGGAGGAGGTCACGACGATATTCGTCGGAATGTGGGTGATCCTGACCGCCGAGTCGGTGGTGTTGACGTGCTGCCCACCCGCGCCCGAGGAACGGTAGGTGTCGATGCGGATGTCCTTGTCCGGGATGTCGATCTCGATATTGTCGTCGACCACCGGATAGACCCAGACCGAGCTGAACGAGGTATGCCGCCGCGCCGCCGAATCATAGGGCGAGATGCGGACAAGGCGATGCACGCCCGATTCCGATTTCAGCCAGCCATAAGCATTCGGACCCGAGATCTTGTAGGCGGCGGAACGGATCCCCGCCTCCTCGCCCGGCGTCTCGGACAGAAGCTCGACATTGTAGCCCTTCTTCTCGGCCCAGCGGACATACATCCGCGCCAGCATGCTGGCCCAGTCGGCGCTTTCGGTGCCCCCGGCGCCGGCATTGATCTCGAGGAAGGTGTCATTGCCATCGGCCTCGCCGTTCAGCAGCGCCTCCAGCTCTTTCTGGGCGGCCATCTCGGCCAGTGCCTTCAGCGATCCCTCGGCATCGGCTACGATTTCCGTATCGCCCTCGGCCTCGCCCAGTTCGATCAGCTCGGCATTGTCGGAAAGCTCGGTCTCGATCCGGCGATAGGTCTCGACCGCGTCGCTCAGCATTTGCCGGTCGCGCATCAGTTTCTGGGCGCGGGCGGGATCGGACCAGATGTCACCGGCCTCGATCATCGCGTTCAGCTCCTCCAGCCGGTGCGGCGCGGTTTCCCAGTCCATGCGCTGGCCGAGCAGCTTCAGCGACTTGCGGATCGCATCAATGGTGGCTTGGGTCTCGGCGCGCATGGGGCAAACTCTCTCGGGCAGCGAAGGACGGATCAGGGGCAGACAGATAGCGCGCGGGCGGCTCTGCCGCAAGCGCCCCTGAAAAGCGGGCTCAGTAGAGCCCGCCCGAGGACAGCGTGCCGAAATCGGCCTTTTTCGGGATCACCTTCTTGCGCCCGGTCGAGGTCGTGACCGCGCTGCCCCGGTCGCTTGCCTGCGTGAATAGCGGCAGCGTGGCGGGGTCGACCCGCTCGAAGCCGCCATCGACAAGGCCCAGCCCGCTGACATCCTGGCCATCGCGGAAATATTCGGCGATGACATTGTCGCCCTTGGCATCCGGCCCGAGAATCGCGCCGCTGAAGCGGTCGATATTGACGAAATGGCCGCCCGGCGGCACGCGGAACTCGGTCCCGCCATATTCCTTGACCGCTTCCTGCATGAATTCGTTGAAGACCGGCACGCAAAGCGTCCCGCCATAGGCGCCCTCGCCCATGGTGCGCGGCTGGTCATAGCCCAGATAGCAACCCGCGACGATGTTCGAGGTGAAGCCGATGAACCAGACATCCTTGGCGTCATTGGTGGTCCCAGTCTTGCCGGCCACCGGCACCGGCAGACTGACGCCGCGCCCCGAGCCGCGCTTGACCACGCCCTCCATCATCGAGGTCAGCTGATAGGCGGTGATCGCATCCATCACCCGCTCACGGTTCGACAGGATCGAGGGCGCGGCCCCCATCGGCAGCGTCGGCTGGCCGCAATCGAGGCATTGCCGGCGGTCATGGCGATAGATCGTCTGCCCGCGCCGGTCCTGAACGCGGTCCACCAGCGTCGGCTCGACCCGCTCGCCGCCATTGGCGAACATCGCATAGGCCGCGACCATTTTGAACAGCGTCGTCTCCTGCGCGCCGAGGCTGTTTGCCAGGAAATGCGACAGCCGATCATAGACCCCGAATTTCTCGGCATATTTCGCGACGGTATCCATGCCGATATCCTGCGCGATACGGATCGTCATCAGGTTGCGCGACTGTTCGATCCCGGTGCGCATCGGCGTCGGGCCATAATACCTGCCCGAGTTGTTCTTGGGCGTCCAAAGCCCCTCGGGCGTGTTCACCACGATCGGCTCGTCGACGACGATGGTGGCGGGCGTGAAGCCGCTGTCCAATGCTGCCGCATAGACGAAGGGCTTGAAGCTCGACCCCGGCTGGCGCTGTGCCTGCGTCGCGCGGTTGAAGACCGAGCTTTGATAGGAAAACCCGCCCTGCATCGCCATGACGCGGCCGGTATTCACGTCCATCGCCATGAAGCCGCCCTCGATTTCCGGCACCTGGCGCAGCGTCCAGCGGATGAAGGCGCCCGATCCGTCCTCGGTCATCTGGCGGACAAGGACGACATCGCCCACCTCGAGCAGGTCCGACGCGACCTTGGCCTTCGGCCCGAGGCGGCCGGTATCAAGCCGCTTCCGCGCCCATTGCACATCCTTGGCGGGAATGGTCGCGGTGCCCTCCTCGCCCTCGATCCCGATCTCGGCATCGGAGCTGCCAAGCGACAGGACCACCGCCGGATACCAGCCGCGAATGTCGCGCGGCACCTGCGCCGCAGAGAGCGCCGCCCGCCATTCCTGCTCGGACGCGAGTTTCTCGGCCGGGATCTTCACGCGGGTGCCGCGCCAGACGCCGCGGCCGCGATCGAACCGCTCCAGCGCGCGCTGAAGCGCCGATGCGGCGACCTGCTGCAGGTCCGGCTCGATCGTCGCGCGGATCGCAAGGCCGCCGCCAAAGAACTCATCCTCGCCGAATTCCAGCGAAAGCTGGCGGCGGATCTCGTCGGTGAAATAGTCGCGCGGCGGAAGCTGCTTCTGGAAGGCCGGGAAATCGCCGTTCTGGACCGAGCGCAGCGGCAGCTTGGCCTCGGCCTCATAGGTCGGCTGGTCGATATAGCCGTTCTGCCACATCTCGCGCAGGACATAATTGCGCCGCTCGGTCACGCGCTCCCGGGCCCGGACGGGATGATAGCGGCCGGGAGCCTGCGGCATCGCCGCCAGCGTCGCCGCCTCATGCGGGGTCAGGTCGGAGAGCGGCTTGTTGAAATAGGTCTGCGCCGCCGCCGCGACCCCGAAGCTGTTCTGCCCGAGGAAGATCTCGTTCAGGTAGAGTTCGAGGATCTGGTCCTTCGACAGCGACTGCTCCAGCCGGGTGGCAAGGATCAGCTCCTTGATCTTGCGCTCGACGCTGCGATCCGACGAAAGCAGAAAGTTCTTCATCACCTGCTGCGTGATGGTCGAGGCGCCGCGCACGCTCTCGCCCCGCGAAGCAATCGCCTGTGCCATCGCGCCCAGCATCCCGCGCGGGTCAAAGCCATGATGATAATAGAAATTCTTGTCCTCGGCGCTGATGAACGCCTGCTTGACCAGAGGCGGGATCTCGTCGATCGGGACGAAGATCCGCCGCTCCTGCGCGAATTCGTCGATCAGCTTGCCTTCGCTGGAATAGACCCGGCTGATGGTCTTGGGCGCGTATTGCGCCAATTGCTCATGGCTGGGCAGATCGCGGGAATACATCCATAGCACCGCGCCGACCGTCAGCGCGACAAAGACAATCCCGGTCACGACCCACGCAAAGATCGCACCGAAGAACGAGAAGACAAAGCGCAGCAAGGGGGACGTGCCTCCGGGGATATCCTGATCGATCTATAGTCGCAGGGGGTGGCTGCGTCAAAGCAACCTTGGCCCTCAGCGTCGCGAAAGCCCGGCGCGGATGGCATCGTCGCTTGCCCAATCCGCGACCGCCGCCGCCATGGCCTGCGCCGTGCCCCGCCGCCAGTCCGGGTTGAACAGATTGGCCCTGTCCCCGGCATCGGTCAGAAAGCCCAGCTCGATCAGGACCGAGGGGATGTCGGGGGATTTCAGCACCGAATAGGCCGCGCCCTGAACGGGCCGGCTGTGCATCGCGATACCGTTGCGATTGAGCTGCGCGGTCAGGAACTTGGCGAAAGCCTCGGAACGGGGCTGCGTCTGGAGCCGGGCCAGATCCATCAGCGCACCCGCCACCTGGTCATCGGTGCCTTGCAGATCCACCCCCGAGACGAGGTCGTCGCGGTCGTGGCGCCAGGCAAGTTCGCGGGACGCGCGGTCGTCCGCATCGGGGTTCCAGGTATAGATCGTCATTCCCGCAGCTTGCCCGGCCGGAAGCGCATCGGCGTGAAGCGAGATGAAAAGATCCGCCTCGGCCCCCCGCGCGATGGTCATGCGCCGCTCGAGCGGGACGAAACTGTCATCGTTCCGGGTCGGCACCACCTCGAAGCCCTGCCGGATCAGAACCTCGGTCAGTTCGCGGGCGAAGCCCAGCATGACCGCCGCCTCGCTGATCGCGCCGACCTGCGCGCCCGGATCATGGCCACCATGGCCGGGGTCGATCGCGATGCGCAGCCGCCGGTCTGCGGCCCGCGGCTCCGGCGCGGTAATCATCGCCGGTTCCGGCAGGTCGCGCAGGGTCGAGAGGGCGTTGCCACGGGTGACGAAATCCTCCGCCTCGACAGGTTCGAGGCGGAGCGCCACCAGCGCGCCGCCCGCGCCCGCCTGCGCCGGCTTCTGGATCGCCGTCCGCAGCGCATAGGGACCGGGCAGATCCATGACGAGGCGCGACCAGCCCGGCCGGAAACGACCCCAGCGCAGGTCGCGGACCAGATCGCGACCCGGCAATGCGGCGGGATCGGTGCCGGAAAAGTCGATCTCACGGAAATCCACCACCAGACGCGGTGGACCGTCGAGGAAATAGACCCGGTAGGGCACCGGCTGGCTCAGCGTCAGGCGCAGCTCCAAGGGTCGCGGACGGCCCCGATCGCGCCCCTCGGCGCTGATCGAGGAATGGGCAAGGTCGAGCCGCGAAAGCGCCGAGCGCTCATCGGCCGCGAGTGGCTGGGCAAGGATGAGAAGGATGAGGGCCCAGAGCCATCTCATCGCCGGGCCATGAAGGCGGCCAGCCGGTCGAGGCCCTCGGCGATCTCGGCCGTGGCGCGGGCATAGCTGAAGCGCAGCGTGCGCGCGCCGCGAAGCGGGTCGAAATCGAGGCCCGGCGTGACCGCGACACCCGCCTTCTCAAGGATCTCGGCCGCGAAGGCGAGGCTGTCCGACGTCAGGTCCGACACATCGGCATAGATGTAGAAGGCCCCCTCGGGCGGCGCGATGCGCGAGAAACCAATCTGCGGCAGCCGCTCGAGCATCAGGCGCCGGTTTTCTGCGTAAACAGAAATATTTGCGTCGGCTTCCTCGACGCAATCGAGCGCCGCGAGCGCCGCGACCTGGCTGGCATGGGGCGGGCAGATGAACATGTTCTGGGCGATACGCTCGACCGTGCGGACCATGTCCTCGGGCACCACCATCCAGCCGACGCGCCAGCCGGTCATGCTGAAATATTTCGAGAAGCTGTTGATCACGAAGACATCGTCCGTGACCTCGAGCGCCGAATGGAAGCCCGCGCCATAGTCGAGCCCGTGATAGATCTCGTCCGAGATGACCGACATGCCGAGTTCGGCCGCCCGCGCGGTCAGACCGGCCAGTTCATCCTTCCGCAGCACCGTGCCCGAAGGGTTGCCGGGAGAGGCGAGGATCAGCCCCGCCGCATCCGCCGGCAGATCCTCGGGACGCGGCTGATAGCGGTCCTCGGGGCGGGTCTGGATGCCCACCGGCTCCAGCGACATGGCACGCAGGATCTGGCGATAGCTCGGGTAACCCGGCTCGCCAAGCGCGACCCGGTCCCCAGCATCGAAAAGCGCCGCGAAGGCGAGGATGAATGCGCCGCTGGATCCCGGCGTCACCACCACGCGGGCCGGATCAAGGTCGAGGCCATACCAGCGGCGATAGAGCCCGCTGATCCCCGCGCGCAATTCCGGCAGGCCAAGGGCGACCGTATAGCCCAGCGGCTCGGCGAGCGCGGTGGCGAGCGCGCGGCGCGCGCCCTCGGGGGCGGGTGTCGAGGGCTGCCCGACTTCCATATGGATGATATGGCGACCGGCGGCCTCGGCCCGGCGGGCGGCCTCCATCACATCCATGACGATAAAGGGATCGACCTGGCCCCGGCGCGATTGTCTCATCTCTGCCCCGATGTTATTTTCGATGCTTTCCGGCGGTATCACAACTTGCATGGTCGCGGTCAAGCGGCGGGGATCGGTCAAGCCCGCGTGAAAGCTGTGTGTGATACCGGCTCGGCGCTTGCAAGCCGCTGTCCCAGAGGCCAAGAATCGCGGCAACAGGAAAGGACGAAAGATGAAAGCCATTCTGACCGCCGCGGCGCTTGCGGCAAGCACGGTGCCCGCCTTGGCATTCGACCCGGCCAATATGAACGAGGCGGAAAAAGCCGCCTTCGGCGAGGCGATCCGCGAATATCTGATGGCAAATCCCGACGTCCTCGTCGAATCGATCAACGTGCTCGAGGAACGGCGGGTGGCCGACGAGGCGAAGAACGACAAGCTGCTGGTCGAAACCAACAAGGACGCGATCCTCAACGATGGCCATAGCTGGATCGGCGGCAATCCCGAGGGCGACATCACGCTGGTCGAGTTCATCGATTATCGCTGCGGCGTCTGCAAGCGCGTCCATCCGGACCTTGAGAAGATGATCTCGGCCGATGGCAATATCCGCTGGATCCTGAAGGAATTCCCGATCCTGACGCAGGAAAGCGACCTTGCCGCGCGCTTTGCCGTGGCGGTGCAGCAGGAAGCCGGGGCCGATGCCTACAAGAAGGCCCATGACCAGCTGATGGAAGGGCGCGGGCCGATCAACCTCGAGACGCTGGGCGCGCTGGCGACAGAGCTGGGGATCGAGAAGACCGCCGTTCTGAACCGGATGAATACTGAGGAGGTCTCGGCCGTGCTGCGCCAGAACCACCAGCTTGCCGAACAGATGCGGATCATGGGCACGCCCACCTTCATCATCGAAGGCGAGATGCTGCGCGGCGTCCCGGCCGAGGGGCTGGAGGGCGTGATCGCGCGCCTGCGGGCCGAGAAAAAGCAGGGCTGACGTAAAAAGCCCCGGCGGCGCGTCCCTGACGGGCGTTGCCTCTGGGGTATTTGAGAAACGGTGAAAGCCGGAGGGACGCGCGGGCGCCCGGCGTGGCTATTCGGCAGCCGCGGGTGGTGCGGCCTCGAGTTCGGCGGCGCGTTTCTCGACCAGTTCGACGATATGGTCAACCATCTGCGCATTGGTCATCTTGTGGTCCTGCTTGCCCGCCAGATAGACCATGCCTGAACCCGCCCCACCGCCGGTGAAGCCGATATCGGTCATCAGCGCCTCGCCCGGCCCGTTTACCACGCAACCGATGATCGAAAGGCTCATCGGGGTCTTGATATGCTCGAGGCGTTTTTCCAGGGTTTCCACGGTCCTGATCACGTCGAAGCCCTGGCGCGCGCAGCTTGGGCAGGAGATGATCTGGACGCCGCGCGTCCGAAGGCCCAGCGATTTCAGGATCTCGAACCCAACCTTGACCTCCTCGACCGGATCGGCCGAGAGGCTGACGCGGATCGTGTCACCGATGCCCATCCAGAGCAGGTTGCCGAGCCCGATCGCCGATTTCACCGTGCCGGAGGTGAGGCCGCCCGCCTCGGTGATGCCGAGATGGATCGGCGCGTCCGTGGCCTCGGCCAATTGCTGATAGGCGGCGGCGGCGAGGAAGACATCCGAAGCCTTCACGCTGATCTTGAATTCGTGGAAGTCGTTGTCCTGCAGGATCCTGATATGGTCGAGGCCGGATTCGACCATCGCATCGGGGCAAGGCTCGCCATATTTTTCCAGCAGATGCTTTTCGAGGCTGCCGGCATTGACGCCGATGCGGATCGAGCAGCCATGGTCGCGGGCGGCCTTGATCACCTCGCGCACGCGGGCGGCATCGCCGATATTGCCGGGGTTGATGCGCAGGCACGCGGCGCCCGCCTCGGCCGCCTCGATCGCGCGTTTGTAGTGGAAATGGATGTCCGCGACGATCGGCACCGGGCTTTCGCGGCAGATCTCGCGCAGAGCGCGGGTCGAGGCTTCGTCGGGGGTCGAGACGCGCACGATATCGGCACCGACATCTGCGGCGCGGATGATCTGGTCCAAGGTCGCGCGCACGTCGCTGGTATCGGTATTGGTCATGGTCTGGACGCTGATCGGAGCGTCGCCGCCCACGGGAACGCGGCCGACCATGATCTGGCGCGACTTGCGCCGGTCGACATTGCGCCAGGGACGGATCGGGTTGAGCGACATGACAGGGTCCTTTGCAGCGCGACAGCCGGATGGGACACAGATAGGACGCAGCGCCGCCACGGGCAACCCGCCCCGCGCCTGCGGGGTCGGGATGGCGCGGCTTTGTGAAGGCCTTATTCCTGCGCCGCCCCGGCGGGTGCGGCCTGCGCGGCTGAGGCAAGCGCCACCATCGAGGCCAGTTCCGGGTCTTTGGTCAGATCGGCGAAGGCGAATTTCGCCGTCAGCGACTCGGGCGAAAGCTCGACATTCTTGACCACTTTGGGACCGGGCGCCACGGGGCCGTAGGTCTGGCCGTTCACCGCGAAATAGACCGAGCCGGAGTTGCCCGTCCTGAGGATCGGCGCCGCCTCGAGCTTCGGAAGGGCAAAACGCTCGCCCGCGTCCATGGTCTTTTCGAGAAGCACGGTTCCATCGGCCGAGGTCACGCGAACCCAGGCGGGACGCGCCGCCAGCACCTCGACCACGGCGGCATCGGGCGCGATGGTGCGCACGGCCGCGATCTGGGCAGGCATTTCGGGACCGTAGGTCTGGTCAGACTGCGCCACACGCGCCGGGTCCGCAACCGCGGCGACGGTGCCCTGGGCAATCGCCACCTCGGGTTGCATGCCGGGCGTGTTGAGGCCGGGGTCGATGGCGGCGATCGGCCCGTCGCGGGCGATCAGCACCGGAACCTCCAGCGCCTGCGGGCGGTAGGTGCGGTCGATACCCTCGGGCCGCGGCAGGTTCACTTGCGCAGAATCAATGGTTTCGGGCACGGCGGCCGCCTGCACCGGGTCCAGCGAGGCGATCACGCCCGGCGCCTGCTCTCCCGGCGTCAGGTTGACCTTCTGCACCTCTTGCAGGACGGACCAGCCGCCATAGCCGAGGCCGCAGGCGAGGAGCACCATGACGAGGACCGAGCCGATCGCCCGCGGCTCGATCGAGGACCACATGCTTTCGGGTTTCGGCAGGAAGATCGGATGCGGGTTCGCCAAGGCCTCGGCCGGGTCCGAGGGGCGGCGCTGGGGCTTGGGCCCGGACGCGGCGGGTGCCATGCCATGCGTGGGCTGGAAGCCGGATTCCTGGCAGAACCGGCGGAAGGTCCAGTCGGAATCCATGCCCAGATAGCGCGCATAGGACCGGACGTAACCGGCGATGAAACTGGGGGTGTCGAAGGCCGAGATATCGCAATTCTCGATCGCGGCGACATAGGAGGCACGGATCCGCAACTCGCGCTGGACATCGAGCAGCGACTTGCCCAGCGTGGCACGCTCGCCCCGCATCAGGTCGCCGAGGCGAATATCCGGATCCTCCAATCCTGGCGGGTGAACCGCCTGCTCGTCATGCTGCATTGGGGAACTCCCCCTCAGCCCAGCCATAGAAACCCTGCCCCATTTTTGACTGTCCTTACCCCTCCGAATCGGAAAGGTGTCACAGCTTCATTAATGCAAGGTTATCACGGGCGCGAGAGCATAACAGCCCCTGACCTCATGCGACATTCGCGGAACGGTTGAGTTTGCACATCGACCACAACGCATCCATCGCATGGACCAGCGCGTCGATATCCTTGGGGCCATGCACCGGCGAGGGGGTAAAGCGCAGACGCTCGGTCCCGCGGGGCACCGTCGGGAAGTTGATCGGCTGCACATAGATCCCGAAATCCGACAGCAGCATGTCCGAAAGCGCCTTGCAATGCACCGGATGGCCGACATGGACCGGGACGATATGGCTGCCATGATCCATGATCGGCATGCCAAGGCCGCGCAGCCGCATCTTCAGGATGCGGGCGTGAAGCTGCTGCTTGTCGCGCAACTCCTGCCCCTCGGCGGTCTTGAGAAGCGCGATCGAGGCCGCGGCGCCCGCGGCGACCGCCGGCGGGATCGAGGTGGTGAAGATGAATCCTGGCGCATAGGAGCGGATCGCGTCGACCATCCGGGCCGAGGCCGCGATATAGCCGCCAAACACCCCGAAAGCCTTGCCGAGCGTGCCGTTGAAGATGTCGATGCGATGGGCGAGGCCATCACGCTCGGCGACGCCGCCGCCGCGCGGACCATACATGCCGACCGCATGAACCTCGTCCAGATAGGTCAGCGCGTTGAATTCCTCGGCAAGGTCGCAGATCTCGGCGATCGGGCCGAAATCCCCGTCCATCGAATAGATCGACTCGAAGGCGATGAGCTTCGGCGCGGCCGGATCGTCAGCGTCGAGCAACTCGCGCAGATGCGCGACGTCATTGTGGCGGAAGATCCGTTTCGCGCCGTCGAAACGCTTGATCCCCTCGATCATCGAGGCGTGGTTCAGCTTGTCCGAATAGATGATCAGGCCGGGGAACAGCTTGCGCAGGGTCGAGAGGGTGGCGTCATTCGCGATATATGCGCTCGAAAAGACCAGCGCGGCCTCCTTCTGGTGAAGGTCGGCGATCTCGAATTCCAGCCGCTTGTGATAGACCGTGGTGCCCGAGATGTTGCGCGTGCCGCCAGAGCCCGCGCCGGTCGAATCCAGCGCCCCATGCATCGCCGCAAGCACGGCCGGATGCTGGCCCATTCCCAGATAGTCATTGCCGCACCATACGGTGATCTCGCTCTCGGACCCGTCGGGCCGCGTCCAGACGGCGTGAGGATAGGCGCCGTTGCGACGTTCGATGTCGATGAAGGTCCGGTAGCGGCCCTCTTCATGCAGCTTCCCGATGGCCTGATCGAGGGCGGCTGAATAATCCATCTGTGTCCCTTGCCTTGCTGACTTGATCGCTTGGAGGATCAGGGATCGATCCCGCGGGTGCTAACTTGATACGTTCCAGATAAACAGAAATATAGGGTCAAATTGTCGCATTACGACGATCGGACCACGGAATTTCCCCGAGAAAATCAATCGAGAAAGGCTCAATATGCAGGAAACGGCAAGAATCGACGAAGTTCTTTCAACGCTCGACAAGGAATTGCCGCAAGCGCTGGACCGCCTGATGGAGTTTCTTCGCATTCCCTCGATCTCGACCGATCCGGCGCATAAGGGCGACGTGCGCCGGGCCGCGGAATGGCTTTGCGCGGAACTCGTCGGCCTCGGCTTCGAGGCCTCGCTGCGCGAGACGCCCGGCCATCCGATGGTCGTCGCCCATTCTCCGCGCGGCGAGCGGCGGCCCCTGCTGTTCTACGGTCATTACGACGTTCAGCCGGTGGACCCGCTCAACCTCTGGGACCGCCCGCCCTTCGAGCCGGAAATCCAGGACACTCCCGATGGCAAGGTCATCCGCGGTCGCGGCGCGGCGGATGACAAGGGGCAGCTTATGACCTTCATCGAGGCGTTCCGGGCGTGGAAATCCGTCCATGGCGCGCTGCCGACCGACCTCGTCCTGCTCTTCGAGGGCGAGGAGGAATCCGGCTCGCCCAGCCTGCGCCCCTTCCTCAGCGAGAATGCCAAGGAGCTTCGCGCCGGCCTTGCCATGATCTGCGACACCAGCATGTATGCCGATGGCCGTCCCGCGATCACGACGCAGCTTCGCGGCCTCTATGGCGAGGAAATCACCATCCGCGCCGCCGATCGCGACCTGCATTCGGGCAGTTTCGGCGGTCTTGCCGCGAACCCGATCCAGATCCTCGTGAACGCGCTTTCGACCGTCAAGGACGAGACCGGCCGCATCACCCTGCCCGGCTTCTATGACGGCGTCGAGGAGCTGTCGAACGAGCTGCGCGCCGATTGGGACGACCTCGGCTTCGACGCAGGCGAGTTCCTGTCGCGGGTCGGTCTGAAGCATCCGGTGGGCGAGCGCGGGCGGACCGGGCTGGAGATGGTGTGGAACCGCCCGACCTTCGAAATCAACGGCATTACCGGCGGCTATACCGGCGAGGGCTTCAAGACCGTGCTGCCGGCCGAGGCCCGCGCCAAGGTCAGCTTCCGCCTGACCGGAACCCAGGATCCCGACGCGATCCGCGACGCCTTCCGCGCGCATGTCCGGGCCGCCCTGCCCGAGGATTGCCGCGTCGAGTTCCACCCCCATGGCGGCAGCCCCGGCAGCCGCATGGACATCTCGGACCCCGCCTTCGCCGCCGCGAAGGCCGCGCTCTCCGAGGAATGGGGCCGCGAGGCCGCCTATATCGGCGCCGGTGGCTCGATCCCGATCGCGGGCGATTTCAAGGAGCTGCTGGGGATGGATTCGATGCTGATCGGCTTTGGCCGCGACGACGACCGCATCCACTCTCCGAACGAGAAATACGACCTCGAAAGCTTCGCCCGAGGCGCGAGAAGCTGGGCGAGGATATTGGCCGCGCTGGCCTGAGGGGGCATCGACCCTGCCCGGCGATGCTTGGGCGGGGTCTGTTTATGAACAGGTTATCGGCGCATCCGCCACCGGGACATGCCCGCCCAGAAGCAGGACCGACCACGCAGCCCGCGTCGAATAATTCAATGATATCTGGGGGGAAGTGGCGCACCCGACACGATTCGAACGTGTGGCCTCTGCCTTCGGAGGGCAGCGCTCTATCCAGCTGAGCTACGGGTGCAACGCTTGGGCTGCATAGCCGCTAATTCGCGGCTCTGCAATGGGGTTCAGGCGAAAAGCTCGCGACAGAAGGAAAGCCCGTCGACCAGCGCATCGACCTCGTCGCGGGTGTTATACATCGCGAAACTGGCGCGGGCCGAGGCCGTCAGGCCATAGAACTCCATCAGGGGCATGGCGCAATGCGTGCCCGCCCGGACGGCGATGCCGCGCTTGTCGAGGATGGTCGAGATGTCATGGGCATGCGCCCCCTCCATCGTCATCGAGAAGATCGCGCCCTTGCCTGCGGCATCGCCCTGCACGTTCAGCCAGTTCAGGCTGCGCAGCCGCTCGCGCGCATAGTCGCGCAGGTTATGCTCATGCGCGGCGATATTCTCCATCCCGATATCCATGAGGTATTCCAGCGCGGTGCCAAGGCCGATCTGGTTGACGATGCCGGGCGTGCCGGCCTCGAACCGCAAAGGCGGGTCGGCATAGTCGATGGCGTCGCGGGTCACGGTGCGGATCATGTCACCGCCGCCCATGAAGGGACGCATTTCGGCCTGACGCTCGCGCCGGATCCACATCGCGCCGGAACCCGAAGGGCCGTAAAGCTTGTGACCGGTGATGCAGTAGAAATCGACGCCGAGCGCCCCGACATCGACCGGCATGTGGACAGCCGCCTGACTACCATCGGCAAGGACCGGCACATCGGTTCCGCGCGCGATCGCGCCGACATCGACCAGCGTTCCGGTCACGTTCGACATGTGGGTGACGGCGATCAGCTTCGTCCTCGGCCCGACCGCGGCCAGCACCTTCTCGGGCGGCAGCGAGCCATCGGGCTCGGGCTCGACCCATTTCAACACGACACCCTGACGCTCGCGCAGGAAATGCCAGGGGACGATATTGGCATGATGCTCCAGCACCGAAACGACGATCTCGTCCCCGGCCTGCAAGCGCGGCGCGGCCCAGCCATAGGAGACGAGGTTGATCCCCTCGGTCGAGCCGGAGGTGAAGATCACCTCATCCTCATGCGAGGCGTTCAGGAAACGGGCGATGATGGCGCGGACACGCTCGTAATTCTCGGTCGCGAGGTTCGACAGGAAATGCAGCCCGCGATGGACATTGGCATATTCCGCCTCATAGGCCCTGGTGATGGCCTCGATCACGACCTTCGGCTTCTGGGCCGAGGCGCCGTTATCCAGATAGACCAGCGGCCGGCCATTCACCTGCCGCGAGAGGATCGGGAAATCGGCGCGGATCTTTTCGACATCGAAGCTCATGGCGAGACCTCCGGTAGAATCCCAAGTGCGGCGGCGAGGATGGACAGGATCGTCGCAACCAGAAAAACGCCGCCGATGAAGCCCAGCACCACCAGAGGCGTGCTGGTAAAGCCGTGCAGTTCCTTGGTCATCGAGATCGTCAGATAGATCGAGACGGCGAAGGCCAGCATCGACATCAGCGTGCCGGTCGAGGGCAGAAGGACCATCAGGACCAGTTGCACGGCCTGAAGGCCGACAAGGATCAACTCGACCCAGGCGACCAGCAGCAGCGCATCGGGAAAGGTTCCGGTGCCCTTGAAGGCGCGGCCGATCACCGTGACCGCCACGGCGGAAATCACCATGGCGCCCAGCTGCAGCCCGGCCAGCGTCATCGGCTCGCTCAGCAGCGATGCAAGCGGATCATCGGCGGGCGAAGGAAACAGGACGCGCGCCAGCCCGGCCAGCAGGCTGGAGAGCGAGACCGCGAGGATCAGCACCATCCAGCGCTCGCCGCCCGAGAGGTTAAGCCCGCGCAGCACCTGGACGCCCCCCGCCGGGTTGCGAAGCGTCAGCACGACCAGATCGCCAACATCCCTGAAATTCATCTCGTCCTCGTCATTGCGCGTAGTCCGGCGCCCCATATCACGAGAAAACCAAGACCCGCCAGCGCCCGCGTCAGCGTGAGTGCCCCGCCCGGCCCGATCAGCCCGGCAACAAGCCCCGCCAGCAGCATCGCGGGCGAGACCGCCAGCAGCGCCCAGAAGAGCGCGATACGCGAGCCGACACCATCGACCCGCCAGGGGGTCAGGCGCGAGAAGGCCGCGACCAGCGCCGCCATGCCATAGGCGATCAGCGGCAGCATGAACATCACCGCAAGGATCGCCCCGCCCATCCGCGCCTCGAACGGCACGGAGGGATCAAGCTGGGCGGCCCTGGCGTGCTCGGGTGCCTGCGCGACCAGAAACAGCAGCATGGCCGCCATCAGGATCGCGACAAGCGCCCGGTCGGGCAGGCCGCGCAAGGACGCAACCACCCTGCCCGGCGCCCACCAGCTTTCCATGATCCGCGGGACGATACCGGCGCGGCTCATGTCGGTCTTCAGTTCGCGGCGCGGCTGGTCAGCCACTCGTCGAGGCGGTCGAGGATGTCGTCGCGCAGGCGATCATCCTCGATCTCCTCCAGCGCGTCGGCAAGGAAGGACAGGACCAGCAGCACGATGGCCTGCTCCTTCGGCACCCCGCGCGAGCGCAGGTAGAACATCGCCGTCTCGTCCAGCGCGCCGGTGGTCGAACCATGCGAGCATTTCACGTCGTCGGCATAGATCTCCAGCTCGGGCTTAGCGAGGAACTGGCTGCCCTCGTCCAGCAGCAGGCCCTGGCTGATCTGGTAGCCGTCGGTCTTCTGCGCGCCGGGCTTCACAAGGATCTTGCCCTGGAAGATGCCATCCGCGCCGTTCTTCAGCACCTTCTTGAACACCTGGCGGCTTTCGCAACGCTCGGCGGCATGGGTGATGAAAACGGTGTCGTCATGGTGGAAGCGGCCTTCGCTGCCATCGCCCAGCACGGCGGCGGCGATATGGGCCACCGCGTCGTCGCCGAGGATCTCGATCACGCCCTCGTTGCGCATCATGCTGCCATTCACGGACAGCGTGAAGGACTTGAAGAGCGCGCCCTCGCCCACGCGGGCAAAGACATGACCGATGCCCAGCTTGGCATCATCGGCGCGCTTGCTGGCGATGTGGTGGAAGCGGGCGGACTTGCCGACCTCGACCTCGATCACGACGTTCGAGCGCGCACCGATCCCGCCGGTTTCCAGCAGGGTCAGCTCGGCACCTTCCTCCAGCCTGACGACATGGTGGACGGTCACGTCCGCATCCTGCGCGGCGCGGCGATACATCACATGCACCGGGCGCGAGACCTTGCCGGTCACGCGGATCAGCACACCGTCGGCGGCCGCCAGCGTGTTCAGCACCGCGAAGGGACGCTTCACCGGGGTCTGACCCGCGGTCTCCAGCTTGCCGTAAAGGTCGGCAGCCCAATGCTCGCCCGCGGCATCGGCCGCGGCAAGCGTCTGGATCTCCAGCCCTTCGCCTTCGAGCGCGTCCGAGGCCGAAGCATCGAAACGGCCATCGACAAAGACCAGCTTCAGCCGGTCGATCTCTCCGAAAAGCGAGGATTCGCGCGAGGTATAGGCCAGCGGCTCGGGCTTCGCGGCGTTGAAGGGCGCGGGATCGGTATAGCGCCAGTATTCGTCGCGCGCGCCCGGCAGGCCCATGGCCGCGAGCCGCGCGGCGGCATCCTCGCGCGCTGCGCGGGTGAAGCCGCCCTGCGGCAGGTCAATCGCGTCGAGACGCAGGGCCAGCGCCGTGTCGCCGGGCCGGGGCTTGCCCCCGGCCATCGGCGTCTTGCTGGCAAGAACAGCCGTGTCCGCCATCAGCCGACCTCCGCCAGAAGGTCGCCATAGCCGTTCTTCTCGACTTCCAGCGCCAGTTCCGGGCCGCCCGATTTCACGATACGGCCATTCGACATGATATGGACCACGTCCGGTTTGATGTGGTCGAGCAACCGCTGATAGTGCGTGATCACAAGGAAGCTGCGCTCGGGCGAACGCAGCGCGTTCACGCCCTCGGCCACCAGCCGCATCGCATCGACGTCGAGTCCGGAATCCGTCTCGTCCAGAATGCACATGCGCGGCTCAAGCATCGCCATCTGCAGGATCTCGTTGCGCTTCTTCTCGCCGCCCGAGAAGCCGACATTGACCGGACGCTTCAGCATGTCCGAGTCGATCTGCAGCGTCTTGGCCTTTTCGCGCACGATCTTCAGGAACTCGCCCGAGGACAGCTCCTCCTCGCCGCGCGCCTTGCGCTGCGCGTTCACAGCGGTGCGCAGGAAGGTCAGGTTGCCGACGCCGGGGATCTCGACCGGATACTGGAACGCAAGGAACAGGCCCGCCGCCGCACGCTCTTCCGGCTCCATGTCCAGCAGATCATGCTCGTCAAGGCTCGCCTCACCCTCGGTCACGGCATAGCCGTCCCGCCCGGAAAGGACATAGGACAGCGTCGACTTGCCCGAGCCGTTCGGACCCATGATCGCATGGACCTCGCCCGCCGGAACGGTCAAATCCACGCCCTTGAGGATCTGCTTGTCCTCGTCTTCAAGTTTGACGTGCAGATTTTTGATTTCCAGCATGTTTCGTTCCTATTCCACGGTCACGGCGGTGCCAGAGGCGGACACCATCAGCATGTTGTTGATGACTTCATAGTCAAGATCGACCCCGATCACGGCATTGCCGCCAAGGGCGCGGGCGCGGTCCTGCATTTCCGACAGGGCCGTCTCGCGCGCCGTGGCCAGCGCGGTCTCATAGGCGCCCGAGCGGCCGCCGACGATATCGCGAATGCCTGCGAACAGGTCACGGAAGATATTGGCACCGATGATCGTCTCGCCCGTCACCACGCCAAGATAGGCGGTGACCTTGCGGCCATCGATATTGTTGGTCGTGGTGACGATCATCGCGCCACCATCCAGCTGTCATGCGCCCCCGTCATCCCACGGAGCCCTCCAGCGAGATCGCGACCAGCGATTGCGCCTCCATGGCGAATTCCATCGGCAGCGCCTGCAGGACTTCGCGGCAGAAGCCGTTCACCACCAGCGCGACGGCCTCCTCCTCGTCCATGCCGCGGGCGCGGCAATAGAACAGCTGGTCGTCATCGACCTTCGAGGTGGTCGCCTCATGCTCGACCCGGGACGAGGTGTTCTTGACCTCGATATAGGGCACGGTATGGGCGCCGCATTGATCGCCAATCAGCAGACTATCGCATTGCGTGTAGTTGCGGCTGTTCGTGGCGCGCGGGTGCATCGACACGAGGCCGCGATAGGTATTCTGCGCCTTCCCGGCAGAAATCCCTTTGGAAACAATGCGCGAGCGGGTGTTCTTGCCAAGATGGATCATCTTGGTCCCGGTATCGGCCTGCTGCATGTTGTTGGCGATCGCGATCGAGTAGAACTCGCCCTGGCTTTCCTCGCCCCGCAGGATGCAGGACGGGTATTTCCAGGTGATGGCCGAGCCGGTTTCCACCTGCGTCCACATCACCTTCGCCCGCGCCTCGCGGCAATCCGCGCGCTTGGTGACGAAGTTGTAGATGCCGCCCTTGCCTTCCTCGTCGCCGGGGAACCAGTTCTGGACGGTCGAGTATTTCACCTCGGCATCTTCCAGAATGACGATCTCGACCACGGCGGCATGAAGCTGGGCTACGTCGCGCTTGGGCGCGGTGCAGCCCTCAAGATAGCTGACATAGCTGCCCTTGTCGGCGATGATCAGCGTGCGCTCGAACTGGCCGGTGTTTTCCGCGTTGATGCGGAAATAGGTCGAAAGCTCCATCGGGCAGCGGGTGCCCGGCGGGATATAGACGAAGGAGCCGTCCGAGAAGACCGCCGAGTTCAGCGTCGCGAAGAAGTTGTCCGATTGCGGCACGACCGAGCCGAGGTATTTCTTCACCAGCTCGGGATGCTCGCGGATCGCCTCGCTGATCGAGCAGAAGATGACGCCGGCCCTGGCCAGCTCGTCCTTGAAGGTGGTGCCCACGGAAACCGAGTCGAAGACCGCATCGACCGCGACCTTGCGCGCCTCGGCCGGGGCCTCGTCCGCGCCCTCGATCCCGGCAAGGATCATCTGCTCCTTCAGCGGGATGCCCAGCTTTTCATAGGTCGCCAGCAGCTTGGGATCGACCTCGTCCAAGGACTTCGGCTTCACTTCCATGCTTTTCGGGCGGGCATAGTAATACTGGTCCTGATAGTCGATCTCAGGATAGTTCAGCATCGCCCATTTCGGTTCCGTCATGGTCTGCCAGCGGCGGAAGGCCTGCAGGCGCCATTCGGTCATCCATTCCGGTTCTTCGTTCTTTTTCGAGATCAACCGGACGATGTCCTCGTTGATGCCCTTCGGGGCATATTCCATCTCGATTTCGGTGTCCCAGCCGTATTTGTAGGACCCCATGTTCTGGACGGTCTCGACAGTCTCGCGGTCTACGCCCTCGCGCACCTCGATCACTTCACTGATCTGTTCAGCCATCTCAAACCCTTCCTGCGGTGACCCGCGATTCATTCCTCTGCCGCCAGCGCGCATGGGCCGCCAGCCAGGCATCCGCAAAACGCGCGACGTCCCGATGGTCCGTGGTCGGCCCGATCGAGACGCGGATTGCATCGCCCGCCCATTCCGTCGCGATCCCCATGGCCGTCAGCACCGAACTGGGCCGCACCTTGCCTGAGGAGCAGGCCGAGCCCGCCGAAACGGCAAAACCTGCCAGGTCCATCTGCATCACTTGCGTCTCTCCGCGCCAGCCTGGCGTCAGGATCGACAATGTATTCGGCAAGCGGCGGGATTCGCGCCCCGGGAATGTAACCATTTCCGCGCCGGATTCCAGAGCAGAGGCCAGCGAATCACGGATATCCGAGACTTTTTCTGCGATACCTTGATCCAGATCATTTTGGGCGGCCTTTGCCGCTGCGGCAAAGCCGAGAATCCCGATGAGGTTCTCGGTCCCGGCGCGGCGGCCCTGTTCCTGCCCACCACCCTTCAACCGCGCCTCGATCTCGGTGCCGCGCCGGACCACCAGCGCGCCGATCCCGCGCGGCCCGCCAAGCTTGTGGGCGCTGACGAAACCCGCCTCGATCCCGAGCCAGTTGAAGGCGAAGGGGATCTTGCCGAAGGCCTGCGTCAGGTCGCTGACGGCCAGCCCTTGCGGAAGATCCTGGATCACCCCGGTCTCGGGATTGGCGAGTTGCAGCGTGCTGCGGCCGGGATCGGTGACATTCACGCGCCCGCTCCGCTCGACCGACAGCTCCGGCCGGCACCAGGCAAGGACGGCCGCATGTTCCACGGGCGCACAGGCCAGGTCGCGGCCTTCGAGCACGAGGGCCGCGGATTCCGTCGCGCCCGAGGTAAAGATCACATCCGCGCCTTCGGCGCCAAGAGCGGCGGCCACATCCTCGCGCGCCCGTTCCAGCGCCGATTTCGCCGCCCTCCCCTCGGCATGGACCGAGGAAGGGTTGCCGACGATCTCGGTCGCGGCCAGCATCGCCTGACGCGCCTCGGGCCGCAGCGGCGCGGTGGCGTTCCAGTCCAGATAGACCCGTTCGGTCATGCATCCACCTCCGATCCGAAAGGAACAGTCCCGCTCATTGCCTCGGCGATGCGTCCGGCCAGTCGGCGCGCGACCTCGGATTTCTCCATCCGGGGCCATTCCTCGGCGCCTTCGCTGGTGATCAGCGTCACCGCGTTTTCCTTGCCACCCATGATCCCCGTCGCGGGGCTGACATCATTGGCAAGGATCCAGTCCGCCCCCTTGCGCAGGCGTTTCGCCGTCGCATGGGCAACCACGTCATCGGTCTCGGCGGCAAAGCCTATGACCAGACCGGGGCGCCCTTCGGACAGCGCGGAGATCCAGCGCAGGATATCGGGATTCTCGGCAAATTCCAGCACCGGGACATTGCCGGCCGCGTCCTTCTTGATCTTCCGGTCCTGCGCGTTCAGCACATGCCAGTCGGCGACCGCCGCGGCCATAACCGCCGCATCGGCGGGCAGCGCCGCCTCGACGGCCTCGCGCATCTCGCAAGCGGTCTCGACCCGGATCACCGACACCCCTTCGGGCGGCGGCACATCCGCCGGGCCGGTGATGAAACTGACTTCCGCCCCCAGATCGCGCAGCGCCGCGGCAATCGCCGTGCCCTGCGCCCCGCTCGACCGGTTGGCGATATAGCGCACCGGGTCGATCGGCTCATGCGTGGGGCCGGAGGTGACGAGGATATGCTTGCCCGCAAGGCGGCGGTCCTCCGGCAGCGACACCACGGCCTCGAGCGGCAGGCGCAAGGGCGCCTCGCGCCCCAGCATGGCCCGGATCGCCTCGAAGATCTCCTCGGGCTCGGCCATGCGCCCCGGACCATATTCGCCGCAAGCCATGTCCCCCTCGACCGGGCCGACGAAACGGATGCCGTCCCGCTCCAGCGTGTCGCGGTTGCGCCGGGTCGCCGCATGTTCCCACATCCGCACATTCATCGCCGGGGCGATCAGCACCGGCTTGTCGGTCGCGAGCAGCAGCGTCGAGGCAAGGTCATTGGCCAGCCCGCCCGCCATGCGCGCCATCAGGTTGGCGGTCGCCGGAGCGACCACGACCAGATCGGCGTTGCGGGAAAGCTGGATATGTCCCATCTCGGATTCACGGGTCAGATCGAAAAGCTCGGTGTGACAGGGCGACTCGGCCAGCGCCGACAAGGTCAGCGGAGTCACGAACTCGGCCCCGGCTTCGGTCAGGACCGGAACCACCGCGATGCCCTCACGCCGCAGATGCCGGATCAGTTCAGGTATCTTGAAGGCGGCGATGCCACCTCCAACGATCAGCAAGACGCGGCTGCCCAACATGGTTGCCCCTCAGAAATGGATCCCGCCCGTGACATAAGGCGCAAGAGCCGATGCGGCAAGGAAACTGGCGTTAACCTTTGGTTAAGTCATAGCCCCTATTCGTCACCGGGGAAGGCCGGACAGGGACGAGCATGGTCGCAATTGCCCAGACGGTGGCGTTCGAGGGGGTCGAGGGCCGCCTGGTCGAGGTTCAATGCTCCGTCGCGCCCGGTCTTCCCGGCTTCAGCGTCGTGGGCCTGCCCGACAAATCGGTCAGCGAGGCGCGCGAAAGGGTTCGCGCGGCCTTTGCGGCGCTTTCGATCGCCCTGCCCTCGCGCCGGATCACCGTCAACATGTCGCCGGCCGACCTTCCCAAGGAGGGGTCGCATTTCGATCTGCCCATCGCGCTGGCCGTCCTTGCCGCGCTGGAGATCGTTCCGGCCGAATCGCTCGGCCGGGTGCTGTCCTTGGGTGAACTGGCCCTCGATGGGCGCCTGTCCGCAGTGGCCGGGGCGCTTCCGGCGGCCATGGCCGCGGCCGAGGAGGGGTTCGACATGATGGTCCCTGCCTCCTGCGCGCCCGAGGGCGCATGGGTCGGCGCGGTCTCGGTCTTCGGTCCGCGGACGCTGCGCGAGGCCATCGACCATCTGAGCGACCGCACCCCCCTGATGCCCGCCCGGCCGGGAGAGGCGCGGAACCGCGAGTTTGCCGAGGATCTGTCCGAGGTGAAGGGCCAGGAACGCGCCCGCCGCGCCATCGAGATCGCGGCAGCGGGGCGTCACCACCTGCTGATGGTCGGCCCGCCCGGCGCGACCAAGACGATGCTGGCCCGGCGGATCCCCGGTATCCTGCCCCCCCTGACCCCGCAGGAGGCGCTGGAGACTTCGACGGTCCATTCCGTCGCGGGCCTTCTCAGGGAGGGGGGCATCTCGCGCGATGCGCCTTTCTGCCAACCCCATCACACGGCCTCGATGGCGGCGATCGTGGGCGGCGGTCGCAATGCCGGCCCCGGCCAGGTCAGCCTTGCCCATAACGGCGTCCTCTTCCTCGATGAACTGCCCGAGTTCGAGCGCCGGGTGATCGATGCGCTGCGCGAACCGATCGAAACCGGAGAAATCCATGTCTCCCGCGCCAATGCCCATGTCCGCTATCCGGCCCGCTTCCTGCTGATCGCCGCAGCCAATCCCTGCCGATGCGGCAACCTCGCCGATGCTGCGCAGGCCTGCTCGCGCGCGCCGATCTGCGGGACGGATTACATGAGCCGCGTGTCGGGTCCGATGATGGACCGGTTCGACATGCGGATGGAGGTGCCGCAGATCTCGCTCGAGGATATGCAACTGCCGGGCGGCGGCGAATCCTCGGCGGCGGTCGCCGCGCGTGTCGCCGCTGCACGCGAGGTCCAGGCGAGGCGCTTTGCCGAACATCCCCGCGCCCGGGTGAATGCCGATGCCTCGGGCCGCCTCCTTGACGAGATCGCGCCGCTGGACGAGGAATGCCGCAGCCTGCTTGCCCGCGCGGCCGAGCATTTCGGCATGACCCCACGCGGCTATCACCGGATCCTGCGCGCCGCGCGCACCATCGCCGATCTCGACCTCTCACCGCAGGTGCGATTCCCGCATCTGGCCGAGGCGCTGTCCTACCGCGTGACCTTCGCCCGCTCAGACTGACAGCTGACGCGCGGAGCATTAAGCGATGACCATCGGGGCGAGGTGCTGAGGGCGTTCAGATCCCACCGCGTCGGCGCCTCTCCGAACTCGTTGAGACGGATGTGTCGCCGGACCAACAATGATGACTGGCGCGCGCTTTTGCCGCCGCAGATACCCGGCTAGCCGACAAGCCCTAAGCCCCCGCTCGATCCAACGATCGCCGGCGCAGAGAATCGCGCGAACCACTAGTGTGTGGCCACATGGCCCTCATTTAAGCAACCCACGCCCCGTGGTGCCGGATGAACCGGCAGCTGGCCGGGCTTCTCAGGCGCGATCCCGGACCTCCAGCCGCCGCTCGATGGCGTCCCAGATCAGGGCCGCAGCATTGACACCGTCGAAACGCTCCAACTCCTGGATGCCGGTAGGCGAAGTCACATTGATCTCGGTCAGCCAGCCGTCAATCACGTCGATGCCGGTAAAGATCAACCCCTTCTCGCGCAGGACGGGTCCGATCGCGGCGCAGATCTCACGCTCGCGATCGGTAAGGCCGATCTTTTCCGGGCGGCCGCCGACATGCATGTTCGACCGCGCCTCGCCCGCTGCGGGAACGCGGTTGATCGCGCCCACGGGTTCGCCGTCGACAAGGATGATGCGCTTGTCACCCTTGACCACGGCTGGCAGGTATTTCTGCGCAATGATCGGCTCGCGGTTGATGCCCGAGAAAGTCTCGACCAGTGAGGAGAGGTTCGGATCCTTGGGATGAAGATGAAATATCCCCGCCCCGCCATTGCCATAGAGCGGCTTCACAATGATATCGCCATGCCTTTCGCGGAAAGCGCGGATCTGGGCGAGGTCGCGGGTAATCAGGGTCGGGGGCGTCAGATCCGGGAAATCCAGGACCAGCAGCTTCTCCGGGCAGTTGCGCACCCAGAAGGGGTCATTGACGACAAGGCTCTCAGGATGAACCCGGTCGAGGAGATGCGTATTGGTGATATAGCCCATGTCGAAAGGGGGATCCTGGCGCAACCAGATGACGTCGAAATCGCTCAGATCGACTTCTGCCCAGTCGCCAAAGGTCACGTGGTTTCCCTGCTCGCGCCGCAAGGTCACCGGACGCCCCTTGGCAACAAGCCGCCCCTCGACATAGCTCAGCTTGTCGGGCGTGTACTGGAACAGGCGATGCCCCCGCGCCTCGGCCTCGAGCCCCAGTCGAAAGGTGCTGTCGGCGGAAATCGAAACATGCTCGATCGGGTCCATCTGAAGGGCGACATATAGGCTCATGCTTACGACTCCGGCAATTATGGGCGAAGTTGTCGCCTGCCCGCAGTCCCAATGCAAGCCTCGCCGCTCAGGCCATACCGAAGGCGTTCTCCACGATATCGACCCGGCCGACCCGGTCCACGAAAGCAGCGTCAAAGCGCATCAGCGTCAGAAGGCCGGTGGCAAGACCGCCACAGAACTCCATGGCGGCGCGGCAGATCCTGTCCATCTGGCGCCGGTCAATCCTTTCGGCCGCGCTGTCGAAATGCGAGGAGGTCTTCACCTCGACGAACACGAATTCCTGCTCGCGCTGCAGGATGAGATCAATCTCTCCCTGACGGCCGCGCCAGCGCGACGCGACAAGCGCATAGCCGCGCTCCAGATAATCGCGGCAGACCGAATCTTCCCCCATTCTGCCTGAAGCAAAGGCGGCCTTGCCCCTCGCGCTGCGATTTGTCTTTCCCGAAACCTGTTCCCTCATCACCCCTCCTGCTGCAATGCGAGCGCGAGTGCATAGACCTCGCGCCGCGGCACACCGAACCTTGCGGCGGCCGCGCTGGCCGCTTCCTTGACCGACATGGTGGCCAGCATCTCCTGCAATGCCCGCCGCAAATCCGCCTCCTCCAGCGGCTTTTCCTCTGGATGACCGAAAAGGACGACGACCTCGCCCCGCAACCCCTCATCAGGGATCCTGTCCAGCAGTTCCGCCGCCGTGCCGCGCATCACCTCCTCGAACCTCTTGGTCAGTTCCCGGCAGATCACCGTAGGACGATTCGCCTCAATCTCGCACAGGTTTTCCAACAATTGCTTAACGCGCCTCGGGCTCTCGAAGGCGATGACCGTGGCCTGAATATCGGACCAGCTTGCGATCCAGCGCCGGCGCGCGCCTGCCGCGGCCGGGGGAAAGCCCACGAACAGGAACCTGTCGCTCGGCAGGCCCGAGACGCTGAGCCCGGCCAGCGCGGCAGAGGCCCCCGGCAGCGCCCGCACCTTATAGCCGGCCTCGGCGACATCCCGCGCCAGCCGGTAGCCCGGATCCGCCACCAAGGGCGTGCCCGCATCCGAGGCATAGGCGACCGACTGCCCTGCCTCCAGCGCGCTGAGGATGCCGGGCCGCGCCCGGTCCGCATTGTGGTCGTGATAGGCGATCATGCGCCTTCCTCGCAGCGCGATCCCGTGGATATCCATCAGATGGCGCAGGTTCCGCGTATCCTCTGCCGCGAGGATATCGGCGGTGTTCAGCAGGTCGAGCGCCCGCAGGGTGATGTCCCGCGCATTGCCGATCGGGGTCGCCACAAGGTAGAGCGCAGCCTCCGGCGCCTCACGCGACACGGTGAGTGGGACCGGGCGCGGCGCCGCCCCTTCCGAATGTCCGCTCTCAGCCATCCGCTGTTCCTTTCGTGGTTGTCCGCCGGGGGCGGCGCAAGTTGCCAACCCCCCGATATGCCAATAACCTGCGCTCGTTAAGTCCTCAGCCCGCAGCAACAGGGAATCAAGCAATGACCGTCACGTCCATGCGCCGCGGCAGCTTCGTTCTGCCCCGCCCCCTGGCCCGCATCGCCGCACTGGCCTCGGCCCTCGTGCTTGCCGCCTGCCAGCCGATCGAGATGGGGCTGTCCGGGCCTTCGACCGGGCCGGGGATCGACCCGTCGCAGCCGGTGCCGGTGGCCCTGCTGGTGCCCGGCGGAACCGGCAGCGCCGACATGGACTGGCTCGCCCGTTCGCTGAGGAACTCGGCCGCGATGGCGGCGCGCGACGCGCAGGGCGCGACCATCGACCTCAGGGTCTATGAGGCGGGCTCGGATCCCTCGCAATCCGTGGCCCAGGCGAACAAGGCGGTGGATGAGGGGGCGAAGATCATCCTCGGCCCGCTTTTCGCCGATTCCGCCAATGCAGTCGGCGTGGCGATGGCGCCGCGCGGGATCAACGTCCTCTCCTTCTCGAACAATGCCGATATTGCCGGCGGGAACGTCTTCGTTCTGGGCAATACCTTCTCGAACGTCGCCAACCGGCTGGTCAGATATTCGGTCCGTAATGGCAAGCGCCGCTTCCTTGTCGTGGCCGAGGACGATGCCGCGGGTCAGGTCGGCTCGCAGGCGATCCAGCAGGCGATCCAGCGCAATCGCGGGACGCTCGCCGGCCTAGCGACCCATCCGGTGTCGCAGCAGGGCATCGACGGCGTGGTGCCGAACGTCGCGCAGGCCGCAAGTTCGGGTAATGTCGACGCGATCTTCATGACGGCGAACCATGGCGCGGTCCTGCCCTACCTGACCGACGCGCTTGCAAATGCCGGGGTCACCTCCTCCACCGTGCAGATGATGGGGCTGACCCGCTGGGACCAGCCCAGCTCTCGGCTAGGGCTGAAGGGCATCCAGGGCGGCTGGTTCGCGCTGCCCGACACCCGGCTCAAGGGCCAGTTCGACCAGCGCTACCGCGCCGCCTATGGCGAGGCCCCGCATGAGCTTGGCTCGCTGGCCTATGACGGTGTCGCCGCGATCTCGGCCCTTGTCCGTGCCGGCAAGCGCAATGCGCTGACCACTGCGGGCCTGACCCAGAATGCGGGCTTCCAGGGCATCACCGGGGCGTTCCGCCTGCGCCGCGACGGCACGAACGAGCGCGCGCTATCGGTCGCCACCATCCGTGGCGGGCAGGTCGAGATCCTCGATCCCGCGCCCCGCAGCTTCGGCGGAGCAGGGTTCTGAACTTGACCAACCTTCCGGCCCAACCCCTGCCCCAAAGCGCCCCGGCATTGCCCGGGGCACATTCGTTGTTCTCGCCTGAAAGCTTCCTGCCCTATCTGGAGGCGGCGCTCGAGGGCGCCGAAGGCCCGCGCGAGATCCGCAGCCGGACCGTCGCGGTCCTGACCAAGGCACGGGCGGATGCCATGGCGGACATCGTCGCGGGCTTCCAGTCCCATCCCCGCGCCGCGCGCGAGACGGTGCGTGCCATCGCGAGCCTCACCGACGCGACGGTCAATGCGATCCACCATGTCGCGACGACGATCCTGCATCCGCAGAAAAACCCGACCGATGCCGAGCGCCTCTCGGTGCTGGCGATCGGCGGCTATGGCCGGGCCGAGATGGCGCCGCAATCCGATGTGGACCTGCTGTTCCTGACGCCGTGGAAGATCAGCGGTTGGGCCGAGAGCGTGGTCGAATCCATGCTCTACATGCTCTGGGATCTCAAGCTGAAGATCGGGCAGTCGACCCGTTCGATCGACGATTGCCTTCGACTGGGTCAGGGTGACATCACCATCCGCACCAGTCTCCTCGAACACCGGCTGGTCTGCGGCTATGCCGGCTCGGCCGAGGTGCTGCGCGACCGGCTCTGGAGCGAGCTTTTCGACAATTCCGTCCCCGAATTCATCGAGGCGAAGCTGGCCGAGCGGTCCGAGCGCCATCGCCGGCAGGGCGGGCAGCGCTATGTCCTCGAACCGAATGTGAAGGAGGGCAAGGGCGGGCTGCGCGACCTGCAGACGCTCTACTGGATGGCGAAATACATCCACCGCGTCGACCGGGCGGTCGAGCTGGTCGATCTGGGCTTCTTCACCAAGGAGGAGCATCTGACCTTCTGGCAGGCCGAGGATTTCCTCTGGGCGGTGCGCTGCCATCTGCATCTGCTGACCGGCAGGCCGAGCGACCAGCTGACCTTCGACATGCAGGTCGAGGTCGCGCGCTCCATGGGCTATCGCGACCAGGGCGGACGCCGCGCGGTCGAGATCTTCATGCAGGAATATTTCACCCATGCGACCCGCGTGGGCGAGCTGACCCGGGTGTTCCTTGTCGCGCTGGAGGCACGTCACCTCTACAAGGCGCCGCTGATGAACGGGCTTTTCACCCGCCGCAAGCGGCTGAAGCCCGGCTTCAAGCTGGATCGCGGCCGCCTGAACTATGCCGACGAGAAGCAGTTCCTGTCCGACCCGCTGAACATCCTGCGCCTGTTCGAGGAGGCGCTGCGGACCAGCTATCTGCTGCATCCCGACGCGATGCGGGCCGTCGCGGCCAATCTGGACCTGATCGACGATCGCATGCGTCAGGATCCCGAGGCGGTGCGCATCTTCCTTGACCTGCTGCTGAAGCACGGCAATCCCGAACGCTCGCTGCGCCGAATGAACGAGCTTGGCGTCCTCGCCGCCTTCATTCCCGAATTCGCGCCGGTCGTCGCGATGATGCAGTTCAACGTCTATCACCATTACACGGTGGACGAGCATCTGATCCAATGCGTTGCGGCCCTTTCCTCGATCGAGCGGGGCGACGAGGTCGCGGACCTGCCGACCGTCAGCCGGATCATGAAGGGCAAGATCAATCGCCGCGTGATCTATCTGGCCGTGCTGCTGCACGATATCGGCAAGGGCCGGGCCGAGGACCACTCGATCCTCGGCGCACGGCTGGCGCGGCGCATCTGCACGCGCTTCGGCCTCGACCAGGACGAGATCGAGACGATCGAATGGCTGATCCGCAATCACCTGCTGATGTCGGACGTGGCGCAAAAGCGCGACATCGCCGACCCCCGCACGCTGCGGGACTTCGCCAAGATCGTGAAGACCGTCAGGCGGCTCGATCTGCTGACCGTGCTGACCGTCTGCGACATTCGCGGCGTCGGCCCCGGCACATGGAACAACTGGAAGGCCGTCTTGCTGCGCAAGCTGCACGGCGAGACCGAGCGGGCGCTGAAGAACGGCCTCGAGGAGCTGAACCGCGACCGTCGCATCGGCGAGGCCAAGCAATCGCTGCGCCACCTTCTCACGGCCAAAGGGTGGGAGCCGCGGGTGATCAAGTCTGAGCTTGGCCGCCATTACGAGAACTACTGGCCCAGCCTTCCGACCGAAACGCAGTTCGTCTTTGCCGAGTTGCTGCAAGAGCTTGGCGATGACGAGATCCGCATCGACCTGCACCCGGACGTTGACCGGGACGCCACGCGGGCGGCCTTCGTGCTGGTGGATCACCCCGGCATCTTCTCGCGGCTGGCAGGCGCCATCGCGCTGGTCGGGGCGAATATCGTCGATGCGCGCACCTATACGACCAAAGATGGCTTCGCCACCGCCGTCTTCTGGATGCAGGACAGCGACGGCCATCCCTATGCGGCCGAGCGCCTGCCCCGCCTGCGCAAGATGATCGAGCGGACGCTGAAGGGCGAGGTCGTCCCGCGCGAGGCCCTTGCCGGGCGCGACAAGCCCAGGAAGCGCGACAGCGCCTTCCGCTTTCCGACCCATATCACCTTCGACAACGAGGCCTCGGACGTCTACACCGTGGTCGAGGTCGATACCCGCGACCGGCCCGGCCTGCTTTACGACCTGACCCGCACGCTGGCCGAGAACCATATCCAGATCGCCAGCGCGGTGATCGCGACCTTCGGTGCGCAGGTCGTCGACACCTTCTATGTCAAGGATATGTTCGGGCTGAAGCTGCACCAACAGCCAAAGCGGGATTCCCTCAGCAAGAAGCTGCAACAGGCGATCAAGGACGGGGCCGAGCGCGCCGAAAAGGCCGAGCGACCGCTTGGCGGCTCGTTCTGAGATCACGGAAGAACATATGCAACCGATCAGACTTATCCGGGGCTTCCTCTCGGTCGGGGCCTGGACCCTGGCAAGCCGGCTGGTGGGCTTCATCCGCGACGTGATGATCGCGGCCTATCTGGGGACCGGCCCCGTGGCGCAGGCCTATCTGGTGGCTTTCACCCTGCCCAACATGTTCCGCCGCTTCTTTGCCGAGGGCGCGTTCAACACCGCCTTCGTGCCGATGTTCGCCAAGCGGCTCGAGGCCAACGACAACCCGCGCGGCTTCGCGGAGGAGGCGTTTTCGGGCCTCTTCTCGGTCGTGCTGGTCGTCTCGGTGATCGCGCATCTGGCGATGCCCTGGCTGGTCCTTGCCATGGCGGCGGGCTTTGTGGGCGACGAGCGCTTCGACCTTGCGGTGATCTATGGGCGGATCTGCTTTCCCTATATCCTGTTCATCTCGCTGACGGCGCTGCTCTCGGGGCTGCTGAACGCGGGCGGGCGGTTCATGGCGGCGGCGGCCGCGCCGGTGTTGATGAACTTCATCCTGATCGCGGCCATGCTGCTTGCCGACCGGAACGGCTGGGACATGGGCCTTGCGATGGCATGGTCGACGCCGATCTCGGGCATCGCGCAGCTTCTCTGCGTCTGGTGGGCGGCGAAGCGCATGGGCTTTCCCCTGCGCCTGCGCCGGCCGCGGCTGTCGCCCGACATGCGCCGGCTGCTGGCCGTGGCCGCGCCCGCCGTGCTGGCGGGCGGCGTCGTCCAGATCAACCTGCTGGTCGGGCGTCAGGTCGGGTCGTTCTATGACGGCGCGATTGCATGGCTGACCAATGCCGACCGGCTTTATCAACTGCCACTGGGCGTCGTCGGCATCGCCATCGGCATCGTGCTGCTGCCCGACATCTCGCGCCGCCTGAAGGCGGGCGATGCCGGCGGCGGACGCCATGCCTATAACCGCGCGGCCGAGTTCGCGCTGTTCCTGACCGTGCCCGCCGCCGTCGCGCTGGTCATCGCCAGCTATCCGCTGATCTCGGTCCTGTTCAAGCGCGGCGCTTTCCTCGAGGCGGATGTCGGGCCGACGGCGCTCGCGCTTGCGATCTACGGCCTCGGCCTGCCGGCCTTTGTGCTGCAAAAGGTGTTGCAACCGCTTTATTTCGCCCGCGAGGATACGCGCAGCCCGTTCCGCTTCGCGATCTGGTCGATGGTGGTCAACGTGATCGTCGCGCTGGGGCTTGCGCCGCTGATCGGTTTCTCGGCGGCGGCATGGGGCACGACCATCGCCGGATGGATCATGGCCGCCCAGCTTTGGCGCGGCACCCGCGCCTATGGCGAGGCGGCCGAGATCGACGACCGCCTGCGCCACCGCCTGCCCCGCATCGTCCTCGCCTCAGCAGTGATGGGCGTGGCGACCTGGGGTGTCATGGCCGGCCTTGGCGACAGGCTCTATCAACCCGGAACGCGCTATATGGCGCTGCTGGTGCTGGTCGCCTCGGGCGTCGCGGCTTACGGTATCGCCGCGATGCTGCTGGGCGCATTCCGGCCCTCGGACCTGCGCGCCGGGTTCCGGCGTCAGCGTTGACGGATCTGACGCATCACCCGCGCCATCCCGCCGGGGATCAGGACGAATGACAGAAGAAAGCCGGTGCAGAAGCCGGCGATCTCTGCCAGCCATGTGGTATTGCCGCTCTGGAACAGGATGGCAAAGACCAGCTGGAAGGCGAGGAGCATCCCGATCAGCGTGAAGGCCCGCATCCGGTTCGCGTTCTCCTGCCCGAGCCGGATCCAGAGCAGGAAGGTGAAGGCGCCGACCAGCCCATAGACCGCCGGATAGCCGCCGATCAGCGGCTGAAAGCGGATCTGTGGCAGAAGCCCCGCGGCCAGCGTATAGACCAGCGCCCCCCCGACGGCCGAGCCGAAGAACAGCGCGACCACCGCCCAGGCGCGAAACTGGCTTGCGACGAGGTTGCCAAGCGCGAGGCAGAACACGATCACAAAGACCGCATGCATCAGCGACATATGGACGAAGGGATAGGTCAGGATCCGCCAGCTCTGGTCGAGGATGAACACCCGCATCTGCCAAAGCTGCAGGACCAGTTCGGGGATATAGGCAGTCCGCTCGACCGCGACCTGCCGCATGGCCAGCCCCGCGCCCGGCCCGCCGCCGCCGGCAAGCCCGATCTGCCCGAGGCCGAAGACCGCCTCGCAGGCGATCATCGGCAGGACCAGCGCCCAGACCACGGCGGGAACGGGGTTCAGCGGGGATTCGTCGTAACCGGCTCGCATCGTCTTCCTCATCGCTTTGCCCGGGCAGTTGCGCCCGGGACGGCCAAGGGGTAAGCCAGCCACCGGGATTTTCCAAGCAGGTAGTGCCATGACCACGAGCTTCGCCAAGCGCATCTTCTCCGGCATCCAGCCCTCGGGCGGGCTGACACTGGGGAATTATCTGGGTGCGCTGAAACGCTTCGCCGACTATCAGGGCAAGGGGGCCGAGACGATCTATTGCGTCGTCGACCTGCACGCGATCACCGTCTGGCAAGAGCCCGAGAAGCTTAGACACAATACCCGCGAAGTCGCGGCAGCCTTCATGGCCTCGGGCGTCGATCCCGAAGTGTCGATCCTGTTCAACCAGAGCCAGGTCGCCCAGCATGCGGAACTTGCGTGGTTGTTCAATACCATCGCGCGCGTCGGCTGGATGTATCGGATGACCCAGTTCAAGGACAAGGCGGGCAAGAACAGCGAGAATTCCAGCCTCGGCCTGCTCGCCTATCCCTCGCTGATGGCGGCCGACATCATGGCCTATCACGCCACCGCCGTTCCGGTGGGCGAGGATCAGAAGCAGCATCTGGAACTGACCCGCGACATCGCCGCGAAGTTCAACCATGACTACAAGACCGAGTTCTTCCCGATCGTCGAGCCGCTGATCGAGGGCACCGCGACCCGCGTGATGAGCTTGCGCGACGGTTCCAAGAAGATGTCGAAATCCGATCCCTCGGATGCCGCCCGCATCAACCTGACCGACGATGCCGACGCCATCGCACAGAAGATCCGCAAGGCGCGGACCGATGCCGATCCGCTTCCCGCCACCATGGCGGAACTGAAGGACCGGCCCGAGGCGCGCAACCTCGTCAACATCTTCGCCGCGATGACCGGCGAGACGGGCGAGGCGGTGCTCTCGCGCTTCGAAGGCCAGGGCTTCGGCACGTTCAAGCCCGCCCTCGCCGAGGTCGCGGTCGAGACGATGGCCCCGATCACCGCGCGGATGACGCAGTTCATGGCCGACCCGGCCGAGATCGACCGCATCCTCGGGCGCGGCTCGGATCAGGCGGCGGCCATCGCGCAGCCGATCGTCGAGCGCACCAAGGAGATCATGGGGATGATCCGCTCGCGCTGAGGCGCAAGGAAAATCAAACATTTCCGCATGGGACGTGCTAGCATTGATCCCGTGCGAGAACGGATAGGGCAATGACGGACCTCTTGTCCCGGCTGCTCGGTGCGCGCCCCTGGCTTCTGGCCGATGGCGCGACCGGGACCAATCTTTACAATATGGGCCTTGCCGCCGGCGACGCGCCCGACCTGTGGTGCGAGACGCAGCCCGACAAGGTACGCGAGCTGCATCGCCAGATGATCGCCGCGGGCGCGGACCTGATCCTGACGAACAGCTTTGGTGCCAATGCCAGCCGGTTGCGGCTGGCCGGGGCCGAGGATCGCGTGGCGTCGATCAACATGGCCGCCGCCCGGCTCGCGCGGGAAGCGGTCGCGGAAAGCGGCCGCCCGGTCATCGTCGCCGGTTCGATCGGCCCGACCGGGGAAATCATGGCCCCGATCGGCCGCCTGACCGAGGCCGAGGCGGCGCGGCTTTTTACCGAACAGGCCGAGGCGCTGAAGGCGGGCGGGGTCGACATCCTCTGGATCGAGACGGTGAGCGCCGTCGAGGAGATGCGCGCCGCCGCCCGCGCCGCGCAAGCGGTCGGCCTGCCCTGGTGCGGGATGATGAGTTTCGAGCCCGGCGGGCGCAGCATGATGGGCGTCAGCCCGCCGCAGCTTGCCACGCTGGTCGACCGCCTGCCCTATCCGCCCGTGGCCTATGGCGCGAATTGCGGCACCGGCCCCGCCGAGCTGTTGCTCGCGATCTCGGGTTTTTCCGCCGCCGGGTCCGAGCGGCCGCTGATCGCCAAGCCAAATGCCGGAGTGCCGCGCTATCAGGATGGCGGGCTGATCTATGACGCGACGCCCGAGGTCATGGCCGAGTTCGCCGTCCTTGCCCGCGACATGGGGGTGCGGATCATCGGCGGCTGTTGCGGCACGACGCCCGCGCATCTTGCAGCGATGCATGACGCGCTGACCCTGCGCCCCGGCGGACCGCGCCCGACCAGCGAGGCGATTTCCTCGCGCCTCGCGGCGCTGATGCCCGACCGCTAGAACAGCGAAAGCTGGTCGCCCGCCCTGGGCGGCGGCGCGAACTGGCTGCAATCGAGGATCGGGCTTGGCCGGTCAAGCCCGAGACGCCGCTTGGCGAGCTTGTAGCGCTGATGCAGAAGCTGGGCCTCGACCCCCTCGCCCCGCATCCGTGCGCCAAAGCGCGGATCGTTGTCGCGCCCGCCCCGCATCGCCTGGATGCGGGACATGACATGCCCGGCCATCCCCGGGCGATGCCGTTCCAGCCAGTCGCGGAAAAGCGGCGCCACCTCCAGCGGCAGGCGGACGGGAATCATCGCGGCCGAACTTGCCCCGGCATCGCGGCCAGCCTCGAGGATCTTCTCCATCTCATGCTCGTTCAGGACCGGGATCATCGGCGCGGCCATGACGCGGACCGGCACGCCGGCGCGGGCAAGACTCTCGATCATCCTGAGGCGGGTGGCGGGGGTCGGGGCCCGCGGCTCAAGCTCGCGCGCAAGCCGGGCGTCGAGCGTGGTGACCGAAACGCCCGCCGCCACCAGCCGCCGCGACGCCATCTCTCCCAGCAGGTCGGTATCGCGCATCACGGTTGCGCCGCGCGTCACAAGCTGCATCGGGTGGTTCCATGCCAACAGCACCTCGATGCAGCGCCGCATGATGCCCAGCTTCGCCTCGGCCGGTTGATAGGGGTCGGTATTGGTGCCGAAAGCGATCGGCGCCACCGCATACCCGCGCCGCCCGATCTCGGCCGCGAGAAGCTCGGGCGCGTTCGGTTTGGCGGTTATCTTGGTCTCGAAATCAAGGCCGGGCGACAGGCCCAGATAGGCGTGGCTGGGCCGCGCGAAGCAATAGATGCAGCCATGTTCACAACCGCGATAAGGATTGACCGAGCGGTCGAAGCTGATATCCGGCGAAGTGTTGCGGGTGATGATCGAGCGCGCATTTTCCATCGCCACCTCGGTCCGCAACAGCACTTCCTCGACCGGCAGATCCCAACCGTCACCCTCCCTCACCCGCTGATAAGGCTCGAATCGCCCGTCCGGCCTTGTATCGGCGCCGCGGGCGCGCAGGATTTCCTCGGGCTGTCTGGGTGGCAGGGTCATCCGGCCAGCGTATCGCATAGATGAGAACATTTCAAGAACATCGAAAAGGTGGGAGAATGTCGATGTCGAATCTTTCATCCAGAACGGGCTTTCGCTTCCGGTCTCCTGCGCTCATATTGGGAATATTGGAGGACGACATGCCGTTGCCGCATTTTCTGATCCTGATTTTTGCCGTGATCCTGGCCGCGGGCCTGACCATATGGGCCGCAAGCGCCGTCGGCGTGCCGCTATTCGCACTGGCACTGATCGCGCTGATGGCCGCCGCAATCGCACATCTGGCGACGCGCGAGGACCACTAGAGGCAGGCGCACCCGCGCCCTTGGCACCCCCTGACCGGAAGATCACGGGGAAGGATGCCGCGCATCTGACATTTGCGAGAAGGTCAGCCCGAGATCAGCTCGGCATCCCAATAGAGAAAATCCATCCAGCTCTCATGCAGGTAGTTCGGCGGGAAGCGGCGGCCGACGGCATGCATCTCCTCGGGCGAGGGACGGGCCGGGGTGCGCCGCAGCCGCATGCCGGAGTTCCGCAGGGACTTGTTCGCCTTCTTCAGATTGCAGGGCGAGCAGGCGGCAACCACATTCTCCCAGCTCGTCACCCCCCCGCGTGAACGCGGGACGACATGGTCGAAGGTCAGTTCGCCCTTGGCGCCGCAATACTGGCAGCAGAATTCGTCCCGCAGAAAAAGATTGAAGCGCGTGAATGCCACGCGCTTCTGGGGTTTTATGAAATCTTTCAGCACGACAACCGAGGGGATGCGTATCGCCTCCCGTTGGCTTCGGACGACTTCGTCATATTCCGCGATGATCTGCACCCGATCGAGGAAAACCGCCTTAATCGCCTCCTGCCAGGGCCAGAGTGACAGGGGGTAGTAGCTGAGAGGACGGAAATCCGCGTTCAGCACCAGTGCCGGGTGGTGGCGCAGGCTTGAAGGCTCGCGCACGAATTGGGTTCGAAAGTCGCCATGGTCGTCCAGCATCGGCCCTTTGCCTCGCCTGCCAGAAACTTGTCGGATCGTCGTGAGGCCGACTATATATCGCGACCGCGCCCTGACAAGCCCCTGAATATATGTCCTGAGCACGGATTACTCGCGATGCGTGACATCGGCGTGACATCGACCCGGCAATGGCGCGGCGTGCTGGCAATGCTGCCCGTCCCGTGCCAGCATGTTTCCCATGACAAGACCGCCTGCCCTCAACGGAACGCTGGAATCCGCGCTTTATGTGGATGACCTCGACCGCGCGGCGGAATTCTGGGGCAAGGTGATCGGGCTTGAGGAAATCGCGCGCCATCCCGGTCGCCATGTCTTCTTTCGCTGCGGCGCCCAGATCCTGTTGATATTCGACGCGCGGGCGACCCGCATCCCGCCCCGCCCGGATGCGCGGTTGCCGGTCCCTCCGCATGGTGCGACGGGTCCGGGGCATTTCTGCATGAGCGCATCCCCCGATCAGATCGAGGCGTGGCGCAAGCATCTGGAAAATGCCGGGGTGGAGATCGAGGCCGACTTCATCTGGCCGCAGGGCGGCAGGTCGATCTACTTCCGCGACCCGGCCCTCAACTCGATCGAGATCGCGGATCCCGCGATCTGGCGCTGAACCGTGACCGGATCAGCGCAGCAATGCTTTCAGCGACGCGACCTTGCCGCGACCTTCTGCGATACCGGCTTGCGCAGGCTCAGCGCCCAGAGGCTGGCCGGAACCAATGCAAGCGACGCCATCAGGATAAGGTCCATTGCGAAATCTCCCCTTTACCTGATCTCAACGTAACTGCTGCCTTCCGGGTTTCAAGTGCGATTCCGCACCCCCTGCTATGACCTGACGGCAAACCGCTGCCTGAGGAAGTTCAGCGCCATCGACAGCCCGTCCGGCGAAATGCCGTGCGGCGTGTTCTTCATCACATGGGTTTCGACCTCGAACCCGGCCTTGCCAAGCGCATCCGCCGCGACGGCCATGCTGTCGAACGGCACGACATTGTCCTGATCGCCATGCAGCAGCAGGACGGGCGGACGGGTCCTGAGCCCCTCGCCCACGGTATCGGGATTGATCAGCCGGCCCGAGAAACCGACCACGCAGGCCAGCTCCTCCTCGCGCCGGGGCGCGACCTCCAAGGCCATCATCGTCCCTTGCGAGAAACCGACCAGAGCCAGTTTCGAGGCGGGGACACCCTCCTCCTCCAGCACCCGGTCGAGGAAGGCATTGATGTCGGCAAAGGATTGCTCGGCCGAGGCACGCGCCTCCTCTATGCTCGATCCGTCCATCCACGGGATCGGGAACCACTGATAGCCCATCGGATTGTTGCGGCAGCGCTCGGAGGCGTCGGGGGCATAGAAGGCGGTGCCCGGCAGATGCGGTCCAAGCGGATCGGCAAGTCCCAGCAGATCGGCGCCATCGGCGCCATAGCCGTGCAGGAACACCACGATCGAGTCCGCCTTGGCGGGCCCCTTGCGTTTCGATTTCAACTGACGCGTCATCTGTTCCCCTCGCGGTCCTTGGCCACCCGGTAATAGGCCCAGAGGGCGCGTGCCGCAACCGCGCGCCACGGTCGCCACGGCTCGGCCAGCGCGGTCAGCGCGGCGGGGCCGGGCCGTTCGGGCAAGGCGTAAAGCAGGCGTGCCGCCTCGGCCAGCGCCAGATCGCCCGCAGCAAAGACATCCGCCCGGCCGAGGGCGAATTTCAGATAGATCTCGGCAGTCCAGCGCCCGATTCCGGGCAAGGCGGTCAGGGCCGCGATAGCTGCCTCGTCGGACAGATCGCGCAGACCCTGCCAGTCGACACCTGCCGTGGCGATGCCGCGCAGATAGCGGATCTTTGGCCGCGAGAGACCGGCCGCCCGCATCACCTCGTCATCGGCGGCGGCAATGCCCGCCTCATCCGTCAGCCCTGCCGCGGCCATCCGCAGAAGGATGGCATCCGCCGCCCGCGTCGAGATCTGCTGCGAGACGATGGCGTCGCGGATCGAGCCGAAGCCCTCCTCCCAACGCCGCAACGGCAGGGGACCGAGTTCGGGCAGGACGCGCGCCCAGACCGGGCAGACCCGCGCGAGATGGGCCGCCCCGTCCTCCAGATCCGAGGCGGTGCGGATCACCCGCATCATTCGTCGAGCGCGCTTTCGCTGGCAAGCCGCGCCTCTTCCTTCAGCCGCGTCTCGAAGGCCATCGAGATATGCCGGCGCAAGGCCGCCTCGGCCCGCTCTCCGTCGCGGGCGGTGATGGCGTCGACGATCTCCTGATGCTCGTCCAGCGTCACGGTGTCGCGCCCCTTGGCGGCCAGAGTCGTGCGCGCCATCAGCGCCATGCTGCGATGGACGATATCAAGCTGCTGGACCAGATAGCGGTTATGCGAGGCCAGGTGGATCTGGTGGTGAAAACGCCGGTTCGCCCGCGACAGCGCCCGCGGGTCGCCGAGGATGTGGTGATCCTCCTCGACCATGCCGGCAAGGACGCGGATCTCCTCGGGGGTGGCGTGGCGCGCGGCAAGGCGCGCGGCAAGCGCCTCCAGCTCGGTCCGCACGGTATAAAGCTCGGCCAGCTGGTTGTGGTCCAGTGTCGCCACGATCAGGCTGCGCCCGTCACGCTTCAGCATCGACTGGGTTTCCAGCCGTTGCAGCGCCTCGCGGACCGGGGTGCGCGAGACGCCGAAACGCTCGGCCAGCTCCGATTCGACCAGCCGGTCGCCGGGGCGATAGATGCCGTTGTCGATGGCAGAGAGGATCAGGGAATAGGCGTCTTTCATGTGCCGCACGATCCGTCGTCCTGCACGGGATTGCAAGCGCCCTGCCACCGGCTTAGGCAGAGGTCATGGATTTTGATCACGTGACCACCTGGATCTTCGATCTGGATAACACCCTCTACGCGCCGGAAATGCGTCTGTTCGACCAGATCGAAAGGCGCATGACGGCCTATGTGATGCGCGAACTCAGGGTGGACGAGGCCCGGGCGAATGCGCTGCGCAACCAGTATTGGCGCCAGCATGGCACGACGCTGGCCGGGCTGATGGCGCATCACGCAATTGATCCCCTGCCCTATCTGCGCGAGGTCCATGACATCGACTTCTCGCACCTGATCCCCGACCCGGAGCTTGCGGCGCTGATCACCGACCTGCCCGGCCGCAAGATCGTCCATACCAATGCCGATACCGAATATGCCGCGCGCGTCCTCGGCCATCGCGGCCTGACGGTCTTTGACGAGGTGCATGGCATCGACAGCACGAATTTCCTGCCAAAGCCCGATCCCGCCGCCTATGACGCCGTCATCACGGCCTCGGGCTTCGCCCCCGCCTCGGCCGCCATGTTCGAGGATGACCCGAGAAACCTCGCCGTGCCGCACCGGCTGGGGATGCGGACGGTGCTGGTCGGGACCGGCCGCGACGGCCCGGACGAGCTTGCCGCCGATCACCCGCACGGGCCGCATGTCCAGCATCAGACGATGGATCTGGCCGAGTTTCTGCGCGGGCTTGCGGCGGGACGGTATCGCGCGAAGGATCAGGCATGACCCCGACGAAACCGCACAGGATCTGACCAATGGCCGGAACACGCAAAACCGCCTCGGCCACGCCGATCGTTCAGAGCGCGAGGACCGAGGATTGCGACATCCTCGTCTCGGGCGGCGGCATCGCGGGCCTGATCGCGGCCGCGGCCTTCGGCAGCGCCGGTCACATCGTCACCTGCGTGGACCCCGCCCCCCCCGTGACCGAGGAATCCGCCGAAGGCTCGGACCTCAGAAGCACCGCCTTCCTGCAACCGTCGATCGCAGTCCTGAAGGCGGCGGGCGTATGGGACCGGCTCGCCCCCCATGCGACGCCCCTGCGGATCATGCGCATCATCGACGCGGGCGGAAAGACCGCGCAGGCGCGGCTCACGCGCGATTTCGATTCCTCCGAACTCTCCGACCAGCCCTTCGGCTGGAACCTCCCGAACTGGCTGCTGCGGCGCGAGATCGCCGCCCGATTGGCCGAGTTGCAGAATGTCCGCTTCCTGTCCGGCACCGGAACCCGCAACCTGCTGGCGCGCGACCGCGAGGCGCTGGTCGGCCTCAGCGACGGCAGCCGCCACCGCGCGCGGCTGGTGGTCGGGGCGGACGGCCGGAACTCGCCCGTGCGTCAGGCCCTCGGGATCGGGACGCGCACGCTGCGCTATGGCCAGAAGGCGCTGGCCTTCGCGGTGACCCACACCCTCCCGCATGAGAATGTCTCGACCGAGGTGCATCGCTCAGGCGGACCCTTCACGCTGGTCCCGCTGCCCGCGCGCGACGGCAAACCCTCCTCCGCCGTGGTCTGGA
Source organism: Paracoccus sp. (in: a-proteobacteria) (assembly GCF_035556475.1). Classification (GTDB taxonomy): domain Bacteria; phylum Pseudomonadota; class Alphaproteobacteria; order Rhodobacterales; family Rhodobacteraceae; genus Paracoccus. Next base: position 36,179 of record NZ_DATMFA010000137.1, on the reverse strand, counting down.
TGGAGCGCGGCCCCGAAATCGCCCGCCTGCGCGCCCTCTCGCCCGAGGAATTCGGGGTCGAGCTGAACCGGCGTTCGGCAGGCGTTCTGGGACATCTGACGCAGGAGACGCGCCTGACGGAATGGCCGATCATCAGCCAGATCGCCGACAGCTTCTGCAGCCTCAGGACCGCCTTGATCGCCGAGGCGGCGCATGTCGTGCCGCCGATCGGCGCGCAGGGCCTGAACATGAGCCTCGCCGACCTCGCCGCGCTGGTCGAGCTTTCGGCAGGCGATCCGGGCAGCCGCACCTCGCTCGAAATCTACAACCGCCGCCGCCGGCCCGAGGCGATGGCGCGCCTCCTCGGCATCGACGCGCTGAACCGGGCCAGCATGATCTCGGCACCGCCGCTCCGCGACCTAAGGGCGGCAGCTCTTGGCTCGCTCTATGCGGCCGGCCCTGTCAGGCGCGTCCTGATGCGCGCGGGCCTCGGGATCAACTGACCTTGCCCGGTTTCACCGTTTCCCAAATACCCATGCGACGCTTCAAACCGCGGCAAGCCCCGGCACGGCGCGCGTCCGGGCCAAACTGCGGATAGGACGACATGGCCAAACCCGTCACCGCATTCACCTGCACCGCCTGCGGCGCCAGCCACCGGAAATGGTCCGGCCGCTGCGAGGCCTGCGGCGAATGGAACACCATCGTCGAGGAAGCCCCCCTCTCTCAGGGACCGGGTCGCGGCCTCGGCACGCTCAAGGGCAAGGCCATCCCGCTTTCCGGCCTCGCCACGATGGAAGCGCCTCCACCCCGCGCCTGCTCGGGCATCGCCGAATTTGACCGGGTGCTGGGCGGCGGGCTGGTGCCCGGCTCGGCCATCCTCGTCGGCGGCGATCCCGGCATCGGGAAATCGACGCTGCTCCTGCAGGCCGCCGCCGCCTTCGCGCGCTCGGGCCAGCAGGCCATCTATATCTCGGGCGAGGAGGCGAGCGCGCAGGTCCGCCTGCGGGCGCAAAGACTGGGGCTTGGCGACGCGCCGGTGCGGCTCGGCGCCGATACCGCGCTGCGCGACATCCTGACCACACTCGACGCCGAACGCCCCGATGTCGCGATCCTCGATTCGATCCAGACCCTCTGGTCCGATCAGATCGAGGCGGCGCCCGGTTCCGTCGCGCAGGTCCGCGCCAGCGCGCATGAGCTGGTGACCTTCGCCAAGCGCCGCGGCACCTCGGTCATCCTTGTCGGCCATGTCACCAAGGAGGGCCAGATCGCCGGTCCCCGCGTGGTCGAGCACATGGTCGACACCGTCCTCTATTTCGAGGGCGAGCGCGGCCACCAGTTCCGCATCCTGCGCGCCCACAAGAACCGCTTCGGCCCCGCGGACGAGATCGGGGTTTTCGAGATGACCGGCGGCGGCCTCGCCGAAGTCGCGAACCCCTCGGCCCTGTTCCTGTCCGAGCGCGGCCAACCCAGTGCCGGATCGGCGGTCTATGCCGGGATCGAGGGCACGCGTCCCGTGCTGACAGAAGTTCAGGCGCTTGTTGCACCTTCGACACTGGCAAGTCCCCGCCGCACCGTGGTCGGCCTCGATTCCGGGCGGGTCTCGACCATCCTTGCGGTGCTGGAGGCGCGCTGCGGCATCCCCTTTGCCGGGCTTGACGTTTTTCTCAACGTTGCCGGGGGGATGCGCGTCAGCGAACCCGCCGCCGACCTCGCCATCGCGGCAGCGCTTCTCAGCGCGCGCGAGGACATCGCGCTGCCGCCTGAGGCCGTGGTTTTCGGCGAAATCAGCCTCTCGGGCGCGCTCCGACCCGTGGCGCAAACCGAAAACAGGTTGAAAGAGGCGCAGAAACTTGGTTTTTCACGGGCAATCCTGCCAACGGCCACCAAGGTCGAAGGTGTGGCCGGAATGCGGATCGACCGCATTCCCGATCTGACAGGCTTCGTGGGCGAGACATTCGGTGCAGGATGAGCTTGCCTTTCAATCGCGCGGATAACCGCAAAAGGGCGTGACATGGACGGTTTCACCATCATCGACGGCATCGTTGCGGTCGTGATCATCCTCTCGGCGATCCTGGCCTATGCCCGGGGTTTCGTGCGCGAATCGCTGGCAATCCTCGGCTGGATCGGCGCCGCCGTTCTGGCCTTCATCTTCGCGCCGACGGTGCGCCCGATGGTGGCGCAGGTGCCGGGGCTGAACAAGTTCCTGGCCGACAGCTGCGAGCTTTCGACGATCGCGGGCTTCGCCGCGGTCTTCGCGCTGGCCCTGGTGCTCTTCTCGATCATCACGCCGCTCTTCTCCTCCGTCGTCCAGCGTTCGGCGCTTGGCGGGGTCGATCAGGGCATGGGCTTCCTCTTTGGCGTCGCGCGCGGCATCCTCCTCGTCGCGGTGGCCTTCATCGTCTATGACCGGGTGATGTCGACACAGCCGGTCGCGGTCGTCGACAACTCGCGATCGGCCCAGGTCTTCCAGCGGATGACCGACCAGATGGACGAGCAGATCCCGCAGGACGCGCCGGGCTGGGTGGTCTCGCGCTATGAACAACTGGTCCGCGGCTGCATGGCCTCGACCACCGTAACGCCCGACACCGCGACCCCCGCTCCGGCCCCTGCCGCAACCCCCACCCCGGCGAACTGACGCCTGCGGGCATGAATAATTGATGACATAAATGCGCCCCGTCAGCCCGGCGGGGCGTGACTTCATCGGTATCAATCACTATGTTGCCGCCAAGCGCCACATGGAAGCCCTCCCCTTTAGCCACATGAGTCGGTGATGATGCAGCCATTCCTCGCCCATCCCTTCGATCACGATCGCCTGCATGAGGAATGCGGCGTTTTCGGCGTGATCGGCGTCGCGGATGCGGCGAATTTCGTCGCCCTGGGACTGCACGCGTTGCAGCACCGGGGCCAGGAAGCCGGCGGGATCGTCTCGCACGATGCCGAGCAAGGTTTCAACAGCGCCCATCGCTTCGGCTATGTGCGCGACAATTTCACCAAGCAAAGCCTGATGGAGACGCTGCCCGGCTCGCTCGCCATCGGTCACGTCCGCTATTCGACCGCCGGCACCAAGGCCGCGACCGCGATCCGCGACGTGCAGCCCTTCTTCGGCGAATTCGCCATGGGCGGCTGCGCCATCGCCCATAACGGCAACATCACCAACGCCATGGCCCTGCGGCGCGAGTTGATCGAGCGCGGCTCGATCTTCCAGTCCTCGAGCGACAGCGAATGCATCATCCACCTGATGGCGCGTTCGATCCAGCGCAACATCCCCGAGCGGATGAAGGACGCGCTGCGCCGGGTCGAGGGCGCGTTCAGCGTCATCGCCATGACCCGCACCAAGCTGATCGGCGTCCGCGACCCGCTGGGCGTGCGCCCGCTGGTCCTCGGCAAGATCGGCGATGACGGCTTCGTCCTCTCGTCCGAGACCTGCGCCCTCGACATCATCGGGGCGGAGTTCATCCGCGAGATTGATCCCGGCGAGATGGTCGTGATCTCGCAGGGCGAGGTCGAAAGCTCGCGCCCCTTCGGCCCGTCCACCGGCCGTTTCTGCATCTTCGAGCATGTCTATTTCTCGCGCCCGGATTCGATCATTGGCGGGCGTTCGGTCTATGAGACCCGCCGCCAGATCGGCGTGGAACTGGCCCGCGAGGCCCCGATCGAGGCCGATCTCGTGTGCGGCGTCCCCGACAGCGGCACCCCCGCGGCGATCGGTTTCGCCCATGAGAGCGGCATTCCCTTCGGCATGGGGATCATCCGCAACCAGTATATGGGCCGGACCTTCATCGAGCCGACCGAGCAGATCCGCAATATGGGCGTGCGGCTGAAGCTGAACGTGAACCGGGCGCTGGTCCGGGGCAAGCGCGTGGTGCTGGTTGACGATTCGGTGGTGCGCGGGACGACCTCCCGCAAGATCAAGGACATGATCCTTGATGCCGGCGCGGCCGAGGTGCATTTCCGCATCGCCTCTCCGCCGACCGCCTGGCCCTGTTTCTACGGCGTCGATACGCCGGACCGCGAAAAGCTGCTGGCCGCCCAGATGACGGTCGAGGAAATGCGCGAATGGATCGGTGTCGACAGCCTCGCCTTCGTCTCGCTCGACGGGCTTTATCGCGCCGTGGGCGAGGTCAAGGGACGCAACCGCACCTCGCCGCAATATTGCGACGCCTGCTTCTCGGGCGATTATCCGGTCGCGCCCTTCGACCAGCTCGAGCGCGGCTTCCGCATGAAGGTCGATTCCGAAACCTCGACGATCACCGGCCACGCCGCCGAGTGATCGCGGCAGCGGGCGGGGCAGCACCCCGCCCCGCCCGGCAATCCGTCACAGCGTTCCCGCATCCTCAGGCAAGATGGTGATGAATCGGCTGCCCTCGCCGCGCGTGCTTTCGATGCGCAACCGGCCGCGATGCCGGTTCACGATATGCTTGACGATGGCAAGCCCCAGCCCGGTCCCCCCTTGCTCGCGCGAGCGGTGGGTGTCGACGCGGTAAAACCGCTCGGTCAGGCGCGGCAGGTGCCGGGCGTCGATCCCCTCGCCGCGATCGGCGACGGTGACCTGCCAGGCAGGGCCGCGCAGCACCGGCTCATGCGCGAGGTGTTCCAGCGTCACGCTGACCAGCCCGCCAGAGCCGCCATATTTCACCGCATTCTCGATCAGGTTGTGGAAGACCTGCACAAGCTGGTCGGGGTCGCCGGGCAGCAGCGCCGGGCCTTCGACGCCATGCTGCTCGATCCTGACCCCGGCGGCCTCGGCCGAGGGGGAAAGCGTCGTCACCACCGATCCCAGCAGCGCCGCGAGGTCCACCCGCTCACGCGGGCGCCGGCGCTCGTCCTGCTCGACGCGGCTCAGCGACAAAAGCTCGCCGATCAGCCGGTTCATCCGCCCCGCCTCACGCTCCATGATGTCGAGGAAGCGGTCGCGGGCGCCCGGATCATTGCGGGCCGGGCCGCGCAGCGTCTCGATGAAGCCCATCAGCGCGGTCAGGGGCGTGCGCAACTCGTGGCTGACATTGGCGACGAAATCGCGCCGCATCTGCTCGGTCTCTTCATCGCGCGAGCGGTCTTCGATCACGATGGCGGCGCTGCGCCTGCCCGAGAGTTGCAGGGGCGTCACCGTCACCTCGCAAAAGACGGCCCCCTCGCGGGTCTTGACCGTCGCGTTCAGCCGGGCCTTGTCGCCACCGGCCAGGACGGACTCCAGCGCCGTATTGATCTCGGGATGGCGCAAGACGGTGACGAAGGGCCGCGCCGAGGGGATTGGCCCCAGCAGCGCCTCGGCCGCGTCATTCGCGCCGACCAGCCGTGCCTGCGCATCGACCAGCAGCATCGGAACCGGAACCGCCGCCAGCAGATCGCCCGATGAGGCGGGCGTCATCCCCGCGCCACCGGCTTCAGCCCCGCGCGAAACCGCGCCGCGTTCCGGCGATAGCCCTCGGCCGATTTCAGCAGCCCGGCGCGCGCCTCGTCATCCAGTTCGCGGATGATCTTGCCGGGCGCCCCCATGACCAGCGAGCCGGGCGGGATCACCTTGCCCTCGGCGATCAATGCGCCGGCGCCGATCAGCGAGCCCGCGCCGATCCGCGCACCGTTCAAGATAATGGCCCCCATGCCGATCAGCGCGCCATCCTCGATGGTGCAGCCATGCAGCATGGCGCGGTGGCCGATGGTGCAATTCGCGCCGATGGTCAGCGGAAAGCCGATATCGGTGTGACAGACCGTCAGTTCCTGCAGGTTCGAGTTGCGGCCGACGCGGATCTCCTCGTTGTCGCCACGCAGGACCGCGCCGAACCAGACGCTCGCCCCCTCCTCCAGCACGACCTTGCCGATCAGCTGCGCATCCGGTGCGACCCAGGCATCCCCGGCCAGTTGCGGGGTGATCCCGTCCAGTTCCCAGATCATCGGCCTTCCTCCTCCATCAGGTTGCGCACGAAGCGGCCAAGGCCGGTCTGGCGACCCCGCCGCAGACGCTCTGCGGTCAGGATGGTCTTCAGCGCCTCGGTGCTCTGCTCGATATGCTCGTTGACGATGACATAATCATATTCCGCCCAATGGCTGATCTCGTCCCGGCTTTTCTGCATCCGCGCCGCAATCACCTCGGGCGCGTCCTGCTGGCGCGAGACGAGCCGCCGCTCCAGCTCCTCAAGGCTGGGCGGCAGCACGAAGATCGAGATGACATGCGCCCCCAGCGCCGAAGCCCGGATCTGCTGCCCGCCCTGCCAGTCCACGTCGAAAAGCGTGTCGCGGCCGGCGCGCATCGCCTCCTCGACCGGCTGGCGCGGGGTGCCGTAGAGGTTTCCGAAAACCTCGGCATGTTCCAGCATGTCGCCGCCGCGCACCATGGCCTGAAAGGCCTCGCGCTCGCGGAAATAATAATGCTCGCCCTCGACCTCTCCGGGGCGGGGCTTTCGCGTCGTCGCCGAGACCGAAAAGCGCAAGGTCGGATCCCACTCCATCAGCCGCCGGGCCAGCGTCGACTTGCCTGCGCCCGAGGGCGAGGAAAGGATGACCAGAAGTCCGCTGCGCTCCATGTCCTGCGTTCTCCTTGTCTTCATCCGCACGTCATTTTAGGCGCCTGAATGGCGCAGGGCGGCGGGGATGGTCAAGCCCCTGTCCGCCGGGCCACAGCCTTAACCAATCGGCAAGAATCCCCTCGGAGAAACCCGGCGGCTGGGCTAGATTTCACCTCGTATGGTTGTTTGAGTTCATGTTGGGTTAGTTAGATATGTCCGAATACTCCGGGCCCGATGCTGATCGGGATAAGGCTTCCCCCTTGCCTGCGAAGGGCGGGGGCACGTTGTTGCAGATCACCGATTTCGAGGCTGCCCAGCCATCGCATATCCTGCACGCGCTGCGCGACCATTGGGAAAGCCTTCGCATCAATGGAAATGTTCCGGCCCGCAGCGATGTTCAGCCGCGCGGCATCCGTGCCGCGCTGGACCATGCCTTCATCCTCGAACGCATTGCGCCGGGTGCGGCGCGCTTCCGGCTGGCGGGGCGCCACCTCATCGACCTGATGGGGATGGAGGTGCGGGGGATGCCTATTTGCGCGCTCTTGAACACAAGCTCGCGCGGGCGGTTTTCGGATGTGCTGGAAAGCGTCTTTCGCGGGCCGCAGATCGCGGAACTCGGCCTCTCCTCGCCGGCGGGCTATGCCCGTCCGGCTTTGCAAGGGCGGCTCCTGCTGCTGCCGCTGCGTTCGGATCTGGGCGACGTGACCCGCGCCCTCGGCTGCTTCGTGTCGGAGGGCGAGATCGGGCAAGCCCCGCGCCGCTTCGACCTTGCCGAGGAAAGGCTCAGCCCGATCCATCCCGGCGGCCCCATCATCGAGCCCTCGGCATCGCCGGATCCGGCGCGGGCGGGGCGCTGGCGGAAAGCCACCGGCCGGAGCGACACCCCGGCAGAGGACACGCCGGAACAGCGGCGGGCGCTGTTCCGCATCGTCAGCGACAGATCCCGCGACCGTTAAGGCGCGCGGATGGGCGCCCAATGAAAAAGGCGGGTTGCCCCGCCTTTCCGTCTCAGCTTGCCTTGGCCTGCTTCGCGCCATTGACGCGGCGATTGCGCAATTCCTCGGCGACGAGGAAGGCAAGCTCCAGCGACTGGCTGGCGTTCAGGCGCGGATCGCAGGCCGTGTGATAGCGGCTGGACAGATCCTCGTCCGTCACCGCGCGCACGCCGCCGGTGCATTCGGTGACGTCCTGGCCGGTCATCTCGAAATGCACGCCGCCGGGGATGGTGCCTTCGGCGCGGTGGACGGCAAAGAACTCACGCACCTCGCGCAGGACCGAGTCGAAGGGCCGGGTCTTGTAGCCCGAGGCCGACTTGATCGTGTTGCCATGCATCGGATCGCAGGACCAGACGACATTCGCGCCCTCGGCCTCGACCGCCTTGATCAGGCGCGGCAGATGGTCGCCCACCGCACCGGCGCCAAAGCGCGCGATCAGGGTCAGGCGGCCCGGCTCGTTCTGCGGGTTCAGCTTCCAGATCAGGGTCTTGAGGTCGCTGTCCGAGATCGACGGCCCGCATTTCAGCCCGATCGGGTTCTGCACGCCGCGCGCGAACTCGACATGGGCCCCGTCAATCTGGCGCGTGCGGTCGCCGATCCAGATCATGTGGCCCGAACCCGCGACCGGAACCCCGGTGGTCGAGTCGATGCGCGCCAGCGCCTCCTCATATTCCAGCAGCAAGGCTTCGTGGCTGGTGTAGAAATCGACCGTGCCGAGGCCATGCGCGGTTTCCGAGGTCACGCCCGCCGCTGCCATGAAGGCCATGGCGTCGCTGATCCGGTCGGCGATGTCGCGATAGCGCGCGGCTTCCTCGCCACCCGTGAAGTCGCTGATCCAGCTTTGCACGCGATGCATGTCGGCATAGCCGCCGGTCGAGAAGGCGCGCAGCAGGTTCAGGGACGCGGCCGCCTGGGTATAGGCGGCCAGCATCCGCTGCGGATCGGGAATGCGCGCCTCGGTCGTGAAGTCGAAGCCGTTGATGATATCGCCGCGATAGCTGGGCAGCTCGGTCCCCGCCACCACCTCGGTCGGGGCCGAACGCGGTTTCGCGAACTGGCCCGCCATGCGGCCGACCTTGACCACGGGAAGCTGTGCCCCCCAGGTCAGCACGATCGCCATTTGCAGCATGACCTTGAACGTGTCGCGAATATTGTCGGCCGAAAATTCCGAGAAGCTCTCGGCGCAATCGCCACCTTGCAGCAGGAAGGCCTGTCCCGCGCCCACTTCGGCCAGCGCCGATTTCAGCCGTCGCGCCTCTCCGGCAAAGACCAGAGGCGGAAATTTCGCAAGCTGCGCCTCGACCGCCTGCAATGCGCCGGTGTCAGGATAGTCGGGCATCTGGATGCGCGGATAGGCGCGCCAGCCGCGCTTGTCCCAAGCCTGGGTTGCGGAACTGGATTTCTCATATGCCATTGACCTGTCCTCCTGGAAACGGTGACTGCGATATAGAGCTTCGCCGGATCAAGGAAAAGCCTTGCGCGCGCCTGCGGGGACTGATGATCTGCAGGGAACTTCATCGCGCGCGACCATGCCAGAACCCGTTCCAGCCCTCCCTCTCGCCCGCGGTCAGGAAGTTGCCCGCCCTCAGCGGTATTTTTTCCTGCTTCTTGAGCGTTTTACCCTGATTTCCTTCGCAGCCGCGATCGAGCCGTTGCGGCTTGCGAACCGGCTGTCGGGCCGTCCGCTCTATGAATGGCGGGTGATCGGCGAGAATGGCGAATTCGCCGCATGTTCGAACGGAACGCGCGTCAAGCTGGACGGCGGGCTTTGCGAAACGCTGCGCAGCGACACGATTCTCGTCTGCGGCGGGGTCGATATCGCCCGCGCCGCGACCCGGCCGGTCCTTGGCTGGCTCAGGCGCGAGGCGCGGCGCGGCGCGCGGATGGGCGCGCTTTGCACCGGCGCCTGGGTTCTGGCCGAGGCCGGTCTGCTGGAGGGCCGGCGCGCCACGATCCACTGGGAAAATCAGGACGGATTCGCCGAGGAATTTCCTGATGTGACCCTGATTCGCACCGTCTTTGTCGAGGATGCCTCGCGCATGACCGCCGCGGGCGGCACCGCTGCCATAGACCTGATGCTGCGCCAGATCGCGCGCGACCATGGCAGCGAGCTTGCGAACCGTGTCGCCGACCAGATGATCCACACCTCGATCCGCTCCGAGGACGACCACCAGCGCCTGTCCATCCCGACCCGGATCGGCGCGCGCCACCCGCGCCTTGCGCAGGTCATCGCCCGGATGGAGGCGAATATCGAGGATCCGATCAGCCCGGCGCGCCTCGCGACGGATGCCGACATGTCGCCTCGCCAGCTTGAACGGCTTTTTGCCCGCTATCTGGGCCGCTCGCCCAAGCGCTATTACATGGAGTTGCGGCTGGAACGCGCGCGCAACCTGTTGATGCAAACGGAGATGAGCGTCATCGAGATCGCGCTGGCCTGCGGCTTCGGCTCGGCCTCGCATTTCTCGAAATGCTACCGCGCGGTCTATGGCGGCACCCCCTATCGCCAGCGCGGCGCGGCGGCGTCGTGACGCGGGGTCGGACAGCCCCTGAATTGCCCTTTCAGCCACTTTCTTTTTCACCGGGGCGCTTATAGCCTGCCGGGCAGGACAATGTTCCACTCAGGGAGACTGACAATGAAAAAACTTCTTCTGGCCAGCGTGGCCGGCGCAATGTTCGCCGGCGCGGCGGGTGCCGAGGATATCAAGCTGGGGATTTCGCTGGGGCTGACCGGTCCGCTGGAATCCATTTCCCCGGCCATGCAGAAGGGCGCCGAGCTTGCCATGAAAGAGGTCACGGACAGCGGGAAACTGCTGGACGGCTCGAAAATCACCCCCGTCGTCGCCGACAATACCTGCGTCGATGCCGCCGCCTCGGTCGCCGCGGTCGAGCGTCTGGTCACGGCCGAGGGCGTCAAGGGCATCATGGGCGGCATGTGCTCGGGCGAGACCATCGCCTCGCTCGAAAAGGTCGGCGTGCCGAATGGCGTGGTGATGATCTCTCCCTCGGCGACCTCGCCGGCGCTGTCGACGATCGACGACAAGGGCTTCTTCTTCCGCACCGCGCCCTCGGATGCGCGTCAGGGCGAAGTCATGGCCGGCATCGTGCTGGAAAAAGGCATCAAGAGCGTCGCGATCACCTATACCAACAACGACTATGGCAAGGGCCTCGCGGACAGCTTCGCCAATTCCTACAAGGAAAAGGGTGGCACCGTCACCATCGTCGCCGCGCATGACGACGGCAAGGCCGACTATTCGGCCGAGGTCGCGGCGCTGGCCGCAGCCGGTGGCGACGCGCTGGTCGTCGCGGGCTATGCCGATCAGGGCGGCTCGGGCGTGATCCAGGGGTCGCTCGACACCGGGGCCTTCTCGACCTTCGTGCTGCCCGACGGCATGGTCAACAACACGCTGGTCGAGAAATTCGGCTCCCAGCTTGAGACCTCGTTCGGCCAGAACCCCTCGGCCGAGGGCGAGGGCCATGACAAGTTCGCCGCGCTGGCAACGGCCGCAGGCTTTGACGGCACCTCGGCCTATGCGGGCGAATCCTATGATTCCGTGGCGCTGATCCTGCTGGCCATGCAGGCGGCCAAATCCTCGGATCCCAAGGTCTATAAGGACAAGGTGATGGAAGTCGCCAATGCTCCGGGCGAGAAGATCCTCCCCGGCGAACTGGCGAAGGGGCTGGAATTGATTGCCGCCGGGCAAGATGTCGATTATGTCGGCGCAACCTCGGTCGAACTGGTCGAACCCGGCGAAAGCGCCGGCGTCTACCGCGAGGTCGATTTCAAGGGCGGCAAGCTGAACGTCATCGGCTATCGCTGAGGGATCGGCAGAACGCTTCGGGGGCCCGGATTTTTCCGGGCCTTTTCCTAAATATAACAACCCATTAACGGGTGTTCTTCGCAAAAGCGCGAAGTCTGGGGAGTATACATGATTCAGGTCCATGACCTGCACCGACATTTTGGAGGGTTTCGTGCCGTGGACGGCGCCAGCCTGACGATCGAGACCGGTTCGATTACCGGGCTGATCGGCCCGAACGGTGCGGGAAAATCCACTCTGTTCAATGTCATCGCGGGTGTTCTTCCACCGACATCCGGCCGTGTCGTCATGGATGGCGAGGATATCAGCGGGCTTGCGCCGCATCAGCTGTTCCACAAGGGCCTGTTGCGGACCTTCCAGCTTGCGCATGAGTTTTCCTCGATGACGGTGCGTGAGAACCTGATGATGGTTCCGGGCGCCCAGACCGGCGAAACGCTGGTCAATGCCTGGCTGCGGCGTGGCCGTATCCGCGAGGAGGAACGTGCCCTTCGCAAGAAGGCGGACGAGGTTCTTGAGTTCCTGACGATTTCCCATGTCGCCGATGAAAAGGCCGGGAACCTCTCGGGCGGGCAGAAGAAGCTTCTCGAGCTGGGCCGCACGATGATGGTTGACGCCAAGATCGTCTTTCTGGACGAGGTCGGCGCTGGCGTGAACCGCACCCTTCTGGGCACGATCGGCGACGCCATCACACGCCTCAACAAGGAGCGCGGCTACACTTTCTGCGTGATCGAACATGACATGGATTTCATCGGCCGCCTTTGCGACCCGGTCATCGTCATGGCGCAGGGCAAGGTGCTGGCCGAGGGCAATGCCTCCAGCATCATGCAGAACGAGGCGGTGATCGAGGCCTATCTGGGCACCGGGCTGAAGAACAAGGTCGCGGCCGAGATGGCCGAGGAGGCGAATTTCGGCGAAAGCCACGGCGCGCAGCCCGGCCTTGGGGCCGAGGCCGGTCGGGGCGGCGACGGCAAGCCGGCGGGGGATCTCTGATGGCCGAACCCTATCTTTCCGCGACCGCCATGCGCGGCGGCTATGGCAAGGCCGACATTCTGAACGGCTGCACGCTGAACGTCGACAAGGGCCAGATCGCCGTGATCGTCGGACCGAACGGCGCCGGCAAATCCACCGCGATGAAGGCCGTCTTCGGGATGCTGAACCTGCGCGAGGGCGCGGTGACGCTGGGGGGCGAGGATATCACCCGCCTGACCCCGCAGGAGCGCGTTCACAAGGGGATGGGCTTTGTCCCCCAGACCCACAACATCTTCCCGACCATGACGGTCGAGGAAAACCTCGAAATGGGCGCCTTCATCCGCGAGGACGACTATCGCGAGACGATAGAGCAGGTCTACACCCTCTTCCCCGCCGTCGCCGACAAGCGCAGGCAGAATGCGGGCGAGTTGTCGGGCGGCCAGCGACAGCAGGTCGCCGTCGGCCGCGCGCTGATGACCCGGCCGCAACTGCTGATGCTGGATGAACCCACGGCGGGCGTCAGCCCCATCGTCATGGACGAGCTTTTCGACCGCATCATCGAGGTGGCGCGCACCGGCATCTCGATCCTGATGGTCGAGCAGAACGCCCGACAAGCGCTCGAGATCGCCGATATCGGCTATGTGCTGGTGCAGGGCGCGAACCGCTATACCGACTCTGGCAAGGCCCTGATGGCCGATCCCGAGGTTCGCCGCACGTTCCTTGGGGGCTGAGATGGATATTCTGAACGCCATTGTGGCCATCCTCAACTTCGTGGTGATCCCCGCCGCCGCCTATGGCGCGCAGCTTGCGCTTGGCGCGCTGGGGGTGACGCTGATCTATGGCATCCTGCGCTTCTCGAACTTCGCCCATGGCGACACGATGGCCTTCGGGACCGGCCTCGTGATCCTCGTGACCTGGGGGTTGCAGGCTTTGGGCATCAGCCTCGGTCCGCTGCCGACCGCGCTTCTTGCGCTGCCGATCGGGATCGCGCTGACTTCGGTTTTCGTGCTGGGGACGGATCGCACGGTCTATCGCTTCTATCGCAAGAAGAAGTCCGAACCGATCATCTTCGTCATGGCCTCGGTCGGGGTCATGTTCATCATGAACGGCCTGACCCGTCTGATCGTCGGCGTCGACGAGATCCGGTTCGACGATGGCGCGCGGTTCCTGATCAATGTGCAGGATTTCAAGGCGTGGACCGGGCTGGCCGAAGGGCTTGCCTTCCGCGTCAGCCAGGCCATCACCCTTGTCGTCACCGCGCTTTGCTGCTGGGCGCTCTTCCGCTTCCTGAACCGCTCGCGGTCGGGAAAGGCGATGCGCGCCTATGCCGATAACGAGGATCTGGCGCTGCTCTCCGGCATCGACCCCGAGCGGATCGTGCGCCTGACCTGGATCATCGCCACCGCGCTCGCAGTCACGGCGGGGACGCTTTACGGCCTGGACAAGAGCTTCAAGGCCTTCAACTATTTCCAGATCCTGCTGCCGATCTTTGCGGCGGCCATCGTCGGCGGCCTCGGCAGCCCGCTGGGCGCGGTCGCGGGCGGGTTCATCGTCGCCTTCTCGGAGGTTGCCGTGACCTATCCCTGGAAGAAGATCGCGACCTATCTGGGCTTCCAGCCCGAGGGTTTGCTGCAATTGCTGTCCACCGAATACAAGTTCGCGGTCAGCTTCGTCATCCTGATCGTTGTCCTGCTGTTCCGGCCCACCGGCCTGTTCCGCGGCAAAGCCTACTGAGCGGAGGGGCTGAACATGTCGAATACTCGTCAAGCCGAAGCCTCGAGCCGCTGGCGCGCGCCGGTCATCTTCCTGCTGATCGTGGCGCTTTTCGTGCTGGAGGGCACGACGCGGAACGCCTTGTTCTCGGGCAGCTGGAACTCGGCGCTGGCCATCCTGAACATGGGGCTGATCTCGGCCGTCATGGCGCTTGGGGTGAACATGCAATGGGGCTATGCCGGGCTGTTCAACGCGGGCGTCGTGGGCTTTCTGGCCCTTGGTGCGCTGGGTCCGGTGGTGATCTCGACCGCGCCGGTGCAGGGGGCATGGGCCGCGGGCGGGCCGCGCGTGCTGTTGGCGCTGGTCGTCGGCCTTGGCACGCTGGCCGTTGCCACGCAGGTCTGGAAGCGTGTGAGGGAGCCCTTCAACTTCATCGCCATGCCCGCGGTCCTGATTTTGGGTTTCGTGCTTTACCGCATGATCTTCGACCCGGCAGTCATGGCGATCGAGGCCAACAATTCGGCCTCGGCCGGGAATATCGGCGGGCTGGGCCTGCCGGTCCTGCTGTCCTGGCCGGTCGGCGCGCTTTTTGCCGCCGCCGCCGCATGGGGGATCGGCAAGGTCGCGCTGGGTCTCAGGTCCGACTATCTCGCCATTGCCACGCTGGGCATCGGCGAGATCATCGTCGCGGTCCTGCGCAACGAGGAATGGCTGGCGCGCGGGGTCAAGAACATGTCGGGCATCCCGCGCCCCGTCCCCTATGAGCTGGACTTGCAGAACGATCCGGGCTTCATCGCCAAGGCCGCAAGCTGGGGCATGGATGTCTCGACCGCCTCGGGGATCTGGGTCAAGCTGATGTATGCCGGCCTCTTCGGGCTGGTGCTGCTGGCCCTGATCCTGCTGGCCGAAATGGCACTGAAATCGCCCTGGGGCCGGATGATGCGCGCGATCCGCGACAATGAGACCGCAGCCGCCGCGATGGGCAAGAACATCAAGGGCCGGCATCTGCAGATCTTCGTCATCGGCTCGGCGGTGATCGGGCTTGCGGGCGCGATGATGGTGACGCTGGACGGGCTGCTTTCCCCCGGCGGCTTCAATCCTCTGCGTTATACCTTCCTCGTCTGGGTCATGGTGATCGTCGGCGGTTCGGGAAACAACTGGGGTTCGGTGCTGGGCGCGGTGCTGATCTGGTTCCTGTGGATCAAGGCCGAGGTCTGGGGGCCGGAGCTGATGAACCTCGTCACCATGCCGCTGCCGGATGGATCGCTGCGCCAGCATCTGCTGGAATCGGCGCCGCATATGCGCTTTATCGCCATGGGTCTGGTGCTGCTTCTGGTGCTGCGCTTTGCTCCGCGCGGGCTGGTGCCGGAGAAGTAGGCGGAAGGGGGCGCTGCCCCCTTCACTCCCGGAGTATTTTCGGAACGAAGAAGGGGCCCTCGGGCCCCTTTTTCATGCCGCGTGGAGCTGCAGCATGCTCTGGTCGCCGGTTGCGAAGCGGCGCAGCACCTTGGGATAGAGGCGATGTTCCTGCGCCAGCACGCGGGCGGCGAGGCTTTCGGCGTCATCGCCCGGCAGCACCGGGACGCGGACCTGACCGAGGATCGGCCCGGCATCGAGTTCGGGCGTCACCAGATGGACACTTGCCCCGGCCTCGGCATCTCCGGCCTCGATGGCGCGCTGATGGGTGTGGAGGCCCGGATATTTCGGCAGGAGCGAGGGATGGATATTGAGCATCCGCCCCTCGAATCGGGTGACGAAGGCCGGGGTGAGGATGCGCATGAAGCCCGCGAGGCAGAGGATATCGGGCCGGGCGGCGAGGAGCGGTTCGATCAGCGCGGCCTCGAAGGCGGCGCGGTCGCCCTTGTAGAGGCGATGGTCGACCGCGAAGGTCGGGACGCCCATTTCCGCCGCGCGGAGAAGGCCGCCCGCCTCGGGATCGTTCGAGCCAACGATCACCGGCCGGGCGGGATGGTCGCCGGTCATCGACGTGACCAGCTTCACCATATTCGAGCCGCCGCCCGAGATCAGGATGGCGACGCGTTTCACCGCAGCCGGCCGGAATAGCGCACGCCGGCGCCGGGCGTCACCTGCCCCAGTCGGTGGACCGTCTCGCCCTCGGCGGTGAGCAGGGCCTCCAGCGCCTCGGCACGGTCGGCCGCGACCGCGAGGATCATGCCGATGCCGGAGTTGAAGGTCTTGAGCATCTCGGCCTCGGCGATGCCGCCCGCCTCGGCCAGCCAGTCGAAGACCGGCGGCAGGGTGTAGCTGTCGAGGTCGATCTCGGCCCCGAGTCCTTCGGGGAGGACGCGCGGCAGGTTCTCGGTGATGCCGCCGCCGGTGATATGGGCCGCGGCATGGACGCCTCCGGCGCGGATCGCGGCCAAGACCGGCTTGACATAGAGCCGGGTCGGAACCAGCAGCGCCTGGCCCAGCGTACCGGTGCCGAAGGGCGAGGCGGAATTCCAGTCGAGCCCGGCATGTTCGGCGACCTTGCGCACCAGCGAGAAGCCGTTCGAATGGACGCCGTTCGAGGCGAGGCCGAGCAGCACGTCGCCATCAACGACGCCCGCCGGCAGGGCCGTGCCGCGCTCCATCGCGCCGACGGCGAAACCCGCGAGGTCGAAATCGCCCTTGCCATACATGCCCGGCATCTCGGCCGTCTCGCCACCGATGAGCGCGCAGCCCGAAAGGCGGCAGCCCTCGGCGATGCCGTTGATGACACGCGTGGCCTCCTCGATCGCAAGTTTGCCGGTCGCGAAATAGTCGAGGAAGAAGAGCGGCTCGGCCCCCTGACAGACGAGGTCGTTGACGCACATGGCGACGAGGTCGATGCCCAGACCGTCAAGCTCGCCCGTATCGATGCCGATGCGGAGCTTGGTCCCGACGCCATCGGTCGCGGCGACCAGAACCGGATCCTGATAGCCCGCTGCGCGCGGGTCGAAAAGCGCGCCGAAACCGCCCAGCCCCTCCATCACGCCGGAGCGACGGGTGGCCGCCGCGGCAGGTTTGATCCGCTCGACGAGCGCATTGCCCGCATCGATATCCACTCCGGCAGCGGCATAGGACAGGCCAGAATTGCGCTCGGTCATGTCGGTTCCCTTTCCTTTGCGCCCCGATAGCGCAGCCGGGCCGCACAGGCAATGATTGCCTGTGCAGGGACCGGGATTTGCCGGTCAGCGCGGATACCGCCAGGGCAGGACGGGATCGACATAGGGAACGGGGCGGGGCTCCGCCTGCATGGACCTCGCGGCCGCGACCACCTCGGCGCGGGTGCGCGGCGGGTTCGGGCCGGCCATCAGGTCGGCGAGCCAGCGGGTCAGCCGGGGGGCCGCGATGCTGGTGCCGCCCATCTCCTGCATGGCCCTGCCCCGGTTGCCGGGCGCAAGCATCCCTGCCCGTCCCGGCCCCAGGTCCGAGGCCGCGATCACGTCCCCGGCCGCGCCGCCTGCCAGCAGCCCGCCATAGCCCGGATCGCCCAGCGCGCCGTCAAAGGTGCCGCCGCAGCGGATCTGACGCTGACCCCAGGCATAGGCGTTGAGCGTACCGTTGCGGCGGATGAGCGCATTCGGAGGAACGGCATCGGCGGCCTTCCATTGCCCGTCGGAGTCGCGCGGGTCATAGCCCTGCTCGACCAGCCGAGACTGCCGCCCGGCACGGGGAAAGCCGATCAGCCGGTCGTCGCGCTGGATGACGAACTCGCAGGGGCCGGGGGATTGCGGCATGACCTCGACCCGCCAGATGCCGGGATGTGAGACGACTGCGCCGGTGCTTTCCGCGACCGTCGGGGGCGCGATCACGCTGAGGCATTGGCGCAGCGTCGAGCCGCGCGCCACCGCCTGCAATGTCAGCCGCGCGAGTTCGCGCCCCCTCTCGTCGCGGAGCCGCGCGATCTGCGCGCCCGGACCGACCGGCGGGTCGAAGACGGTGGCGACCGTTCCGCGTCTGGGCAGGGTCAATGCCAGCCGGATCGGGGGCGAACCGGGCGGCAGGCGACCGGTCCAGACCTGAAGCTCGCTTGGGGTCAGATCGTCGGGCAGAAGCTCCCAGCCGATATGCTGGCCCGGCTCCAGCACCGCGTGCAGTTCCTGCTGCCGGCTGTTTCCGGTGGCCAGGACGAAATGGACTTGTCCCAAGTCCGGCACCGGCCCCTTGGAGAGACTGTCCTGCATCCGCTCGATCAGGGAATGTCCGTCCCTCGGCCCGGCGGTGATCCCCATGGAGATATTGACCACCACGGGCGGCCGCACCTCGTGTCCGGCATGTGCCGAAAGCTGGCGCGCCAGCATCCGCGCCCGGCTGATGATGAAGATCACCGCCGCCTGCATGAGGAGAGGCATCGCCGCGCCCGAGGTATCGGCCAGCGCCCAGTCCGGCAAGCCCACCGCGACCAGAGGCCGGGCCCTGCCCTGCGGATCGCCGGGATCATGCCCGGCAGCGGTGCCCGCGACCCCTGCCCCGTGGCTTGCCGCGCGCATCAGCCAATGGCTGGGCCGGGCCGGGTCGATCAGGCAAAGCCTGCGATAAAGCCCGTCCTCGTCCAGCGGGTGCGGCCCACCTATGCCGCGAAGCCGGTCGATTTCGGCGCCCCGGAACTCCTGCCCGAAGGGGATATCGTCGCGCAGCAGGGTTTGCGGGGCATCCATCACCCAGATGCTCGCATTGCGGCTATGCCCTGCCCCGGTCGTCAGCAGGCGATGGGCAAAGGGGATGGCGTGGTCGATCACCGCGACGATCACCGCCTTGTCGGGATCCTCCGGCAGCGCCTCGGGCGAGAGCATCTCGTCGCAACCACAGATCCCCGTTTCGCAGGGGCTATCCCCCGGCGCGAGCAGCGGCAGCTTGCTCCAGAGTTCCTCGAGCGCGGCCGGGTCGGTGAAGAAGGTCTCCTCCGCGATCATGGCACGAAAGCCGATCTGATCAGCGCCCGGAGCTTTGCCGCGCCGGGATGCTCGGCCTTGAGGGCGCGCTGGTGGTGATCTGGTGCCTGTTCAGGCGGGTTCAGGGCGTAATCGACCATAGCGCAGCCATCGGGGGCAAGCCTTGCATGTTCCTCGGCCGGGCCGAGTTCGAAGACGGGCGGCTGACGCTCTAGCTCCATCGCTGTCCCCATTCGGCTTCCGCCTCTGCCCAGAGACCCGCGATCAGGCCTGAGACCGGCGGCGCGACCGGCGCGCCGATCTGGAGGCAGGGATCCCCCTCCAGCACCTCGCAGAGCCGCGCGAGGTAGAAGTCGCGGCTATGCCCCGGTGCGGTCTGCCCCCAGCGCGTGCCCTTGAACTTCAGCTTCGGGCAGGGTTCCGAGGCGACGCCCGCCCTTCCCGCAAGCCAGCGCGCGAGCGTAATGCCCAGAAGCGCCCCGGCGGCGCTATCGACCGGGAAATGCACGCCGGCGACGGTCCGGTTGGTCGCGATGCGCGCCGCCATGCGGAAAAGCTGGCTTTCCGGTCGGATGGCTGCGGGGCTGGCGCTGTCCTCACGCGTCAGGATCGACAGCAGCATGGCCAGCGCGAAGGCCTGCGTCGCGTGACCGCTGGGGAAGCTGCCATGCAGCGGCGTAGGGATCATCGGCTGGACCTGATCGCTGAACATCTCGGCCCTTGGCGCGGCAAAGCCCAGCTTGATGCGCTGCACCACCGAGGTCGAGAGGTCCATGACCAGCGACATCAGCCGCCCGGTCATCGGCGCGCGCGCGCCCCTGAGCGGCAGCAGCGCCAGGAAGAACGACACCAGATCGCCGGTCTGGACATTGATCTCTGCCAGCCGTTCGCTGCGCAGGTCGGCATAGCCGAGGACGAGCTTCACCTCCTCCTCGAAATCCGCGGCCGAGGGCAGGCTCAGGGTCAGCAGGCTTTTGCTGCCCGCGGTGCCATGCCCGATCAGCTTGATCTTCTGGTCGGCAAGATCGGCGGGCGCAGGGGTCACGGTCAGCGTCTCGAGCATCTCGAACATCAGGATCGCATGGGCGAACTCGCCCTCGATCCGCTTCAGCCGCTTGACCGGCGCCAGGGGCTCTGGCGCCGGCACCGCCGAGGCGGGCGCCTTGGGCAAGGCAATCCCCTCGCGCGCGATGATCAGCGCCAGCGACAGGCTCTCGTCCGAGAAGGAAGAGCCGCCGCCATGCGCGTTGTGTGCATTATGCGCATTATGCGCGTTATGTGCATTGTGGGCGTTCATAAGAACCACGGGCCTGCAACCTCCTCTTCAGCAACTATTCGATTCGAGTTCACTATTTCGGTTAATATGCCTCAGGTCCGACCAAATTTCGCGAATCGACATGACCACGGTACTGAGTCTCATGGGTTCGGTCTGCTTGCGCGGGGCCGGCGGGAAAAATCTGACCCCGCGGAGTCAGAAGGCACGTGGAGCCCTCGCGCTTCTGGGCACCTCCCCGGATCTGCGCATGAACCGGGCGCGTTTGCAGGATCTGCTGTGGAGCGACAGGAACAAGCAGCAAGGCTCCGACAGCCTGCGCCAGATGCTGCGCGAATTGCGCACCACGCTGAACGATGATCGGGACATCCTGCAAACCGGGGTGGGCTGGGTCGGCCTCGACCCCGAGCGTCTGAGGATCGACCTGACCCCCGTTTATGATGCAGGCGGCACCCCGATCGAATTCGCCGCTGATATCGACATCGCCGATCCCGAGTTCGAGAGCTGGCTGCGCGACATGCGCCTGCGGCTGACACCCGAGGGCTATGGCCCCACCGCGCTTGACCGCAAGCCGGAGGAGAAGCGCGAGGGACAGTTCGGCACCTCGATCAGGCGGGCGCTGATGAACGGCCATGAGGGGCATGGCGGGCAGGTGCAGCCGCTTTATGTCGTCGCCCTCGATCCGGTCGAAAGCAATGACGCGCGCGCCCATGTCCTTGGCGAGATGGTGGTCAACGAGGCCGCCTCCCGCGCCTGCGAGATGATCCCCGCGACGCTTGCGGACCAGATCGACGCGGGCAATGCCATCGCTGGCACCCGGCTCGGCGCCATGTGCTACAGCGCGGGGATGGATTGCACGCTGATGGTGGTGATGCGCGACATTCCCACCGGGGCGCGCGGCTGGACGCGGCGCTTCAGCATCCGCGCCGCGGATGAAACCGCCACCATGCGCCATTCGGTCGCCCAGATCACCGTGGCACTGCTGGACCGGGCACGGCGCACCGCCTCGCCGAACTGGATGACCTTTCCGATCTGGGACGTGTTCAGCTATTCCCGCGACCGGCTGGAGGCGGCGGACAGAATCCTCGCCTCGCTGCCGCCCGAGCGGGAAAACGCGGTCAGCCTCGCGCTCCGCTCGTATCTGCGCAACACGCTGATTATCGAGCGGCTGACCGATGACCCGGCGCTTTGCTCGGACGAGGCGGATGCCTTCGCCTCGCAGGCGCGGGAGCTGTCCCCGAACAATCCGGTGGTCCTCGCCGTGGCCTCGCTGTCGGCCTCGTGGCGCAGGGATGCGATCGGGGCGCTCGAAATCGCGCGGGCCGCCTGCCGCGCCGATCCCGACAATGAGATGGCCTGCCACGCCCTGTCCCAAGCCCTGACCGATGTTGGCCGCGACATCGAGGCGCTGGAGGCTGCCGATCGCGGTGCCCGTGGCGCGCTGGCCGAGCTGGGGCCTGCCTGCTGGCTGATGCGGCGTTCGGTCGTGCAGGTCCGGCTGGGACGGTTCGGCGATGCCGAGAACAGCGCGGCTGCCGCCTATGCCTTCGCCGCCGACAACCGCCCGTCGCTGCGCTTCCTGGCCGCGCTGCGCTATCACCGGGGCGACGAGGCGGGCGCGGCCGACGCGCTGCGACGCCTGCGGCTGATCGAGCCGGATTTCACCCTCGACCTGATGGCCGACCCGGAATACCCGGTCTCGACCCTGCGCATGGCGGGGCTGATGGGGATCACCAGATCGGGGATCTAGCAGAGTCATTCAGACACCCTGACATCGAGTTCGAAATCCGGCTTTCCATCCGCGCGTGAGATCACCAGCCGCGCCCGGCCGGGACCGGCGGCGCGGAAATGCAGCACGCGCTTGTTGCTGATCGTGCCGGGCTCGGGGCCGCGCAGCACCTCCTCGCCCGAGGTCGCGTCGTGGTCGATATGAACGGCGAGCGCGGGCTGGTTCAGCCGCAGCTCCATCCGGTCGCCGCTGCGCAGGATGACAGGCGCCGCCGCTCCGTCCTCGGACAGGATGCGGGGCGGACGGGCCGCGCCGGGATAGCGCAGCGGCGGCGCGCCGATGGCCAATGCCCGCTGGATCGCGTCAAGCCATGTCCCGCTCATCTCCGAACCGGTCAGGTCCGCGCCGGTCAGTTGCGCACCGGTCAGGTCGGCATGGTCCAGCACCGTCTCGCGCAGGTCGGCGCTGACCAGCACGGCAAGGCCAAGGCTTGCCCCCGTCATGTTCGCACCGCGAAAGCGCGCGCCGCTCGCATGGGCCGACCACAGGCTCGCCCCCGACAATTGCGCCATGCAAAGGTCGGTTCCGGTCAGGTCGGCATAGCTGAGATCCGCCCCCACCAGCGTCAGGCCCGAAAGGTCAAGCCCGGCAAGATCCGCTCCGGGCATCTTCAGCGTCCCGGAAACCGCGATCCGGCGGACGATCTCGTCACGACTATGTTCCGTCATACCATTTACTCCACACACCTGTGCCCGGAGGCGCCTGCTTGCACCTCCGGGCCACTGGACTCAGTCACCCAGGTCAGACTGGATCCAGTATCTCTTGCGAAATCCCCGCACGCAGGTGATCTCGACGCCCTGCCGCGCGATCAGCCGCGCCGTATTGCTGCGGATGCCGTAGCCGATCTCGGTCAGGCCGGGCAGGATCCCCAGCGTCAGCGGCGCCGCGCCCCGCGCCGCAAGGTCGCGCAGCAAGAGCGCGGACTGCCGGGCCAGCAGATGCGACACATCCGGCTGCTCGGATGATCCACCCTCGCGGACGGCCTCGTCCTGACGCCCGGCAAGCCTGCGCAAACGGGATTCGATCCGCAGCAAGGTGCCGTCGGCGCGCATGACCACCCTGACCCAGCCCGTCCCGGGAGAGACGACCGCCACCCTGTCGAAGCATTGGCGGAACTGGATCGTCAACTCGTCCACGACCTGCGGCAGGACGTCGGGCCGGCGGCCAAGGCTGACGCCTGCGGACATCGAAAGCAGGATCCGGTCGAAGCAGAGTTCCGGGCCGCTGACCAGCAACCCATGACGGCGCAGCGCGGCGCGAGCGCGGCTGACAAGCGCCCGCCGGTGCAGCGAGACGGCCCCGCGATTCCCGCGCGAGGGCGGAGCAAATTCCAGCACGATCTCGCCCCGGGGTGAGCGGGTGAAGGTCACGCCGCCCGATGTGATGCGAAACCCGCCGGGACGGTCGAGCGGCACGGTCCTGGGGTCGATCTCCAGTTGCCGCAGCACGCTCTCGGCGGTTTCGGGATCGTCGTCGCAATGGATCAGGCGCAGGCCACGGGCGGCGCTGGGGATCTCGGTCACAGGGTCGCGGCGATGCTGGGCCAGCGATTGCGTCCAGCGCCAGACCCACCAGGTCGGATCGCCCTTTGCCCCCGAGAAGCGGCGTTCGCCGAAGAGCCGCTCCAGCGCCTCCTCCGGGGTCGCGGCCATGGCGCAGACCGAGGCGATCTGGTCGGTCGAGACATCCGAGGCCGCGTCGAGCCAGGATTGCGAAAAGCTCTTGCCCATTCGCCAATGTTCCCAGAACGCCTGTCCGTGCCGGTCGCTGTCCCAGCAGACGGTGTCGAAACCGAAGATCATGCGCAGCCCGGCATTCGCACCGGCCCATGTGCGGCTGGGGGCATGGCCTTCGCGCAGGCGCAGCGACTCGCTGGCCGACCAGAACAGATAGCGCAGCCGGTCGGCGCCAAGCCGCATGTCCCGCGACGAGATCTGGGCATTCGTCCCGTTCCATAACGCGCCCATCGGCAGGCGGAACTGGCCGTCCTCCTCCATGCAGCCATGGCCGGAATGATAGAACACGCGGACCGCGTCCAGCCCCTGCGCCCCCTCCTCGGCCCCGCCCGAATAGATCCATGATTTCACCGCAGCGTCGCGGCGCCAGAATTCCGGGGTCGAGAAGCGGTCCACGGCATCAAGGAACCCGCCCGCATCCCGATGCGCGGCATGAAGCGAACCCGCGGCGCGATAGGTTTCCGCCGAACAGGCGCCATAGACGGCCCGCTCCGGTCCCTCGTGCTCTTCAACGGCTGGATCCTCGGCCTCGAACAGGCGGGACGGAACGGCCAGGGGAATGTCGCCAGGGCTGATATGCGTCATGGCGAGGTGACTGCTCTGGCTTTGCATCTGCGGCTCCTGTCCCTTTTCGCCCCGGCCCTGCGCGGCGCTGGACGAAGCTAGGACAAGCGCCGTGAACGCGCCGTGAATCCCGAAACCGGCAGTCGTGATTCAAGTTTTTCACAATCTGATCAGTTAATTGGCATGACGCCAGTGTCAGGAGGACGATTCGCCCGGACGCTCCGGCCCCATGCCGAAGGACAGCTCGCGCCCCGCGGCGATGACCACACGCGCGATTTCCTCGATACGCGCATCGCTCATCCGGTGCAGAGGCCCGGAAACCGAGATCCCGGCCGCAGCCTCGCCCGCCAGATCAAAGATCGGGGCGGCAATGCAGCGCATCCCGGGCGAGCGTTCCTCGTTGTCGAGGGAATAGCCGCGCGCGCGGATGCGCAAGAGGTCGGCGACCAGCTCCTCGGGCTCGCATAGCGTGGTGGGCGTGAAGCGATCCAGCTTCATCCCGTGGATCATCCGCCGCAACTCGGTCGGGCGGGCATGGGCCAGCAGCGCCTTGCCGATCCCCGAGGCATGAAGGGCCGACCGCGTGCCCGGCGGAAAGAAGGCCCGGATCGTCTCATGCGTCTCGGCCTGGCTCAGGAACAGGACCGCATCGCCGTTGAGGATGCCCAGATTCGCCGTCTCGCCCGTAACCTCCATCAGGCGGCGCAGTACCGGGCGCGCGCGTTCGACCAGCCCCGAGCGGCGCATGAAGGCCGAACCGTGCCGGAAGGCCGTCGGGCCGATATGCCAGCCCTGCGTCTGGCTGTCGCTTTCGACCACCCCGCGCGCTGCCAGCGTCACCAGCACCCGGTGAACGGTCGAGGGCGCCAGATCAAGGCGTTGCGCAATCTCGCTCAGCGTCAGGCCGTTGGCCTGCGCGATGGCGTCCAGAATATCCAGCGCGCGGTCAAGCGCCCTGACGCCGCCGCTGTCATCGCTGCCCGCCGCGCGGCCGCGCGGGCGGCCCCTCTTCCTCGGCTCGGTCGACATTCAAGGAAACCTTTCGACAGCTATCCGAAATCGTTGAAAAACGAAAAATCGGAGTGAAAAAGCACAAACCACTGATCAGGCGAGGGAATACACCTATTTTCCGCCATTGCGAAATGTTTTTCAGAAAAATTGCCGGAATGGACTTCGGCCCGTAGCTTGGAAACAAGTGCAGGAGGACGCCATGACCAGCCAGAACCCGATATTCATCCCCGGCCCGACCAATATCCCCGAGGAATTGCGCAAGGCCGTCGACATGCCCACCATCGACCACCGCTCGCCGGTGTTCGGCCGGATGCTGCATCCGGCGCTTGACGGTGTGAAGCAGGTCCTGAAGACCACGCGGGCGCAGGTCTTCCTGTTCCCCTCGACCGGGACCGGCGGCTGGGAAACCGCGATCACCAACACGCTCTCGCCCGGCGACAAGGTGCTGGCGGCGCGGAACGGCATGTTCAGCCATCGCTGGATCGACATGTGCCAGCGCCACAGGCTGGACGTCCAATACGTCGAGACGCGCTGGGGCGAAGGCATCCCCGCCGACCGGTTCGAGGAGATCCTGACCGCCGACAAGGGGCACGAGATCCGCGTCGTCCTCGCCACCCATAACGAGACGGCCACCGGCGTCAAATCCGACATTGCCGCCATTCGCCGCGCGCTCGACGCCGCGGGACACCCGGCGCTGCTTTATGTCGATGGCGTCAGCTCGATCGGGTCGATGGATTTCCGCATGGACGAATGGGGCGTCGATATCGCCGTCACCGGCAGCCAGAAGGGTTTCATGCTGCCCCCCGGTCTTGCCATCGTCGGCTTCTCGCCCCGCGCGATGGAGGCGGTCGAGACCGCGACCCTGCCGCGCACCTTCTTCGACATCCGCGACATGGCCACCGGCTATGCCCGGAACGGCTATCCCTATACGCCGCCGGTCGGGCTGATCAACGGGCTGAACCATTCCTGCGAGCGGCTGTTGTCGGAAGGGCTGGAGAACGTCTTCGCCCGCCACCACCGCATCGCGGGCGGCGTCCGCGCCGCGGTCGACGCCTGGGGCCTGAAGCTCTGCGCCACCCGGCCCGAGCTTTACTCGGACACCGTCAGCGCCATCCGCGTGCCGGAAGGCTTCGATGCGAACCGCATCGTCAGCCATGCGCTGGAGACCTATGACATGGCCTTCGGCACCGGTCTGGGCGAGGTTGCGGGCAAGGTCTTCCGCATCGGCCATCTGGGCAGCCTGACCGACGCCATGGCGCTGTCGGGCCTTGCGGTCGCAGAGATGGTCATGGCCGATCTGGGCCTGCCGGTCCGCCTCGGCTCGGGCGTCGCCGCCGCGCAGGAACACTATCGCGCCTCGACCGTCGCCGCGCTGAAGAAGGCCGCATGATGAAGGACGCGATGTATATCCCGACCATCGAGGACATGATCGCGGCGCGCGAGCGCATCGCGCCGCATGTCCACCGCACGCCGGTCCTGACCTCCAGCTTCCTGAACGGGCTGACCGGGGCCGAGCTGTTCTTCAAATGCGAGAACCTGCAAAAGGCCGGCGCCTTCAAGGCGCGCGGCGCGTCGAACGCGGTCTTTGGCCTTTCCGACGAACAGGCAGCAAAGGGCGTCGCAACCCATTCCAGCGGCAATCACGGCACCTGCCTGTCCTATGCCGCGGGCCGTCGGGGCATCCCCTGCACCGTGGTCATGCCGAAGACCGCGCCGCAGGCCAAGAAGGACGCCGTGCGCGGCTATGGCGGGCGCGTGGTGGAATGCGAACCCTCGACCAGTTCTCGCGAAGCGGTCTTTGCCGAGGTCGTGGCCGAGACGGGGGCGGAGTTCGTCCACCCCTATAACGACTGGCGCGTGATCGCGGGTCAGGCCACCTGTTCGGCCGAACTGATCGAGCAGGTCGAGGGGCTGGATGCCGTGGTTGCGCCCATCGGCGGCGGCGGCATGGTGTCGGGCACTTGCCTCACGCTCTCGAACCTCGCGCCCGGCGTCAGGATCTATGCGGCCGAGCCGCTGAACGCCGACGACGCCGCCCGCAGCTTCCGCGCCGGGCACATCATCGCCGATGACGCGCCGGAAACCGTCGCCGACGGCCTCAAGGTGCCGCTGAAGGAGCTGACCTGGCATTTCGTCAAGGATCACGTCACCGACATCCTGACCGCGACCGAGGACGAGATCGTGGACGCGATGAAGCTGATCTGGAAGCGCATGAAGATCGTGATGGAGCCGTCGAGCGCCGTGCCCTTGGCCACCATCATCAAGAACCGCGACATCTTCGCCGGCCAGCGTGTCGGCATCATCATCACCGGCGGCAATGTCGACCTCGACAAGCTGCCCTGGAACTGAGGACCTGCCATGAATGCCAAGACGGATTTCGCCGGTTTCGAAGTCGGCTATGACATCCCCGCCCTGCCCGGCATGGACGAGGCGGATATCCAGACGCCCTGCCTGATCCTCGATCTGGACGCGCTGGAGCGGAATATCAGGAAGATGGGCGATTACGCCAAGGCGCATGGCATGCGCCACCGCAGCCACGGCAAGATGCACAAGTCGGTGGATGTGCAGAAGCTGCAGGAATCCTTGGGCGGCGCGGCGGGCGTCTGCTGCCAGAAGGTCTCCGAGGCCGAGGTCTTTGCCCGTGGCGGGATCAAGGACATCCTCGTCTCGAACCAGGTGCGCGACCCGGCCAAGATCGACCGGCTGGCGAGGCTGCCAAAATACGGCGCGCGGATCATCGTCTGCGTCGATGACGTCGCGAATGTCGCCGATCTTTCTGCCGCCGCCCAGCGCCACGGCACCCAGCTTGAGGTCTTTGTCGAGATCGACTGCGGCGCGGGCCGCTGTGGCGTGACCACGGCCCCGGCTGTCGTCGAGATCGCGAAGGCCGTCGATGCCGCCCCGAACCTGAAATTCACCGGCATTCAGGCCTATCAGGGCGCGATGCAGCACATGGAAAGCTTCATCGACCGCAAGGCCAAGCTCGACACCGCCATCGCGCAGGTGAAGGAAGCCGTGGCCGCGCTGGAGGAAGCGGGCCTCTCGCCCGAACTCGTCTCGGGTGGCGGCACCGGCAGCTATTATTTCGAGAGCAATTCCGGCGTCTATAACGAGCTGCAATGCGGCTCCTATGCCTTCATGGATGCCGATTACGGCCGCATCAAGGACGAGGGCGGGCACCGGATCGACAAGGGCGAATGGGAAAACGCGCTTTTCATCCTGACCTCGGTGATGAGCCATGCGAAAGCCGACAAGGCGATCTGCGACGCGGGCCTCAAGGCGCAGTCGGTCGATAGCGGCCTGCCCTTCATCTATGGCCGCGACGACGTGGAATATGTCAAATGCTCGGACGAGCATGGCGTCATCGCCGATCCGCAGGGCGTGCTGAAGGTGAACGAGAAGCTGCGCCTCGTCCCCGGCCATTGCGATCCGACCTGCAACGTCCATGACTGGTATGTCGGCGTCAGGAACGGCAAGGTCGAGACCGTCTGGCCGGTCAGCGCGCGCGGGAAAGGCTACTGATGCTGGTCGTTCCCGAACGCGAGATCGCGGGGCTGATGACCCCCGAAGCGGCCTATGACGCGATCGAGGCGGTCTTTGCCTCGATGGCCTCGGACAAGGCCTATAACTTCCCCGTGGTGCGCGAGGCCATCGGCCATGAGGACGCGCTCTATGGTTTCAAGGGCGGCTTTGACGGCGCCGCACAGACCCTCGGCCTGAAGGCCGGGGGATACTGGCCGCATAACCAGCAGCATGGGCTGATCAACCATCAGTCGACGGTTTTCCTGTTCGATCCCGACACCGGACGCGTCGCCGCTGCGGTGGGGGGCAATCTGCTGACGGCGCTGCGGACCGCGGCAGCCTCGGCCGTTTCGATCCGCTATCTGGCGCCCAAGGGCGCCCGCGTGCTGGGCATGATCGGCGCGGGGCATCAATCGGCCTTCCAGATGCGGGCCGCCGCGCGCGCCGCGCAATTCGAGAAGGTCATCGGCTGGAACCCCCATCCCGAGATGCTGGGCCGCCTTGCCGATACCGCCGCCGAATTGGGCCTGACCTTCGAGGCGGTCGACCTGCCCACCCTTGGGGCCGAGGCCGACGTGATCATCTCGATCACCTCGTCCTTTGCCCCCCTGCTCATGGACGAACACGTCAAGGGCCCGACCCATATCGCGGCGATGGGCACCGACACCAAGGGCAAGCAGGAGCTTGACCCGGCGCTGGTCGCCCGCGCCCGCCTATTCACCGACGAGGTGGCGCAATCCGTCACCATCGGAGAATTCCAGCACGCCATCGCGTCTGGCCTGATCGCAGAGGAGGCGATCACCCGGATCGGCGCGGTGGTGAACGGCACCGATCCCGGACGCGGGGATGCGGAAGTGACCATCTTCGACGGCACCGGCGTGGGTCTGCAAGACCTCGCCGTGGCCCGTGCCGTCGTCAGACTGGCCCAGGAGAAGGGCCTCGCTCAGAAGGTCGAAATCTGACCCCGGAGCATGGATAAAGTTTAGGGAGGAGAAACATGTCCATCGAAAATGCCGGCCGGGTCCATGACCCGGTCGAGGAAATCCTGCCGGCGCCGCGGCTCTTTACCCTCGGCTTCCAGCATGTGCTGGTGATGTATGCCGGCGCCATCGCCGTTCCCCTGATCGTGGGCCGCGCCTTGCAGCTGTCGCCGCAGGACGTGGCCTTCCTGATTTCGGCGGACCTGTTCGTCTGCGGGATCGTGTCGATCATCCAGTCGATGGGCGCGACGCAATGGTTCGGCATCAAGCTGCCGGTGATGATGGGCGTGACCTTTGCCGCCGTGGGGCCGATGGTCTCGATCGCCAGCGCCAATCCGGGGACCGAGGGGGCGCGGATGCTCTTCGGCTCGATCATCGCGGCGGGCCTGATCTCGATCTTCCTTGCCCCCTATGTCAGCCGGTTGCTGCGCTTCTTTCCCAGCGTCGTCACCGGGACCGTGATCCTCGCCATCGGCGTCAGCCTGATGCCGATCGGGATCAACTGGATCTTCGGCCTGCCCGTCGGCCCGACCGCGCCGAAGCTGGTCGATCCCTCGCAGCAGGAATGGCTGAACGCCGCCATCGCCGCGGGAACCGCGCCCGAGGGTGTCAAGCTGCTGCCGACGGTGCCGAACCCGGCCTATGCCTCGGCCCAGAACATCATCATCGGGCTGGTCGTCCTTGGCGCGATCCTGCTGCTCTCGCGCTTCGGCAAGGGCTTCGTCGCGAATATCGCGGTGCTGCTCGGGATCATCGGCGGCGGCATTCTGGCTGCGGCGATGGGCATGATGCATTTCGACGCGATCGCCGAGGCCGCCTGGTTCGCCCCGATCCGGCCCTTCCATTTCGGAATGCCGCTGTTCGATCCGGTGATGATCGCGACCATGCTGCTGGTTATGTTCGTCACCATGGTCGAATCCACCGGCATGTTCCTTGCGCTGAGCGAGATCTGCGGCCGCAAGATCACGCCCAAGACCCTCTCGGCCGGTCTGCGCGTCGATGGTCTGGGGACCGCCCTTGGCGGGCTGTTCAACACCTTCCCCTATACCTCGTTCAGCCAGAACGTGGGCCTTGTCGGCGTGACCGGCATCCGCTCGCGCTTCGTCTGCGTGGCGGGGGGCGTGATCATGATCGTGCTCGGCCTGATCCCCAAGATGGGCGCGCTGGTCGAAAGCCTGCCGACGACCGTTCTGGGCGGCGCGGGCCTTGTTATGTTCGGGATGGTCGCCGCGACCGGCATCCGTATCCTTGCCAATGTCGATTTTGCCGGGAACCGCCACAACCTCTTCATCGTCGCCATCTCGCTCGGCTTTGCGATGATCCCGATGGTCGCGCCCGACTTCAACCAGTGGATGCCGCATGCGCTGCACCCGCTGATCCATTCGGGCATCCTGCTGGCGACGCTTTCGGCCGTAGCGCTGAACTGGTATTTCAACGGTGCGCCCCATGCGTCCGAGGATGACATCCGCGCCGCCGGTCACGCCGCCGAAGCCCACTGAGAGGACCGAACATGACCCGAACCCTGATCCGCAAGGCCGAGGTGGTCGTCACCATGGACGGCACCCGGCGCGAGATCGCGGGCGGAGACGTGCTGATCGATGGCGGGGTGATCCTCGCCATCGGCACGAACCTACCCTCGGACGGGGCGGAGATCGTCGAGGCCAAGGGCTGCGTCGTGGCCCCCGGCCTGATCAACACCCATCATCACCTGTTCCAGACCTTGACCCGCGCCGTGCCCGCTGCACAGGACGCGGCGCTGTTCGGCTGGCTCAGAACTCTCTATCCGATCTGGGCGCGGATGACGCCGGGCGACATCCGGCTTTCGGCGCAGATCGGACTGGCAGAGCTGGCGCTTTCGGGCTGCACCTGCTCCTCGGACCATCTTTACCTGTTCCCGAACGGCGCGCGGCTCGATGACAGCATCGAGGCCGCCTCGGAAATCGGCATCCGTTTCCACGCCACGCGCGGCGCCATGTCGATCGGCGAAAGCAAGGGCGGCCTGCCCCCCGATGCGCTGGTCGAGGACGAGGCCGCGATCCTCAGGGACAGCGAGCGCCTTGTCGCCGCCTTCCACGACCCGAATCCCGGCGCGATGGTGCAGGTCGGCCTCGCCCCCTGCTCGCCCTTCTCGGTCAGTCGCGAGCTGATGCGCGACGCCGCGATCCTCGCCCGCGAAAAGGGCGTGCGCCTGCATACCCATCTGGCCGAGAATGACGAGGACATCGCCTATTCGCTGGAGAATTTCGGGATGCTGCCCGGCGACTATGCCGAAAGCCTCGGCTGGACCGGAGACGATGTCTGGCACGCCCATTGCGTGAAGCTGTCGGACAAGGAGATTGACCTTTTCGCCCGCACCGGCACCGGGGTCGCGCATTGCCCCTGCTCGAACGCGCGGCTCGCCTCGGGCATCGCGCCGATCCGGGCGATGCGGGATGCGGGCGTTCCGGTCGGCCTTGGCGTCGACGGCTCGGCCTCGAATGATTGCAGCCATCTGGGCCTCGAGGCGCGGCAGGCCATGCTGATGGCGCGGCTGAAAAACGGCCCCGCCGCCATGGGCGCGCGCGAGGCGCTGGAGATCGCAACACTGGGCGGTGCCCGCGTGCTCGGCCGCGGCGATCTGGGCAGCCTTGCGCCCGGCAAGCGCGCCGACCTTGTCCTCTGGGACGTGACCGCGCTGGCGGCGGCCGGCGAATGGGATCCGGTCGCGGCCCTTGTCTTCTGCGCGCCCATGCGGGCGAAATCCGTCTATGTCGAGGGTCGCGCCGTGGTCAGCGAATACCAGCTTGCCACCGCCGACACCCGCAAGCTCAACGAACAGGCCCGCGCGGCCACGATCCGTCTTGCCAATTGAAAGGACCATTGATGGCCGGCTTTCTGACCACCCACGTTCTGGACACCGCCAATGGCGCACCCGCCGAAGGCATGCGGGTCGAGCTTTACCGCCTGCCCGAGCGCAAGCTGCTGAAGGAAACCGTCACCAACCATGACGGCCGCACCGACAGCCAGATCCTGCCCGAGGCCGAGTTCGAGACCGGAGAATATGAGCTGGTCTTTCACGTCGGCGACTGGCTTGACATGCAGGGCCACGGGGCGGCGAAGCCCCGCTTCCTCGACGTGATCCCGCTGCGCTTCGGCATGTCCCAGCAGGACCACTACCATGTGCCGCTCCTGATCTCGCCTTACGGCTATTCGACCTATCGCGGCAGCTGACCCGAAAGACGCCGGGGGCCGATGGCCCCCTCCTCCCCCGCACTGGGGTAGCCCGTCTCAGGACGTCGACAAAGGCTGATTGGCCGTCCCGTCTCCGCGCCGCAGCTTGTCGACGGTCAGGACGAATTTCCGCGCCATCCAGGCATAGAGGCGGGCGATGACCACCCCGACGACGATCGAGGAAATCAGCGCCACCCAGGGTCTTTCGACGCCGAACACCTTCCTCACGACCGAGATCATCACATAGTGGGTCAGGTAGATGAAAAGCGACGCCCCGGCTATTTCCGCCACCAGCACCTTCACCGGGACAGGGACAGAGATCGCCTCGACGAACAGCACGATCGCGCAACCGCCCGCGACGTAATAGGCCGCCGAAGTCATCCCCCATTTCAGCAGGATCGCCCCGATCGCCACCGCCAGCGCCGCCACGCGCGTATTCATTTCCTTCGCCGTCGCCAGGACGATGCCCAGAGCAAAGGCCCAGGCATAGTTCCAGGGTGTGCGGTGATAGTTGTATTCTCCGTTCCAGAAATACTCGATCAGCTGATTGAGGGCGGCCACCGTCAGCAGCAATCCGATCGCGCTGACCATCGGACGCGCCTTGAACGCATCCCGCACCTTCGGGATGGAAAAGAAGATCGCGGCCAGCACCAGCAATTGCAGGTAGAATTCCGCGAAATACATGATGAACCCCTTCAGCTTGACGGGATCCAGGTGGTTCGAGACCAGAAGCAGGGGCAAGACCTCGAACCGCTGGGTTGCCACCTGCAGGAAGGCGACCGCGATCAGCGTCGGTATGGCCACATATCTCACGGTTCCCCATAGCGTCCTGACGCTGCCGGTTCGGAGGATCTCCGGCAGTTGGAAGCGGGCGACCGAATAACCGGCCAGAAGGATCAGGAAATAGGCTGCGCCCCAATTCTTGCTATAGACAAAGGCATTCGTGTGCAGGGCGACGATGCAGGTCATGAAGAAGGCCCGCGTCAATGTCGTCGTCTCCAACCGCCGCCAGCTTGTCGGCTCGACCGTGCCGATGCTCTGCTGCAACTCGGCCGCGCTGAGGCTGGGCCAGTTGTCCGGCAATTGGCCAAAGCGCTGCTCGAAGGCCAGCGAGAACTGGATGTAGTGCAGCGAATCCCCGCCAAGGGTCTCGAAGGAATCCTCCGGCCGGACGTCCTGGCCGGGAAACTCATGCCGGAACAGGGCAAGCACGCCGTTGATCTCGGCCGCCGGGGCCTTCTGCCTCGCGGGTTCGAAGGGCTGATGCGACAGGAATTGCTGTGCCAGAACGCCCCGCTGAACCTTGCCGGTGCCGGTGACCGGGATGGCCTCCACCGCAACGACATGCAGGGCCTGTCCCGCGACGACCCCCATGCCCTGAAGCGCGGCGATTGCCAGTTCCTTCACCCGCCCAACCGCCGCCGGGTCTGCCTCGACCGCGACCAGAATGCCGTCGCCACGCTGCGCATCGGGCACCTTCGCGACGGCAATCCTCGTCCCCGCCTCAAGACCGGGGCGGATGCGCGCCTCGATCTGGTCCGGCGAGACCTTCACCCCCCCGCAATTGATCAGGTCATCGGCCCGACCGTCGAAGAACAGATAGCCGTCCCGCATGTGCCCGAGGTCATTGGTCTGCAACCAGCCATCCGCGTCCTGCAGGTCATGCAGCCCCGCTGCGTCGATGCGCGACCCTGCAACATGCGGCCCGCGGATGCGGATGCGATTGTCGGCGCCGATCTGGATTTCGCTTTGCCCGATGGGCCGGCCCACGGATTGCAGCAACCTCTCCGGCGTGCCCGAGATCTGCAGGAACGTGCTGCGCGAGGCTTCCGTCAGGCCGTAATGCTGCACGATCAGCGCATAGGGGAACATGGCGCGGATGCGCAGCTTTTCCTCTGCGGTCATGTGCTGCGAGCCGATTTCCATCCAGCGCAGCTTCCTGCCCGCCTCGCCGATCAGCTCCGGCTGGTCGAGGAGGATGCGCAACAGGGTCGGCACCGCGGAAAATGCATTGACCTGCCCTTCGGCCAGCATCCGGGCAAGCTCCAGCGGGTCGAAGCCGCGCGGCGGCAGATAAGCCTGCCCGCCCACGGCGCTGATCGCGCGGTAACGGCCCATGCCAAAGCTGAACGTCGCCGGGACACCGACATATTCGCGGATCTCGGCCGTCATCTGCATCGCGTCGATGATCCGCCGGGCTGCGTCGGCCATGTTGGCATGGGTCAGAAGGATGCCCTTGGGTTTCCCTTCGGTCCCCGAGGTATAGCTGACCTGCGCGGGCAGATCGTCATCCATCAGCGGATGGCGGGCACCGAACCAGCCCGACCGGTCGGCAGGGGTGATGCAGCGGTCGATGGTGATACCGGCGAGGTTTCGGGCCTCGGCCTCGTCATTGACCATGACCAATGGCCGGCGCGCTTGGTTGAGGGTGAATATCTCCTCGATATAGGCAATCGAGTTCCGACGGATCACCGCGGTCGCTTCGAGATTTTGAAAACTCATCGGCCCCTGCAAATCGCTCAATCATTGAAAACACTTCCCGGCCCGCAATCGTTTTTCGGCAGCCAACGGGTTTCCACACAATGGCTTAACTTGCATTGCGGTCGTAGAATCGGGCCGGTATGGAAGTCTTCATCCAAGTCGTTTTTGTTTTCAAGCAGGGCTCTGATTCAAATCAGACTCATCTGTCCATAAAGACAGGCGGATTTACAGGCGGCTTCAGAACCAGGAATGGAACCGGATCCTTTTTTACGTAGGGTTGGCCGACTACCGGCTGAAGGCGATCTACGCCCCGGCAAAGGGGGCGACAGCTTCTCTTCATCTCCAGGTAGTGATCGTGGGCGGTTTCGTGACCTCCCCCCGGTGGTCCCTCGTTCATAACGAGAGTCTGCGGGTTTGGGATTGGTAGTTGGGTTGGTCGGTTTGGGCAAGCGCGCCGGGAGCGGAGCTCTCAAATTGCTCAATCGTCTGGCGCGCACGAGCGGCGTTTGGTTCCCGAGCGATGAATGAGGCCTGACGGTGTTGTAATCGTAGCGCCAGAGCGCCAGCTTCCGGCGGGCGTCGTCCAGGGTATCGAAGATCTCCTCGTTCAGAAGCTCGGTCTTAGGCTCCAGACCCATTGATTTCGTGCCTTTGGCGTGTTTCAGGCTCCGCAAGGAGAACTGACCGATGGGCAATTTTTTCTGGCTGAGCGAGGCGCAGATGGAGCGGCTAAGGCCCTTCTTTCCCAAGAGCCACGGCAAG
>NZ_DATMFA010000136.1:0-18018 GCF_035556475.1 Paracoccus sp. (in: a-proteobacteria) | reverse complement strand
CCCGAAAGGCCGGTTCCCGGCTCGGACAGGCGGTCCTTGACCTCGTTCCAGAGCGCCGCGCCCCGCAGCGACTTCTCGACGATCTCGTCAAGCTCGGCGCGGTTGCGGGCCATGCCGTGGATGCGCGGGCCGTAGGCCACGTTGTCATAGATCGACTTCGGGAAGGGGTTCGGCTTCTGGAACACCATGCCGACGCGGGCGCGCAATTGCACCGGATCGACGCGCGGATCATAGATATCCTCGCCATCCAGCGTGATCTTGCCCTCGACCCGGCTGATGTCGATGGTGTCGTTCATCCGGTTCAGGCAGCGCAGGAAAGTCGACTTGCCGCAACCCGAGGGACCGATGAAGGCGGTGACGTTCTTGTCGAGGATATCGACATCGACATCCTTCAGGGCGTGTTTCTCGCCATAATACACCTGCACCTTTCGGGCAGAGATCTTGATGTCGTTCTGCTGCACGGCACGCTCCAGAATTCTCATGTCGTTCATATTGGCAACTCCTTCTGGATTTACCACCGCCGCTCGAACTTGCGGCGCAGGAAGATGGCGAAAAGGTTCATGACGAGCAGGAAGACCAGCAGCACGATGATCGCGCCCGAGGCCCGCTCCATGAAGGCGGGGTCGGCGCGCTGGGTCCAGTTATAGACCTGCACCGGCAGGGCCGAGGCGGGGTCGAACAGGCCCTCGGGCGGCGCCGCGGGGAAGTTCTTGACGAAGGCCACCATGCCGATCAGCAGAAGCGGCGCGGTCTCGCCAAGCGCCTGGGCAAGCCCGAGGATCACCCCGGTCAGGATGCCGGGCGTCGCCAGCGGCAGGACGTGGTGGAACACCGACTGCATCCTCGAGGCCCCTACCCCCAACGCCGCGTCGCGGATCGAGGGGGGGACCGATTTCAGCGCCGCGCGCGCCGGGATGATGATGCGCGGCAGCGTCATCAGCACCAGAACAAGGCCGCCGACGATCGGCGCCGATTGCGGCAGATGCGCGAAGTTGATGAAGGCGGCGAGGCCAAGGATACCGAAGACGATCGAGGGCACCGCCGCGAGGTTCGAGATGTTCACCTCGATGATGTCGGTCAGGCGGTTCTTTGGCGCGAACTCCTCAAGATAGATCGCGGCGGCGGTGCCGATCGGAACCGCGAGGAACAGCACGACCAGCATCATGTAGAGCGAGCCGAGGATCGCGACCCCAACCCCGGCGGCTTCGGGGCGCTGGTCGGAGGCGTCGGGATTGGTCAGGAAGGACCAGTTCCACTTGGTCGCGAGCATCCCCTTTTCGCGAAACGCCTCGGCCAGTTGAAGCTGCGCGGGCGAGGTATTGCCGTCGCGGGCCGCGGATTCCATCGTCACTCGGCCCTTGTAGAAGCCATCGACGCGACCGTTGACGAGGACGGGCTCCTCGATGGTCTGGCCGATCAACTCGGGATCGGCGAGGACATGGCTGCGGAACCGGGCCGAGGCCTCCTTGGAGATCAGGTTCGAGACATCCTTGGCGGTGAGGCCCTCGATCACGATGCCGTTCTGCTCGATCGCGGCCTGCAACGATTGGTCGAGGATCTTGCCATAGGTCAGGGTCAAGACCTTCTTGATCTCCTCGGGGTCGCGGTTGCCCGACTTGTCGAGCAGCGCCGCGTCGAGCGTCACCGGAATGGTCAGGTAGGTCTGGCGAAACGCGCCAAGCCCGCCCGAGAAGATGGTGAACAGCAACACCACCAGCGCCAGAAGCGAGGCGATGATCGCCGCGAGGCCATAGGCACGGAAACGCGCCTCGGCGGCGTTGCGCTTGCGGGTGCGCGGGTCCGCGACCAGCAGCGAGGCCTTGGGCTGGGCGGCGGGGGCGCCGCTTGTCTGGGTGGCGTCGCTCATTCGTACTGCTCCCGGTATTTGCGCACGATGTAGAGCGCGAAGATGTTCAGCCCCAGCGTGATCACGAACAGCGTGAGACCAAGCGCGAAGGCGACCAGGGTTTCGGGCGCGGCGAAATCGGTGTCGCCGGTCAACTGGCTGACGATCTTGACCGTGATGGTGGTCATCGCCTCGAAGGGGTTCAGGCTCATGCTGGCGGCGGCGCCGGCGCCAAGGACCACGATCATCGTCTCGCCGATCGCGCGCGAGGCAGCCAGCAGGATCGCGCCCACGATGCCCGGAAGGGCCGCGGGCAGCACGACCTTGCGCACCGTCTCGGATTTGGTCGAGCCAATGGCGAGCGCGCCGTCACGCAAAGATTGCGGCACGGCGTTGATGATGTCGTCGGAAAGCGAACTGACGAAGGGGATCAGCATGATCCCCATGACCAGACCCGCCGTCATCACCGACGAGCCGGAGCTGCCAAGACCCAGCGGCTGGGCGAAATAGTCGCGCAGCATCGGGCCAACGATGGTCAGCGCGAAAAGGCCGTAGACGATGGTGGGGATCCCGGCCAGCACCTCGATCAGCGGCTTGGCGATGCTGCGCATCCGGGGCGTGGCATATTCGGACATGTAGATCGCCGCGAACAATCCAATCGGGATCGAAACCGCAAGCGCGATCAGCGAGATATAGAGCGTGCCCCAGAGGAGCGGCACCATTCCCAGCCGCGAGCCGCCGCCGAAGCGCGGCGACCAGGTCGTGCCGAAGAAGAAGTCCTGCCACGGATACTGGCGGAAGAACTGCCCGGTCTCGAACAGCATCGAAAAGACGATGCCCGCCGTGGTCAGGATCGCGATGCTGGAGCAGAGGATCAGGAAGCCGCGAACGAAGCCCTCGACCGCGATACGGGCGCGGAACTCGGGCGAGGTGCGCGCGAGCGACCATGCAAGGCCCGCGGCCGCCAGCACCAGCGAGACGACGGCGACCAGCACGCGGCTCGCATCCGGTATCGCAAACAGCCAGATCGCGGTCAGGAACAGGGCGGGCACGGCGGTAAACAGCGCGACGTTCCAGCCGTAATAGCTGCTTCGCGAATGCAGCCGCCGGGAATCGCCACCGGCCGCCGCGAGGACGCGCGTGCGGCCGATGAAAAATCCCGCGACGGCCATGGCCAGCACGATCAGCAGGGTCCAGGAGACAGGCATCTGAGCCTCGGATATGGGAAGGAGAAAGGGAAGCGGCGCGGGACCATAGGCCCCGCGCCAGCCGGATCAGTTCGTCAGGGTCGTTTCGGCGGCGACAGCGGCCTGGGTCGCGGCCAGTTCCGGGTCGGCGACCAGGCCATAGGCGGCCAGCGGGCCCTCGGGACCGGCGATCTCGTCCGAGACGAAGAATTCGACGAATTCTTTCAGGCCCTGGATCTCGCCGATATGGGCTTTCTTCACATAGAAGAACAGCGGGCGCGAAACCGGGTATTCGCCCTTGGCGATGGTCTCGGTCGAGGGGGTGACGCCGCCGAAGGTCGCGACTTTCAGCTTGTCGGTGTTGTTCTCGTAGAAGGACAGGCCGAAGACGCCGATGCCGTTCTTGGCCGACTGGATGCGGGCCAGCGTCTCGGTATAGTCGCCATCGATATCGACCGACTTGCCGTCAGTGCGCAGCGCCATGCAGGCCTCGCCGGCTTTATCCTCGCCCAGTTCGGTCTTGAAGGCTTCGGCGGCGCCGGCCTCTTCGCAACCGGCGGCGATCACCTTCTCCTCGAAGACCTCGCGGGTGCCGTGCTTGGTGCCCGGAACGAAGGCCAGGATGTCCTGCTCGGGCAGGTCGGCGCGGATCTGGTTCCACTTGGTATAGGGGTTCGCGACGACCTTGCCATCCTTGACGACCTGCGCGGCCAGCGCATTGAACCAGTCGGCGGCGGTGAACTGGAAGTCGTTGCCGGCGATGTCGCTGGCAAAGACGATCCCGTCATAGCCGATGCGGACTTCCATGATGTCAGTCACACCCTTGCCCTTGCAGGCCTCGATTTCCGATGCCTTGATCGGGCGCGACGAGTTGGCGATGTCGATGGTGTTCGCGCCCACGCCTTCGCAGAACTTCTTCAGACCGGCCGAGGAGCCGCCCGATTCCACGACCGGCGTCGGGAAGTCGGTGTTTTCGCCGAAGGCTTCGGCAACGATGGTCGCATAGGGCAGGACGGTCGACGAACCGGCAACCTGGACCTGGTCACGGGCGGAGGCGACGGTGGCGGTCGCGGCAATCATCGCAAGCGCCGAAACGGCAAGTTTTGCGGATTTCATAGGATGGCTCCTGACATTTCCTGGGGGCCGGGATCGGCCTGTCCGATCCCATAGTGGGGAGTTGCGACAGTTATGCGAAGCCAATGTAACATCAGTATGACAATCCGGGGTAACCCCGTTTCGCACGCAAATCGGCGGACGCGACGTCCCTTTCAGCCGATATGGCCGCGCTCTCCCCCGGTCTGCGCGCGGTCGAGCAGCAGGTGATCGAGGATCACGCAGGCCGCCATCGCCTCGGCGATGGGCACCGCGCGGATGCCCACGCAGGGATCGTGGCGGCCCTTGGTGATCAGCTCGATCTCCTCGCCCTTCCGGTTGATGGTCCGGCGCGGCGTGAGGATGGAGCTGGTCGGCTTGACCGCAAAACGCAGCGCGATGTCCTGCCCCGTCGAGATCCCGCCGAGGATGCCGCCCGCATGGTTCGACATGAAGCGCGGCCCTTCGTTCCCCAGGCGGATCTCGTCGGCATTGTCGGTCCCGGTCATCCCCGCGACCGCCATGCCCTCGCCGATCTCGACCGCCTTGACGGCGTTGATCGACATCATCGCGGCGGAAAGATCGGTATCGAGCTTGGCATAGACCGGCGCGCCCAGCCCCGGCGGGCAGCCCTGGATCAGCACCTCGATCGCGGCGCCGACGCTGTTCTGGTCCTTGCGGATGCCGTTCAGATATTCCTCCCATGCCGGAACCGCCGAGGCGTCGGGCAGGAAGAACGGATTGTTCCCGATCTCGGAAGCGTCGAAATTCGCCCGGTCGAGATGCAGCGACCCCATCTGAATCATGTAGCCGGTGATCTTCAACCCCGGCACGAGGTCACGCAGCACCGCCTGCGCGACCGCCCCCGCCGCGACCCGTGCCGCCGTCTCACGCGCGCTGGAACGGCCGCCGCCGCGATAGTCGCGGATGCCGTATTTCAGGTGATAGGTGATATCCGCATGTCCGGGGCGGAAGGCCTGCGCGATCTCGCCGTAATCCTTGCTGCGCTGGTCGGTATTCTCGATCATCAGCTGGATCGGCGTGCCGGTCGTCCGGCCCTCGAACACGCCCGAGAGGATGCGGACCTGATCCGCCTCCTGCCGTTGGGTAGTGAATTTCGAGCTGCCCGGACGGCGACGGTCGAGAAACTGCTGGATGAAGCCTTCGTCCAGCGCGATGCCCGGCGGGCAGCCGTCGACGGTCGCCCCAAGGGCGGGCCCGTGGCTCTCGCCCCAGGTGGTGAAGGTGAAGACGCGGCCGAAACTGTTGACGCTCATGCTTTACTGACCTTTTTCCCACTTCCGATAGACATGTGGAGGCGATCAGGCAACGCCAAATCCTGCCTGGGCAGCGTCAGGACCAGGGCGAATCGCTATTTGCAATTAAATTTCATTCTGAACAGCTTCTTAGAGGATTTCGCGTCGCCTTTGCCTCGAAATGTGAATATTCTGCACGCAGCAAGATCGGGAACAGGGCTGTTTTCGCCTCCCCGGGTGCAGGATCGGGGGCGAAATGACCACAACCCCCGGTCGTGAGGCGCTCTTGCCGTGGAAGTTTAGCGAGTATCTGATATGATCCCATTTGTTCCGTGGTCCTGCATCGGGTCTTGTTCGACTCTCGACTAAGGCGGTTCCGGCGGGCAGTATGCGGTGTTCGAACCAGTTTTGTGACAGTCGCTCTTTCGTGCTTGTGGTGGGGTGCGCTCGAGCGGCGAGGGAGGGCGCGGGCCGGAGACACCCGCGCCCTTTCCCATTGGCGATTCCCGTCTGAGCGCCCCTTCGGGCCGTGATCAGATCAACCGCGCCAGCGCCACGACCACCGGCCCCATCAGCGGCAGCAGCACATTCGCAATCGCATAGGTGACGGTATAGCCGATGACCGGCGTGGCGTTTCCCGCCTGGCTGACCAGCGCGCTGACGGCGGGGGTGCTGCAATGCTGGCCCGCAATCGCGCCCAGCAGGATCGGCAGCGGCAGGCGCATCAGCCACAGCCCGACCATCAGCGAGATGAAGGCCGGGATCAGCGACAGAAGGACCGCGAGCAAGGGAAAGAGCAGCCCGTATTCGCGGATCAGCGCGATGGCATTCGGCCCCGCGCCAAGCCCGATCGCGGCAATGAATGTGGCAAGGCCGAAATCCTTGGCGAAATGCGCGGCCGCCCCCGGCAAGGCGCCATAGCGTGGATGACGCATGTTCAGCCAGCCAAAGAACAGGCCCGAAAGCAGCGCGCCGCCGCCGAGGCCCAGCGTCAGCTCGACCGCACCGATCTTGAGGCTGAGATGCCCGATCAGAAAGCCGATGACGATGCCAAGGCCCAGCATGGCGAAATCGGTGCTATCCTCGGGGGGCAGCGGCTGGCCCAGCTCGGCCGCGGCACGCATCACCGCGGCTTCCGGCCCATAGATCGTCAGCACATCGCCCTGCTGCAGATAGGTCTTGGGCAGCGCGGGCACCGTATGGCCCATGCGGCGGATATGGGTGACGAAGATGCCGCGCTGTTGTTCGGGATCGACCATCTGGCGCAGGTCGCGCAATTCGTGCCCGAAGGTCTCCTTCCTCAGCAGCACGATGTCATGCGAGATCAATGCCTGACCCGAGCCCTGCGGCAAGGGCACCTCCTTGCCAAGGACGCGGCCAGCCGCCAGCATGGTGTTCCTGCGCCCGCGCAGCAGAACGATATCACCCTCGGCCAGCACGAAAT
Source organism: Paracoccus sp. (in: a-proteobacteria) (assembly GCF_035556475.1). Classification (GTDB taxonomy): domain Bacteria; phylum Pseudomonadota; class Alphaproteobacteria; order Rhodobacterales; family Rhodobacteraceae; genus Paracoccus. The sequence goes on along the minus strand of NZ_DATMFA010000136.1, from coordinate 11,193 downwards.
TCAGATCGACCGGCAGGATCGCGCCGTCCCGCTCGACGCTTTCGATAACGATGGTCCAGTTGCGGGGTTCCTCGAACTCCCTCGCGGTGTGGCCGGCAAGGCCCCCGACCTCGAAGGCGCGCTGGACGGTCACGGGAATCTCGTTGCCGTCGTCATCACTGGCACCCAGCTTGTCCGCAAGCGCCGTCGCCTCGGCCCGCAGATCCTTTCGCGCGATCATCGGCGCGATCTGGGTCACGAACAGCACGATCGAGATCAGCCCGAACAGATAGGTCAGGCTATAGGCCGTCGCGATATGGGCCTGAAGCGTCGTGGTCTCGACCGGGTCGAGGCCGAGCTTGGCAATCGCCTCGGAGGCGGTGCCGAGAACCGCCGATTCCGTGGCCGCGCCCGCAAAAAGCCCCGCCGCCGTCCCCGCGTCCAGCCTCAGCCACAACACCGCCGCCAGCGTCAGGAGGAGCGAGACGGAAACCTCGATCACCGGAAAGACGGCATAGCGCGCCCCGTCCCGCACATTCGCGAAGAATTGCGGCCCGGCCGTGAAGCCGAGCGCATAGATGAAAAGCGCGAAGGCCGCGTTTTTCAGCGCGTCGGGGATGGTGACGCCAAGCTGTCCCAATGCGAGCGCGACGAACAGCGTCCCGCAGACGCCCCCCAGCGCGACCGGCCCCACGCGCAGCCGGCCGATCAGGTGACCGACTGCCAGCGACACGAATAATGCGACGACGGGATCGGTCAGAAGGGACATTCAGCTTCCTGCCGGGAGTGACGAAACCGCGCGGATGCGGCGCCTCAGCGTTTCTGGTATTCGGCGTAATACTCCTCGGCCATGCGGCGAAGCGCGCGGCCGATCGCCGCGTATTCATATTCGTTGAGATTGGCGAGAGAGATGCGGCCGGAGGGGGTTTCGGCCCCGAAGCCCTTGCCGGGCAGCATCACGATCCCGGTTTCGTCGGCGATGCGGAACAGCATGTCGCCGGCGCTGGACTTCTCGCCAATCCACTTGGCGAAATCGGCGTCATACATCCTCCGTGCGATCCCCTCGAGGTCCAGCAGCGTGTAGTAATCGACCGAATTCGCCTCATGCTCCGCGGGCAGGCCAAGCTCGCGGTAAAGCGCGGCTTCGCGGTTGCGGATCAGCTTCTTCAACTCGGCCTTGTAGCTCCCGGCCTCGTCCATCAGCGCGAAAAGCGAGAACAGGACCATCTGCACCTGCTGCGGCGTCGACAGCCCGGCAGTATGGTTCAGCGCGACGACGCGGCTGTCTGCGACGAGCCGGTCGATGAAGGCAAGCCCGCGGACATCCGGGGTCAGCGAGGCATAGCGCGCGTCCAGCGCCTGCTTTGCCTCCTCGGGCAGGTCGGCCAGCGCCTTGTCCATGATATTGCCGTCATGGGTGGCGATGACGCCCAGCCGCCATCCCGTCGCGCCGAAATATTTCGAGAAGGAATAGACGAGGATGGTGTTCAGCGGACAGACCGCGAAGAGCGACTGGAAGTCATCGGCAAAGGTGCCATAGACATCGTCGGTCAGGATCATCAGATCCGGCCGGTCCTCCTTCACGATGCGGGCGATATGGTCCATTCCGGTCTGGTCGATCTTGACCGAGGGCGGATTGCTGGGATTGACGACGAAGAAGATCTTGATCGCCGGATCCTTCAGTTTGTCCAGCTCGGACGCCGGATATTGCCAGTCGTTCTCCGGCTCGGCATGGATCGCCACCGGCACCAGCCCGAATTCGGCAAGCTCGGGGATCTCCAGATAGGGCGTGAATACCGGCGTTCCGATCGCCACCTTGTCACCCGCCTTGACCAGCCCGTTCATCTGCAGCGAGTGGAACACATAGGCCATGGCGGCCGTCCCCCCCTCGACCGCGAAGAGGCGCACGGATTGCGAGACGATCGGACCGCCGACCATCTCCTTCAGGACATAGTGGCGGACGATCTCCTCGCTGACCTTCAACATGCGGGGCGGGACCGGATAGTTCACGCCAAGGATGCCCTCGACCATCTCGTGCAGATATTCCGATGCGGAAAGCCCAAGCTGGTCGCGCACATAGGACATGGCCCGCGCAAGAAAAAGGACGCCCGGCTTGTCATGGTTCTCGGCCGTGAAGCGTTCGAAGCGACCCTCGATCCCCTCGATGCGGGGCATGCCGCCGACCGAGGCGCTCATGTAGGAATAGGACAGCTCCGCCTCGGTGGTGGCGAAAAGGCCAAGCTGGAAGAAAGCGCGGCGCGGCAGCGTGGCGAGGAAATTCGGATTGCCGCGTCCGGCATTCAGCATGGTCCGGTCGGCCTTGCTGGAGGCCAGCTTGATCAGTTCGTCCTTCAGCTCGAACGGGCTGAGCTTGGCATATTTGCTGTAATCCGTCGCCATCGCGACCTCCTGTCTACCAGATCAGGTGAAGGCCACGACCAATGGCCCGAGAAGCGTCAGGAACACGTTCGCCAACGCATAGGTGATCGCGAAGGGCGTGGTCGGGACCGAGTTGCCGGCCTTGTCCAGCACCTCGCCGAAGGCCGGGTTGGCGCTGCGCGATCCAGAAAGCGCCCCGGCAAAGACGGCGGTATTGTCGTATTTCAGCACGTAGCGGCCGAAATACATGGTCAGGATCAGCGGCAGCAGCGTGACCACCACCCCGATCAGGAAGAGCTGGATGCCGCTTTCGCGGATGGTCGTGATCGCCTGCAACCCCGATTGCAGGCCGACGACGGCGACGAAGCCCGCAAGGCCGAGGTCGCGCAGCAGCGTCGAGGCGGCGATGGGCATGTTCCCGCGCGAGTAGTTGCGTGTGCGCAAAAGGCCGAAGACCAGACCCGAAAGCAGCGCGCCCCCGCCGCTGCCCAGCGTCAGCGGGATCGACCCGATCCGCAGCACGGCTAGGCCGATCAGCAGGCCGACCGAGATGCCGATGCCATGAAAGACCCAGTCGGTCTTGTCACTGGGCAGGATCGAGGTGCCCGCGGCCTTTGCCGCGCGCTGCACGTCCTCGGAGGTGCCGCGCACGGTCACGACATCGCCCGACTGGATCACGGTCGCCTGGTCGAGCTTCACGGGCACACCGGCGCGTTTCAGCGACAGGACATAGATCCCGTGGCGCAGCGCATCCGTGACCGATCCGATGATGCTGCCCATGGTCTTGCCGGTGAAATCGGGATTGGTGACGGCGACCTCGCGCGTGATCATCACCAGTTCCATATCGGGATCGGGCAGGATCTCCTCGCCGATTGCCTTGCCGACCACCTCGTTGCGGCGCCCGACGACGAGGATCATGTCGCCCTGCTGCAGGGCAAGCCCCGGCTCGACCCCGATCAGGGCGCCGTTGCGCTTGACGCGCTCGACCGTCAGCAGGTGATGGGCGCTGCCCTCCAGCTCGGCGATGGTCCCGTGGTTTCCGGCACCGATCCTGAATACCCGCCCCACGAGTTCCGGCAGCGCCGGGGATTCGCCCGGACCATAGACCTGAGCGCCCGCAAGCAATTCGGCCTCGGCCTTCATCGCGTCGTCACGGATACTTCGCTTCATCAGCCAGGGCAGGATGTTCACGCAGACGATGATCGCGCCGAACGAGCCGAAGATATAGGTCACGGCATAGCCGACGGCGACATTGCCTTGCAGCCGCTGCACCTCGTCCGCGGCCAGCCCCAGCTTCGCGATGGCCGAGCTTGCGGTTCCGATGATGGCGGATTGGGTCAGCCCGCCTGCGGCGACGCCCGCCGCAAGCCCCTTGTCGAGCCCGAAGATGCGCGCGAGGAGAATGACAGTCAGCAATCCGCTGACGGCAAGGAATGCCGCCATCGCGATTTCGCGCAGGCTTTGCCGGCCCAGCGAACGAAAGAATTGCGGACCGCTTTCATAGCCGACCGCATAAATGAATAGAGCGAACAGCAGGGATTTCACCCCGTTGTCGATATGCACCCCGAATAGGCTGAGAAGAACCGCGACCAGCAGAGAGCCGGCAACGCCGCCAAGCTGGAATTTCCCGAACCGGAACGCCCCGATCCAGTAGCCTCCGGCCAGCGAGAGAAACAATGCGATTTCAGGCGACTGCGAAAAAAGGGACGAAATCCACGACATTTTCAGCCTCTGGACAAACCCGCTAGCGCGAGATTTGCCGGGTTGGAGCCGTCAGTCAATAGCTGGAATAAGATAAGGGGCCGGTCATGTTTTTCATTCCGGTCCGCGCCGCGGGAAAACCTGCCGCGATCCGAGGCGTCGCATGGGTATTTGAAAAACGGTGAAACGAAGCGGGCGGCGGGGAAAATGAGCCGGGGGCGGAATCAGAAAGGGCCTCCCGCATGGGAAGCCCTTCTTGAAGGATCCTGTCGCCTGTCGCGGGATCAGGCCTGAAGCGAGCGGACGCCGACCTCTCCCTCGCCCCGCGACCGGATCGCCGCGACCGCGGCGATGCTGCCGGCGGCAGTGGTGTAATAGGGGATCTTGTCGTTCAGCGCGACGGCGCGGATCTCGCGCGAATCGGCGATGGCCTGTGCGCCCTCGGTCGTGTTCAGGACCATGACGATCTCGCCGTTCTTCAGGCGGTCGACGATGTTCGGACGGCCCTCATAGACCTTGTTGACCAACTCGGTCTCGACCCCCGCCTCGCGCAGGAACCGGGCGGTGCCCCCCGTTGCGACAAGGGTGAAGCCCATGGCGGTCAGGTCGCGTGCCGCCTCGGCCAGAGCCTCGGACTTGTCGGCATCCTTGACCGAGATGAAGACCAGCCCGCTTTCGGGAAGATGGGTGCCCGCACCCATCTGCGCCTTGAGGAAGGCGCGGGCGAAGCTGCGGTCCCATCCCATGACCTCGCCGGTCGAGCGCATCTCCGGGCCAAGCAGCGTGTCGACGCCGGGGAAGCGGGCGAAGGGCAGCACCGCCTCCTTGACGCTGAACCAGGGCGTGTTCGGATCCGCGAGCGTCAGCGGATCGGCAAAGGGCAGCGCCGTCTCGGGGCCGACGCCGGCGGGATAGGCCTCGCGCGCGGGGAAGTTCGACATCGGCTCGCCCGCCATCAGCCGGGCGGCGATCGAGGCGATGGCGCTGTCGGTCGCCTTGGCGACGAAGGGCACGGTGCGCGAGGCGCGGGGGTTCACCTCGAGGACGTAGATCTCGCCATCTTTCAGCGCGAATTGCACGTTCATCAGGCCGACCACGTTCAGCGCCTTGGCCATGGCCTCGGTCTGGCGTTTCAGCTCGGCGATGGTGGCGGCGTCCAGCGTGTGGGGCGGCAGCGAGCAGGCAGAGTCGCCGGAATGGACGCCGGCTTCCTCGATATGCTCCATGATGCCCGCGACATGGACGGTGGTGCCGTCCGAAAGCGCGTCCACATCGACCTCGATCGCGCCCGAGAGGTAGCTGTCGAGCAGAACCGGGCTGTCGCCGGAAACCTGCACGGCCTCGCGGATATAGCGGTTCAGGTGCTCCATGTCGCGCACGATCTCCATCCCGCGGCCGCCAAGGACATAGGAGGGGCGGATGACCAGCGGGAAGCCAACCTCGGCCGCGATCTCGACCGCCTGCGCGTCGGTGCTGGCGATGCCGTTGACCGGCTGCTTCAGGCCAAGGTCGTTCAGGAGCTTCTGGAACCGCTCGCGGTCCTCAGCGAGGTCGATCGCATCGGGCGTGGTGCCGAGGATCGGGATGCCCTCCGCCTCCAGCGCATTCGCGAGCTTCAGGGGGGTCTGGCCGCCGAACTGGACGATGACGCCGTGAAGGGTGCCGTTCTCCTGCTCGATGCGCAGGATCTCCAGCACGTGCTCCAGCGTCAGCGGTTCGAAATAGAGCCGGTCCGAGGTGTCGTAATCGGTCGAGACGGTCTCGGGGTTGCAGTTGACCATGATCGTTTCGTAGCCGGCCTTGGTCAGCGCGAAACAGGCATGGCAGCAGCAATAATCGAACTCGATCCCCTGCCCGATCCGGTTCGGGCCGCCGCCGAGGATGACGACCTTCTTGCGGTCGCTGGGGCGGGCCTCGTTTTCCACATCGCCCATCGCCGGGGCTTCGTAGGTCGAATACATGTAAGGGGTCTGGGCCTCGAACTCGGCGGCGCAGGTGTCGATGCGCTTGAAGACCGGATGCAGGTCATGGGCGCGGCGCGACTGGCGCACCTGCGTCTCGGTCCGGCCCGAAAGCGCGGCGAGGCGGGCATCGGTGAAGCCCATCATCTTGAGCTTGCGCAGCCCCTCGACTCCGCTCGGCAGGCCGTTCGCGCGGATCTCGTTCTCGGCCTCGACGATCTCGCGGATGCGGGCGAGGAACCACGGATCGAAGGCGGTCGCATGGCCGATCTCGTCATCGGTCAGACCGTGGCGCATGGCCTGCGCGATCAGGCGCAGCCGGTCGGGGGTCTGGGCGCTGATCGCCTTGATGATCGCAGATTTCTCGGGCGAGCCGGGGATCTCGATATCATCAAGCCCGGTCAACCCGTTCTCCATCGAGGTCAGGGCCTTTTGCAGCGACTCGTGGAAGGTGCGGCCGATCGCCATGACCTCGCCCACCGATTTCATCGCCGTGGTCAGTTCGGGCTTCGAGCCGGGGAATTTCTCGAAGGCAAAGCGCGGGATCTTGGTCACAACATAGTCGATCGAGGGCTCGAACGAGGCCGGCGTCACCTTGGTGATGTCATTGTCGAGCTCGTCCAGCGTATAGCCGACGGCCAGCTTCGCCGCGACCTTGGCGATCGGGAAGCCCGTGGCCTTCGAGGCCAGCGCCGAGGAACGCGAGACGCGCGGGTTCATCTCGATCACGACCATGCGGCCGTCCTTGGGGTTCACCGCCCATTGCACGTTCGAGCCGCCGGTCTCCACGCCGATCTCACGCAGGACCGCGATCGAGCCGTTCCGCATCCGCTGGTATTCGCGGTCGGTCAGCGTCAGCGCCGGTGCCACGGTGATCGAGTCGCCGGTATGGACGCCCATCGGATCGACGTTCTCGATCGAGCAGACGATGATCGCGTTGTCGGCGCGGTCGCGCACCACCTCGAACTCGTATTCCTTCCAGCCGAGCAGGCTCTCATCGACCAGAACCTGCGCCACGGGCGAAGCTTCCAGCCCCGAGCGGACGATGCGCTCGTAATCGTCGCGGTTATAGGCGACACCACCGCCGGTGCCACCCAAGGTAAAGGCGGGGCGGATGATCGCGGGCAGGCCGATCTCCTCGAGGTCGGCCAGGGCCTGCGCGATGCCGGCCTGAATGTCGTATTTGCCATTCGCATGTTTCGGCGCCGCAACGATGGTCGCGCGTGGGTTCTCGAGCCCGATCCGGTCCATCGCCTCGCGGAACAGCTTCCGGTCCTCGGCCATCTCGATCGCGGCGCGCTGGGCCCCGATCAGCTCGACCCCGTAGCGGTTCAGCACCCCCGCATCGGCCAGTGCCAGCGCGGTGTTCAGGCCCGTCTGCCCGCCCATGGTCGGCAGCAATGCGTCGGGACGTTCCTTGGCGATGATCTTCTCGACCATCTCGGGGGTGATCGGCTCGATATAGGTCGCATCGGCCATTTCCGGGTCGGTCATGATCGTCGCCGGGTTCGAGTTCACCAGGATGACCCGGTAGCCTTCCTCGCGCAGCGCCTTGCAGGCCTGAGCCCCGGAATAGTCGAACTCGCAGGCCTGACCGATGACGATGGGTCCCGCGCCGATGATCAGGATGGATTTGATATCGGTTCTCTTCGGCATGGCGGCGTCCTCGGGCTGGCGGCTGATAAATCGTCCGGGGTTATAGCCATGGCGGGCAAAGTCGCAAGGGTTCCCGCCATCCGAAAGCGAAAATCGCTGCGTCGGGAACAGCGGAAAAAGGCGCGCCCTCGAACGCGCCGCCCCCGACGCCCTGCTCAGCCCTTGGCGCCCCCCGGCTTCTTCAGGGTCTTCGCGTGGTTGGCGATCCAGTCCATCGTCGCCAGCAGCACGCCCGAGATGACGAAGACCAGATGGATCACCACCATCCACTTGATGCTCTCGGGCGCATACTTGCTGACATCCATGAAGATCTTCAGCAGGTGGATCCCCGAGATCGCGACGATCGAGGCAACGAGCTTCAGCTTCAACCCCGAGAAATCGACCTCGCCCTGCCAGTCGGGCCGGTCCTCATGGTCATGCAGGTCCATGCGGCTGACGAAATTCTCGTAGCCCGAGAAGATCACGATCAGCAGCAGGTTCGCGGCAAGGCTCAGGTCGATCAGCGCAAGGATGCCCAGGACCGCATCATTCACCGTCATTGCCGGCAGCAACGAGACGAGGTGCCACAGCTCCAGCGCAAAGGCCCAGAGCAGGATCAAGAGCGCCAGCGCGAGGCCGATATACATCGGGGCCATCAGCCATCGGCTGGCGAAAAGGCTGCGTTCGAGAATACGTTCCATGAATGCTCCTGTGGCGGAAAGCTCATCGCCATACAGGCCCGCAAGCGTGACGAAAAGACCCCGCGCGCACTCAGCCGAGAGCGTCGTAGCGTAGCGCGATCCAGCCGATATCGAGGAGAAGCCAGAACAGCCCGAGGGCCGCGATCCGTCCCGCGCGCCCCGCCCGCATCGCGAGGATCGCGATGATCAGGCCGGTCGCAAGGCGCAGCGGATAAAGCTGGCCCAGTTCCTGCCAATGGGCCTCGCCCTTGATCAGCGTGTCGATGGCATCGAAGGCGAAGGACAGCGCGAAAAGCCCGAAGAACCAGCGGCGGCGCAGGATGAAGAACCGCTCGCTCTCCTCGTGTCCGGCAATGGCGTCAGGATAAAGCAGCGTCGCCATCAGGAAATAGAGCGAGGCATAGGACAGCACGAAGACATATTCCCCGAAATGCCATGTCCCGAGGCCTTTCAGCGCAAATTCCCACCACCAGAAATGCACGGCGGAAAGCAGCAGGACCGCCGACCAGACGATCTGGGCGAACATCCCCTCGGTGCGCGAGGGCTGCTGCACCCTTCGCGACAGGCCCGAAAGCACGCGGGCGATGGAAAGGCCAAGGATCAGGCTGATCAGGATCTTCAGATGGGGGAAGGCGTCCATTCGGCGGCTCCGCTGTGTCCCCGCACAGCCTAGAGAGCATGGACCCGCCTGCAAACAGCAAAGGAACCGCCCGGGGACAAGGAAAGACCGGGACGCAAGCCGCATCCCGGTTTCACCGTTTCTTCAAATACCCCTAGGGCAGCGCGGCGGGGCGCGCGCCTCGGGTCAGGCCTCGATGAACTCGCGCACGAAAGGCGTCGCCGGGCGCGCGCGGATGTCCTGCGGACGCCCGACCTGCTCAATCTTGCCCATCGACATCACGACGACAAGGTCGGCAAGCTCCATCGCCTCGTCCTGGTCATGGGTCACGAAAACCGTGGTCAGCCCGGTCGTGTCATGGATCTCGCGCAATCCGTGGCGCAGCTCCTTGCGGACGCGGGCGTCGAGCGCGCCGAAAGGCTCGTCCAGAAGCAGCATCCGCGGCTCGATCGCCAAAGCGCGGGCCAGCGCCACGCGCTGCCTCTGCCCGCCCGAAAGCTGGTTCGGGAAGCGCTTGGCGATCTGCGGCAACTGGATCAGGTCCAGGAGCTTCGTCACCCGCCGCTCGATCTCGGCCTCGGGCGGCCGGGTCCGGCGCGGGCGTGCGCGCAAGCCATAGGCGATGTTCTCGAAGACAGTCATGTGGCGGAACAGCGCATAGCTCTGGAAAACAAAGCCCGCCCGGCGCTCCTGCACGGAAAGCCCGGTCGCGTCCTGCCCGTCGAAAAGCACCCGCCCCGAGGTCGGGAATTCCAGCCCGCCAAGGATGCGCAGCAGGGTCGTCTTGCCCGAACCAGACGGCCCCAGCAGCGCGACCAGCGCCCCCGAGGGGATCGGCAGGCTGACCGGATGCAGCGCCGTGGTGGTCCCGAAGCTCTTGGCGATTTCGTCGATCTCGATATGCATGGAAACCTCGTGGAACTCAGTGACGACGGGTGGCGGCAAGCTGATCGGCGTGACGCCATTCCAGCCCGGTTTTCAGGATCAGCGTCAGCAGCGCCAGCAATGCCAGCACGCCCGCCAGCGTGAAGGCGGCGACCGAGAGATATTCGTTATAGAGCATCTCGATCGTGATCGGCATGGTCGCGGTCTGACCGCGGATCTTGCCCGAGACGACGGCGACCGCCCCGAACTCGCCCATGGCGCGGGCATTGCAAAGCAGCACACCGTAAAGCAGCGCCCATTTGATGTTCGGCAGCGTCACGGTCGAAAAGACCCGCCAGCCCGAGGCGCCCAGCGTCAGCGCCGCCTCTTCCTCGGTCCGGCCCTGCTCGATCATCACCGGGATCAGTTCGCGCGCGACAAAGGGGAAGGTCACGAAGATCGAGGCCAGAACGATCCCCGGCAGCGCGAAGATGATCGGGAAGCCGGATGCGACCAGCCAGCCGCCCAGCAGGCTGTTGGTGCCGAAAAGCAGCACCAGCGCCAGACCCGCCACCACGGGCGAGACGGAAAACGGCAGGTCGATCAGCGTGATCAGGAAGGCCTTGCCGCGGAAGTCGAACTTGGTGATCGTCCAGGCGGCAGCGACCCCGAAGATCGCGTTGAAGGGAACAGAGATCGCCGCGACGATCAGCGTCAGCTTGATCGCCGACAAAGCCTCGGGCTTGGCGAGCGAGGCGACAGCCGCGCCCGCGCCCTTGGCCAGCGCCTCGGCAAAGACCACGGCCAGCGGCGCGACGACCAGGAGCGCAAGCCCCCCCAGCGCGACCGCGATCAGGATCGCCCGGGTCAGCGGGCTTTCCTCGGTCACGGGGCGCCATTTCGGGCGGGCCTGCTGGGTGGGGAGGGAATATGTCTCGCTCAACGCCCTGTCATACATGGCCAATCCTCCGGCGGCTCCAGATCTGGATGAGGTTGATGACAAGAAGCATGCTGAAGGCGATCAACAACATGGCAATGCCGATCGCGGCCGCCCCGTTGTAATCGAACTCTTCAAGCTTGATGACGATCAGCAGGGGCGCGATCTCGGTCTTCATCGGCAGGTTGCCGGCAATGAAGATGACCGAGCCATATTCCCCCACGGCCCGCGCCAGCGACAGCGCAAAGCCCGTCAGCGCCGCGGGCAGCAGCAAGGGCAGGATCACCCGGCGCAGGGTATAGAAGCGCCCTGCCCCCAGCGTGGCCGAGGCTTCCTCGACCTCCTTCTCGATCTCGGCGATGACCGGCTGGACCGTGCGGGTAACGAAGGGCAGGCCCACGAAGATCAGCGCGATCA
>NZ_DATMFA010000135.1:0-1897 GCF_035556475.1 Paracoccus sp. (in: a-proteobacteria) | reverse complement strand
AATGGAACGCGCCCGCCGCGCGCCGCCAGTCGCCCAGCTCGTCATGCAGTTGCCGGACGAAGCGCGCCGCGTATCTGGCGTTTTCCAGCGGGTCGAACATCTGGGCGACTGACCGGAAATTCTCGCCATGCCAGCGATAGTTGATCTGGAAGCAACCGATGTCGATGTTCGGCCGCCCCGCCGCCACCCTATCCTCGGCAAAGGCCACGGCGCTTTCGGGGTCGTCGAACCACGTCCCCTCGCCCTCGGCATTCGCGCTCCAGGCCCAGGGGCGGACCACGCCGTCGAGGCGGCGGCCGGTCTCGGTCAGGGTCAGGGCGCCAAGGATCTCGGGCGGGATGCCCGCCTCCTCCGCGGCCTTGAGGGCAGCCCATTCGCAGACCTCGGCCGCCGGCAGGGCATGGAGCCTGCCGGACGTCAGAAGCAGCAGGATCAGCAGCCGAAGCAGCAGTGCCATCGCAATCCCGAAAGCGGACGGTTCGGGTCAGCGATAACGGCAAGGTGTTAAGACTTGGTTTCGCCCGCAAGCGAAAAAGGGGCGGCCAAAGCCGCCCCTAGATAATCAGCCCAGCCGGTAGTTCGGGCTTTCTCGGGTGATCTGCACGTCATGGACGTGGCTTTCCTTGAGGCCCGCGCCGGTGATGCGCACGAACTCGCAGCCGCCCCGCATCTCTGCCACGGTGGCGTTGCCGGTATAGCCCATGGCGGCGCGGAGGCCGCCGACCAGCTGGTGGATCACGGCGGCGGCGGAACCCTTATAGGGCACCTGCCCCTCGATCCCTTCGGGCACCAGCTTGTCCGAGGCCGCATCCTTCTGGAAGTAGCGGTCGGCCGAGCCGCGGGCCATGGCGCCAAGGCTGCCCATGCCGCGATAGGATTTGAACGAACGGCCCTGATAGAGGATCACCTCTCCGGGGCTTTCATCGGTGCCGGCAATGGCCGAGCCGACCATCGCGCAGCTTGCGCCGGCGGCGATGGCCTTGGCGAAATCGCCCGAGAACTTGATCCCGCCATCGGCGATCACCGGGATATCGCCCGCACCCGAAACCGCGTCCATGATCGCCGTCAGCTGCGGCACGCCCACGCCCGCGACGATGCGGGTGGTGCAGATCGAACCGGGGCCGATCCCCACCTTGATCGCATCGGCGCCCGCGTCGATCAGCGCGCGCGCGGCGCTGGCGGTCGCGACGTTTCCGGCGACGACCTGCACCTCGTTCGAATGCGCCTTGATGCGGGCCACGGCCTTGGCCACGCCCTCGGAATGGCCATGCGCGGTGTCGATCACCACCATGTCGACGCCGGCATCGACCAGCGCGAGGCTGCGATCATATCCCTCGTCGCCGACGGTCGAGGCGGCGGCGACGCGCAGGCGTCCCAGATCGTCCTTGCAGGCCAGCGGGTTCAGGACCGACTGTTCGGTATCCTTCAGCGTCAGCAGGCCGGTCAGCTTGCCCTCGCGATTGGTGATCAGCAGCTTCTCGATCCGGCGGGCCTTCATCAGGCTGATCGCCTCGGCCCGGTCGGCCGGCTCGTGCAGGATGGCGAGGTTGTCGTTCGTCATCACCGTGCGGACCGGGGTGCGGTCGTCGCTGGCAAAGCGCATGTCACGGTTGGTGATGATGCCGACCACGCGGCCCGCCTCGTCCACCACCGGGAAGCCGGTCACGTTGTAGCGGTCCTGCAGAGCCTTCGCGTCGGCGATGGTCTGATCGGGGCGCAGCGTGATCGGATCATAGACGATGCCGGATTCGAAACGCTTCACGCGGCGGACCTCGTCGGCCTGCTGCTCGGCGGTCAGGTTGCGGTGGATCACGCCGATCCCGCCCGCCTGAGCCATGGCAATCGCCATGCGGCTTTCGGTGACCGTATCCATCGCGCTGGAGAGCAGCGGAATATT
>NZ_DATMFA010000134.1:0-10345 GCF_035556475.1 Paracoccus sp. (in: a-proteobacteria) | reverse complement strand
GACCGTCTCCTCGTCGACCTCCACTGCAGGCTTCTTGCCGCCGCGCTCGAAAATGTCCGCCGCCCCGCCGAGCAAAGCTTTCTTCCATTGATGGATCATCGTCGGATGCACGCCGTATTCGGCGGCCAGCTCCGACACCGTGCGCTCGCCCTTCACGGCCTCCAGCGCCACCCGAGCCTTGAAGCCCGCGTCATGGTTCCTGCGTTTCCGCATCCTGATCTCCTCAAACTTGGAGACCAGCAAACGTCAGATCCTAGCTTCCGTCACTGTCCGATTTCCGGGGAGTAGCTCACATCATCATTGCTTGCCCACGGATCGAAATACTTAACTCTCATCGCTCTCGATCTGTAATTTCAGGTCGCGCATGTCCTGCAGCCTTTGCGCGTGGCGAAGGAACTTCAATCGTTTGATCAGCTCCTTGCGCTCCTTGGGGCCGGTCGTCTCTGAAAGCGTCGCCTCTAGATGTTCGATCAACGCGGATGGATCGCGCATGTCCCCACTCGTTACTTGACACACTTCTTGAGGCAACGTTCGCAGAGGCCGGATGTTCCCGGCCTCTGAACGGACCTCCATAGTCATCTCCAGTCAATGGCCCCCTGGATGGTAGGCACTTTCGATCGACGGAGGTTCCATTCGAGGCAACCGACGGGCTCGGCAAGCGTTGCCTTCCGACCTTGCATCGGCCGCGACCAAGAGGGGGAGAGGAAATATGGACGATCCTGTCACGCCGGTCCAGACGCCGGATATCGTGCGATTGGCGGCATGGCTTCTGGTCGCGGCGCTGGTCCTTTCGGGGCTTTACCTCGGACAGGATGTGCTCATCCCGCTGGCAATAGCGTTTCTGATCAGCTTCGCGCTTAGCCCTCTGATCGTCTGGCTGGGGCGGCGGGGGTTACCAAGGGTGCCGTCGGTGATCCTGGTGATGGCGACGGTGGTGACGGTGATCCTGGGGCTTGGGCTGCTGGTCGGATCGCAGGTGCGGTTGCTGGCCGTACAGCTGCCGACTTACCAAAGTACCGTCCGTGCCAAGATCGACAACCTCGGCGACAGCATGAAAGGCCCCGGCATATTCGACGGCGCCATGGACATGATCGACACCGTGCAGGAGGAGGTCGAGAAAGCGATCGCCCAGAACGAGGAAAGCATGCCCCAGACCCGGGTGCAGGTGGTTCCGGCCCCGCAATCGCCGTTTCGGACCGCCATCGCCTGGCTGGTGCCGGTGCTGGCGCCGGTGGCGACGGCGGGTATCGTCCTCGTCTTCGTGTTCCTTGCCCTTCTTGATCGCGGCGACCTGCGCGACCGGCTGATCCGCATGCTGGGGGGCAACCTTCACCGGTCGACCGACGCGATCGAGGAAGCGGGCAGCCGCATCTCGAAATACCTGCTGATGCAGCTTGTGGTGAACGTTACCTATGCCATTCCGATGGCGCTGGGGTTGTGGCTGATCGGCGTACCGGGTTGGATCCTGTGGGGGACGCTTGCGGCCGTCATGCGCTTCATCCCCTATGTCGGGCCGATGCTGTCGGCGATCTTTCCGATCACGCTGGCCTTTGCCGTCGATCCCGGCTGGAACATGGTGCTGCTGACCGTGGGACTGATCGTTGTTCTGGAACTCATCAGCAACAATATCATCGAACCGGTCCTCTATGGGACCAGCACCGGGCTGTCGGCGTTGTCCCTGATCGCCGCCGCGACCTTCTGGACCGCGCTATGGGGTCCGATCGGGCTGGTCCTGTCCACGCCGCTGACCGTCTGCTTGCTGGTGATCGGGCGAAATCTACCACAACTGCAGTTCCTGGATACTTTGCTGGGTTCGACGCCGGTTCTGGACGTGCCGACCCGGATCTATCAGCGCCTGATCGCCGACGACCCCGAAGAGGCGATCGAGATCGCCAGCAACGCCATCGAGGACAGTTCCGTTTCGGAATTCTATGACCGGTACGGCATCGAGGTGCTGCGGCAGGCCAGTCATGACTTCCTGACCCAGGCCCGTGCCGAACATCGCCTGCGTGTCGTCAACGGCATGGACGTGATGCTGGACGACCTGCGCGAGGAATATCCGGCGCCCGAGCCGCCCACAGGTCCGGCACGCGTCGCCTGCATCGGCGGCAAGTGGGAAATCGACAATGTCGCGTGCGAGATGCTGGTCCATGCCCTGGCCTTCCACGATATTCGCGCGCAGCAGCGCCCGGCCGGAGTCCTGACGGCGCGCTACCTGGACAAGCTGGATCTGAGCGAGGTCGAGATTGTCTGCCTCAGCTATTTCAGCCGTCAGCCAGAACTTTCCGCGAGGTCGTTCTGCCGCCGGCTGCGCCATCGCTGGCCGGGGGTAAAGATCGTTCTGGCGCTGTGGAACCCGCCCTCGCTTGTCACGGAAGGTGAAGGTCTCGGCGATCTTGGCGCCGATGCGGTGGTCACCTCGGCTGACGAGGGGGTCCGACGGATCGAACAGATGCTGAGCCCGGAACTGGCCCGCCAGCGCCAGGTGGCACCCCGCCCCGAAAACGATGACGAGCGCGTGGCCGCCCTGCGGGAAACGGGCGTGCTCAGCGGCCAATCGCGTGAAGAACTGGACGCGATTGCCGCCCGCGCGGCCGAGGTGTTTGACGTGGAATTTGCCGTGATCACCGCAATCGACGCCGAACGCGAGTTCATCATCGGTCAAAGCATGGACCTGCCCGGCGAAGTGACCCGGGACGGCAGCAACATGATCACACTGCCCCGCGAGGATGCGGTCTGCGATCATGTGGTTTCCAGCGACGACACGCTGGTCATCCAGGATACCCAACGCGACCCACGCTTTGCCGACAATCCGGCGATCAACCTCTGGAAGACGCGCTTTTATGCGGGCGCTCCGCTGCGCACGGCAGACGGCATGGTTCTGGGGGCGTTGTGCCTGCTGGACACGCGGCCCCGTAACCTGGGGGAAGACGAGATAGAGCTGTTGAACGAACTGGCTGGCGACGTGGCGCAGGCGATCACCGGAGAGTATGCTGAAACCGATGAGGCCGAAAGCGAGGGCGAAAATTCCGCCACGACAGGCCAGCGCGTACCAAAATGATGGTCAGCTTATTGCCTTTCCGAATTCCGCGGCATGGTCACGATACGGCCTTGCATCCCCGCGAGGGCTGCCACCTCTGGCGACGTTCATGGCATGACTGCCATCAAATCTCAGCTAGATCGCGAAGATGTCGTCCGCCACCCCCGCAACCGTCAGATTTCCGCCGGTCAGGACAATACGGCCATCTGTCCCAAAGTCGATGACCACCCCATTCGCCGTCTGGCGCATGTGATCGCGCATGAAGGCAATGGCACCGCCATCCACGAGGGTGGCATCCAACATCAACCGATCCATCCCGGGCTGATAGTTTCTGATCGTATCCTGCCCGTCCCCAGCGTGAAACAGGAACACATCCGCCCCCGCTTCCCCCACCAGAAGATCGTTACCGGCACCGCCGCGCAATGTGTCGTTTCCCGTTCCGCCGTTCAGCGTATCGTTTCCGGCGGCCCCGATCAGCCAGTCATTTCCGGTCTGACCCGCAAGATGGTCAGCGCCCAACTCACCGCGCAGCTGGTCATTTCCGTCGCCGCCGATCAGGCGATCATTGCCAGCGCCCCCTTGCTGGGTATCATTGCCCGGACCGCCCTGAAGCAGATCCATGCCCGCGCCACCAATCAAACGGTCATTCCCTGCGCCGCCGTTCAAAGTGTCATGACCAGCGTTCCCCGCCATCCAGTCATGCCCCGCCGCACCAGATGCCATGTCGTTGCGTGCGGTCAGCCGATAATCGTCGTTTCGGATAGTGCTCTGCCGCGGCCCTGGCGTCACATAGGTCTCACCGTCGAAACCTTGCCACCAATGCTGACGCGTCTGCATCGTCAAGCTGGCCTCCGGGTCGACAGCGCGTCCAAATCTACCGTTGTCGATCCGCACCGGACCATCCGTATCGGCAAAATTCTGGGTTGCCATAAGCACGCGATGATCCTGACCATTCACACGCAATAGCCCGACCTCGAGACCGATGCCGATATAGGCAGCATCGCTCATGATGTTGCGGTGATGGCCGGGACTGTTCATCAGCATCTGATGCAGTGCCCGGATTTCATCGCTGAGATCCGCCTCGCCTGTGATCCCGACATAGGCAATGTTTTCCGCAGTCATCCAATCGCCTCGCAGCGTGAAACCTGCCGCCTCCATCCGCTCCCTCGCCGACGAGCCGCCTCGCCCGGTGTGGGAAAATACGTCGGCGGTCAACATCCAACGGCTATGATCCTCGGATGAATCATTCAGCCGTCGCTCGAGGGTCAGCGCTGGAAGTCCTTCAGCCCGACGGGCCTGATTGACCAGGCTGGCGAAGTAGCGTTCGTTTGCAGAGGCAAATGACATGGGTCGACCTTCCACAGATCCAGAAACAACTTCCGCGTGTTTTTATCATCCCCTCTAAACCGGATCGCAACACCATATGTTCCCAGGACATAGCAGGGTGCGGGGCAGCTGTGACATTCGTTACCGCGACTATCCGACGGCCAGAAGGCGTCGGTCTGCACACCGATGCCAGCCAAATCTGTTAAAAATCAGCTCGGCCTCGTGGTTTCGTCACTCACGGAAAATCCGTTCGGACCCCTCGGCGCGACGGACACAGTGCCGGATGCCACGACAGGCGATCCAGTTCGGTGGATGGTCCGGCAGCAGCGCCATGACCTCGATGCCACGGCCCGGCGCGATGGTCTCGATGCGGTCGCGGAGGAGTCGCGTCCGTCGCTTGGAAACGCGCTGCGGGGCCGTAAATCCGGCCTTCACTGCCTCGATGAGGTCATCGACGCGGGTGCAAAGCAGATCTATACGGCATGCCCGAGGCCACGGACTTCGAGCGCCGCGCAAAGCTGAACGGCGGCCAAAGGTGCCGCATGTAGGATTGGCGCGAGGCAGCCGTCCGCTCTGGGCCCGTCATCTGCTCATCCAGCCAAGCATGCCCCTAATGCATTCTGCCTTGCAGCAGGTTGCCCGATGCTCCGCCGTCCTTATGCTGCGCCAACCTGTTGTATGGTTTCGAGTTGAACGCGCTCTGCTCACGCTGCATGGCCTTGTCCTGTCATCTGCCGCCGCCCCAGCGGGCGGCTCAGTCCGATGCCGCGCTGAGCCCGCGTCGGGTCTCCTTCGTCGACATCTCGTCGTTCAGGCGCTGGAACTCGGCCCGCGCGCGTGGGCGCTGATCCGCGCTCAGATAGGCATAGGCGCGCAGAATCGCGAGGTCGCGGCGTATGCCGCCTGCCACTTGCTCCATCGCGTCGAAATAGCGGATGGCATCGCGATAGCGCCGCTCGCGATAGGCCTGCACGCCGCGCTGGTCGAGGATCTGGCGCTCGACATCGACGCGCTGCTGGCGGGTGAAGTCGGTGGCGGCGGCGATGCGCGAAGCCTCCTCGGCCATGCCCAGCTTGAGGTCGCTGAGCGCGAGGCCGTAGCGCGCCTCGCGCTGCTGCTGCGCGGTCAGGCGGCCGGACAGCGCGGCGCGGAAATCCGCCATCGCCTCCATGCTCCGGTCGAGGTTGTAGACGCACCAGGCCCGTTCAAGCACCGTCCCCGCCGCGCGCGCCCGCCGTCCGGGCCGCACATTGCGCCGGGCTTTCCGAGGACCGGGGCGGGGCCGCCGCAGCGGCCTCCCTCTGCCGGGGCTGCTGCTGTTGCTGGCGCTTGGGCTGGGCCTGCGGCTGGGGCTGCGCGACCTGAGGGGTCGCCGGCGCCGCGGCGCGGCCCGCCGGGACGGTCGCCACGCTCGCCCCCTTGCCCCTACCCGCCAGCAGGCGCTGCAAAAGCTGGTCGTAGCGCGCGGCATCGGCCGGGAAACGCCCGCTGACCTGCGCCACGATGGCGCGCAACTCGGTCTCGCTGCTGACCCCATCGGCCTTTTCGATGGTCGCGGCAAGCTCGCCCGGATTGGTGCAGGCGCCAAGGATCGCGCGATAGGTGGCCAGCGCCTCGGCCGAACTTCCGGCCTTGCGCTGGCCCTCAGCGATCCGCCAGGCATTGTCGATCCGGTCGCAGCGCAGCAGCCGCGACGTGCGCGCCGCCACCGTGCGCGCGGCATCGACATCGCCGCTTTGCAGCGCCGCATCCGGCGACTGCTGGCCCGAGGCCGTCTCAAGCTGCGCGGTCATGTCGGCGGGCGGGGTCCAGTTCGGATAATCCCGCCGCATCGCCGCCAGCGCGTCGCCCGCCTGCGCGGTCTGGCCGGCGGCGAGTTGCTGGTAGAAACGGTCGATCTCGGGGCCGGGGACGGTGTTCGACAATTGCCGCAGGTCGGCGGGCGGCGTCCATTGCGGATATTTCAGCCGCAAACGCCTCAGTTCGGCCTCGACCGCGGCGGAGTCGTTTCGCTGCAGATAGATGTTCAGCGCCAGAAACCCGTCCTGCGCGGGCGCGCTCTGGGCGAAGGCCGGGCTGGCCGCAAGAAGCGCGGCGGCAAGGAATGTCGATCGGATCATACGAGCACGCATTGGGGAAAATTCGTCGCTTGGGCGACCAGCGCCATCAGGTGCAAGGTCGCGGGGTAATAGGGTTGGTCGGCGGTAAAGCGCGGCATCGCCGAACCCAGGCCGCCCGATGCGGCGCAATCGCTGAGGGCGGCGACGGCGCGATAGCCGGCATCGGCGCTGCGCTCCAGCCCCTCACGGCTTTTCGGATCGAAGACCACTGGCTGGCTGTCGTCTTTCCACTCCGCCGCCGTGGCCTCGGCGAAACCTGCGACCGCGCGGGAGGCGGCATTGCCGGACCAGAGCGCCATCAGCGGCACGCGGATCGCCTCATAGCCCGCGTTCTGCGAGAAGCTTTCGGGCGGGGCGGCGGGGCCTTCGGCGGTCAGGGCGACCCAGTCGGGCACCAGCGCGTCCTGCGCCAGCCGCTCGATCATCGCCTCGCCCGTATCGGCGAGCGGGCCGAGTTCCCGGACCCCGGTGGCTGCACCAAGCTCGCGCATCGCGCGCGGCATGTAATAGGAGGGGTTGATGACCAGTTGCCCATCGTCGCGAAACCCCGCCGCCGCAGGCAAAAGCAGCACCTCGCCCCCGCCATCCGGGTGCGGGGCGGTGCAGAGCCCGATGACATCCGTGGCGATCCGCGTCGCGCGCGTCGTGAGTTCCGGCCGGTCCTGTCGGGCGGCGGCAAGGATCAGGCCTCAGGCCAGGAACAGGTCGCCATCGGTCGCGTTGTTGCGGTCCTGCACCGGAGGCTCGGCCCCCGGCTGCCAGCGCCACGCCATCAGCGCGTCACCCCGCACGGCAAGGTTGGCGTCGCTCCAGCCAAGGATCGCGTCGAAGGCGGGGCGGTCGTCGAAGATGGCGGCAAGGGTCAGGCCATAGCCTTGCCCCTCGGATTGGCTGGCGGCATTATGGAACCCGTCGACCACCCGCCCGTCATCGGCAAGGCAGAGCGTTTTCCGAGAATGCCGGGTTCGACCAGAGCGACCTGCTGCGGCTTGCCCTGCCCCTCGCGCCTGCGGTCACGACATTGCTGATCGCGTTTGCGCTGCTGGTCTGGCCCGCGCAGCTTTCGGGCCTCAGGGGCGATGCGCCCAACCCGCCTCCGCCTGCGGCGTCTCTGGTTGCGCCCGCCATCGCCCTGATGCCGCAGGCCGATCCCCCAAAAACCATCGCTGCCGCGCGCCCGGTTCCGCGTCCAGCCCAGCTGCGCAAGACCGGGACCCAGCCCAGGCCCGTGTCGCGGCATGTTCACCGACATTCGGCCAAAGATGCCCTGCGCGACATGAACCACGCGCTGCGGCCCTTGGGAATCCGCCTGATCGTCAGGTGATTTTCACCGGATATTTCAGTGAGCAAGGCGGTACCAGCCGCCTTTTTTCACTCCCCCTCCGCGCATTTTTTTCATCGGCGCGGGATTAACCGTCAGGTGTCGTGCGTAAGCCTTTCAGACAGCAGAGAAGGATCACGAGATGTCACTGACCGTTCTGATTGCGCCCTCGGGCTTCAAGGAATCCCTGTCGGTCAAGGATGTGGCCGAGGCGATTGCCCGCGGTGTGCGCCGTGCGGCCCCCCATGCGACAATCCTCACCGCGCCCATGGTGGATGGCGGCGAGGGCACGACCGAGGCGCTGATTGCCGCGACCGGTGGCCGGATGATCCCGGCAAGGATCACCGGCCCGGTCGGCGAGGCTGTTGCCGGCTTCTGGGGGCTGATGGGTGGCGCAGGCCCCCGCACCGCGGTGATCGAGATGGCCGCCGCCGCCGGGCTATCGCTGGTGCCCCGCGATCGCCGCGACCCGACGCTGACCACCAGCCGCGGGGTCGGAGAACTGATCCTTCAGGCGCTTGACCATGGCGTTGACCGCATCCTGATCGGCTGCGGCGACAGCGGGATCAACGATGGCGGCGCCGGCATGGCGCGGGCGCTTGGCGCAAGGCTGCTGGACGCCTCGGGCGAGGAGTTGCCCGAAGGCGGCGGGGCGTTGGAGCGGCTGGCCCGGATCGACGCCTCGGGTCTCGATCCCCGGCTCGCCTCGGTGCAGATCGACGCCGCGGTGAACTGGCATAACATGCTGCTCGGCCCCCGTGGCGTCGCCCGCGTCTTCGGCCCGCAGAAAGGTGCGACGCCCGAGCAGGTCGAATGCCTTGATCGCGGCATGACGCGCTATGCCGCGGCTATCGAGGCCGAGACCGGGAAGATGGTGGCGACGATGCCCGGCGCGGGCGCCTCGGGCGGCCTCGGGGCGGGACTGATCGCCTTTGCCGGCGCGACCCTGCATCCGCGCTTCCAGATGATGCTGGAATATCTCGATTTCGACGACCTGCTGGGCCGCGCCGATCTGGTCATCACTGCCGAGGGCGCGCTGGACGGGCAAAGCCCCTTCGGCAAGGTTCCCTGCGAGGTCGCACGGCGCGCCGAGGTGCTTGGCATCCCGACCATCGCGCTGGCCGGCACCATCGGAAAGGGCGCGCGCCAGACCTATGATCATGGGATCGGCGCCTATGCCTCGATCATCCGCCGGCCCTGCTCGCTGCAGAAGGCCATCGGCGGGGGCGCAAAGCTGCTGCGCAATGCCGCCGAAAACACGATGCGGATGCTGCTGGTCGGCGAGCGGCTGGCCGCGCGCGGCCGCGCCTGAGTTCACGGAGTTTCCGCACTGGCCGAACCGGCAGCCAGAGCGGATCACGGCGAGACGCCGTATCCAACCCATGCCGGTCCATCCTGAATTGACGGAGAGAAACCATGGCACGAATCCGTGGCAATGACGACGGTAACCGCCTGAGCGGGACCAATGCCGCCGACCAGATCTGGGGCATGTCCGGTGATGACACGATCCTTGGACATGGCGGCAATGACACGCTTGATGGTGGCGAAGGCAATGACCAGATCAACGTAGGCGCGGGCAACAACCGCGTCAGCGGCGGATCGGGCAACGATGTGATCAGCGCGCTTGGCGGCCATGACGTGATCAATGCCGGCGAGGGCAATGACCGGGTCAATGCCGGCGGCGGCAACAACTCGATCACGCTGGGCGAGGGCAACGACCTCGCGGTCAGCGGGGCCGGCCGCGACACGATCAGCGCAGGCGAGGGCAATGACACGGTCCGCGCGGGCGCAGGCAATGACATCATCTATGGCGGCGAAGGCGACGACCGGCTGTTCGGCGAGGCGGGCAGCGACCGGATCATCGGGCATGAGGGAAATGACACCCTGAACGGCGGCGCGGGCAATGACACCATGACCGGTGGCGAAGGCGCCGATACGTTCGTCTGGAACGGCGGCCGCGACCGGATCACCGATTTCGAGCTGGATGATGACACGATCGACCTGTCCGCCTATGCCCGTTTCAACAGTTGGTCCGATGTCCGCGGCGCCGCAAGCCAGGTCGGCAACGACGTGGTGATCAGGGCGGGAACGGACCATCTGGTGATCGAGGATACCCGCCTCAACCAGCTCGGCAGCGACGATTTCGACTGGTAAAGGGACCAAGGGACAAAACCTCCGGCGGCGCCCCGGCAAGGGCGCCGCTTCGGGTTCTGAACGGCCGGCATGTGCCCGCGCATCAGCAGGAGAAGCGACCAAAGCCGCTGCCATCGACGACGAAACAGCGCAAGGTCGGCATCATCGCCAATCAACGGGACCCATGAGCCTTGCTGCTGCACAGCACGTTGCTCGGAGCAAAGCCGACAGTCACACGTTGGTGCTGGTGCATTTGCAAGTCATGGCCTAGGGTCCAGACTCATTGAGTTTCGGAGCCAGAACAAGACGGTTGCGGCTAGCAAGATCGCAGAGAAGAAGGTTTCCGGGCACCGGTCGTATCGGGTCGCGACGCGCCGCCAATCCTTCAGGCGGCCGAACATGATC
>NZ_DATMFA010000133.1:0-2867 GCF_035556475.1 Paracoccus sp. (in: a-proteobacteria) | reverse complement strand
GATCCCGACCAGCAGGATGGTATGGCGCGGATCCCCGCCCGAGGGCACGTTCAGCGAACTGCCAAGCTGCGGGTCCGAGCCGGTGAAATCCAGCACCGCGCTGTCGCCGGCGATCCGCAGCGTCAGGTTCAACCGGCAGGGATTGGCGTGGTCGCTGTCCTCATCCGCGTAATCGGCAAAGCGGTATTCGCCGTCGGGAATGGCGCGCAGGATGTCGCGGGCCTGCGCCTCGGCCTGATCCTTGAGCGCGGCGACGCCCTGGACAAAGCCCTGCCTGCCGAACCGCGCGATCATCTGATGAACCTTGCGCTCGCCCGTGTTCAGCGCGCCGACCAGCGCCTTGATGTCGCCGATATTCAGCGCGGGCTTGCGCACATTGGTCTGCATGATGCGCAGGATCTGCTCGTCAAAGATCCCCTCATTGACCAGCTTCATCGGGGGAAAGCGGATCCCCTCCTGATGGATTTCGGTCAGCGAGCGCGACAGCGAGGCCGGGACCGCGCCGCCCATGTCGGTATTGTGGATATGGCCCCCAGTCCATGCGACGATCTCGTCATCCGCGAAAACCGGCTTCCACAGATGGGTGTCGGGCGCATGGGTTGCGACATGGCCGGAATAGGGGTCGTTGGTAAAGGCCACATCGCCGGGGCGGTAATCCTCGACCATCTCGATTGCCCGGCCATAGGTCAGGCCCGGATACCATGTCGCCCCCAGATCCATCGGCACGGCAAAGGTGTCGCCGTCCTTGTCCATCAGCATGACGGTGAAATCCTGCGTTTCCTTGACAAAGGCGGAATGCGCGGTGCGGTGCAGGGTATGGGCCATGTTCTCGGCCGCCGCGCGGGCGTGGTTGGCCAGAACCTGAAGGGTCATCTTGTCGAACATGGGGCTACTCCGCAAAGCTCAGGTGGATGTTCAGGTGGTCGTCGACCCGCGCAATGGTCGCGGCGGGGATGGCGAAGGTCGTGTCTTCCTGCGCGACGATGGCCGGGCCGTGGAAGGTCGCGCCGCCCTTCAGATCCGCGCGGTCGTAAAGTGGCACGTCCCGCCACGCGCCCAGATGGACGGGGACATGGCGCGCGGCTGCAGCGGGGGCGGGATCGCCGGTTTCCAGCGGAAATTCGGGCTTGGGCCCGGCCCCGATGGCGGAAAGGCGCAGGTTCACGATCTCGATCCGGCCCTCGGGGTCGTGGAAATCATAGATCCGGCGATGCGTGGCGTGAAAGGCCTGCGCGATGCGGGCGGTGTCGGTCAGCCATGCGGGCTCCAGATCGACCTCGATCTCATAGCTTTGGCCGGCATAGCGCATGTCTGCCGACAGCCGCAGATCGGCCGCGCCGTGATGGCCTTGGGCGGTCAGCCAGTCGCGCCCCTCATCGGTCAGCGCGCGGAAGGGCAGCGTCAGATCCGCGCCCAGATCGGCAAAGACCGTGCGGATGAAATCGCCGCGCAGATCCGCGACCAGCCCGCCAAGCGCCGACACGACCCCCGGACGGCGCGGCGCGATGACCCGCGAAATGCCCAGCTCGCGCGCCAGAAACGCCCCGAGCATCGGCCCGCCCCCGCCAAAGGGCATCAGGGCAAAGTCCCGCAAATCGACGCCTGCGCGCGAGGACAGCTTTTCCACCTCGACGAACATTTCGGAAATCGCGATGTCCAGAATGGCCTGCGCGGTATCTTCGGCACTTCGGCCAAGCTGGGCGGCCAGCCCCGCCACCGCCTGCCGCGCCAAACCCACATCCATCCGCAACTGGCCGTAAGCCATCTCGCTGTGGCCCAGCCAGCCGCAGACCGCCATCGCATCCGTCACCGTGGCGCGTGTACCGCCGCGGCCATAGCAGGCCGGGCCGGGGCTGGAACCCGCTGACTCCGGGCCGACGCGCAAGACACCCTGTCCGTCCACGCTGGCGATCGAGCCGCCGCCGATGCCGATTGAACTGACCGAGACCGAGGGGATATGCAGCGGAAATTCCCCGATCAATTCGTCCGAGCCGAACTGCACCTGCCCGTCCACGATCAGCGCGAAATCGGCCGAGGTGCCACCGATGTCCAGCGTCAGGACGTGCCCTTCTCCCGCCTGACGGGCCAGCCAACTTGCGCCGATCACGCCCGAGGCGGTGCCCGACAGCAGCATCGACACGCAGTCGCGCCGGCCCTCAGCGGCGGTCATCAGCCCGCCATTCGATTTCGTCAGCATCGCGCGGGCCGGAACCCCCTGTGCCGCCAGCCGCGATTCCAGCGCCGCCAGATAGCCCGCGACGCGGGGATGGACATAGCCGTTCAGGATCGCGGTCGAGGTCCGCTCATATTCACGGATCACGGGCCAGACCTCGGCCGAGGTAAAGACGAACATCTCGGGCGCAAGGCTTTCGATCCGCGCCCGGACGGCGGCCTCTTGCGTGCCGTCGCGCCAGGAATGCAGCAGGGCGACGATTACCCCCTCGGCCCCCGCCGCCTTGGCGCGGGCAACGGCATCGGCGATGGCCGCGTCATCGGGCAGGACGGTCTGGCGGCCATCGGCGCGCATCCGGGCGGTAATGCCAAAGATCATGTCGCGCGAGATCAGCGGCTCGGGGCGGTGGCAGAACAGCGAATACATCTCGGGCATGCGCAGCCGGGCCAGTTCGATCACATCCTCGAACCCCGCATTCGTAATCAGCGCCAGCCGCGCGCCCTTGCGCTGGATGATGGTGTTGATGCCGACCGTGGTGCCGTGGACGAAGCGGCTGACCGCGGCAGGGTCCAGCCCCTCGCGTTCGGCCAGCAGGCGCAGGCCTTGCAACAGTTCCGCGCCGGGATCGTCGGGCGTGGTCAGTACCTTCAGCGACGCGATGCGGCCTGAGTTTGCCTCAAGCGCGCAGAAATCC
>NZ_DATMFA010000132.1:0-25351 GCF_035556475.1 Paracoccus sp. (in: a-proteobacteria) | reverse complement strand
GCTCGTCGACGTGCCGCCGCTGTGGCTGGGTGGCGGCGCTGCCGACAGCCTGCCCCCCTCCCTTGTGCAGAATCGCATGGTGGTCGGCCTGTTGGTTGAAGCTGCCGGTGGCAATCCGCAGGGCATGGACCTTGAGACCGCTGCCGCGTTGATCACCGGCAAGACCTTCGTGGTCAGGCTCGAAAACGACGCAATCAACGGGCGAGTCGTCAACCGTATCGGTGATGTCGCAACCGTCGAAGCAGTCGATGAGGCAGCCGAGTGACGACCCTGCCGCTGATCTTTGGCGCTGCGGCCCCTGACCTCTTGGCAGCGGGGGAGATCCCGCTGCCTTGCGGCCCTGACAAGGCCCCGTTGCCGACCCCGTGGTCATCGTGGCGAGCGCCGGTTTCTGATGCCGTCTGGGCTGATCGGCTCGCCGCATATGCCCATGTGCCCTTGACCGGCTGGATACTGCCTGCCGCCATGATCGCTGTCGATATCGACACGGAAGCGCCGGATCTTGTCGCCGCGATCATTCAGGCGGCGGATCGGCATCTAGGATCTTCCCCGTTCCGGCGCACCGGCCGGGCACCCCGCACCATGATCTTTTACATTGCATCGGATGGCCTGCCTCCCGGTGTGATGCGTGGGCACCCGGCCTGTCAGTTGCTCGGTTACGGCCGACAGGTCATCGTCGCAGGCGCACACCCGATCATGGGCACGCCCTATACATGGGATGGTCCTTTGCCATGGCAGGATACCCCGCCTGCTGTGACACATGCCCAGATCAGGGCCTTCATGACTGAGGTGCTACGGCTCGCTCCGCTGGCCGCTGACAGCCATCACCCAGGTTCGGGCCTGACATCCGCATTTCGGCAGATGGTGCCGATCTACGGCCCAGCGCTGGGCCTCAGCATGGCTCTGGCGCAGGTGATAGAGGGATCACGGCATAATTCGCTGCTGGCCCTTGTCGCCTCCGCTGTCGGGCGTGGCCTGAGTGACGAACAGATCCGTGATGCCGCCCATCGGGGCATGGCCGCTTGGACATGGCCGATGACTGAACGCGGCCGGGAACTCGAAAATGCGCTGGCTGCTGCTCACCGCCTGACTCCACCCCCGAACCTGCCGGGGCTGATCATCAAACCGCCGCGCGGGCCATCGATGCCCCCGCTGTCACGTCGAAAGGTGACGCCATGACCGCCGATGTATATGTGATGTCGCCCTTCGGCCTCGATACCCCTGCGCCGGAATCCTATCCCACCGATGATGAGGTGATCGAAGATCTTGTCGCGCGGTTTGTTGCCGGTGGCGAGGTCATGCTCGGTGGCGTCCTGACACATGCAGATCCGAGATCCGTGACTGCTCTTGATCATGTGATCGAAAAGGCGGTGGTCGAGTACGGGCTACCGTTCCGGCGGATCGAGCCTTTGACGCAAGCCTTGAGCCGCGCAGGTGCCAATAAACTCTATAGGGCAGCCGTCCTGAGAGATTACGTTAAGGCCGGATTTCAGACGCTGCATCCGGCCAAGGCTGCCCCGGCAGAACCCACGGCTGAGGAAAAGGCCGCTGCCCTTGCCGAAGCCCGTGAGGGATGCGCCACCTTGCGGGCAGATCCGGATGTGCTGAGGACCGGCATTGCCCTTGTTCATGACCTTGGGGTGGTTGGTGAAGATGCCGCTATCACGGCCGTGATCCTGACGATGATCAGTTGCCTGACGGCTAGGCCGAACTCCCTGATCCTTCAAGGCGCATCCTCCGGCGGTAAATCCACGGTGATGCTGCTCACAACCAAGCTGATGCCGCCGGAGAAACTGACGGTGCTGACAACCCTGTCACCGAAATCGCTGATCTATTCGGATCGCGATTTCCGCCACAGCCTGATCGTGCTGCAAGAAGCCGCGCCGCTGCGTGTTGACTCCAAGAACAGCGACGTGGCGCATATGCTGCGTGTCCTGCTGTCAGAGGGTCGCCTGATCCACGAGAAGGTCGAGCTTGTCGATGATGTGCTGAAGACAGTCACCATCGAGAAGGCAGGCCCTGTCGCGTTGCTCACCTGCAATGTCTCAGATCAGATGGACGCTGAGCTTTCGACGCGGGTGATCAGCATTGGCATCGACGGGGGTGCCGATCAAACCGCCGAAGTGATCACGCGAGCAGCCATGCGCGCCGCCGGGCAGGATCAACAGGAAGACCACACGGCGGAAATCATCGGCTGGCACTGCTTCATTCGCTGGCTTGCCGGGCAACCTGTCGGCACCGTGATCCCGTTCGCGCCAGTGCTGCGTGACCTGATCCAGATCGCACAGACCCGCACCCGGCGTGACTTTGAGCAGGTGCTGAGCATGATCCGGGCATCGGCCATCCTGCATCGTGAACACCGAGAGATCGACGCGGAGGGGCGGATCATTGCCACCGTAGCCGACTATGAGGCTGCCTATACGGCCCTGCATGTCGCTGTGGAAGTTGCTGCCGAGAAGCAACCGCCGGTTGAAATCATGCGGCTGATCGACATGATCAAGGAAATGATAGCTGAGGTTGCCACCGCTCAGAGGGCAGCCCTTCCATCGGGCATGGTCTTTCGCCCGCGTCCCGACACAACGACGCAGTTGAGTACGTCTGTCCGTAAGCTGGCAAAGCGGATGAACATGACGAAATCGAGCATGCATCGACTTGTCAATCAGGCAAAGGCTGACGGCTTTCTGCGTGACAGGGAGGACCGCAGCGGGGTTCAGATGATCCTCGAACTAGGGGATGCAGTGACAGAAACCGTGACGGAAGACCCGGTGCTGCCAACTCCTGATCGGCTGGCCCAACACTTCGCAGGTGAAGCCGAGTCCAGATGAGACATGAGGACACCGGGGAGGGAGGGGTGTCAGAATCGTGGGACAGCCGGGACAGCGGGACAGTTGCCAATTTCTGTAATGATTACAGAAATCTAACTGTACCACCCTGCTCTGGGACAGCGTGCGGGATCTGGGACAGCTTGGTAGGTGTCCCAAAACCCCGGAAGTGTCCCAAGACCGATTGGTACAGTTAACTAGCTGATAATAAAAATGAAAACAGCCACTGTCCCGCTGTCCCGGCTGTCCCACGATTCTGACCCCCTCCCTCCCCTCTATGCTGCTTTCCCCTCTTGGAGACGACCAGATGATCGCCGAAAAGATCCTCGCTCAAGCTGCCCGGCACGTCACCGACATCGCCACGGATCGCCATTCCGGTGCCGTGCTCGCCGATCAGCCGGGGCTGCCGGTGGAGATCCGGGATGCCCTGATCACCACCCCCGGCATCGCGGATCTTCTCGCCCCGCCGCCGCCAGAACCTGATGCTGCGACTGCTGCCGACATCCTTGCTGCTGAGGGCGTCACGGTCGTCTATGTGACCGATGATGCAACGGCCGGAGACACGGTGCTCGCCCTCGGCCTGTCGGCCATGGCGAACAGATTGCCCATCGGCGTCGATATCGAGACGGCAGCGCTGCCCGCCTACCACACTACCCAAAGGCGAGTTACCCTGACGAAGACCGGCAAGAGGGCAGCCCATCAGAAGCCGCTTGGTGATGAGGAAGCCCCCCTTGATCCACATCGTTCGCGGCCCCGGCTCTTTCAGGCATATGCCGGGGGCACCGTCGCGGCCGTCTTCGATCTTGACCAGATCGATCCCCAGATCCTGCAACCCCTCGCCGAATATCCATGGACTGCCGCCAACGCGAAATTCGAGGCCGCGCATCTCAGTCATGCAGGTTTCCCGGTATCGGCAGAGATGGGGGATTGCCTGTCACTGATGTGGCATATCGACGGCGGGCGCTGGGCGAAAAGTCAAAGCCGCAGCCTCGCCCGTGCCATTGACCTTTGTTACGGGCTGATCGTGCCCAAAGCCTTGGGCGCTTCCGACTGGTCAGCAGCCACGCTTACACCCGAACAGATCGACTATGCGGCGCTGGATGCCGTGCTTGCTCACCGGCTTCATGATGACATCTGGCATCAGCTTAGCCCCGGCCAGCAGCAGTCACAGCAGGTCTGTGATGCGGCTATCCATGCGGTCGCTTGTGCCGAGTTGCAGGGCATTGCCATAGATGAAACCCGGCATCTCGCCCTGATCGCCGAATGGCAGGAACAGAAGGCTGAACTTGAGGCTAGGCTGCTTGTCGAGACCGGCGGGCACCCGCTCAAGACTCCGGCACAGATCGCGGCATGGATCGCCTTGCATCTGGAACCGGATACGCTTGAAGCATGGCCTCGAACCGACTCCGGCCAGATCACGACCAACAAGCTCGCCATGTTGCGTGCCCGTCAGATCCCCGGCATCGCCACGGCGCTTGAACTCAAACGATACGACAAGATGCTGTCGAGCTTCGGGCGGTCGCTGCTCGACAAGCGCAACCCGGTGACTGGAAAGCTGCATACCAGCTTCCGTCTGCCGGGGGCGAAGACCGGCCGACTCGCGTCAACATCGCCCAACCTGCAACAGATGCCGAAGCGCACCGAAAAGGCTTTCCGCCGGTCTTTCGTTGCAGATCCCGGCTGCGTTCTGATCGCGGCTGACTTCTCTCAGATGGAACTGAGGGCGGCGGCGCTGCTGTCGCAGGACAGCACCATGCTGGGCGTCTACGAGCGCGGCGATGACCTGCATATGATGACGGCGCAGTCGCTTTCCGGCCGGATGGATCTGACAGCAGACAGCCCGGAACGCACCATCGCCAAAGCCGCGAATTTCGGCCTGCTGTTCGGCACAGGTGCCCCTCGTTTCGCTGACATGGCTTTTGCCGGTTACGGCGTTGATATGAGCATCGAAGAAGCCGCCCGGCACCGCGATGGCTTCTTTAGCACCTATCCCGGCTTGAGGGCTTGGCAGGGCTGGCAGGCAGCCGCCGCACGCAAGCAGGGCTATGCCGAAACCGTCCTTGGGCGGCGCTGGCATTGGGCATGGGAACGCTTTGCGGTCGATGCTGATGATGAGCGCACCGAGCCGGATGGATTCAGATACACCCTCGCGTTGAACCTGCCGATTCAGGGAAGTTGCGCGGAAATCGTGCAGCTTTCGCTGGCTTGGGTGGCTGATGCTATCGCGCCCTACGGTGCGCTGATCCTGCTGCAAGTTCACGATGAGCTTGTTGTGCAATGCGCTGACGATCCCGCCACCATCCGTGCGGTTTCGGATCTGATCACGGCCAATATGGCCGATGCGTTTCTCGCCGTATTCCCGACTGCCCCTGCGACTGACCTCGTGGATGTGAAGATCGGGTATAATTGGGGTGAAATGACCACCCCTTCATTCCAGCCGAAGGAGGGCTGAACACATGTCGATCAAGCATGATACGCGTGTCCTGCGCACGATGGACGCTCACATTGCCGAGCGCCGGGAATTGGCCCCCATCCCATCGCCGATTGAACCCGATCATCTGCGGGATGTCGGCTATGAACTGGGCCAGATCGCCTACACGGCCATGCTGGATGCGGTGAAGCGGTTCAGCGAGTATTTCGATTGCAGAGGCGATAGCTACAGCGAGCCTGATCACCTCTACCAGAATATAAACCGCATGGTGAACGGTGCGCTGATGACGAACAAGACGAAGCATCGCACGGCGACGAATCGTCGTGATCTGTCGCTGCCCGACCAGCATCTGTTCGCCGTCATATGCTACGCTGTGGCCGATGTGATGGATGAAGGTATGAGACTGCTGTTGCCCTGCGAAATGATTATGAACGGCGTCCGACACACTGTTGCCGATTACAGCCGGGTCTCACTGCCGCATCGGCAGCGGCTGACTTGGAGCGTCCTGCAATGAATCTCTATCCCGAGATCCTGCGCGAGATTGGGGCACGAATACCGGGGCACGCGGTCTGCTTATACCCAACCCTCGGTATGGTGGAGATCTGGCGCGGTAATTGGCCCCTGTCACAGCGGATGCCGCTTGCCGACTTTGTGGCAGGCGCGATGTCACCGACACGCCGAGGCTGGCTGATGTTGCACCCGGAATGCCCGCAGGAATCGGGCTGGATCGCACTGCAAGACGTAATGACACGTCTTGCAGCAACAGCACCTCGACCGCAGGCCAAGTCCCGTGGTGGTTTCAAGCGGAAAGGGAAGATCCCGGCCGTGGCGTGAGCAGTCAGGCTGCGGGCACCATGACTTCTTTAATTGCACGGTGCCCGCGCTTTCGAATGCAGGAGACTTGGTGCCGGTACCCATCCTGTTGAGCAGCGGTATTACCCCCGATGGCTCCGGGCGTTGGGCCTGATCACACCGGCCATGAAACCCTTGCATCGTCGCATGATCAGCATGATCATCGTCGCGGGCCTGAGCCATTGTGCCGGAGCCGACAGCCGCCAATGATCGGCACCCATCACCTGTCATACCCTCGACCCTAGGCATCGCCCATGCTGATTCGGAATCCGTATTACGATGCGGCACCCCCCGTGGCGGCAGTCAACTTAGATCGGGGGGGTGTATTACGGAATCAGGGCTCGCCCGCCCCAGACCACACCGGGGTGCTGTCCGCGCGAAAAAACCCGCCAAAAAAGTTGGCCCGTTTCCCAGAAATTCCGGCCCGTATGACACCTACATGACCGCGCCCTGTTTGAGGCTGAACGCCATGGAACCTGCCACTGATCCGACCCCCTCTGATACTCAGCTTGTTACAACCGGACCTGATCCCTGCGCTTTGCCATCCCCCCGCGCTATCGAGGCGCTGATCGCTCTGATTGACCGGGAACTGAACCGCCGCCCCGATGATGGCGACGATAAGCGAACCATCATCAGCCAGCACGCGCCCAGCAGTCTCGAATGGTGCTGTCGCCTGCTGTCTGATCCCCAAGAGATCCGCTCCATCTCACGGCCCATCCTGCGCGATCTAAGGGTCATCCTGCCATGCTGGCTGGTATCACCCGCCGCCCTGCGCCTAGACGCTGTGTGCGCCCTTTGGGGGGCCACTATCATCGTCCGGATGCAGGATGCCCGCCGGACGGGTGGCTTGACGACACGCGCCCTGCGAGAGGTTGAAGCCATATGCACTGCGCATGGGCACGAACTGACTCCGCGCGAGCTAGAGAAGTTGCTGATCAACCGCCGCCAAGAGCGGCAGCGGGTCGCGGCCTGACCCGCTCCGGTTGAACCACCAGAATCCCGAAAGGGATAGTATACTTTCCCGTAATACACTGACTTGACTCAAGAAATCCTTGCCACACGGTCAGATCAAACCTATCCTTTGTCAGGTTACATCAGGACCGCAGCCATGGAGCGCGAGTTGTCACACCCCGGTTCACACCCTTTCGATGCAGAACCGGCATGTGTCGGCCCTGAACATCCCCCATCGATCAGCGAGCGCGAGTTGTCGGAAATTATTTCCGGGCAAGCCGCGCTCTATCAAATGGCTGCCGATTGCCGACGCGCACAGCGCCAAGCCTTTGTCGCCGTCAGTCGCCTAGTCGCGGAGCACCCCCAGCAATGAGCGCCTTCGAACTGAAAACCGAAACCGTGATCGTGGAAGGCCGCACGTGCGTCATTTCCCAGATGCGCGCCCGCGATGCCCTGATCATGCAAGGGGCCACCCCCGAGATGACCGGCTTTCATCTGATAGCCTGTGCCGTCGAGATCGACGGCATGCGTTATGCACCCGAGGAAGTCGCCGACTGGCCGCAGGCTGTCGTGAACGTCCTGCTGCCCATCGCATTGCGGCTGAACGGCATGAGGGCCGAGGTTGGAGACGCGGAGGCCCCGGTATCGGGAAACGAACCTCGCCCGAGGAAGACCGCGTGAGCATGGAACGCGCGCTCATCGCCTTGGCTTATGACTTGCACCTGACCCCGCATCAAGTCGGCGCGATGTATTGGCCCGAGGTCCGCGCGTTGCTGGAATTCAAGGCCGACCGCGCCCGGCAGCAATCCGGCGCATCGGGCAATATCCTCGACATGAATTCCGACGCCGCCGCCGCGTCACTGGTCGGCCCGTGATGATCAGCGTCAAGCGTCTGGGTGATGATCCGGCCATTGCTCTACCGGCCATGATCCGCACGGGGGTCTGGGATGAGGTGATGCACCGTCAGACCCTGTTGACCCGCGCTGCCCAAGCACGCGGCGACCTGCCGGATACCGGCCTAGAACGCCGCCTGCGCGTCAATGGCCGGTCGCGCACGGTCGATAGCTGGCAGGCCGTCAGCCCCCCGCCTTGGCCCCCCTACGCCACGACCACGGCAGGCAGCAACGCCGCGCCCTTCATGGCTGAGGCGGCGAACTTCGTCCTGACACGCTACCAGCGCGAGGCCCCGGCATCCTCGAACCAGCCGAAAGACCACAACTACCGGCTGCGGTCATCTGCCACGATCTTCATCAACCAACGCCGGATTGCCGGGCAGGTGACTGACAAGCAGATCAGCCCGGATGACGCAGTGCATATTGTGGTCATCGCGCCCCATGCCTCGACCGTTGAAGCCGCCGACCATCTTCTCGCCCGCATCACCAAGATCGCGCAAGGCATGTGGCCTGATCTAGGCATCAGCTTCGGCTGGACCGGCTCCGAAACCTACGGAATCCGCTTCGGTCGCGGCAGCGGCGGGCCGACTCGTGGCGCACCCTATTCCTTGCCGACCGTGACCATTCGTGCCGGTGGCCGGTCGGTCATCGGCACGGCGCGCAAGAAGCGTAACCGCAAGGGGAAACGCTGATCATGGCGAACCAATCCGGCCAAAGCACTTATGTCGTCAACGTCGAAGCCAGCGGCGCAATCGCCGAGACGACCAAGCTGCTGAACAGCATCGCGAACCTGAACCGCAGCTTGCAGGAAGAAACCAAGCAGTCGGCACAGGCGGCGAAAGCGACGGCGGCGCTGGCCCGTGAACAGCGGCTGGCCGGGCAGGCCACCAAGGAATTCGCGGGGTCGGTCGATGCCAGCGTGTCCAAGTTCCAACGCTTCGCACAGCTTGGCGCTGCGGCCAGCGTCCAGCTAGGCGACTTCATCACGCAGGTTCAATCGGGCGGTAACGTCTGGATCGCCGCGAGCCAGCAGCTAGGGCAATTCGGCTCATTGTTGACCGTCATCCCCGGCGCATCTCAGGCCGTGGGCATCGGCCTGATGGCCGTCGCCGCCGCCCTGCCCATCATCGGCAGCGCCCTCAAGTCCAGCGGCGCGGATGCCGAGAGCTTCGCCGAAAGCCTCGACCAGATCAGCGAAGCCGCTGACCGTTACGTCGAGGCCACCGAACGTCTGCGCGTGGCACAGGCAGCGGGAGACGCCAATGCCGCCGCCCTTGCGGCACTGGATCAGCAGATCGCCAAGCAGCAGGGCCTGACTGCCGCCACCAGCGCCACAGCAGCCGCACAGGCGACCCTGAACAATCTGCTGGGCACCAATGCCGTTGCCTATGCTGCTGCCGTCCAAGGGGCGCAGCAGGCGCAGGAAGCCCTGAACAAGCTGTTGACCGAACGCGCTGCCTTGCAGCAGCAGGCCGACCATGCCGGGGTTCTAGGTTCCGGCAGATTGCGTGAACAGATCGCGGCCTTGGACAGCCAGATCAGGAAGACCCAGAGCGACCAAGCGTCGTGGAACCTGATCATCGCGCAATCGACCAAGAGCCTCGACGCAATGGGCCTGAACGGCACCGAAGCGGCACAGAAGATCATCGCGCTGAATACCGCCTTGGCTGCTGAACCGAACTTGGAGAAGCGCAACGCGCTGATGGCCGAGTTCACCCGCTACGTCATCGCCGCCGTAGGCGGAGCCGAGAACCTGACCCCGGAACTGCAAGCCGCATTGGCTCCGATGTCGGCACTGCTGGATGAGGCCGACCCCCTCGCCAAGGCCCTCAAGGACGGGGCGTCCAGCGCCGGGCTGCTGACCGAGAGCCTGCAACGCGCCCGCGATGCCGCCACCGGCCTCGCCCAGCGTTCCGCCGATGCGCTGGAAGTCATTTGGCGCATGAATGCCGCCAGCAAGCAGGCAGGCGAGGGTATCCAGCACACGCTGGATATGGCTGATGCGATTGCAAGTGGAGCCGACGAGATCGACGCCCGGCTGACCGCCGACCTGAACGCCATCGAGGACCGCCGCAAGGCGATGGAGGCGAATGTCGGCCTGTCTGACCGGCTGAAAGAGGTTTACGGGCGGGTCTTCGATCAGGAACGCGCCGACCGGATCGCCATCGCCGACGCCGACCACAAGCTTGCCGACGCCCGCGAGCGCAGCACCAAAGCCGGGCAGGCCGAGGCGCAGGCCAGCCGGGATGCTGCCAAGGCCCGCCGCGATTCCGCCCGTGCTGCCGAGGAAAACCAGCGGGCGCTGGATAGCCTGCTTTCCGGCTACGCGACCCCGATGCAGGAATTGGAACAGCAGGCCCGAGACTTGGCCGAGGCTGTCGCGGCTATCGGGGGCGAGGGCAAGCTGAACCCCGAACAGCTAGAGCTTTACCGGCAGGCACAGGCCAGCCTCGCGGATCAGACCAAGGCTTTGAACGAGGAACTGAGCGCCACCGGCCAGATTTTCAGCGACAGCCTGCAAGGTCTGTTCGATGACTTGATTGACGGCAGCAAATCCGCCAGCGAAGCCTTCGGCGACTTCATCGACGATCTGTTGGCCGAGATGACGCGCTTCTTGTTCAGCCAGCAGCTACAGGCGTTCATGTCCGCGCTGGCATCGGCGGGCGTGTTCAGCGCCGGGACCACCACGGCGACAGCAGGCGTGCAGTCGGCCCCGGTCGCGGCGAACCTGTTGACTGCCCCGTTGCGGGTAGCCGCACCCACGGTGCCGTCAGTCGCGTCTAGGGGGCTGGGGCAGTCGGCCTATGCCATCGTGTCGCCGGGCGGTGTTCCTTCCGCTACGGCGCAATCGTCCAGCGGCTTGAGCGTCAATATCTACAATCAGAACGGATCTGAGGTCGAAGCCAAGGAATCCACTGATGCCCAAGGCCATCGGCAATTGGACATCGTGATCAGGGACAAGGTGCGCGAACTGGTCTCGACCGGGGCGCTGGATCGCGAAATGCAACGCAGCTACGGCATGAGGCGGAAACCCGGATGACCATCAGCAGAAAACTGAATGTGCCCGTTGTCACCGTTGGCAAGGCCCAGATCACCCTGACCGCCAAGCTGGCCTCTCGCGTGGCCGGTGTCGCCATGCAGGCCGGGCTGGGGCTGGGAAAGACCATCAGCGGCATGAGCCAAAGCCAGATGATCGCCGCACTGAATCTCAGCCAGAAGCAGCAGCGTGAGACCGGCGAACTGCTGGACGCGGCCGAACTGATCGTGCGGCAATACGAGGACGCCGCCCGCATCCTTCGGGGTGAAGCCGCCACCGGCACCGGCCATTTGGTCGAAGTCGCCTTGTCCGCACGCGCCTTGGCTGACACGGCCTTGACCACCGATCCGACATTCGAACTGGCCGAGTTGGATGAGACCGCCACCCAACTCGCCCGCACCGCCAAGCTGCTGCGCGAGGACATCGACAGCGCCCGCCGCAAGCACGCCGACATGATCGGCGTGCATCAGATGACCGTCACGCGGGGCATCGCCAACCCGGCCAGCAGCCCCGTTGAAATCTTGGACAGGTTCAACGTCCCGGCCGATTTAGCGCCTGTCCTGCGCGCCCAGATCGAACGGGGCGATGGCCCCTGCCGCAATGCCGCAGATGATTTTCTGAAAGGCATCGCCGGGAATGACCGCAAGTCCAAGCGCGCCCGTCAGGCCCGTGCTCAGCAACAGGTCGAAGCTGCCGCCGCCGCAATCTGGGGGAACAAGGAATGAAGATCACCGCCTTGGCCCCGGTCGTGAATCGTGTCGTCACCGCCCTTGGCATCGGCAAGGGTATGACTTCGACCGGCTACCAGCTTCCGATTACCGGCGGCATCATCCCGGCCGCTTGGCCGTGGAATTTCTGGCAGCAGGGCCGCGATCCCATCGATGGTGGCCCGAATGCCATCGTCCATGCCTGTGTCGATGCCTATGCCCAGACCATCGCTGCCCTGCCTGCCCGGCACGTATCTGAGTATGAGGGTGAGGGGGTGCAACGCATCACCACCTCTGCCCTGTCGCGCGTTCTAAGGCGTCCTAACAGCTATTCGACCAAGACCGACTTCATGATGAATATGGTCAAGACGCTGCTGCTGTTCGGGAACAGTTACGCATTGGCCTATCGCAATGACCGGCAGGAAATCGCGGAACTTCACCTGCTGCATCCGCGCACGACGACGCCGATGGTGGACCGGGAATCAGGCGAGATCTTCTATGCCGTGGGTGAGAACGAGATGCTGCCGGTGGAGACGGCCCAGATGGTCGTTCCCGCCCGCGATATGTTCCATCTCCGGCTCTACACGCCCCGGCATCCGCTGATTGGAATCAGCCCGATCACCCATCTGGCTGCATCCATCGCATCAACCAACGCGATCAATGCGCATCAGGCTGCGTTCTTCAACAACATGGCCCGGCCATCGGGGGTCATCTCGACCGATGAGCGTCTGACCAAGGATCAGATGACCCAGCTTCGGGAGGCATGGGCAAGCAACGCGACTCTGCTCAACTCGGGCGGGGTGCCGATCCTGAGCGCCGGTCTGAAATGGCAGGCCATGTCGATTACCAGCCAAGATGCCCAGCTTGTCGAAGCCTTCCGCATGGGGGTCGAGGACATCGCCCGTGCCTTCCGGGTGCCGTTGCCGCTGGTCGGGGATACCCGCAATGCGAATTACAACAACGTCGAAATCCTTGTGGCGACTTGGCTGGCTCAAGGTCTCGGCTTCATGATCGAGCATATCGAGCATGGCTTCTCGGCCTTCTTCGCACTTCCCCTAGATACCCATTGCCAGATCGACGTGGATGCCCTCATGCGCACCGACTTCGCTGGTCGGGTCGATGCCCTGACCAAGGGCATCACCGGGGGCCTCTACAGCCCCAACGAGGCCCGCCGCAAGGAAGGGCTGGCTGATGCGGACTTTGGCGATGAACCCCGTCTACAGGCGCAGGTGGTGCCTCTGAGCCGGGTGGATGCCGAACCCGCCGAGTCAGCGCCTGCGGCCCCGGTCCCGGTGGCCGAGGAAAGCCGGGAACTGTCAGTTGCCGAAGTCGTCGCCAAGATCAGGGAGGCCGCAGCATGACCCAGATGACCGCGAGCGTTGAAACCATCCTGAGCGCGGTGGGTGAAATCATCCGGGAGGAACGGGAGCGTCACGATGCGGAACTTGCGAAGGTCCGTCAGATCGCCGTCTCAAAGGACTCGGCTTCTCTGCTGAAAGGCACTTTCGGTGCGCTGCTTTCCGCGAACCTGACCGCCTTGCGCGCGGTCTGCGATCATACCGAGTTGCGCCGGAGCGAAGTCATTTCAGGCGAGGCCAGCGCCCTGATCACGGCCGCGTTGAACCGGGGGAACCGATGACGACAGAGCCTAATATCGCCCTGCATGAAGCGCGCCACGCGCTTGCGGCTGGCGTGGCATTGGTCGCGCTTGGCATCGACCGCGCCACCTACGACTCGGTGCAATGCAGCCTGTGGGTCTCGCCGGGTCGAAAGCCGGATGTCGATGATCACATAGGTGAATTCTTTCTGCTGCCGGGCGTGCTGCGCGAGGATATTCATGCAGGGGCCATTCAGCTTGCCGCGCTGGGGCCGCTGGCTGCGCTGCCCAACGTATTGAAGCGGGTCATGAAGGGCGGTCCCGACCTGTTCGTCAAGGGCGGCATGTCCGACAGTGATTGTGAAAACGCCGGGGATTGGACCGGCCCGCCGACGACGCAGGCGCTGGTCGTGCGCGCCGTGCAGCACATGGAAAACCGGATCGGTGTTGGCGGGGTGGCGCGGCTGTCCAAGCTGGTGCGGGGGC
Source organism: Paracoccus sp. (in: a-proteobacteria) (assembly GCF_035556475.1). GTDB lineage: Bacteria > Pseudomonadota > Alphaproteobacteria > Rhodobacterales > Rhodobacteraceae > Paracoccus. The sequence goes on along the minus strand of NZ_DATMFA010000132.1, from coordinate 11,575 downwards.
TGGTGGTCGAAGACCTGCCAGACCTGCCACCGTTGACGCTGTTCGCGCCTTACCGTGAAGCAGAAGCGGCACTGACCCATGCCCGGCTCGAACTGAGGAAGGCACTAGGATGAGCATCGTCGTCAACGCTGACGAATTCACCATCGACATTCGGAACCGCGCGGGCATCGCCTTCGCCTTCGCCGTCTTACGCCAGCAGGATACCGACTTGTTCACGCGGTTGGCGCTAGCCGCCCATTACGGTCATCCCCTGCGCCATGTCCCGGCCGCTGGCGTCATCATCGCACAGGGCGGAAAGCCGAGCATCGAAGCCATGGGCATGGCAGCGCTGGAAATCGTCGCTGCGAGGTTGGAATTCTGCTTGCGTGCCATGGAAGCCATGGGAGCCGAAACCGTGACCGTCCAGCAGCTTCACACCCTGAACGGGATGATCACGGAAAGCATCATCGGCTCGCCGTAGCGGTAAGCCTCGATTCCCCCAATCCGCACCGGCACGGCCGACCGATTTGAGGCTTAAAGACCAGATCGGGCAGGGGAATCGTATGCCTTGGGTGAACCCGGAAGCGTCAATTTCCACATATTTTCGGCCCGGCCTGCATGTTCAGGCGGGTGGCTTCAAGGGTGGACTGGCACAAACCAGCCTTGCTGTTTTATCAGCGCTTTCAGACACTTAAATGGAAATGATGGAGCGGGTGATGGGAATCGAACCCACGTATTCAGCTTGGAAGGCTGCTGCTCTACCATTGAGCTACACCCGCATCGCCGTTTTCTATAAGCAGGCTCGCCGGCGCATGCAAGCGGCGCGAGGTGGCCCGGACGCAGCCGCTTGACGGAGGCCGCTGCACACGGCAAGCAATTGCCCATGATCGACGCGCGTCCCGTGGCCAATACTGTCGGCAAGCTGGTCATCACGCTGGGCGCGGCGATGATGCTGCCGATGTTTGTCGACTGGTGGGCGGGCGATCCGCATTGGAAATCCTTCCTCGAGTCGGCGATGCTGACCATGCTCGGGGGCGGGCTGATCACGCTGGCCACGCAGGGAACCAGCAAGGCGCTGACCCTCGAACAGGCGTTCCTGATGACGGCGGCGATCTGGGCGGTGGTCCCGGCGGCCGGCGCGATCCCCTTCATGATCGGCGCGCCCCATGCGAGCTTCACCGACGCTTTTTTCGAGGCGATGTCGGGGGTGACGACCACCGGCGCTACGGCCTTCCCCGAACTCGACACCCTGCCGAGGGGCACGAATCTGTGGCGGGCCTTCCTGAACTGGTCGGGCGGTCTCGGGATCATCGTCGTCGCGATGATCTTCCTGCCGGTGATGAAGGTCGGGGGGATGCAGTTCTTCAAGTCCGAGGGCTTCGACACCCTTGGCAAGATCCTGCCCCGCGCCTTCGACATCGCGCGCGAGATGACATGGGTTTACATCGCGCTGACCGCGATCTGCATTTCGGTCTTCATGGTGATGGGGATGAAGCCCTTTGACGCGGTCGTGCTGGCGATGTCGACCTGCTCGACCGGGGGGTTCTCGAATTACGACGCCAGTTTCGCGCCCTATATCGGGCCGCTCGAATACGCGGCCGCCTTCTTCATGATCCTCGCGTCAATCCCCTTCATCCGCATGGTGCAATTGCTGCGCGGCTCGGTCGAGCCGATCTGGCGGGACGTCCAGATCCGCGCCTATCTGCGCTGGACCTTCTATGCGATCGCGGCCATCGTCATCTACCGCCTGCTCTGGCTTGAGGCCCGGGATCCGCTGGAGATCATCCGCGAGACGGTGTTCAACGTGGTTTCGACCTTCTCGGGCACCGGGCTCGTCTCGACCGACGCGACCCAATGGGGGCATTTCCCCTTTGCCGTGCTGGTGGTGGTCGGGCTGATCGGCGGTTGCACCGGCTCGACCGCATGTTCGGTCAAGGTGTTTCGCTATCTCGTGCTGATCCAAGCGGTGAAGGCGCAGCTGCGGCGGATGCAGTCGCCGCACCGCATCTTTCCCCTGCGCTACGAGGGGCGGCCGTTGGAACAGGATGTGGTCGATTCGGTGATGACCTTCTTCACGCTGTTCATGCTGACCTTCGGCCTTTTGATCCTTGGCCTTGCCATGACCGGGCTGCATCCGCGCACCGCGCTGACCGGGGCCTGGACCTCGATCGCGAATGTGGGCGTCATGTGGGGGCCGGAACTCAGCTCGAACGGCGCGGTGAACCAGCTTCCGACCGCCGCCAAGTGGATGATGGCGATCGGCATGTATGTCGGCCGGCTGGAGCTGATGACGGTGCTGGTCCTGCTGCTGCCGCGCTTCTGGCGCAGCTAGGGCAGGCTTGGGGCGGCGTCGTGCAGCGGGTTTGCGATGCCCGGCACGGCGGGGGCGGCGCCCAGCATCTCGGCTGCGGTCTGGGCGGGAGCCGGCGGGTTCTTGGCCAGCTCGGCCGCCGAGGGGGAAAAGCGCGACAGGTTGTCCGAGATCTCGGCGGCCATGCGGCGCTGCTCCTCGGGATCCTGCACCGGCCAGATCAGCACGAAGCCCTGAACATGCCCGTCCACCACCCGGCCCTCGGCATGGCCGATATGGGTCTCGTTCCGCCCGTCGAGGATGACGCTGCCGCGCTGGATCTGCCGGGTCGGCGCGGGCACCCAGCCAAGCGCGGTGACAAGCCCGGCAAGATCCAGCATCTCCTGCTGGCCGCCCGGCTGGGAGAACAGGATCAGCGCCGCGCCCGAGCCGTCCTTCGGCCCATAGATCGAGAGCGCGCGCTCGGCCCGGTCGAATTGCAGCCGGTCCATCGGCGCGGGCAGGGCAAGGCCGGTATGATCGTCGCGAAGCTCGGCCAACCCCATCTCGGCCCGCCATGCCTCGCGGCGGCGGGTCAGTTCGGCCATGGCCGTCGCCGTGTCGGGCGAGGCGCGCAGGCGCACCAGTTCCTCGGCGATGGCGGCGCGCGTCATCGGCCCGTCCTTGCCGTCGATCGCGCCGTCGTAATGCCCGGCCCAACGCAGCGCGCGCTGGATGTCCTCGAGCGCGGGCATCGGCACCGGCGCGGTTCCTTCGGCGGGGGGTGGGGCAAGCTCGGGCGTCGTGCCGGCGATTGCCACCTCGCCCATATCGGCGCCGGGGGTCAGGAAGGCATCCTTGGGCATCACCCCCGCCGCCTTGAAGGCGGCGAGCCAGGCCTTGCCCGCTGTCTCGTTCAGAGGGCCAAGCGCGATGGCGAGGCGGCCGCTGGGCAGCGTCCACAACCCGGCCTCGGGCAGGGTCTCGCGCCGCTTGGCGAGCATCTCCTCGGCCTTGGTGCGGTTGGTGGTGGATTCGATCCGAATGAAGAATTGCGGCGGGGTGGCCGGTTCGACCGGCGCTGGCGCGGCGGCGGGTTCTGTCAAGGGAATATTGGGCGCGGCCGCGACCTCGGCCTCGGCCGCGTCCGGCGCGGGCACCGCCCCGGTCGTCGCTGCAACCCGCGTCACGTTTCGCCCGGCCGAGGGCGCAAGGAAGCTGTCGCCCGGAACCTGACGATTCGCCTTCAGCTCCTCCAGCCTTGCCGTCGCTTCCTCACGCGGCATCGGCCCCAGAGCAATGCCGATCCAGCCGTCGCTCAGCGGGAAGGTGACGACATCGTCAAAGCGGGCGCTCCACTCCGCCGCCGAGCCGCGCGCGGCCTCGCTCCCGCGCTTCGCCTCGATGCGGATCAGGACATCCTCGGCCAGCGCGGAACCCGCGCTCATCAGCGGCAAGGCCGCACCGAAGACGATAGCAATGCGCCGCATGGGCAAGTCCCTCTCATTGACCCTGCGCCGCCCTCTGCCTAGAAGGCGGCTGACCTATGTGCCAGTTATGCAAAAGGATGCAGCGATGACTAGCCCCAAGGACGGCCAAGCGAAGCCGGTCTGCTTTCAGGAGGTGATCCTGCGGCTGCAATCCTATTGGGCCGCGCAGGGCTGCGCCGTGCTGCAACCCTATGACATGGAGGTGGGGGCAGGCACCTTCCACCCGGCGACGACGCTGCGCAGTCTTGGCGCGCGGCCTTGGGCTGCCGCCTATGTCCAGCCCTCGCGCCGCCCGACCGATGGCCGCTATGGTGAGAACCCGAACCGCCTCCAGCACTATTACCAGTATCAGGTCATTATCAAACCCTCGCCCGCGAACCTGCAGGAGCTTTACCTCGGCTCGCTGAAGGCGATCGGCCTCGACCCGATGATCCATGACGTCCGCTTCGTCGAGGATGACTGGGAAAGCCCGACGCTGGGCGCATGGGGCCTTGGCTGGGAGGTCTGGTGCGACGGCATGGAAGTCAGCCAGTTCACCTATTTCCAGCAGGTCGGCGGGCATGACTGCCGCCCGGTCTCGGGCGAGCTGACCTATGGGCTCGAGCGCCTCGCCATGTATGTGCTGGGGGTCGAGCATGTGATGGACATGCCCTTCAACGATCCGTCGAGCCCGATCCCGATGACCTATGGCGACATCTTCCGCCAGGCCGAGCGCGAGTATTCCCGCTGGAACTTCGAGCAGGCGGATACCGCCACGCTGCTGAAGCATTTCGAGGATGCCGAGGCCGAATGCGCCCGCATCCTCGATGCTGCCGAGACCGACAGCGCCGGCCGCGTGATCCCGATGGCCCATCCGGCCTATGATCAGGCGATCAAGGCCAGCCACCTCTTCAACCTGCTCGATGCGCGGGGGGTGATCTCGGTCACGGAACGGCAGGCCTATATCGGCCGGGTGCGGGCGCTGGCGAAGCGCTGCGCGGATCTGTTCGTGACCACCTCCGCCGCGACGGGCGAGCCGCTGCCCGCCTTCCCGGCCGGGGCCTGAGCCTTGGACGGCCGCGTCCCCGCCCTGCTGATCCTTGGCGCCGCGATCGCCGCGGGCGTGGGCGTCTGGTATGCGCAGGAATATGGCTTCTACGAGGAAGTCGACCCCGCGGGCGTCCAGATCAGTGTGGTCGCCGGTGGCAAGCCCGTCCCGCTGGAAGTCGGCGAACTCGAGGCGATCGACGCCTCAAGCTCGCCCATCCGCTGGCGCGGATGCTTCCGCCTCGCGGCACCCCTGCCGGCCGATGCCGAGGTCTTTGCCCAGCCGACCCCGCTGGTCGGGCCGAACTGGTTTTCCTGCTTCGACGCGGGCCGGATTGACGCCGACCTGAAATCCGGGGCGGCAAAGGCCTATCTCTCCCAGCCCGAGATCCGCCCCGACGTGGATCGCGTGATCGCCGTCTATCCCGACGGCCGCGCCTATGGCTGGCACCAATTCAACGACAAGACCCCCGAACGCGGAGTGATGGACTGATGCCCGACCTTCTGATCGAGCTTTTCTCGGAAGAAATCCCGGCGCGGATGCAGGCCCGCGCGCGCGAGGACCTGAAGCGCCTCGTGACCGAAGGTCTGGTGCAGGCCGGGCTGACCTATGCCAGCGCCGGTGCGTTCAGCACCCCCCGCCGGCTGGCCCTGACCGTCGAGGGCCTGACCGCCAACAGCCCGACCACGCGCGAGGAGCGCAAGGGCCCGCGCACCGACGCGCCCGAGGCCGCGCTCGAGGGCTTCCTGCGCTCGACCGGCCTCAGCCGCGACCAGCTTGAGGCGCGCGACGACAAGAAGGGCCAGGTCTGGTTCGCCACGCTGACGAAACCGGGCCGCCCCGCCGCCGAGATCGTGGCCGAGGTTCTGGCCGCCACCATCCGCGACTTCCCCTGGCCGAAATCCATGCGCTGGGGCGCGGGCGCGCTGCGCTGGGTCCGCCCGCTGCATTCCATCATCTGCATCCTGACCGACGAGGCCGGCGCCAATGTCGTGCCGCTGGAGGTCGAGGGCATCGTGGCCGGGAACGCCACCCGCGGCCACCGCTTCATGGCCCCCGACGAGATCACCGTCTCGGGCTTCGACGATTACGCCGCCAAGCTGCGCCGCGCCCGCGTCATGCTGGACCCGGCCGAGCGTGAGGCCGCCATCCGTCAGGAAGCCGCGAACCTCGCCTTTGCCCGCGGGTGGGAGATCATGCCCGATGACGGCCTGCTCTCCGAGGTTGCGGGCCTCGTCGAATGGCCGGTGCCGCTGATGGGCGCCATCGAGGACCGTTTCCTCGCGCTGCCGCCCGAGGTGCTGCAAACCTCGATGAAGGAGCATCAGAAGTTCTTCTCGGCCCGCAATCCCAAGACCGGCCGTATCGAGGGCTTCGTCACCGTCGCGAATATCGAGACGCCGGACCATGGCGAGACGATCCTGAAGGGCAACCAGCGCGTGCTGGCCGCCCGCCTCTCGGACGCCGCCTTCTTCTGGGAGAACGACCTGCGCGAGGCAAAAACGGGCATGGCCGACTGGGCCGAGGGCCTGAAATCCGTGACCTTCCAGAGCAAGCTGGGATCGCAAGCCGACCGCATCGCCCGCATCGCGGCGCTCGCCCGCGAAATCGCGCCGCTGGTCGGGGCGGATGCGGATGCCGCTGCGAAGGCCGCCGAGATCGCGAAACTCGACCTCCGCTCCGCCATGGTGGGTGAGTTCCCCGAGCTGCAAGGCACCATGGGCCGCTACTACGCGCTCGCGGCAGGCCACGCGTCCGAGATCGCCGATGCCGCCCGCGACCATTACTCGCCGCTCGGTCCGTCGGATGATGTGCCCTCGGCGCCGGTTTCCGTGGCCGTCGCGCTGGCCGACAAGCTGGATACCTTGACCGGGTTCTGGGCGATTGACGAGAAGCCCACGGGGTCGAAGGATCCCTTCGCGCTGCGGCGGGCTGCGCTCGGGGTGATCCGGCTGGTGCTGGGGAATGGGGTTCGGGCATCACTTAAGAATATAATTGTCGAGGCATTGCATAAGCGAATTGAAGCGGACTTCGCACGCCAACATGAGGCACTTTGGCCGACACTCTGGGCTGAATTAGATGATGCTCGTCGAAAAGTAAAAGAGCTTGCGGCCGCGCAGACTGGAGATCTGACAAGCCCTGCCTCTATGTGGGCCATTTGGGAAGAGGTCGAGGCAGAAGGCGAAGTGTCAGAGGAGAACGCAAAGCGGGTAGCAGAGGTCTACCTAGCGCGCCCGATGCAGGTTGAATATCAGACCACCAATTTTGTTTCTGATGACCTCCTCACCTTCTTCCACGACCGCCTGAAGGTCTTCCTACGCGACCAGGGCATCCGCCACGACATCATCGACGCCGTCATCGCCATGCCCGGCAATGACGACCTCGTCCTCTTGGTCAACCGCGCCACCGCGCTCAATGAGACGCTGAAGACCGAAGACGGCACCAACCTCCTTCAGGGTCTCAAACGCGCCAGTAACATCCTTACCCAGGCCGAGGCGAAGGACGGTGTCGAATACAGCTTCGGCGCCGACCCGAAATTCGCCGAGACCGAGGAGGAGCGCGCCCTCTTCGCCGCCCTCGACGCCTCCGAACCCGCGATCCGCGAAGCGGTCCGGCTCGAGGATTTCCCGGCCGCCATGGCCGCGATCGCAAGCCTTCGCACGCCGATCGACGCCTTCTTCGAAACCGTGCAGATCAATGCCGACAACCAGATCCTCCGCCGCAACCGGCTGAACCTGCTCTCGCGCATCCGCGATGCAGGCCGCCTCATCGCCGATTTCGCCCGGATCGAGGGCTGAGGGCTTCACTGTTTCGAAAATACCCACGGGGGTGCGGGGGCAGTCGGCCCCCGCTCTTCGCACTTGCGGCATGATCCGGCGCATGCCTAATGTGACGCCACCATGAGCGCGCTTGCAGATCCCGATGCCATCGTCGAAATCACCCCCTCGGCGGGGATCGTCGTCGCACGACACGGCTGGCGGGCGAAATGCCTGCAACGGCTCGTGCGGATGGAGCTTCCGGTCCCAAAAAGCTTCGCCATCTCGGCCGATGCGGTTCGCGCCATCGCGGCGGGACAAAGCCCTGATCCGCGCCGGCTTGCGGCGATCATCGACCGGGCGGACGGGCTGGTCAGCGTGCGCCCCTCCGCCGCCAATCCGGCATGGGGTGGACCCGGCACGGTCCTGAACGTGGGCATCAACGACGCCTGCCACGCGCGGCTTGCCCAGTTGCGCGGCAAGCCGGCGGCGGATGCGCTCTATCTCGGCTTCGTCCAGTCCTATGCGATCCATGTCGCGCGCCTCGATCCCGAAAGCTTCTCGGGTGCAGAAGGCGGGCTCGCCGCCGCGCTTCGCGCCTATGAGGACGAGACCGACGAGGAATTTCCCCAGGACCCGACCCGGCAACTGGCCGAGGTGCTGCGCAGCATGGCGCGGGCCTGGGACGGGCCGACGGCGCGGCTGCTCCGGCAGGCGAAGGGCGCTCCGGCACAGGCGCCCCTCGGCCTCGTCGTTCAGGACATGGCGCTGGCGATCGGGCCGGGCGTCACCGGATCGGGGTCGATCCAGCTTGTCGACGGCACCACCGGGACGCCGCGGATCACCGGCCGCTTCCGGGGTCAGACCCAGGGCCGCGCCAAGGGCGAGGGGGCCGAGACGCTCTACCTGACCCGCGATCCGCGCGGCCCCTCGCTCGAAGAGGCCGCGCCCGAGGTCTTTGCCGACCTGATCCGCTATGGCGTCGCCGCGCGCGAACGCCTGCGCGAGGAGATGCAGGTCGAATTCGTCGTTTCGGACAGCGAGCTTTCGATCATCGACGCGGTCCGGGTCCAGCGCTCGTCCCGCGCCGGGGTGCGGATCGCGGTCGCGCTGGCCCGCGACGGGATCATCCCCCCGCAGGAGGCGGTGACGCGGATCGAGCCGCGCGCGCTTTCTGACCTCCTGCATTATCAGGTCGACCCGGCCGCGCCGCGCGACCTGATCGCGCGGGGCATCAATGCCAGCCCCGGTGCCGCGACCGGCCAGATCGTCTTTACCGCCGCCGCCGCTCAGGCCGCCGAGGCGAGGGGAGAGCGCTGCGTCCTCGTCCGGCGCGAGACCGTGCCCGAGGACATCCGCGGCATGCATGCCGCCGTCGCCGTCCTGACCGAACGCGGCGGTATGACCAGCCATGCCGCGGTGATCGCGCGCGGTATCGGCCTGCCCTGCATCGTCGGCGCGTCGGGCATTTCGATCGACACCCGCGCCCGCACCATGCAATCCGGCGGTCGTCTGTTCCACGAGGGGGAACTCGTCACCATCGACGGCACCACCGGCGAGGTTCTGGCGGGCGAGGCGGCCATGCTCGAACCCTCGCTCGATGACAGCTTCAACCAGCTCCTCGACTGGGCCGACGAGTTCTGCCGTATCCGCATCCGCGCCAATGCCGATACGCCCGAGGATGCGCGCACCGCCCGCATGTTCAAGGCGCAGGGGATCGGCCTGTGCCGGACCGAGCACATGTTCTTCGACGACCAGCGCCTGCCCGCCATGCGCGAGATGATCTTTGCCGACAAGCCCGAGGATCGCCGTCTGTCGCTGGAACGCCTTTTGCCGATGCAGCGCAGCGATTTCGCGGCGCTTTTCGAGATCATGGCCGGTCTGCCCGTCACCATCCGGCTTTTCGACCCGCCGCTGCATGAATTCCTGCCCCATGACCGCGAGGGGATGCGCGAGCTTGCCGAATCGCTCGACCTGCCGCTCTCTGACGTCACCCGCCGGGTCGAGGCGCTCAGCGAGTTCAACCCGATGCTCGGGATGCGCGGCGTGCGGCTGGGGATCACCGTCCCCGAGATCTACGACATGCAGGCGCGCGCCATCTTCGAGGCGACGATCCTTGCCAGCCATAACGGCGATCCGGTCGTGCCAGAGATCATGATCCCGCTGGTCAGCGCCCGGCGCGAGGTCGAGTTGGTCAAGAACCGGATCGACGCGGTTGCCGCTGCCGTTCGGAACGAGACGCGCAAGGATTTCACCTATCGCCTGGGCGTCATGGTCGAGACGCCGCGCGCCGCGCTGCGCGCCGGCGACATCGCCGAACATGCAAGCTTTCTCTCCTTCGGGACGAACGACTTGACGCAGATGACCTATGGCCTGTCGCGCGACGATGCCGGGCGGTTCATGTCCTCCTATGTCGGGCAGGGCGTCTATGGCGAGGATCCTTTCCACATCCTCGACCGCGAGGGCGTGGGCGAGCTTGTCGCGATCGGGACCGAGCGCGCGAGGCGCCATGCCCCCGGCATCACCATTTCGGTCTGCGGCGAGCATGGCGGCAACCCCGAATCGATCGCCTTCTGCTTGCGCGCGGGCGTCAATTACGTGTCGTGTTCGCCCTTCCGGGTGCCCGTCGCGCGCCTTGCCGCGGCCCAGGAATCGATCCTGATGGCGCGCGAAGAGGCTGCCGCAGGGGTTCCGGGCGAGTCCTAAGACTCCCCAAAACTGGCCGGATCTTGCCCGTTGCTGTTTTGCAGCTAGGCGAGATTCCGCCCGAATCCGTTGATTTTCCCTGAATCCGCAAGCTCGCACGGTTGTGGGGTGGATCATCTGGCATGGTTCTTGGTCAGTAACCGCCAGAACCAAGACCCATCGCGGGTCAAAAACAGTAACCGACCGGACAGTGTGCCGGATCCTTTGTAACAGGATCAACATGTCGACTCCGACCTCTTGGCTGGCGCGCGTTTCCCTGTGTGTTGCCCTTGCGCTGCCTTCCGTTGCGGCCGTGCCCGCAATCGCCGATACCCGTGCAGCCGAAAAATCCGAAAAGAAGACCGCGACCGCCGCTACGGCGATCAGCCAGAACGACCTGCAATGCCTGTCAGAGGCGCTCTATTACGAGGCCCGTGGCGAAGGGGCCCAGGGTCAGCGCGCCGTGGCCGAGGTCATTCTCAACCGCGTGGATCATCCCCGGTTCCCGAAAACCGTCTGCGGCGTGGTGAACCAGCGCGGCCAGTTCACCTATAAAAAGGCCCGCATCCGCGAACGCGGCGCCTTTGTCCGTGCCCAGAAGATCGCGCAGGCCGCGCTGCTGGGCGCGCCGCGCAACCTGACCAAGGGTGCCACCTATTTCCACACCGGCGGTGTCCGCCCCTCGTGGTCGCGCAAGTTCGAGCGCACGACCCGCATCGGCAGCCATTACTTCTATCGCTCGGATCGCCGCCTCGCTTCGAACTGAGGCAGGTCGATCTGACAGCCATGCGGCCCTGTCCCTTGCGGCGGGGCCGTTTTCCTGAGAAATGCAGGGGATGGACCAGCCCGACCGCATCCACCTGCGCGATTACGTCGTCTCGGCGGAAATCGGCGCCTTCCAGACCGAGCGGGGCCAGCCGCAGCGGTTGCGCTTCGATATCGAGGTCGAGCTTGCGAGCCATGTCGTCGGCGTCGATGACGAGGTGGATCGCATCCTCAGCTATGACATCCTGACCGGGGCTGTCGCGGCAGGTCTTGCCGACCGGCGCTATGACCTGCTCGAGACGCTGTCCGAGAAGATCGCGGCGCAGATCCTCGCCCATCCGCGCGCGGCCCGCGTCACGGTGACGATCCAGAAGCTCGACCGCATTCCCGGCGCGCTGGGGGTTACGCTCTCGCGCCGGCGCGCGATGGTCGAGGCCGCGCCGGTCGCGGCACCGATCCGCGTTCTGTTTCATGGCAGGGATGTGGCGCTGCCGCCGGGCGCCGTGGCGCTGGTTCCCGACGATCCCCGTCTGCCCCTGCCGCAAGGTGGCAATACGCGTGAGATCGCGCTCCTCGCGCTGGA
>NZ_DATMFA010000131.1:0-3759 GCF_035556475.1 Paracoccus sp. (in: a-proteobacteria) | reverse complement strand
AACACCTATAATACCCGCCGCCAGAGCTTCCCCGCCGTGCTGGCCGCCGCATCACTCGGCTTCGGACCGATGGACCTGTTCAACATGCCGGAGTCCGAGCGCGAAGTGCCGAAGGTCGCGTTGCGCTGAGAGGACGAGGTGCATGAGCGCCACCACCGACTTCGTCGCCGCCCAGAACCAGAACCGCCGCAACACGATGGTGCTGCTGGCGGTCCTCACGCTGCTGGCGGGCGGGATCGGCTATCTGGTCGGCGCGCTGCTGGAGGGCGAGTCCTCGGGCTCGCTGCCGGCCGTGAGCCAGGTCGGCATCGCGGCCGCCGGCCTGATGGCTGCGATCAGCGTCGGCTGGAGCGCGATCTCGCTGGCGGTGGGCGACAAGATGGTGCTGTCCATGGCCGGCGCCAAGGTGATCGAGAAGCAGGACGCGCCGCAGCTCTACAACGTGGTCGAGGAAATCTCGATCGCCGCGGGCGTGCCGATGCCCCGGGTCATGGTGCTGGAGACCGACGCTCTGAACGCCTTCGCTACCGGCAACAGGATCGGCAGCGGCACCATCGCGGTCACGCGCGGGTTGCTCAATTCACTGAACCGCGACGAGCTGCAGGGCGTGGTCGCGCACGAGATGGCGCATCTGCGCAACCTCGACACGCGCTACATGGTCGTCGTCGGTGTCACCGTCGGCCTGATCGCGCTGGTCTGCGACATGGCGCTGCGCACGATGAACCTGGGCCGGATGCGCAGCGACGATCGCAAGGGCAGCTCGGGCGGCGGCATCCTGATCATCGTGCTGCTGGTGGTCGCGATCCTGGCGCCGCTGGCGGCCAAGGCGGTGCAGATGGCGGTCTCGCGGCAGCGCGAATATCTCGCCGATGCGACCTCCGTGCAGTTCACGCGCAATCCCAATGGTCTCATCTCCGCGCTGGGCAAGCTCGCGGAGAAGGCAGCCCCTTTTCCCGGAGTGAGTCGTGCCACGCAACATCTCTTCATCGTCAATCCGATCAGCCAGTTCACCGCCAAGACGCCGGCGCTTCTCGCCACGCATCCCGATATCGAGGATCGCATCGCTCGCCTGCGCAATCTGGGTGGCTAGCACCGGGCTCGCGGCGGCGTTCGACCTGCAGGGCCATCGCGGCGCGCGCGGGCTGGCGCCCGAGAACACGCTGGCCGCTTTCAAGCTGGCGCAGGATCTCGGCGTCACGACCCTCGAGACCGATCTCGCGGTGACGCGCGATGGTGTCGTCGTCATCAGCCATGACCCCTATCTCAATCCCGACCTGGTGCGTGGGCCGGACGGCCAGTGGCTCGCCGCGGCGGGCCCCGCCATCCGCACGCTGAGCCTGGACGAGCTGAAGCGCTACGACATCGGCCGCATCAACCCGGCCAGCAAGTACGCCCAGCAGTTCCCGGAGCAGAAGCCGGTCGACGGCCAGCGCTTCCCGACCCTGACCGAGTTCTTCGCGCAGGCCGCACCCGGAGTCCGGTTCAACATCGAGATCAAGACCGATCCGGGCAAACCCGACCTCACGCTCGATCCGGCCCCTTTCGCGAAACTGGCGGTCGAGGGCATCCGCAAGGACAAGGCCGAGGCCCGCAGCACCCTGCAGTCGTTCGACTGGCGCGGCCTGATCGAGGCCCGGAAGCTGGCGCCCGAGATCGCCACCGGCTGTCTCAGCATCGAGAGCACCAATTTCGATACGGTGCAGCGCAGCGGCGGCCGGCCTTCGCCCTGGCTGGGCGGGCTCGACCTCGCCGCCCATGGCGGCTCCGTACCGCGGCTCGCCAAGGCGGCCGGCTGTGCGATCTGGTCGCCGTTCTGGCGCAACGTCACGGCGGATAACGTGAAGGAAGCGCACGGGCTCGGACTCAAGGTCGTGCCCTGGACCGTGAATGTCCCGGCCGAGATGGGGCGGCTGATCGAGCTCGGGGTGGACGGGCTGATCACCGACTATCCCGATCGCGGGGCCCAGATTCTCAGCTCCAAAGGCCTGAAAGCCCGCTAGGCGGTTGACTCGGGCCGCATCTGTGTTCTGTATACAGACATGCGCCCCATCCTTCCCGAGCCCGATCTTTCCGAGCGAATTCACGATTCGGTCCTCGAAGCGATCTGCTCCGGGGAGCTGAAATCCGGAGCCCGCATCACCCAGGAGGAGATCGCCCAGCAGTTCGGCGTGTCGCGCCAGCCGGTCCTGCAGGCGATGATGCTGCTGCGCCGCGAAGGCTTCCTGATCGATGCCGGCCGCAAGGGCGTCTGCGTCGCCCCGCTCGACGTCCAGCAGGCGCGCAATCTCTACGTCGTCCGCGCCGCCCTCGACGGCGCCGCCGCCCGGCTCGCCGCCAGCAATTACACGCCGCACCTCGTCCAGCGTGGCCGCGCCCTGCTCGATGTCGGCCGCCGCGCGGTGGCGAGCGGTTACGTGCCGTCGGTCATCGAGGCCGACATCGATTTCCATCTCTTCGTCTATGAAGCCTCGGGCAATCCCGTGATCGGCGAGACCGCCCAGCCGCACTGGCAGCATCTGCGCCGGGTGATGGCCGCGGCCTTGAGCGAAGAGGATCTGCGGATCAGTGTGTGGGACGAGCATGAGGGCATCCTGCGCGCGCTCGAGGCCGGGCAGGCAGCCGAGGCCGAAGCGCTGTGCCGCGGCCATGCCGAACAGATGGCTGACATCCTGACGAAACGATTGAAGATCGTGATTTCCCGCGCCGCGTAAAGACGGCGCTTTCTACAAAGCAAAACGACAAGGCAAAGGAGGAACCGCCATGAAGCTCACCTCTGAGCAGCTGAAGCAATTCGACGAAGAGGGCTATCTCTTCTTCCCCGACTATTTCTCGCCGGAAGAGACCCAGATCCTGAAGAACTCGGTGCCCGAGGTCTTCGCCCAGCGCCGGCCCGAGAACGTGCGCGAAAAGAGCGGCGACGTGGTGCGCACCGCCTTCGCCGTCCACACCTATCATCCGGTGTTCGAGGCGCTGGTCCATCATCCGCGCTTCGTCGAGCCGGCCGAGCAGCTCCTGAAGGACAAGACCTACATCCACCAGTTCAAGATCAACGGAAAGGCCGCCTTCGACGGCGACGTCTGGCAGTGGCACCAGGATTACGGCACCTGGAAAGCCGACGACGCCATGCCCGAGCCGCGCGCCATGAACCTCGCGGTGTTCATCGACGAGGTGAACGAGTTCAACGGCCCGCTCTGGTTCATCCCGAAGAGCCACAAGAAGGGTGCGATCGAGGCCAGCCACGATCTCACCACCACGTCGTATCCGCTGTGGGTGATCGACAACGACACCATCGCCAAGCTGGTCGACCAGGGCGGCATCGTCGCGCCCAAGGGCGGCCCGGGCTCGGCGATCTTCTTCCACGGCACGCTGGTCCATGGCAGCGGCCCCAACATGTCGCCGTGGGACCGCCAGATCATCTACGTGACTTACAATTCGGTTAGCAATGCGATCCGCCAGTTCAAGCGGCCCGAGTACATCGCGCATCGCGACTTCACACCGGTCGACGCCTGGGAAGACGATGCGGTGATCCGCGCCGTCAACCGCAAGGTCGCGGCAGAATAATCAAGAAACGCCGGAGGAAACCATGAGTCTCCATCGCATGCTTCTGGCCCGCGCGGCCGAAGCCAATCCGCTGCGCATCGGCGTCATCGGCGCCGGCAAGTTCGGCTCGATGTACCTGTCGCAGATCCCGACCACGCCGGGCATCCACCTGCTGGGCATCGCCGATCTCTCGCCCGACCGCGCGCGCGAGAACCTGGC
>NZ_DATMFA010000130.1:0-30543 GCF_035556475.1 Paracoccus sp. (in: a-proteobacteria) | reverse complement strand
TGCGCAGGCCCGAGGTTCCGGGCTTCTGTCCCTCGATTGCCTGAGTGGGGACGGTGAGGATGCGGGTCATATCTCGCCTCTGCTTTCGGTTCTTGGTGAGCGATCATGCATGTTTTCCGACAGCTTACCATGCCGCGCGTGACGCGGGGGTAAAGACCCGCCGACGAAAAAGGGCGGCCGCTTCGCGACCGCCCTTTCCTGTGGCAGAAATCTTAGTGGAGCGGCACGCGCGGCCCGCTCTCGCCTGCCTCGCCCAGATGGGCGGAGGTGACGCGATTGCCGACGACCAGCCCTTCGGGACCGGCGCTGACATGGACGGTCTGACCGTCCAGGATCTCGCCGCCAAGGATCATCTCGGCCAGCGGGTTCTGCAGGCTGCGCTGGATCACCCGTTTCAGCGGCCGCGCGCCAAAGACCGGATCATAGCCCTCGTCGGCCAGCCATTTCATCGCTCCCTCGTCCAGATCCAGCGCGATATTGCGCTGCGCAAGCCGGGTCTCGAGCTGGAACAGCTGGATCTTGACGATCCCGTCCATGTTCTCGCGCGTCAGACGGTGGAAGATGATGATCTCGTCCAGACGGTTCAGGAATTCGGGGCGGAAATGCGCCCTGACCGCATCCATCACCTGCGTCCGCGCCTGAACCGAGTCGGCCCCTTCCGGCAGTGCCGACAACGCCTGCGCCCCGAGGTTCGAGGTCAGGATGATCAGCGTCTGCTTGAAGTCCACCGTCCGGCCCTGCCCGTCCGTCAACTGGCCATCATCCAGCACCTGCAAGAGCACGTTGAAGACGTCCGGGTGCGCCTTTTCGACCTCGTCGAACAGGATCACCTGATAGGGACGCCGCCGCACGGCCTCGGTCAGCACGCCGCCCTCGTCATAGCCGACATAGCCCGGAGGCGCGCCGATCAGCCGGGCCACGGAATGTTTCTCCATGAACTCGGACATGTCGATGCGGACCATCGCCTGATCGTCGTCGAACATGTATTCGGCGATCGCCTTGGTCAGCTCGGTCTTGCCCACGCCGGTCGGGCCAAGGAACAAGAAGCTGCCCAAGGGACGCTTCGGATCGTTCAGGCCCGCCCGCGCACGGCGCACGGCGTTCGACACGGCGGTCACGGCCTCGGATTGGCCGATGACGCGCTTGCCGAGGACTTCCTCCATCTTCAGCAGCTTCTCGCGCTCGCCCTCCAGCATCTTACTGGTCGGGATGCCGGTCCAGCGCTCGACCACCTCGGCGATCTGCTCGGGGCGGACGGCTTCCTCGACCATCGGGCTGTCGTCGTCACCCTCGGATTCGGCAAGCTTCTTCTCCAGCCCCGGAATGATGCCGTAGCTGAGTTCGCCCGCCTTCGCGAGGTTGCCTTCACGCTTGGCCTGATCCAGTTCGGCGCGGGCCTTGTCGAGTTGCTCCTTCAGGTTGCGCGAACCTTCCAGCTTGTCGCGCTCCGCCTGCCAGCGGGCGGTCATGGTGGCGGATTTCTCCTGCAGCTCGGAAAGCTGCTTCTCCAGCTTTTCGAGGCGATCCTTGCTGGCCGCGTCGTCCTCTTTCTTCAGCGCCTCGGCCTCGATCTGCATCTGCAGGATCTGGCGGTCGAGTGCATCGAGTTCCTCGGGCTTGCTGTCCACTTCCATGCGCAGCCGGCTCGCCGCCTCGTCCATCAGGTCGATGGCTTTGTCGGGCAGGAAGCGGTCGGTGATGTAGCGGTGCGACAGCGTCGCGGCAGCCACCAGCGCGGCGTCGCTGATGCGGACGCCGTGATGCAGCTCATACTTTTCCTTGATGCCGCGCAGAATGCTGATCGTGTCCTCGACCGTCGGCTCCTCGATCAGGACCGGCTGGAAACGACGGGCAAGGGCTGCGTCCTTCTCGATATACTTGCGGTATTCGTCCAGCGTGGTCGCACCGACACAATGCAGCTCACCCCGCGCAAGCGCAGGCTTGATCAGGTTCGCGGCATCCATCGCGCCATCGGTCTTGCCGGCGCCGACCAGAACATGAAGCTCGTCGATGAACAGGATGATCTCACCCGCTGCGTCCTCGATTTCCTTCAGGACGGCCTTCAGGCGCTCCTCGAACTCGCCGCGATATTTCGCCCCGGCGATCAGCGCGCCCATGTCCAGCGCCCAAAGCTGCTTGTTGCGCAGCGATTCGGGCACGTCGCCATTGACGATGCGCAGCGCCAGCCCTTCGGCGATGGCGGTCTTGCCGACGCCCGGCTCGCCGATCAGGACGGGGTTGTTCTTGGTCCGGCGGCTCAGCACCTGCATCGCGCGACGAATTTCCTCGTCCCGGCCGATGATCGGGTCGATCTTGCCCTGCTCGGCCGCCTCGGTCAGGTTGCGGGCGTATTTCGAAAGCGCCTCATAGCTGTCCTCGGCACTCGCCGTGTCGGCGGTCCGGCCCTTGCGGATATCGTTGATCGCGCTGTTCAGCGACTGCGCCGTCACATGCCCGGCGCTCAGCGCATCGCGGGCATTGGTGTTGACGACCGCAAGCGCGGTCAGCACGCGCTCGGCCGGCACGAAACTGTCGCCGGCCTTCTTCGCCAGCTTCTCGGCCTCGTCCAGCACGCGCACCATCGAGGGGTCGACATAGACCTGCCCCTGTCCGCCGCTGACCTTCGGCTGCTTCGCGACAGCCTCGTCGACAGCGCCGCGGACGGCCTGCGCGTCACCGCCCGCCCGGGCGATCAGATTGCTGGCAAAACCCTGGTCATCATCCATCAGCGCCTTCAGCAGATGCTCGGGCATCACGCGCTGGTTCTCCTCGCGGATCGCAATCGTCTGGGCCGCCTGCAGGAAGCCACGCGACCGTTCGGTGAATTTTTCCATATCCATATGAAAATCCTTTCCTCAGCCCCCGCTTTGGACCGCCCGCTCTGGCACGGCCCGGCTCGGGTCCTGCTTGTCACATGGGCAACGAGAAACGGGGTTTCAAGACACCCGGTTCCCTCCTATAAGCAGGCCGTTTATCGAAAAATCGGGGTTGAGGATGGATGATCGCCTGATCGTGGCACTGGACGTGCCGAATGCGCTGGCCGGACTGGAACTTGCGGAAAAGATCGGGGACGCGGTCAGCTTCTACAAGATCGGCCTCGGGATGCTGACCGGAGGCGGGCTGGCGCTTGCGAATGAGCTGAAGCAGGAGCATGGCAAGCGCATCTTCCTGGACATGAAATTCTTCGACATCGGCGCCACGGTCGAGGCGGCGGTGCGCGGCATCGCGCAATACGAGCTCGACTTCCTGACCGTGCATGGCGACCCCCATGTCGTGCGCGCAGCCAAGGAGGGCGCGGCGGGCTCGAACCTGAAGATCCTTGCCGTCACCATCCTCACCTCGCTCGACCGGGCCGATCTGGACGCGGCCCTGATCCGCGAGGGCGATCTGGCCGAGATCGTGACGACCCGCGCCGCCCGCGCCTTCGAGGCCGGGGCCGACGGCATCATCGCAAGCCCGCGCGAGGCCGCCCTGATCCGCGCCCTGCCCGAGGCGGCAGGCCGCCTGATCGTGACGCCGGGGGTGCGCCCGGCCGGGTCGGACGCGGGCGACCAGAAACGGATCGAGACCCCCGCCACCGCAATCGCCAATGGCGCCGACCATATCGTCGTCGGCCGCCCGATCTGGAAGGCCGCGGACCCTCGCGCTGCGGCTCAGGCCATCGTCGCCGAACTGCCGGCGGCCTGAGGGTCGAGCATCCGCGCGACGCGGGCGGGGAAATGCGGCACGACGCGGGGATGGGCCATGAACTCGGCCACCGGCATCATCCGCCATTCCTGCCCCTCGTCGCCGAAACGGATCGCGGCAATCTCTGCCGCGGTCAACACGCCTCGGAAATACCACGATTCCCAGCCCCGCGACGTGACCGAGGGAAAGGCGCGGCCATGCAGCCGGTCCGGCGCGAGGGACAGGCCGAACTCCTCGTGCAATTCGCGCAATGCGCATTCGATCGGGGTTTCGCCGGGTTCCGCGCCCCCTCCGGGCAGATCCCAATGGGCGGGGAACGGAATCCAGTCGTAATCGTCGCGCAGGCTGGCCAGCAGGCTGTCCCCGTGGGTCAGGATCAGCTTCGCGCCGCCAAGCCTCATTCGTCCTCGTTGATGTCGCGGGTCCAGATCCTCACGTCTCCCCGGCTGGAGCCGAAGACGCGCCGCAGTCCCAGCCAGATCACCCCGCTCAGCGCCGCTGTCACCACCAACGCCATCGGCAAGCCTCCGGTCCAGATCCCGACGAGTATCGCCAGACCCATCACGCCGACGGCGAGCGCGATGCCAAGGAAGAACCAGCCGGGCAGCACGATCTCCAGCGCGCCGAGGATCAGTGCCGCGATGATCCAGACCCAGCCATGCATCACGGCTTGCCACCCCTGAACATGCGGAAGGCGTCGCCCATCGCCTCGACGGCAGCAGCGGGCAGGATGACGGTCTGCTTGCCCTCGCCCTTGCCGACTTCCGACAGAACCTCGACCTGCCGCATGGCGATCTGGTATTGCGCCGCCTCGAGCCCGCCATCGCGGATCGCGCCAGCAATGGCGCTGGTGGCATAGGCCTCGGCCTCGGCCAGCACGCGCTTGGCCTTGGCCTGCTGCTCGGCCGCGTAAAGATCTCCATCGGCGGCAAGTTCGACCGCGCGGCGTTTGCCCTCGGCCTCGGTCACCTGCGCGCGTCGCGCACGTTCGGCGTTCAGCTGCTGCAACATCGCGGCGCGGGTGGCGTCGTCCAGATTGACGTCGAGGATCTCGGCCCGCGTCACCTCGATCCCCCAGTCATCGACGACATTGGCAAGGCTCTCGCGGATACGCTCGATCAGGCTGGCGCGGTTCGACTGCACCTGATCCAGCTCCATCGTCCCGATCTCGGACCGCACGATGCCCGCCACCGTCGTCGCAATGGCGGCGTCGATGTCGCGGATGCGGTAGACGGTCTTTTCCGGCTCGATGATGCGATAGAAAACCGAGGTCTCGACCTGCACCAGCACGTTGTCGGCCGTGATCGCATCCTGCCGGTTGGTCGGCAGCTGACGCTCCAGCACCGAGATCTTATGCGCCACCCGGTCGAGGAAGGGCACGGTGAAGTTGATCCCCGGCCCCAGCACCGCCCTCAGCCGGCCGAAACGCTCGACCACGAATTTCTCGGATTGCGGAACGATCCTGACCGCCGAGCTGATGGCCAGAAAGATCACGATGGCAAGGACGATCAGCGCGATATTCTGGCTGAGCAGATCGACGATATCCTGTTCCACGCTTCCCCCTCAGGTTTATTCGGCGGCGATGGCCGGTTCGCTCTGGTCCGGCCGCAGCCGCACCAGCCGCGACAGGATATTCGCAAACCTCTGCGCGAAAACGTCGAAATCGCCCCGCGGCTCGATCTTCTGCTCGTTCATGTAAAGCGAGCGGTCCATCTCAAGCTGGACGACATGGACGTTGCGCGTGGGTTTGCCATAGGCCGCCGCGATATAGGCGCCGGCGAAGGGCGAATTGCGGCGCAGGCGGAACCCCTCGGCAACCACCGCCTCGGCAACAGCGCCGGTGATGCGCGGCGCGGCCGAGACGCCGTTGCGGTCGCCCAGCACGAAATCGGGCCGCGGGCGGGGCAGATGCGCCAGCGCGTCATGCGGCATGGAATGCACGTCGACCAGAATCGCCCCGCCAAAGCGTCCGATCGCCTCGTCGATCAGTGCCGAAAGCGCCTGATGATAGGGATGCCACAGCCGGGTGATGCGCTGGTCGGCCTCCTCCAGCGGAATCGGTCGGTCATGAATCGGCCGCCCTTGCGAGACGACGCGGGGAATCACCCCCAGCCCGGCCATGATTCGCGGGCTCATCACGCGCGGCACGGCGCCGGCGACGACCAGCGGGTCGATCTCGTCCGGGCCGCGGTTCAGATCGACGACGCAGCGCGGAACGCGCGCGGTCAGGACCACCGCCCCCTGTTCAACCGCAGGCATGATCAGCCGATCGACGAAAGCATCCTCGGATGAGCGCAGGTTTTGCGGGTCAAGGCGCGATTCGGCCAAAAACCAGTCGGGATAGCAGCGCCCCGAATGCGGCGAGGCAAAAATGACCCCGCCCTGCCAGTCATCGGGGCGCATCAGGTCAAAGGTGATCTCGTCTGCACTCATATCCGGTATCCCTGTAAGCGGCTGGCTGGGCAAACTCTGCCGGGCATGAAACAAGATGGTTATAGCCCAAGTTCCGCCAAGGCCAAGTGCGCTTGCAAAAGCCTCACAACAGGGGTTGAAACCCCCGCAGGCCCTCTATATAGAGCCGCAGACCAAGGCGATATGGCCTGCATCCGCAGACAGAATCACCGGTTAGTGGGCGGTTAGCTCAGCGGTAGAGCACTACGTTGACATCGTAGTGGCCACTGGTTCGATCCCAGTACCGCCCACCATTAAGTTTCGCGCCCCGGGCACATCCGGGGCATTTCAGTTTCAAGGCGCCTTGCGATGCGCCGCGATAGGAGAAGACCGATGAAGGTTCGCAATTCGCTCCGCTCGCTCAAGAGCCGCCACCGCGATTGTCAAGTTGTGCGCCGTAAGGGCCGCATCTACATCATCAACAAGACCAACCCGCGCTTCAAGGCTCGTCAGGGCTAAGCAGCACGGCACTTGTTGCCAGATCGAAACGCCCGTTGCGTGATTGCGCAGCGGGCGTTTTCATTTGTCCGGGTGGCCCGTCCGGGTCAGAACCGCGACAGGACAAGCCCGCCGCCGACCAGCAGCGCGGCCAGGATGCGCGGGCCCGAAATCTCGCGCATGGGCAGGCCGAAGGCGCCGATCCGGTCCAGCAGGATCGCGGCGACGATCTGGCCAAGCGCCACCGCGCAAAGCGCGGTCAGCGTGCCGAGGCGCGGCAGCGACCAGACCATCGCCCAGATGTAGAATGCGCCGAGCATCCCCCCGACCCACATCCACGGCTCGGCCCCGGCGGCGCGCAGAAAGCCCCGCCCCTGCCCCAGAAGCAGCGTCAGGCTGCCCAGCACCACCAGACCAACCGCGAAGGAGATCGCGGCCGCGACCAGCGGGCTTTCGACCTGCCGCCCCATCGCCGCGTTGATCGGCGCCTGAACGGCGATGCAGATCCCGCCGATGGCGATGATCAGGGCTGCGATAATGGTATGTCCCATGCGATCCTCGTGATTTGTCGCGATGCTTCACTCATTCCTGCGCGGCGGACTCCTCCAGCAGGCGCGCAAGCGTCTGTGGCGAGACATAGCCGGTGACGCGCAAATTCTGCGAGGCCTGATAGAGGCGCAGCGCGTCCCGCGTCTCCTCGGTGAAATTGCCGTCGACCGGGCCGGGGTCGAGACCTTCGAGGCTCAGCCGCTCCTCGAGCCGCCTGCGCGTGGCGTTGCCAAGGTCCAGCGCATCCTCCTCGCGCCGGGCGGCTTCGGTGGCGGCCTTCAGGTTGTCGCGGCGCTGCCGGGCCTCGGCGGCATGGACCCCGTCCGCAAAGCGGTCGAGATAGGATTGATAGGCCGCCGCGCTGTCCTGACGCTTGGCCCATCGCCAGGTCGCCGCCGCCCCCGCCACCTGCGAGGCCGCGGCCCCCGATCCGGCAAGGGCCGCCAGCGCGCGCCGCGCCTCGACCGCGTGGACGCCATCGGGATAGCGGCGCAGATAAAGGTGCAATTGCCGCTCGCCGCCGCCCGCGCCATTGCGCCTCCAGAAATCGCGGTCCCGGCGCCCGCCCTCGCCATCGAGGAACCCGACCTGCCGCTTCAGCAGCTCGTGCTGCGCCGATGTCAGATAGCCGGTCGGCTCAAGCTTGTTCACCTCCTGCCAGTTGCGCAGCGCATCGCGGGTGCGCTCGCCGAACACCCCATCCGCCTCGCCCGGCTCATAGCCCAGCCGGAACAGGTTGCGCTGCACCCATTGGCGGCCATCGCGGTCGAGGCCCAGCCGCGCCTCGATCCCCGAAGGGGCACGGCTGACCGTCCTGCTCTCGACCCCGCCGAGTTCCTTCAGCCGCATCCGGGCCATATCCGCGCTGAGGCCGGCAGGGAAACGGCGCAGATAATCCTGATAGGCCGCGACGCGATCCGCCTCGGCCGCCGCCGCCCAGGCGTCGCGGTCCGAGATCACCTGGCCGCGCCTTTCGCGCAGGGCCTGCCGCCGCGCCTCGGCCGCAGCGGCGAAGAGGCCCGAGGGATAGGTTTCCAGATAGCCCAGATAAGCCTCGGCGCTGTCGATCTCGACCGCCTCCGACCAGGCATCGCGATCGGCTTCGGTCGGCTCCGGCAGGGTATCGGCCGTTGCGCGGGTGCTGGGGCGGACCGGCACCATGTCGACATCACCCCCCGGCAGCAGTTTCAGACCCCGCGCCGAAGCCATCGCGCGGGATACCGAATGACCGGCGCAAAGCTCGCGCAGCGCGCGCGCCGTCGACTCAGGCGGGCCGGAGATCACCGAGACGCCCGGCATCGGCTCCAGCTCTCCGATGCCGCTGCGCAGGCCAGCGCGATGCGGCATCTCCTGCTGATCGGTTCCCAAAAGCAGCACGGCCCCGGTTTCCGCCTCGGCAAGAAGCTGGATGACCAGCGACAGGGGCACGCCCTCGCGCCCGACGTCGGAGGGACCGGGCTGGTCGGCATCGGTGCCCATGAACCAGGTTTCACCATCGCGATTCAGAAAGCGGCCGTTCAGCGCGACGATGCTGGTGCCGGGGGCCTCGTCCTGGCGGGCGATCAGGTCCAGCGTGCGGCGCAACTCGGCGGCGGGCTGGTCTATGCCCTGCGCAGTGAGGAAACCCGATTCGCGCATGACCCGCACCAGCGCCGCCGTATCCGACCCCGCAAGGTCAGGGGCCGTCTGATAATCCGCATTGCCGATGACCACCCCGCGATCCGCACCCCAGGCCGGGGCCGTGCCCGCAAGGGCAGCCAGCAACAGCAGGGAATATCGCATCCAGAGACCTCATGGCGTCAGGCGCCCGGGGTCACTCGTAGCTGCGCCGATCCTCGATGACCTTGCCGTCATTCGGAAGCGAACCGGGCGCAACCAGTTCGATCCGGCCGCGAAGTTTCAGGGTGTCCAGCACCGTTCCCTCGTACCTTGCCGCATCTTGCATGGAAGTTTCCAGTTGCACTGTCATCACATCCATGTCGTCCGCCCGATCCGCCACGACGCGGGCGCGGGCAATCTCGGGATGGCGCGCGACCAGTGCCGCGACCTGTTCGGGGCGCACGAACATGCCCTTGATCTTGGTCGTCTGGTCGGCGCGGCCCATCCAGCCCCGGATGCGCATGTTGGTCCGCCCGCAGGGGCTTTCGCCCGGCATCACCGCCGAGAGATCGCCGGTCGCAAAGCGGATCAGCGGATAATCCGCGTTGAAGCTGGTGACGACGACCTCGCCCACCTCGCCCGCCGGAACGGGATCGCCGGTGCCGGGGCGCACGATCTCGACGATTACCCGCTCATCGACGATCATCCCCTCCATCGCCGGGGATTCGTAGGCGATGAGGCCAAGATCCGCGGTCGCATAGCATTGCGTGGTCGCGATGCCGCGATCGGCATAGCCCTGCCGCAGGGCCGGAAACAGCGCCCCGCCCGAGACGGTGGCGCGGGTGATGGCAAGGCGCTCGCCCATCTCCTCGGCCTTGTCGAGGATGATCTTCAGGTAATCGGGCGTACCCGCATAGACTGTGCTGCCGATATCGACGGCGGCGCGGACCTGCAACTCGGTCTGGCCCGTCCCGGCCGGCAGGACAGCCGCGTCAACCGCGCGCGCGGCGCTTTCGAACATCATCCCTGCCGGGGTCAGGTGATAGCCGAAGCAGTTATGCATGATGTCGCCCGGCCCGACCCCGGCCGCGAACAGGAACCGCCCAAGACGCCACCAGTCATTGCCGCGCCGCCCCGGCTCATAGATCGGTCCGGGGCTTTGAAAGACGTTCTCGAACTCATGCGCATGGTGGGTGGTGAAGCCGCCGAAGGGGGGCGATTTCTTCTGCGCGGCGGAAAGCTCTGACTTGCGGATGACCGGCAGAGCCGCCAGCGAGACCACTCCCTCCGCGTCGATCCCCTGCAGGCTGCGCGCCATTGCGGGCGTCGTCCGCGCCCGCGCGATCGCCGCGGCCAGTTCCTGCGCCTGCCAAGCCGCGCGCTCATCGGCACTGCGGGTCTCAAGCTCGTCATAGAATGTCATTCTGATTGCCTTTCTGCCATGTCCCGCGCCGGATCAGGCCAGCCAGCGCTTGCGGCGGCGATAGGAGCGGACGTCGCGAAAGCTCTTACGGCCCTGCTCGGACATGCCGAGGTAGAACTCCTTCACGTCGGGATTTTCGCGCAGCGCCTCGGCGGGGCCGTCCATGACCACCCGGCCGCTTTCCAGAATATAGCCGTAATGGGCATAGCGCAGCGCGACGTTGGTGTTCTGCTCGGCCAGCAGGAAAGTGACGCCCTCGCCCTCGTTCACCGCCTTCACGATCTCGAAGATCTGGCTGACCAGCTGCGGTGCAAGTCCCATGCTGGGCTCGTCCAGCAGGATCGTCTCGGGGCGCGACATCAGGGCGCGGCCCATGGCGCACATCTGCTGCTCGCCGCCCGAGGTATAGCCCGCCTGCGATTTCCGCCGCTCCTTCAAGCGCGGGAAATAGGCATAGACCATCTCGAGGTCGCGGGCGATCTCGGCCCGGCCATCGCTGCGGGAATAGGCGCCGGTCAGAAGGTTCTCCTCGACCGTCAGATGCTCGAAGCAGTGCCGCCCTTCCATCACCTGAATGACGCCCTTACGGACCAGACTTGCCGGGTCCATGTTCTGCACCCGCTCGCCGCGATAGGTGATCGCACCCTTCGTCACCTCGCCCCGCTCGGAATGCAGCAGGTTCGAGATCGCCTTCAGCGTCGTGGTCTTGCCCGCGCCATTGCCGCCCAGAAGCGCGGTGATGCCGCCCTTCGGGACCGAGAGGCTGACGCCCTTCAGGACGAGGATGACGTGGTTGTAGATCACCTCGATATTGTTGACCTCAAGCAGCGTCTCGGGCTTGGGCGTGGCGTCCAGCATGATTTCCCCCTGTCGGAATGGCCCCGGCGAAAGCTCCGCCGGGGCGCATGGGCTCAGCAGCGCGGCGTGATGCCGGCTTCCTTGGCATAGGCCTCGCTGTCCTCCTGAATCAGCGGGTTCAGGACATCCTGGTCGGGTTCGGTGAACTCGGTGATCAGGCTCCACTTCTTCGCATTGGCATCCCATTGCTGAAGACGCGCCATGCCGCTGCCGCCGTGGTTGTCGCAGCTCATCTTGATCTCGGGGCCAAAGTCCGGCAGGCCGATCTCCTTCAGACGGTCAGGGGTGATGTCCAGCGCTTCGAACCCGTCGCGAAGCTGCGTCGCGTTGATGGCGGGGGTGCCGGCAAGCTCCTGCGCTTTCTTGATGGCCTCGGCGATCACGACCGCCGCATACATGCCGCGCGAATAAAGCGCCGAGCCGACGAACTGGCCGCCCTGCGAGGCCTTGCCCGGCTCGATCACGAATTTCTTCATGTCCTCATAGACCGGATAGTCGGTGCCCACGCCATTGAAGGTCAGCGACTTGTAGCCATTGGCGGCGGCGCCCACCGGCAGCACATCGACCTCGGAACCCGACCACCAGACGCCGATGAAATTCTCCATCGGGAAGCGGATATTCGCGGCCTCCTGAATGGCGGTCTGGTTCATCACGCCCCAGCCCCACATGATGACGTAATCCGGCTTGTCGCGGCGGATCTGCAGCCATTGGCTTTTCTGCTCCTGCCCCGGCGGGTCGATCGGCAGCTCGCTCAGCGTGAAGCCGTGCTTCTGCGCAAGATCCTGCAAGGTGCGGATCGGCTCCTTGCCATAGGCCGAGTTGTGATAGACCAGCGCGATCTTCTTGCCCTTCAGGTCGCCGCCATTCTGGTCCAGCAGATATTTCACCGCGACCGAGGCGCCGTCCCAATAGTTCGCGGGCGCGTTGAAGACCCATTCGAAGACCTTGCCGTTCTTGGCCGAGGTCCGCCCATAGCCCGGCGTATAAAGCACGATCTTGTCGGCCGAGACCTTGGGAATCAGCTGATAGGTGATTCCGGTGGACAGAGGGTTATAGACCAGCGCGCCATTGCCCTTCGTCGCCTCATAGCATTCGACGCCTTTCTCGGTGTTATAGGCGGTCTCGCATTCCGGGGTCTGGATCTTCTCGCCGCCGATGCCGCCGTCACGCTCGTTCAGCAGGGTGAAATAGTCGTTGAACCCGTCCGCATATTGCGTGCCGTTCGCGCCATAGGGCCCGGTGCGATAGCTGAGGTTCGGCACGACCAGATCGGCCATTGCCGGCGCCGCCGC
The DNA here is from genome assembly GCF_035556475.1 of Paracoccus sp. (in: a-proteobacteria). Lineage (GTDB taxonomy): Bacteria > Pseudomonadota > Alphaproteobacteria > Rhodobacterales > Rhodobacteraceae > Paracoccus. Next base: position 18,246 of record NZ_DATMFA010000130.1, on the reverse strand, counting down.
CATGGTGGTGGCAAGCGCGATGGTTGCAAGCTTCAGTCTCATCTTGGTCTCCTCCCCAAGGGTGTTCATCTGCCGGAATTCCGGTTCAGTGCGGGAACGGCCACAGCCGCAGCTTCTCCTTTGTCAGGCGCCAGAGCCGGGCGAGGCCATGCGGCTCGACTATCAGGAAGAAGATGATGAGCGCGCCCACGATCATCAGCTCGATATGGGCGGCAAGGTCGGTGGGCCAGCCAAGCTGCGCCACCAGCACGTTCTTCAGCAGCACCGGCAGCAGGACCAGAAAGGCCGCGCCCGCGAAGCTGCCAAAGATGCTGCCGAGCCCGCCGATGATGATCATGAAGAGGACAAGGAAGCTCTTGTTGATGCCGAAAGCCTCGCTGGCCTCGGCCGCGCCCAGATAGACGGAAAAGAGCAGCGCACCCGCGATCCCGACGAAAAAGCTCGACACCGCAAAGGCCGAAAGCTTGGCGGTCAGCGGATTGACCCCGATGATCTCGGCCGCGATGTCCATGTCGCGGATTGCCATCCACTTGCGGCCCAGCGTGCCGCGCGTCAGGTTCCTCGCCACCCAGGCAAGAACCACGGCAAAGACAAGGCAGGTCAGGTATTTCGCCGAAGCCGTGGTCGCGGGCCCGGTCACCGCCCAGCCAAGGATCGTGCGCTCGGGCGCGTTGATCTGGCCCGAGGCCGAATAATTGTAGAACCACGGCACCTTGTTGAAGAGCCAGACCAGAAAGAACTGAGCGGCGAGCGTCGCGACAGCAAGATAGAAACCCTTGATCCTGAGGCTCGGCAGACCGAAGAGCATCCCCACAAATGCAGTGATCGCCCCGGCCAGCAGGATGTGGACGAAAATCGGCACGCCCGGAAACGCGGTCATCAGCTTGTAGACCGCATAGGCCCCCACCGCCATGAACCCCCCGGTCCCAAGGCTGACCTGCCCGGCATAACCGGTCAGGATGTTTAGCCCGATCGCCGCGATCGCATAGATCAGGAAGGGCACCAGCACCGCATTGGCCCAGTAGCTGTCGATGACGAAGGGCACGACCAGGAAGGCCACGGCCAGCAGCGCGTAATAGCCCCAGCGGTCCAGGCGGATCGGAAAGGTCTGCCCGTCTTCGCGATAGCTCGTCTTGAAGTCACCTGCCTCGCGATAGAACATCCGCCCCTCCCGGTCTTTCCGTTCCGACATGTGAGTATTTGAAGAACGAAGAAGACTTCTCTGTTCCCCAAATACTCAATCCCCTGCTTTCCACCCGCGCCACGGCTCAGACCCTCTCGATGATGCGTTCGCCGAACAGGCCTTGCGGCCGGAAGACGAGGAAGATGAGCGCGAGGACATAGGCGAACCAATTCTCGGTCGCGCCCCCGACCATCGGGCCGATGAAATATTCGAAAAGCTTCTCGCCCATGCCGATGATCAGCCCGCCGACAATGGCGCCGGGGATCGAGGTGAAGCCGCCAAGCATCAGGACCGGCAGCGCCTTCAGCGCGATGAGCGAGAGCGAGAATTGCACGCCCGATTTGGTGCCCCACATGATGCCTGCGACCAGCGCCACGAAGCCGGCGATGGACCAGACCATGATCCAGATGAACTGGAGGCTGATCCCGACCGACAGCGCCGCCTGGTGGTCATCGGCGACGGCGCGCATCGCCCGGCCCTGTCTGGTATATTGTGAGAAGCAGACCAATGCCGCGACCAGCGCCGCCGCGATCAGCGCCGCCCAGAGGTCGAGGCGGTCGATGAAGAAGCCATAGCCCAGCCAGTTGTTCGTGGCGGTCTCGATCGTTTCGGAGATTCCCTGCGGCAGGCCCACGTCGAGTGTCTTGACGTCCGCGCCCCACATGACGTCGCCGAGCCCCTCCAGGAACCAGGCAAGGCCGATCGTCGCCATGAAAAGAATGATCGGCTCCTGCCCGACCAGATGCTTCAGCACCAGCTTTTCGACAGCGATGGCAAGGCCGACCATGACGAGCGCGGTCAGCAGGATCCCGAGGATCGCGGGCACGGTCCAGCCGAAATTGCCGACATGAGTACCGAAGGCCGCGTTGATCAGATGGGCGAAGGGGACGCGCCCCTCCATGATGCCGACCAGCGTCATCGCGGCAAAGAGCGCCATCACGCCCTGCGCATAGTTGAAGACGCCCGAGGCCTTGTAGATCAGCACGAAGCCCAAGGCGACCAGCGAATACATCACCCCGGCCATCAGCCCGTTCAGCAGGACTTCGCTTGCGTAGAGAAATTCCATGCCGCCCCTCTATTCCTGCGTGACGCCCAGATAGGCGCTGATGACCTCGGGATTGCTGCGCACCTCGTCGGGGGTGCCGTCGCCGATCTTGCGGCCGTAATCCATGACCACGACCCGGTCCGAGAGGTCCATGACCACGCCCATGTCATGCTCGATAAGCGCGATGGTGGTGCCGAATTCGTCGTTCACGTCGAGGATGAAGCGGCACATATCCTCCTTCTCCTCGACATTCATGCCGGCCATCGGCTCGTCCAGCAGCAGGATGCCCGGTTCGGCGGCCAGCGCGCGGGCAAGCTCGACCCGCTTCTTCAGGCCGTAGGGCAGCCGGCCCACCGGGGTCTTGCGGATGTTCTGGATCTCGAGGAAGTCGATGATCTTCTCGACCTGCTCGCGGTTCTCAACCTCCTCGCGCTCGGCCCGGCTCCACCAGAGCGCCTGGCTCCAGATCGGGGCCTTCATCTTGTTCAGCCGCCCGGTCATGATGTTGTCGAGGACGGACATCCCGTCGAACAGCGCGATGTTCTGGAAGGTGCGCGCGATCCCGAGCCGGGCGACCTCATAGGGTTTCATCGGGCCGCGACGCTCGCCCCGGAACAGGATCTCGCCCTCCTGCGGGACATAGAAGCCCGAGATGACGTTCAGCATCGAGGATTTGCCCGCGCCGTTCGGGCCGATGATCGCGCGGATCTCGCCCTCGCGGATGTCGAAGCTGATGTCCTTGATCGCCACCACCCCACCAAAGCGCAGGGTGATGTTTCTGAGGTCCATCAGCACCGGGCCGATGCGGCGCCCGTCCGCCGGGGCCTGTTCCGGGGTTTGCGCCGTCATGTCCACAGTCTTTCAAGAAGCGAGATCAGGATATTGTAGGCGATGAGCGCGCCGCCCCAGAGATGCGCCTCCCGGACCGCCAGCCCCGGCCAAAGGCGCGAGACCATCAGCACCCCGAAGATCGCGCCGATGGCGCCGGCCAGGACGTTGTAGAGCCCGAGCGGCAGGATCGTGGCGCAAAGCCAGGCAATCACGATTCCGGCGACGGCGAAGAAAGCGGCGGAGATATAGGCTGGCCTGGTCATGCGGCAATTCCCCTTGCATTCACATGGTTGCGGGCAGGGGGAACGATCGCGGCATCCTCGACCCTCAGCGTCGCCCGGATCCGGCCCTTGCGGCCATCCTCATAGGTCACCTCGGTTTCGGTAAAGACGTTTTCGCTGCCATCGTAGAGGGCGGCGAGGAGATCGTGGTATTTCTCGGCGATGACATTGCGGCGCACCTTGCGGGTCCGCGTCATCTCTCCGTCATCGGGGTCAAGCTCCTTGTGGAGGACGAGGAAGCGGCTGATCTGGCAGCCTGACAGCATCGGATCCTGCGCGACCGAGGCGTTGACCGCTTCGACATGCTCGCGGATGGTCGCATAGACCTGCGGATGGCCGGCCAGTTCCTGATAGCTCGCATAGGCGATGTTGTTGCGCTCGGCCCAGTTCCCGACCGCCGTGAGGTCGATATTGATGAAGGCGGTGCAGAAGTCGCGCCCGGCCCCGAAGACCACGGCCTCGAGGATGTTGGGATAGAACTTCAGCTTGTTCTCGACATATTTGGGGGCGAACATCGCGCCGCCCGCCATCTTTCCCACGTCCTTGGCGCGGTCGATGATGCGCAGGTGCCCGGTCTCATCCTCGAAGAAGCCGGCATCGCCCGTCGCCACCCAGCCCTCGGGATCCTTGGTCGAGGCGGTGCTGTCGGGATTGCGGAAATATTCGACGAAGGTTCCGGGGCTGCGATAGAAGACCTCGCCGCTTTCGGCAATGCGAAGCTCGACCCCCGGGCTTGGCACGCCGACCGTGTCCGAGCGGACCTCGCCATCGGGTTGCTGGGTGATGAAGACCGAGGCCTCGGTCTGGCCGTAAAGCTGCTTCAGGTTGATCCCGAGGCTGCGGTAGAAATCGAAGATCTCGGGCCCGATCGCCTCGCCCGCGGTATAGCCGACGCGGATGCGGGAATAGCCCAGCGTGTTCTTGAGCGGGCCATAGATCAGCAGGTTGCCAAGCGCGTGGTGCAGGCGGTCGAAGGCGCCGACGGGCTTCCCCTCGAGGATGCGCGGCCCGACGCGGCGGGCCAGCGCCATGAAATGCCGGAACAGCGCGCGCTTGATGCGGCCGGCATCCTCCATGCGGATCATCACGCTGGTCAACTGGCCCTCGAAGACGCGGGGCGGGGCGAAGAAATAGGTCGGCCCGATCTCGCGCAGGTCGGTCATCATGGTCTGCGCCCCCTCCGGGCAGTTCACGGTGAACCCGGCCGAATAGGCCTGCCCGACCGAGAAGATGAAGTCTCCGACCCATGCCATCGGCAGATAGGCCAGCACCTCCTCGGCCACGGTCAGGCCATCGAAAGAGGCGGTGTTCCGCGAGGTCTCGATGATGTTGCGGTTCGACAGGACCACGCCCTTGGGTTTTCCCGTGGTCCCCGAGGTATAAAGCATGACGCAGGTGTCGTCATAACCAAGCCCGGCGGTCAGCGCGTCGAGTTCGGGGCCAAGCCGGGTCTCTGCCGCCCGGCCCTCGGCCTGCACATCGGCGAGCGCGTTCATGTGGCTGTGGTCGTATTTCCGCATCCCGCGCCGGTCGGTATAGACCAGATGCTCGACCGAAGGCGCGCGCTCTCCGACCTCAAGCACCTTGTCGACCTGCTCCTGATCGCCACAGACGACGAAGCGGGCGCCGCAATTGCCAAGGACATAGGCCATCTCGTCCGCGACCGCGTCCTGATAAAGCGGTACCGGCACCGCACCGCACATTTGCGCGGCGACCATCGACCAGTAATGCATGGGACGGTTGCGGCCGATGATGGCGACATGATCGCCGGGGCGCAGGCCCAGCACCATGAAGCCAAGCGCCAGATCGCGGATCTCGCGCGCGGCCTCGGCCCAGGTCCAGCTTTGCCAGATGCCGAATTCCTTCTCGCGATATGCCGCCTTGTTCCCGAAGCTTCGCGCGTTCCGGGCGAGCAATGCGGGAATGGATTGCATTCCGGCCTCGGCCGCCTGCATTGTCTGCATGGTTCCTCCCCTGTCTTCCGGGCTCCCCTCCCATCCGACATTCCCCAAGCTTATGGTGCCAATCCTTGCGCCAATTTTTCGGGAATCCTACGAATTGTTACAGGCAGCAGGTAATGCGATCCACGAACATGCTTCCCGAGGACCAGAATGCGGAACTGACCCGGTCCGGGTTGAACCTGATCCAGCAGGCGATCTCGATCTTTGATGCAGAGCTTCGGCTGGCCGTGTCGAACCGACCCTATCAGGCGATGTTCGACCTGCCCGACTGGCTGACCCGACCGGGTGCCAGCTTCGAGGACACGATCAGCTTCCTTGTCGATCGCGGCGAATACGGCCCGCAGGACGACCGCGAGGCCGCCATCCGCGAAAGGGTCGAGCAGGCCAAGACCTTCCAGCCGCATTACATGGAGCGCAAGCGCGCCGACGGGCGCTGGATCTCGGTCGAGGGGGCGCCGCTGTCGCAGGGGGGCTGGATCGCGGTCTATACCGACATCACCCAGATCAAGCGGCAGGAGGAATTGCTCCGCGCGCGCTCGGCCGAGCTGTCCGAACTGGTCCTCGAAAATGCCGAGCGGCTTTCGGCCGCGAACCGGGCGCTGGCCGCGACCAATGCCGCGCTGGAAGAGGCCAAGCGCATCCTGACGGAATCGGAGGCGCGCACGCGTCAGGTCACCGCGATGGTTCCGGCCCATATCGCGCATATGGACCGCGAATACCGCTATACCTTCTCGAACAATCAGATTGGCGCGGTCTTCCCCGGTTCGGCCAGCGAGATCCTTGGCCGCGACGGCGAGGCGATCCTCGGGCGCGAGACCTTCGACCGGATCCGCCCGCATATGGACCGCGCAATCGCCGGAGAGCCGCAGGTCTTCGAGATCACGCATCCCCCCTCCGGCCGGCGCATCCGCATCGCGCTGACCCCGGACCAGACCGGGCGCGGCGCCTATGTCCTCTCGACCGACGTGACGGCCGAGGTGCAATCGCGCGAGGCGCTGGCCCATGCTGCCAAGCGCGCGGTCGCCGCGCAGGTGACTTCGGGCATGGCGCATGATTTCGGGAACCTGCTGACCATCATCCTTGGCCTGCAATCGCGGCTGGAACGCTCGGGCCTGACGCTCGAACAGTCCGAGGATGTGCAGGCGACATTGGCCGCCGCGCGGCGCGGGGTGACGCTGCTTGACGGGATCGCCACCCTGACCGGGCATCGCGATTACCGGCCCTGCCCGGTCGATCTGCGCAATCTGCTGGACGACCTCGCCGCGATGACGCGCCCGACGCTGGGGAATGGCGTGGCGCTGGACATCGCCCCGGATGCGCCCGCGACGCGGCTGATGCTGGATCCCGGCGCCTTGCAGGACGTGCTGCTGAACCTGATCCTGAACGCCCGCGACGCGATGGGCGGCAAGGGCCGCATCACCATCGCCGCGCGCGCCGCCGGCCGCTGGCTCGAGGTGTCGGTGACGGATAGCGGCCCCGGCTTCTCGGCCGAGGCGCTGAGCCGCGCGACCGAGCCGTTCTTCACCACCAAGGGCAGCCGGGGCACCGGCCTCGGCCTCTCGATGGTCTATGACCAGATCAAGCTGGCGGGCGGCACGCTGCGGCTGGCCAATGCCGGTGGCGCACAGGTCACGATCCGCCTGCCTTGGCGCGAGGCGCTACAACATCTTGTTTTATTGGTCGAGGATGACCCCCAGATACGGACAACGACGCGGGAAATGCTGATGGCGCAAGGCCATGCGGTGATCGAGGCCGAGGGCATCGGCGAGGCGCGGGGGCTGACCGACCTTCCGGGCTTGACGATGATCCTCTCGGACCTGCAGCTTGGCGATGGCTCGGGTGCCGAGCTTGCCGATGCGGGCCTGCCGCTGGTGCTGATGACCGCGCTGCCGGCCAAGGATGCGCGGCGCGCGGCGTTGTCGGTTCCGGTGCTGAGCAAACCCTTTGACGACGCGGCGCTGGCCGCGGCCCTGACGATGGTGACGAATGACTGATTCCCCGCTGATCGCGATCCTCGACGACGAGCCCGAGATCCGCCGCCTTCTGGCCGCGGCGCTGGAGGAGGCGGGCTTCCGCACCCAGGCCTTCGCCCGCGCGACCGAGTTCGAGGCCGCCTTGCGCCGGATCGAGCCGGATGCCTGCCTGATCGACCTTGGCCTGCCGGATCGCGACGGGCTGCCGCTGGTCCATCGCCTCGCCCGCGAATCGGGGGCGGCGATCATCATCATCTCGGGCCGGGCGCAAGTGCAGGACCGCGTCACCGGGCTGGAGCTGGGTGCGGACGACTATATCATCAAGCCCTTCGACCCGGCCGAGGTCGTGGCCCGCATCCGCGCCCGGTTGCGCAAGCCCCAGCGCGACCCCGCCGCCGAGCGCCAGCAGATCGGCTTTGCCGGCTGGGTCGCGGATTTCGACCGCTACACCCTGACCTCTCCCGAGGGGGCCGAGACGCCGATCAGCCATGCCGAGGCCGAGGTACTGCGCATGTTCCTCGACAATCCGCGCCGCCTGATCTCGCGCGCGCAGATGCTGGAGACGCTGGGCGGCACGGCCGGCGACAGCTTCGACCGGGCGATGGATGTGCGCATCTCGCGGCTGCGCACCAAGCTGGGCGAGGATCCCCGCAATCCGCGCCTGATCAAGACGATCTATGGCGGCGGCTACATCTTCCTGGCCGAGCCGGGCTGATCTTGCTTGCGGCCCGTTCTGGCGCGGCTATCCTTCGCGCCGAACCGGCGGGCCAGATCCCGCGGAAGCGAGGAAAATATGCCCACCGTCTATATCCTGAACGGCCCGAACCTGAACCTGCTCGGCCAGCGCCAGCCCGAGATCTATGGCAGCACCACGCTGGCCGATGTCGAGGCGGCCTGCACCGAGCTTGGCCACGAGCTTGGCTTCGACATCCGCTTCTTCCAGTCGAACCACGAGGGCGTCATCGTCGACACGATCCACGAGGCGCGCCACAAGGCCAATGCCATCATCATCAACCCGGCCGCGCTGACCCATACCTCGGTCGCGATCCTCGACGCGCTGAACACCTTCGACGCCCCGGTGATCGAGGTCCATATCTCGAACATCCACAAGCGCGAGAGCTTCCGCCACCATTCCTATGTCAGCCTGCGCGCCGATGGCGTGATCGCGGGACTGGGGACCAACGGCTATCTGATGGCGCTGCGCCACCTCGCGCCGCTGATCGGCGCACGCTGAGCTGCCCGAAAGAAATGCGCGCCTGCCAGGAGGAGACAGGCGCGCTCTGGTAGCGAAGCGAAAAGGTACTGAAAACAGGATACTCGAAAACGTCCGATCAATCTGCGTCGCCGCTCTGCCGCCGGCGAAGTTGAATGTGCTTCTGCCACCGCCCGGTCCGGGTGTCGGGATGCGCTGCCATCCGTTCCGGGCATCTGGTGGATTCAGAATGCCCCATTCAACGTGAGGTTGCCGTGATCAGGGCGTGAAAAAACGCCCCTTTCGAGGCGAAAAACGCGATTCAGGCAAAAAATCCGCGCTGCGCCAGCTCTTTGCCAAGGGTTTCGGCATCGGTGAAGTGAATCGCGTCCATGCCGACGGCGCGCGCCCCTTCGACATTGGCGGGGCTGTCGTCGATGAAGATGCAATCCTCGGCCCGCAGATCGTTGCGATCCATCAGCAGCCGATAGATCGCCGGCTGCGGTTTCAGCTGCGCGACCCGGCCCGAGACCACGATGTCGCGAAAGACCTGCCCCAGCCGGGGATGAATCTCCAGCGCCTCGGGCCAGGTGTCCGCCGCCCAGTTGGTGATGGCGAAAAGCGGCACGTTCTGCGCCTGCAGGGCCTCGACAATCTCCCAACTGCCGGGAACGGGTTTCTCGATCGTCAGGTGGAAGGCGGCGAGGTAACCCTCCAGCGGATCGGCCAGCGGTCCATGCGCGGCCCGCGCGGCGGCCAGCCCCTCGGCAAAGCTGCGCCCGCCGTCCTGCAGCCGGTTCCAGCCGGCGAAGTCGATCCGACGCATCCAGTCCTCGGCCTCGGCGCGGGTGTCGAAATTATCCGCGAAGGCCAGCGCCGCGTCCCATTCGATCAGCACCGCCCCAAGGTCAAAGATCACGCTTTTCGTGGCATGTCCCGTCATGTCCCGCTCCCTCTGGGCCTCGGCCCGGCCTGCCGATGGATCTTGCCGGCAAATGATGGCGGGGCAAGCCCCGATGGTCGAAGGGCCGGGATTTTCCGTCCCGGCCCTCCTGATCTCATGTGCTTGCCCGCGCGATCAGCGCAGGTCTTCGGGCAGCAGCGCCTCGGGGAAGTTCTGGTAGCTGACCGGACGCAGGAAGCGGCGGATCGACAGCGTCCCGACCGAGGTGGCGCCGAAATTGGTCGAGGCCGGGTAAGGCCCGCCATGGACCATCGCATCGACCACTTCCACGCCGGTGGGGAAGCCGTTGACCAGCACGCGGCCGGCCTTGCGCTCCAGCACCGGGCGCAGCTTCTGGGCATCGGCCAGATCGCCCGCGTCCATGTGGATCGTGGTCGTCAGCTGACCTTCGAAGCCCTTGGCCAGCGTCACCATCTCGTCCACGGATTTCACGCGCACGATCAGGCCGAGCGGGCCAAAGACCTCCTCACCCAGCGCGTGGTCCTGCAAATAGGCCTCGGCGGTGGTTTCATAGAGGTTCGGGCTCGCCTCGCGGCCAGCGGACTCGGTGGCGTAGACCGGCGTGACCGAGTTGCGCGACTCGAAGCGTTCCTTGCCGTCGCGATAGGCTTTCGCGATGCCTTCGGTCAGCATCACCTGCGGGCCGACCTTTTCCAGACCGGCCTTGGCCGCAGCGGTGTAGCGATCGGCATCGGGACCGTCGATCACGACCGAAATGCCCGGATTGGTGCAGAACTGCCCCGCGCCCATGGTCAGCGACCCGGCCCAGCCGGCGCCGATTTCCTCGGCGCGGGCGGCCATCGCCTCAGGCATCAGGAACATCGGGTTGACCGAGCCAAGCTCGCCGAAGAAGGGGATCGGCTCGGGGCGCTGCGCGCAAAGATCGAAGAGCGCGCGGCCGCCGCCGAGGCTGCCGGTGAAGCCGACGGCCTTGATCAGCGGGTGCTGGACCAGCCCCTGCCCCACGTCGCGGCGACCGCCCTGGATCAGGCTGAACACGCCGGGATGGATGCCGGTCTTGGCGATGGCGGCGGCAACGGCCTCGGCCACGATCTCGCCGGTGCCGGGATGGGCGGAATGGCCCTTGACCACGACCGGGCAACCAGCCGCCAGCGCGGCGGCGGTATCACCGCCAGCGGTCGAGAAGGCCAGCGGGAAGTTCGAGGCGCCAAAGACCGCGACCGGGCCGATCGGACGCTCGACCAGACGGATTTCCGGGCGTGCGGCGGGCTTGCGGTCGGGCTGCGCTGCGTCAACGCGGCGGTCGAGATATTCGCCCTTGCGGATATGATCCGCGAACAGGCGAAGCTGGCCGGTGGTGCGCCCACGCTCGCCCTGAAGGCGCGCCACGGGCAGGCCGGTTTCCTGCGTCCCGATCTCGGTGATCGCATCGGCGCGGGCCTCGATCTCATCGGCGATCGCGTCGAGGAACGCCGCACGCTCCTCGCGCGAGCTGTAGCCATAGCTCCAGAACGCCTCCTCGGCGGCCTTGCAGGCGCGATCGACCAGATCGACCGTGCCGACGGCGAAGGCATGGGCCGGGCCGGTGGCGGGTTCGGACATGAACGTCTGATCCGAGCCGATCCATTCGCCAGCGATCAGGTGTTTACCGTGAGGGGTGAAGGTCATGGGGAGGGTCCTCGCTCCTTGGAATCGCCCTTATTTGGCACCTTGGTATACCATTCGCAAGGCAGGTGCGGGCAAACTGCCCGCTTCTTCCGGGGAACCGCCTGTGCTAGGGCATGGGAAAACAACGGCGGATACCGCAGATGAAGATCACTGTAGCGGGCCTGGGTTACGTCGGCATGTCGATTGCCGTCCTGCTGTCCCAGCACAACAAGGTCATGGCGCTGGATGTGAACCGGGCGCGGGTCGATCTGGTGAATGCACGCAAATCGCCCATCGAGGATGCCGAGATCACGACATGGCTGGCGGAACGGACGCTGGACCTGACCGCGACCACCGATGCCGCCGAGGCGATGGAGGGCGCGCGTTTCGTCATCATCGCGACGCCGACCAGCTATGACAGCAGGTCGAACCATTTCGACACCTCGAGCGTCCGGCAGGTGATCGCCGAGGCCCGCGCCACCGCGCCCGAGGCGACAATCGTGATCAAGTCCACCGTCCCCGTCGGCTTCGTCGACGAGATGCGGGCCGAGACGGATTATGACGGCATCATCTTCTCGCCCGAATTCCTGCGTGAGGGGCGGGCGCTTTACGACAACCTCCACCCCTCGCGGATCGTCGTCGGCGACCACAGCCCGGCGGCGCGCGAACTGGCCGAGCTGCTGGTCGAGGGCGCGATCCGCAAGGACATGCCCGTCCTTTTCACCGGCGCGGTCGAGGCCGAGGCGATCAAGCTGTTCTCGAACACCTATCTCGCGCTCCGCGTCGCCTATTTCAACGAGCTGGACAGCTATGCCGTCTCGCGCGGGCTCAACACGCGCGAGATCATCGAGGGCGTCGGCCTCGATCCGCGGATCGGCGCGCATTACAACAACCCGAGCTTCGGCTATGGCGGCTATTGCCTGCCGAAGGACACCAAGCAGCTTCTGGCGAATTATGACCAGGTGCCGCAGCAATTGATCGCGGCGGTGGTGGAATCGAACCGCACCCGCAAGGATTTCATCGCCGACCAGATCATCGCGCGGCACCCGAAGCTGGTCGGGGTCTACCGGCTGGTGATGAAGGCGGGGTCGGACAATTTCCGCGACAGCTCGATCCAGGGCATCATGAAGCGGATCAAGGCCAAGGGCATCCCCTGCATCGTCTATGAGCCGGTGCTGAAGGAGGACCACTTCTTCCACAGCCCGGTGGTGCGCGACCTTGACGCCTTCAAGGCGCAATCCGACCTGATCATCACCAACCGCATGACCCCGGAACTGGCCGATGTCGAGGGCAAGGTCTTTACCCGCGATCTTTACGGGGTGGACTGATGCGCGTCCTTATCACCGGATCGGCCGGTTTCATCGGCTTTCACCTCGCCCGCCTGCTGCTTGAGGAAGGGGCCGAGGTCATCGGCCTCGACGCCATCGACAGCTATTACGACACCGCCCTGAAGGAGGCGCGCGAGGCGCAGCTTCGCGCCAATCCCCGCTTCATCGCGGTGCGTGCCCGCGTCGAGGAGCCGGGCCTGCTGACCGACCTCATGGGGCAGCACCGGCCCGATCTGGTGGTGCATCTGGCCGCGCAGGCTGGGGTGCGGCATTCGATCGACAATCCCCGCGCCTATCTGCAATCGAACATCATCGGCACGTTCGAATTGCTGGAGGCCGCGCGCGCCCATCCGCCGCGCCACATGCTGCTGGCCTCGACCAGTTCGGTCTATGGCGCGAACAAGGACATGCCCTATCGGGAAACCGACAAGGTGGACAGCCAGATGTCCTTCTATGCCGCCTCGAAGAAATCGACCGAGGCCATGGCCCACAGCTATGCGCATCTTTTCGGGCTGCCCGTGACGATGTTCCGCTTTTTCACCGTCTACGGTCCCTGGGGCCGCCCGGACATGGCGCCGTGGCTGTTCACCAATGCGATCCTGCGGGGCGAGCCGATCAAGGTCTTCAACCACGGCGACATGCGGCGGGATTTCACCTATGTCGTGGACCTTGTCCGGGCGATCCGTCTGCTGATGGACGCGGTGCCCTCGGACCAGCCGGTCGGACCCGCGGATAGCCTGTCCCCGGTCGCGCCCTTCCGCACGGTCAATATCGGCAATGGTGCGCCGGTCGAGCTGGTCGATTTCATCGCCGCGATCGAGGCCGCGACCGGCAAGCAGGCGATCCGCCAGCTTCTGCCGATGCAGCCGGGCGATGTCCCGGCGACATGGGCCGACACCACCCTGCTGCGCCGCCTGACCGGCTATGCGCCGCAGACCCCGATAACCGAGGGTGTCGACGCCTATGTCGCGTGGTTCCGCTCCTATTACGGTTGACCCTTGCGGGCCGGGGGCTTCGGCCCTAGGTTGTCGTCACAATTTCTACACTTGGGGAGTCCCGCAACGGGGCTGAGAGGTGCCGGGCACCGACCCATCGAACCTGATCCGGGTCATGCCGGCGTAGGGAAGGGTAGAGCGCCGGGCGGGGGCAAACCCGTTTTCAGGTGCGCATATCCCCTGCTCCGCATGGCCCCGGTCTTAACGGAAGGCGGGCCATGTCACATCCCATCGCGCTCACCATCGCCGGCTCGGACAGCGGCGGCGGTGCAGGGATACAGGCGGATCTGAAAAGCTTCTCGGCGCTTGGCGTCTATGGCGCATCCGTGATCACAGCGATCACCGCGCAGAACACCCGCACCGTCGCCGCGGTCGAGGCCGTCAGCCCCGCCATGGTCGGGGCGCAGATCGACGCGGTCTTTGGCGATCTCGACATCCGCGCGGTCAAGATCGGCATGGTTGGCGGCCCCGAGGTGATCGCCGTCGTCGCGGATCGCCTGCGCGCCTTTCTGGACACCGGCCCCGTCCCGGTCGTGCTCGACCCGGTGATGGTCGCGAAATCGGGCGATGCCCTTCTGGCCGATGAGGCGGTCGCGGCGCTGCGCGAAAGGCTGATCCCCCTGACCACCGTGCTGACCCCGAACCTGCCCGAGGCGGCGCGGCTGCTGGACGTTGCCCCTGCCCAGACGACTGCCGAGATGGAGCGACAAGGCCGCGACCTGCTGGCCCTTGGCGCGCGCCATGTCCTGATGAAGGGCGGCCATGCCGAAGGCGCGGTCTGCACCGACCTGCTGGCCGGGCCCGAGCCGCTGACGCTGTCCACTCCCCGCCAGCAGACGCGAAACACTCACGGGACCGGATGCTCGCTCTCCTCGGCGATTGCGGCCGGGCTGGCACAGGGCCTTTCGGTGCCCGAGGCCGTCACGCGCGCGCATGGTTGGCTGCAAGGCGCCATCGCCGCCGCGGACGCGCTTTCGGTCGGGCTGGGGCATGGCCCGGTCCATCACTTCCACGGGATCTGGGGGCGGCCATGACCGAAATCACCGTCCTTGGCGCCGGGGTCATGGGGCTGACGATCGCCACGGAACTGGCGGCGCGCGGGCTGTCGCCCCGGATCATCGACCCCGCCGGCGGTCCGGGCGATCACGGTTGCAGCTGGCGCGCCGGCGGGATGCTGGCGCCTTATTGCGAGGCGGAAAGCGCCGAGCCGACCGTGGTTCGCCTTGGCCTCGACGCCGCCGACTGGTGGCAGGCGCAGGGCGTGCCGGTGACCCGGCGCGGCACCCTCGTCCTCGCGCCCTCGCGCGACCGGGCCGAACTCGACCGCTTCGCCCGCATGACCGAGGCGCATCGCCCCTTGCCGCCCGAGGAGATCGCGGCGCTGGAGCCCGCGCTTGAGGGCCGCTTCCCGCGCGGCCTGTTCTTCGAGAGCGAGGCGCATCTGAACCCGCGTGAGGCGCTTGGCCTGCTGCGCGACCGCCTTGCCGAGAAGGGCATCGGGGTCGAGACCGGCGGCACTCCCTCGGGCCTGACGGTCGATGCCCGTGGCCTTGCCGCCCGCGATCAGCTTTCCGACCTGCGTGGCGTCCGGGGCGAGATGCTGGTCCTGCGCTGCCCCGAGGTGGTGCTGACCCGCACCATCCGCCTGCTGCACCCGCGCATCCCGCTTTACATCGTGCCGCGCGGCGACGGCGTCTACATGATCGGGGCGACCATGCTGGAAACCGGCGGCCGGCACCGCGTCACCGCCCGTTCGGCGGTCGAGATGCTGAGCGCGGCCTATGCCCTCCATCCCGGCTTCGCCGAGGCCGAGATCCTGGAGCTTGGCGCCGATGCGCGCCCCGCCTTCCCAGACAACCTGCCCCGCCTGCGCCGCAGGGGCAGCACGCTTTTCGCAAACGGCCTTTACCGCCACGGCTATCTTCTGGCCCCCGCCGTGGCACGCATGGCCGCAGACCATATCACCACGGGCCGGAAACCGGAGTTCATGGATGAAGATCACCCTTAACGGAGAGGCGCGCGACCTGACCGGCCCGACCGTGCAGGACGTGCTGGCCCAGATCGGGCTGGCCGAGGCGCGCGTCGCGACCGCGCTCAACGGCGATTTCCTGCCCGCAGGCGCGCGCTCCTCGGCCATGCTGAAGGATGGCGACGCGCTGGAAGTCCTCGCCCCGATGCAGGGAGGCTGAGGATGCCGGCCTTTTACGGAACCGAAGTCGAAAGCCCGCTGATGCTGGGCACCGCGCTTTACCCCTCGCCCACAATCATGGCCGAGGCCTTCCGCGCCTCGAAGGCCGGGATCGCCACCGTCTCACTCCGGCGCGAGGGCGGCGCGGGGCAGGATTTTCACGCCCTGATCCGCGAGCTTGGGATTCCGGTCCTGCCGAATACCGCCGGCTGCCATTCCGTGCGCGAGGCGGTGACGACCGCCCAGATGGCGCGCGAGGTTTTCGACACGCGCTGGATCAAGCTTGAGGTCATCCGCGACGACGACACGCTTTGCCCCGACGTGGTGGCGCTGGTCGAGGCGGCGAAGATCCTGGCCGATGACGGCTTTCAGGTCTTTCCCTATTGCACCGAGGATCTGTCCGTTTGCGGCCGCCTGCTGGATGCGGGCTGCGAGGTCTTGATGCCTTGGGGCGCGCCGATCGGGTCGGGTCGCGGGTTGAACAACCCCTACGGGTTGCGCAGCCTGCGCGCGCATTTCCCCGAAACGATGCTGGTCGTCGATGCCGGGATCGGCCTGCCCAGCCATGCCGCGCAGGCAATGGAACTGGGCTATGACGCGGTCCTTTTGAACACCGCCGTCGCCAAGGCCGGCGATCCGGTCGCGATGGCCCGCGCCATGGCGCTGGCGATCGAGGCCGGGCAACTCGCCCACGGCGCGAACCCGATCGAGGCGCGGGACATGGCCGCCCCCTCGACCCCGGTTTTCGGAATGGGGGTGCTGGGATGAAGCTGCCGCGTTTCTATCCGATCTTCGACAATGCCGACTGGCTGCGCCGCGCGCTGCCGCTGGGGGTCAGGCTGGTGCAGATCCGCATCAAGGACCAGCCGGCCGAGAAGCTGCTGGGCGAGCTGGCGCTTTGCCGCGAACTTTGCCGCGCGCATGGCGCCATGCTGGTCGTCAACGACCATTGGCGCGAGGCGATCGACCTTGGCTGCGATTTCATCCATCTCGGGCAGGAGGATCTGGACGAGGCCGACATCCCCGCGATCCGCAAGGCCGGGCTGCGGCTGGGCCTCTCGACCCATGACCATGCCGAACTGGACCGCGCGCTGGCGCTGAAGCCCGATTACATCGCGCTGGGTCCGGTCTGGCCGACCATCCTGAAGAAGATGAAATGGGAACAGCAGGGGCTGGACCGGGTCCGCGAATGGCGCAAGCTGGTCGGCCACACGCCGCTGGTCGCAATCGGCGGCGTCACGCCCGAACGCGCGATGGAGGCTTTCGCGGCGGGGGCCGACATCGCCTCGGCTGTGACGGACATCACGCTGAACCCCGACCCCGAGGCGCGGATCCGCGAATGGCTGAGGGTCACGGCATGAACCGCTATGCCCGCCAGATGGTGCTGCCCGAGGTCGGGGACGAGGGGCAGGCCCGCATCCGCGCCGCCCATGTCCTGATCGTGGGCGCGGGCGGGCTGGGCGTTCCGGCGCTGCAATATCTTGCCGGGGCGGGGATCGGTCGCATCACCCTGATCGACCCGGATACGGTCGAGGAGACGAACCTGCATCGCCAGCCCCTCTACCGCATGGAGGATCTGGGCGCGCCCAAGGCCCTCGCGGCGGCCGGGGCCGTCCGACGGCTGAACCCCGAAGTCGCGGTCGAGGCGCTGGTGGACCGGCTGACGCCCGCAAATGCCCCTGCGCTGGTCGCGGCGGCGGATGTCGTCCTTGACTGCGCCGACAGCTATGCGGCCAGCTACACGCTTTCGGATAGTTGCCTCGCGGCGGGAAAGCCGCTGATCTCGGCCTCGGCGCTGGGACTGGCGGGCTATGTCGGCGGCTTTTGCGGCGGCGCCCCCAGCCTGCGCGCATTGTTTCCCGATCCGCCCGACAGCGGCCAGACCTGCGCCACGGCGGGCGTGCTGGGACCGGTCGTGGGAATGCTCGGCTGCCTTCAGGCCCAGATGGCGCTGGCGGCGATCCTTGGCCTTTCGCCCTCGCCTCTGGGCCAGCTCACCCGATTCGAGGGCGGGCGGCTGACGCAGTTCCGCTTTGACGGCGCGCCCGAGCAGACCGGCCCGCGCTTCGTCGCGCGCGAGGAATTGTCCGAAGCCGACCTCGTCATCGACCTGCGCCCCGAGGACGAGGCGCCGCGCAAGGCCACACCCTATGCGCTGCGCTATCCCGGATATGGCGCGACCGGCCCCCTGCCCCATCCCGGCCAGCGCGTCGTGCTGGCCTGCCGCTCTGGCCTGCGCTCATGGCGCGCGGCCGAGGCCCTGTCCCGCCGCTGGAACGGCGAAATCACCCTCATTGCCCTTGGAGGAGAGTCCGAATGAAGCATTTCGCCCTTACCGCCGCACTGGCGCTGCTGGCCCAGCCCGCCCTTGCGCAGGACAAGATGACCCTGATCCTCGACTGGTTCGTGAACCCCGACCATGCCCCGATCATCGTCGCGCAGGAGAAGGGTTTCTTCACCGAGGAAGGGCTGGATGTCGAGGTCGTGGCCCCCGCCGATCCGGCCGATCCCCCGAAGCTGGTCGCGGCGGGCAAGGCGGACCTTGCCATCAGCTATCAGCCGCAACTGCATCTTCAGGTCCATCAGGGCCTGCCGCTGAAGCGCGTCGGCACATTGGTCGCGACGCCGCTGAACTGCCTGATGGTCAAGGCCGATGGCCCCGTCCAGACCATCGCCGACCTGAAGGGCAAGAAGGTC